>JBFXGX010000017.1:0-39124 GCA_050177605.1 Candidatus Izemoplasmatales bacterium | reverse complement strand
CTTTGAACCATCTTGGTTACTACCAACTTTACCATAAATAACTAAAATTTTGTCTGAAGGACATTTACGTATACGAGATACGATGAACATAATGACTGTAAAGAAAATAATTACTAACGTTATAATTAATCCTAACCAGTCACTTGTTGCAGCAAATACAAATAAATTCATACATTTTCTCCTTTATATTTAATATTTATTTAATCGTTATATTATTAATTCTAATACTGATTAATTGAATGCCAATTTTAGATAATTCTTGATTAATATTTTTAACTAAACCCTCAAGTATCAGATCTTGATTCAATATACTTTGTTCCTGAATTTCTACTTCAGAAAAGTATAATCTCACTTGCCCAAAGAGTATATCTTTCGACAGTTCTTCGATTTCTTCTCTTGGTAATCCTAGTAATCTTTCTGCAGCATTTTCTTTGATGCCAGGCATCACAGAAACCGCAAAAGCCATTTTGCTTTCGAAAGAAATGATGTTATTATCTTTGGTTTTTAAATTTAAATCATTGATGTCTAGGTTATATGGGTTCAAATCAATATATTGATAGGATTGAATAAAAGGAACAATAAATTTAACCCCACCATGCATCGCAATCATAGTTCTTGGACTGCCATCTGGATTCTTCCCAACTTTTCCATATACAACCATTAATTTATTCGACGGACATTTACGTACTCTAGAAAAAATAAAAATCAATTCTGTCAATAATACCACTAAAATTACAACAAAAAATCGCAAAAAATCAATATGCATATCCGTAATTAGGATGTAGATATATTTCATAACTATGCTCTTTTGATAATCACAGTTGATTCGTTTTCAACCCCCGTGACAATAATTCTAGTGCCGGTTTTCAAATCTTCTTCTTCAGTCGTAATCGCATCCATCTCGACGAAGCGTTCTTGAAGTAACATATTGATTTTTCCTTTTCCAGAACGATTCTTCGGAACACGTATGTACACTTCACCTAATTTACCAATTGCATTCTCGTATTTGAGATTTCCTTCCATTTCTAATTTCATCACTTGTCTAAAGGTGTAAGCTAAAAGGAATGCGGCAATCAAACCAGAAACAACTCCGATGATGATGGAAAGAAAAATTCCTAAGGATTGATTACATAAAAATACAACCCAACCACCCACGCTAAAGAAGGTCAATATTCCTCTCATCGTGAATAGTTTTAATCCTGCAAATGCTGATAATGGTTCATCATTAAATAGATCGCCTTGACTGTCATTGAAGTCATGATCAAATCCACCATCGAATGTACCATCAAAATCATCACCATGGACACCAAACATCATTAAAATAAGAAAAACAAATAAAATCAATGTTGCTGTTGCAGCAATGATGAACATTGCTTGTTGGAAAGATGTATAGCTTTCCCACCATAAAGTCATAACATGCACCTCCATACTTCTATATTTTATTGTACATTATTTTTATAAAAAATACAATATTTTTTCATATAGTTCATTTTAGAAAAAAAAGAGACTTTCGTCCCTTTATTCATATAGATTTTTTTCGAAATACTCAAGGAATTTTGCAAGGACATCTTGCAAAACGTAAGTAATACCGTTTGCCAAAGACATCGAAACAGCATTTTCAATTTCAAAGTATTGTTGATTCACGTTTATACCTATCCCAACAATTAAATACTCACGGTTATTTTCTTCAAATTTCGTTTCCATTAGTATCCCAGCAATCTTCTTTTCATATACGTAGATATCATTAGGTTCTTTAAACCAAGACTTAATCTCATAATCACGAAGCAATTGATCCATCGATTTGATAAACGATTGATTGACGATGCCTGGGTCAGTATTATCCTTAAAGAGAATTGAAAACAGTAAATTCTTTCCTTCTTGAGATTCCCAAGTACGTTCAAACTGTCCTTTTCCTTCTGTTTGATAGGAAGCAACGACAATTGTATGATCAGGAATTTCAGCGTAATAACGTTTTAAATACTCACTAGTTGAATCTAGCGTTTGAAAAAAGATGATATTTGTAAATAAAGACATTCTAGGTACCTAATATAAAGGAAAACTCTGCTTCGCAAGCAAGTTCATTACCAACATAAGCAAGCCCCTTACCAACACCAAATTTCGCTTTAAATTTTGTGATGATTACTTCCAAACGTAATGTGTCTCCTGGAATAACTTTTCTTCTAAATTTTGCTTCTTTTAACCCTGCAAAGTATGCGATTTTTCCCTTGTTTTCAGGTTTTGCAAGAAGAGTAACTGCTCCTACTTGTGCAAGAGCTTCAATCATTAACACGCCTGGCATTACATGTTCTTGCGGAAAATGACCTTGAAAATAGGGTTCGTTTGCAGTTACATTTTTTTCGCCAACAGCACTAACGCCTTCTTCCATTTCTGTAATACGATCAACCATTAAAAATGGATAACGATGTGGGATGATTTCTTGAATTTGGTTGCTATTTAACAATTTTGTTGTCCTCCCATTTTTTAAAGATAATTGATGCATTTTGTCCACCAAAACCAAGTCCATTACTCATTCCATAAACTAAATCTGCTTTTACGGCTTGATTTGGAACATAAAATAAATCACAATCCGGATCTGGTTCAACGTAGTTAATCGTTGGTGGCACAATCCCTTCTTCTAGAGCTTTGACAGTGAGGATGGCTTCAATTCCGCCTACCGCTCCTAAACTATGTCCATGCATAGATTTAGTCGCACCAATAAAAAGATTTGGGGCATGTTCTTTAAATACGTTTTTAAGTCCTAAGGTTTCAAATTTATCATTATAATATGTCGATGTTCCGTGAGGATTGATATATTGAATATCTTTATATGTAATGTGTGCATCCTCTAGCGCATTTTCCATACATTTTGTAATTCCATAAGCAGTTTCGTCTGGTTGCGTCATATGGAAAGCATCACAAGTCGTTGAATATCCAACAATTTCAGCATAAATTTTAGCTTTTCTTGCAAGTGCATGTTCATATTCTTCTAAAATAAGAACCCCTGCGCCTTCAGCAATTACAAATCCACTTCTTCGTTTATCGAATGGGATGGAAGCTTCATCTGGATTATTAGAAAAATTCAGTGCCTTCATACTTGTAAAGCCACCTACGCCAAGTTCGTTTATTGGAGCTTCAGCCCCTCCTGCAAAAGCAACTTCAATATATCCATCACGGATATATCGAAAGGCTTCGCCAATCGAATTCGTCGCAGATGAACAAGCTGTTACAACGGGTAATGCTGGTCCTTTTGCTTGATATTTAATGGCAATATGTCCACCCACCAAATTCACAATCGCATTAGGTATAAAGAAAGGAGAAATACGGTCAGGACCTTTTTCATGAGCTTTTCTTGCTTCTTCGTTAATCGTCCAAAGACCGCCAATACCTGAAGATACAAAAGTGCCAAAACGATCATGATCAAACACAGCATTTGCTAAGTTAGAATCATTATAAGCTTCCATAGCAGCAATTAACCCAAGAGAGATGGTGCGGTCTAATCTTCTAGCCTCTTTTGGTTCTAAATAATCTTCGATGACAAGATTTTTCACTTCACCTGCTATTTTGACCTTCATATTGGAAACATCAAATAGCGTGATTGGCGCAATACCATTTTTACCGTTTATGGCATTTTGCCATAAACTTGATACATCATTTCCAATGGGAGTAACGGCCCCCATACCAGTTACTACAACTCTTCTTTTCATACTTTACCCCATAATTAATCCGCCATCAACGCGGAATACTTGTCCTGTAATATAGTTAGATGCATCCGATGCAAGAAATAGACACATCTGTGCGATATCTTCTGTTTTACCTAATCGATTCATTGGTATTTGATTTAAAAAATAGGTAACTGTTTCTTCATTTAATTTGGATGTCATATCTGTTTCAATAAATCCTGGCGCAATCGCATTTACGGTGATATTTCTTCTCGCAAACTCTCTCGCAAGAGACATCGTTAAGCCTATGAGTCCAGCTTTCGATGCAGCGTAATTCGTTTGTCCTGCATTTCCCATCATCCCAGAAACAGAAGTGATATTAATAATTTTTCCGTATTTCTGCTTTGCCATAAATTTCGAAGCCACTTTGGATAGATTCCATGCGCCTTTTAAATTTGTTTCAATCACTTGGTCAAAATCGTCTTCAGACATTCTTAAAATCAGATTATCTTTAGTAATTCCTGCATTATTTACTAAAATATCAATCTGTCCAAAGGTTGCTACTGCTTCATTGATAAGTTTTTCTGCTTCTTCAAACTTTCCAACGTTTGCTTGAACAATATGGACAGTTTCGCCTA
Source organism: Candidatus Izemoplasmatales bacterium (assembly GCA_050177605.1). Taxonomy (GTDB): domain Bacteria; phylum Bacillota_I; class Bacilli_A; order Izemoplasmatales; family Hujiaoplasmataceae; genus JAHIVB01. The sequence goes on along the minus strand of JBFXGX010000017.1, from coordinate 34,827 downwards.
AATCCTGACATTCTTTTTGTAAAGCTTCTGCGTGTAGACTGGATGTATTATAGTTGATGACTACTTTTACACCTTTCGCAGCTAGTTGTTTAACGATTTCTTTTCCGATTCCTTTTGCACCACCAGTTACGACAGCGACTTTTCCTTCTAAACTCACAAAAGTTCCTCCATATTTACAAAATCGTTGTATTCAGTAATAGATTTTACTTTTACACGATCATCTATTTTTTTGACTAATCCAGATAAGACTTTTCCTGGACCTACTTCAATAAAAGTATCGAAACCTTCTTGAATTAGATAGCGAATCGATTCTTCAAATCGAACGGGACCTGATAGTTGTTTGTACACAAGTTCAGGCAACTCATTGATTTTAAGATAGGCTGCTGTAGCGTTCATCACAATGTTAATTTTTGGTTTCTTAAAGTCAAGCGTTGAAACAAGCTGTTTCATCTTCAAGGCGGCTTCTTCCATCAAAGGACTATGAAAAGCACCACTTACATTCAGCATAATCAATCTTTTTATACCAAGTTCCAACAGATGATTTTGCAAATGCTCAAAAGCCTCGGGTACACCTGACAACACTTTTTGACTAGGAGAATTATAATTAGCAATTTGTAATAATCCTATATTCTTCGTTGTTTCAGATGCAAATTGTTCAATCAAGTGAGCATCTCCTCCAATGAGCGCTCCCATCAGTCCTGGATGCTTACTCGCACATTCTTCCATCCATGTAGCGCGATGCTCAATCAGGGATAACATTTCTTCAAAAGAAAAGATTCCTGAAGCATACATTGCTGAATACTCACCCAAACTGAAACCAAGAATCCCATCGATTTGAATAGGATATTTCTCTTTTAACGTTTCATAGATGGCTGTAGAGGTGACAAAAATTGCCTTTTGCGTATAGATGGTTTGATTGATTAGATCATTCTCTTCAAAACAAATCTTTTCAATGTCGACCTTTAAGTAGTCACTTGCTTTTTTATAGACTGCTCTCGCTGTTTCCGATGATTCATAAAATGATTTTCCCATGCCAATCGACTGTGCGCCTTGACCAGGAAACAGAATTGCTATTTTACTCATAGTACATGTAGATTATTTTGATAATCGTTCACAGGCTCAAATAATCCTTCGATAACTTCTTTGATTGTCCTGATTTCTTTGATCATTCCACTGACTTGACCAGCCATAAAGGATCCTCTTTCAATATCACCATCAAAGACAGCTCTTCTTAAAGAACCTAGTGTTAATTTTTCGAGTTCAGCAAGAGGAACATTTTGATTTGATAAAGCCAAGTATTCTCTAGCCATTGGATTTTTTAGCACACGAACAGGCGCTCCTGTTTGTCTTCCAGTCACGACAGTATCGATATCTTTCGCTTTAATTACCATATCTTTATAATTTTGATGAATCGGACATTCTACAGTCGCAAGTAAAACAGTGCCAACTTGAACACCTTTCGCTCCAAGAGAAAATGCAGCGAGCACTTGTCGATGGTCGGCAATACCTCCCGCAGCGATGACCGGAATATGAACCGCATCCGCAACTTGTGGCACAAGTGCCATCGTTGTTAACTCACCAATATGCCCTCCTGATTCAGTGCCTTCAGCGATTACAGCATCAGCACCAGCTCTTTCCATTCTTACCGCTAAAGCAACACTTGGGACAACAGGAATGACTTTGATTCCTGCTTCTTTCCACATTGCCATATAGGGTCCTGGATTCCCAGCACCAGTAGTCACAACTTCTACTTTTTCTTCTGCGAGCATCTCTGCAATTTCTTTTGCGTTAGGATTCATAAGCATTAAATTCACGCCAAAGGGTTTATCGGTCAATTCACGACATAATCGAATTTTTTCACGAATGGTTGCGGCGTTATCTCCACCACTAGCAATCAGACCAAGCCCACCTGCGTTACTAACAGCACTCGCAAGAATGTGATTAGCAACATTGGCCATTCCTCCTTGAATGAGAGGGTATTTTATATTCAATAATTCACATATATTTTTCATTGCAGTCTCCTATACTGTTATCTTGCATGCGCCCCATGTGAGGCCAGCACCAAATCCAACTAAGATTAATGTTCTTAACTTATCACTAGGTGTTGATCTTAAGTATTCATCTAGTGCAATTGCAATACTTGCGGCAGAAGTATTTCCATATTTATGTAAATTCACATAGAAACGATCTAATCCTAATTCTAGCGATTTCGCAGCACTTTGAATGATTCTTAAATTTGCTTGGTGAGGAATGATCATATCAATCTCATCGACGCTGGTTTGATCATAGTCCAGCAATAATCTGATTGCTGAATCAATTGCTCGTGTAGCGAATTGATAGACTTTTTGGCCTTCCATATGGACATAATTATCTACATATAAAATGTTATCTAAGTCACCCTTCGATGCTGCAAAGAAATTCCATGGTGTCGTACTGTCTCCTCTTTCAAGAATAACTGCACCTGCGCCATCTCCAAAGAGAACACACGTATTTCGATCTGTGAAATCAGTGACTTTCGATATTTTTTCACTACCGATGACTAAAGCACGATGAAAGTTCTCACTCTTTAACATTTGCGCAGCCACATTTAAAGCATAGATAAATCCAGTACATGCGGCATTCACATCAAATGCGGTAATCGGATTAGCATTTAATCCAAGTTTTGCTTGAACAATATTCGCAACCGATGGACTTTTATAATCAGGTGTGAACGTTGCGACAATGATTAAATCAATGGTTGCTGGGTCAATACCTGCAGATTCAATTGCTCTTCTCGCTGCTTCGGTTGCTAAGTCTGAAGTATCGACGCCATCTGATGCAATTCTTCTTTCTTTAATTCCTGTTCGAGTAGTAATCCACTCGTCAGTTGTTTCGACTATTTTTTCTAAATCTGCGTTAGAAAGAATTCGTTCAGGCGTGAAGTGGCCTGAACCAATTAATTTGATTTGATTTGATTTGATATCCACTGTAGTTCATTTCCTTTTCTTAAGTATTGTCTATCCTTCGAACTCTCCGAATTTGCGATATTTTTGATACCTTTTTTCCAGTAATTCATTGATATCTATTACAGAGAGTAGCTTAAAAGTATCATAGAGTTTTTCTTTTAATTCTTCAAAGGTATGAAGATATCCTTCATGTAATCCTTCATTTGATTCTTTGATAATATCGTCAATGATCCCAAACTTTAATAAATCATTGCTTGTCAGTTTCATATCCTCTGCAGCATTTTTTGCGAGGGAAGCATCTTTATATAAAATAGACGCAAATCCTTCAGGTGATAAAATTGAATACGTCGCGTTTTCAAACATCCATACTTGATCCGCAACGCCAATTGCGAGCGCACCACCACTTCCACCTTCACTTAAGACCACACTGATAATCGGAGTTTTAATTGAAAAAAGTGTTTGGATTGATTTAGCGATTGCTAGTGCTTGACCTCTCTCTTCGGCACCAAGTCCAGGATAGGCTCCAGGTGTATCGATGATAAATAATATTGGTCGATGAAACTTCTCAGCTTGAGAGGCTAATCTCATTGCTTTATGATATCCTTCGGGATGTGGCATTCCAAAGTTTCTTTTGATTTTTTCTTCGGTTGTTTTTCCTTTTTCTTGAGCGATTATAGTGATAGGCATATCTTTTAGACTAGCAATCCCTGCAATAAAAGCGTGATCATCAGAGAACTGTTGATCACCATGTAATTCTAAGAAATCTGGAAAGATGGATTGAATCAGTGTAATAGAAGTAGGTCGTTTAGGATGTCGTGCAAGTTGAACTTGTTCCCAAGCTGTGCGAGACATACTTAATTTCCTTGGTGAAATCGGAGTAATTTCACGATTGTTTTTTTCATATCTTTTCTTTTTACAACTAAATCGACCATACCTTTTTCTAATTGGAACTCAGCTGTTTGGAATCCAACTGGTAAGTTTTCTCCAATCGTTTGTTTAATTACGCGTTGCCCAGCAAATCCAATTAAAGCGCCTTCTTCTGCGATGTTGATATCTCCAAGAGACGCAAAACTAGCGGCTACTCCTCCTGTTGTCGGATGCGTTAGTACACTCATATAGAGTAATCCTGCTTTCGAATGTTTTTCTAAAGCTGCACTCGTTTTTGCCATTTGCATCAGTGAGAATATACCTTCTTGCATTCTAGCGCCACCGGAGGCAGAGAATATGATTAAAGGTAACTTGTTTTTTGTGGCATATTCCGTCAGTCTCGTCACTTTTTCACCGACGACACTTCCCATACTTCCCATCATAAATGTACTATCAAGGGCACCAATCGCAACTGGACGGTTATAAATTTTTGCAATTCCACTTACAAAAGCTTCAATTTCTGAAGTCTTTTCTTGGTAATTCTCGATTTTACTTTCATAGCCCTCAAATGCTAATGGGTTTGAACTCATGACATAAGGAAATAATTCTTCAAATGTGCCGTTGTCCACAACCATTTCAAGACGATTTCTCGCATTCAGCGTGAAATACTCATTACAATGAGGGCAAACATAGAAATTTTCTTCTAAATCGCTTCTGTAGATGAGTTCATTACAATGATCACACTTGATGAATAAATGATCAGGAATATTGACTTTGACGGATAGATCTACCTTTTTTCGGTAAGTCTCTTTGAATGTTTCAACTTTATTACGATGTTGTTCAAAAAAATTATCCATTTTGTTCCTCCTCTATCACTTTTTTGATAAATGCAGTATTATAATTTCCTTTGACGAAATCTGCATTATGCATCATTACATAAAGAAAATCGATATTTGTTGTAATACCATCGATGATAAATTGTTCTAGCGCGACCCTCATTTTTCGAATTGCTTCTTTTCTTGAAGGTGCATGAACGATTAATTTTGCTAGCATGGAATCATAGTAGGGTGGGACAGTGTATCCACCATAAATTGCAGTATCAATTCTGACGCCATTACCACCTGGAAAAACAATGTTTTTGATTAATCCTGGCGATGGTCTAAATTGATGATTCGGATCTTCTGCATTGATACGACATTCAATTGTATGTCCGGAAATATGAACATCTCTTTGTTTGATTGAAAGAGCATTCCCATACGCTATGCGAATTTGTTCTTTTACTAAATCAATTCCTGTAGCTAGTTCAGTCACTGGATGTTCTACTTGGATTCTTGTGTTCATCTCAATAAAGTAAAATTTATTATCTTTATCGACAATGAATTCAACAGTCCCTGCATTTGTATATCCAACACTTTTTGCTAAATGTACAGCTGCTTGACCCATCGTTCTTCTTAACAATGGTGTCATCACAGGCGATGGGGACTCTTCAATCATTTTTTGATTGCGACGTTGCATTGAACAATCACGTTCCCCAAGATGAATCACATTCCCAAAATTGTCTCCAATTAATTGAATTTCAATATGTCTTGCATTTTCAATGAATTTTTCTAGATAAACTTGATCGTCTCCAAAGTTCGCTTTCGCTTCCATTTGTGTTTGATGAAATAGTTTAACGAAGTCTTCTTCTTGCCTGACAACAGCCATTCCTTTGCCTCCACCACCATTCAGTGCTTTCAGTAAAACGGGATAACCAATTCTTGAGGCAATTTCGAGACCTTCTTCTGCACTTTCAAGGGCACCATCAGAACCTTCTACAATCGGAATATTACATTTCTTTGCCATTTTACGCGCTTCAGATTTATTTCCTAGTTTCGCAATTACTTCGCTTTTAGGTCCAATAAAAGTCAAATTACATTCTTCGATAATTTGGACAAATTTCTCATTTTCTGATAAAAACCCATATCCTGGGTGAATCGCATTACAACCAGAACTTATCGCTGCGCTTAATATACGATTCATATTTAAATAGGAGTCAGAACTCCTTTCTTTGCCAATACAAATTGCTTCATCTGCAAATTTGACTTGTAAGTTATGCTCATCGGCAGTTGAATAGACTGCGACCGTTTTGATTCCAAGTTCCTTACACGCTCTGATGATTCTTACGGCAATTTCTCCACGATTGGCAATCAGTACTTTATTATGCATTGTCAATCGTCATCAAGACTTGATCATAACCAATCGTATCGCTGTTTTTAGCTTTGATTGATGTAATCGTTCCAGCGACTGGCGCACTTATTTCATTCATTATTTTCATGGCTTCAATGATGCAAAGTGTATCGCCTTTTTTAACTTTGTCTCCAACGCGCACAAAAGGGCTTGCTTCTGGACTTGCGGAACTATAATAGGTTCCTACCAAAGGACTTTTAACAAGAAAACCAGCTGGTTTTTCTTCTTGCACAGGTGCTTTTTCTTTTATAGTGGTTTGATCGGCAACTACTGGTGAGACAACTTCTTTTGTAACACTTGTATTTTTAGTCATTTTGACTTTAATATCTTCAATTTCAAGTTCTAAGGAAGTGAGACTTGTGTTTTCAAAATCTTTGATTATTTTTAGTACATCATTATATTTCATAAGGTTTTCTCCTTTTATCCTCTTATAAAAAATAGACGAGTGCATCGTCTATTTTTGGGTGCATTAAAGATTATTTTCTAGAAAGGTTACAATGTCGCCAACTGTTTTTAAGTTAGCGGCTACATCTTCAGGAACCGTTACGTTAAATTCTTCTTCAATACTCATAACTAATTCTACTGCATCAAGTGAGTCAGCACCTAAATCATCTTGTAGGTGGGTTTCTTTTGTAATAGCAGTTTTCGATACACTTAATTCGTTAGCGATTAAGTCGACTAATTGTTCAAACATTTCATTTCCTCCAAAGGTTAGTGATTAGTAAATTTTACGGTTGATTCATTTGACTGTTTAAAAGGTTTTATTTTCAAACATTTTGAACTTCAAATAATCTATCATAAGTTTAACATAGTATCCCTTTTTGTCAACATAGTACTGTCCAATTTTACAAAATTTTCACTTGTTAGCGATTTCAAATTTTACAGCTTTTTTACGAGTTCGATTGATGGTAAATGATAAATATTTATTTCTTTTCTTTTTTTTCAAAAAAAGAGGAATCCCAAACGTATATCTTATAAAGAAACACGGAGGAGAATATGAAAAAACTACTACTATCTACTTTTTTATTACTTGTTTTGGGAAGTTTTACAGCTTGTCAAGATAACAACATCAATCTTGGTTTAGGAAGCGTGAACGATATTTTTGCATTTGAAGCTGTAGCGGCTACGGAACTTCTAAACGAAAGCATTTCAAACAGTATCACTGATAACACTGTCTATATATCATCTTCTTCAGTGTCCCCTACTTCTATGCTAAGTAGTGACGTAGATTTGATTCAACGCTATTTATTTACCGTCCAACAATTCTTAAAAAATGATTACACGTTGGACACAGCTCTTTACCCTTCTGATAACAGTCAATTCCAAAACAGAGTCCAGTTCACGTTATCTAGCCTTGATGGTATAGATACCGTATATAACCTGTATCTAACTCAAACTAATTATGATGTTTCATCAAACAGTGTTACGACTTCTACATCGACGAAGAGTACGTCTACGACTACAACCACCACTTCCGCATCTAATTCCACCACTTCTACGACGACTTCTACCGTTCCTAACACCACGACAACGATCGATACAACTGCTGGTGCGACGAAGTATGCAAATGATTTTACAGTATCCTTGGAAAATGATTCTTTTTCTTTCCCAGATACCTTTGATAGTGCAGTATTCTATTCTTTCTCAGGGATGTTTGTTATTAATTCAACGATAACCTATTTAGAAGGAAAACAATTAAATGATGGTACAGAAGATGTTTTCATCTTAAGAGCTTATACTGATAATTCAAATTATGTAAGCGTCCGTTATAATACCGATACAGATGGTCTAAAGAAATACTTTTTCGAAACTGTCGTCAACGGTGTTACTGTTAATACATCAAATGTTTCCATTACATCAAGTGGTGACATACTCAGCGCAACACTTGGGTATGTCGAAGGTAACCAATACGGAACCTATACTTTTACGCTTGATACATCAAAAACAAACCCTGAAGTCAATGTTCTTTATGACATTACAAATGGTTTAAATGAAGAGGAACAAGGTAATTTGCTTATTATAATTTCTCAAAATCAAACGTCTGGTGAAATCAGTTATGAATATTATATTACGGTCGCGGATTCCCAACAGATAGGTGATAATTCGACTTCTGATGTAGTAGATCCAACGGATGAAGTCGTGAATCCAGATGGTACATCAGATGATGTTCCAAGTGATGACCAAACAAATGATGACGACCAAGAAGAGACTAGTGATGATGAAAATGAGGATGATGAGGATGAAGATGAGGATGATGAAGACGACCACCATTATCACGATGACGACGACGATGAGGATGAAAGCGAAGAGGATGACTAGCCCCCAAATCTAGGAAATGCGTTATTTTTGATTGAAGTTTTTAATTTATGATATACTACTCTAGAGGTAGAGAAATGAAAGAACATCTAGAGAAGTATGTTGAACAATTAAAGATCAAAGATAACCACGCCTTTGAAATAGTGTACTACAGCACTTACAAAGGTGTTTTCTCGTTAATCTATTCAATTGTCTTAAGAAAAGATATTGCTGAAGAATTAATGCAAGAAACTTATATTCGAATGATGCAAAAGTTGAATACCTATCAAACAGGGAATTCTTTTGTCGCATGGTTGTTTCAAATTGCGAAAAACATTAGTTTTGATTACTTAAGAAAAATGAAACGTGAAGAAACTGCCTTAAATCATATAGCCTATAGAGAAACACATGAAGCCAAAAATCATGATGACTTATTATTTTTAGAAACAACACTTCAAATGATTGACCCTGTTGAGAAGGAAATCATCATTTTAAAGCATCTTTCAAACCTTACTTTCCATCAAATTGCCACAATCCATAACTTACCTCTTGGCACAGTTTATTCGATTTACCGGAAGGGTATTAAAAAACTCGAAAAAGAATATCGAAAGGAGTCGAAATGAAATTAAGAAAAAAGATCATCTCTGATCTTCACAAATTATATCAATCTGATGTACCGGATGTATTTTCAAAAGTAGACTTCGAGCGTATTGAACTCGAGCCGGCTCTACCTGAAACAATATCCACAACTCATTTCTTAGAAAAAAGAATCTTTAGATTAATTTTAACTACTTCGTTAGTCGTTCTATTATTACTCTTTTCAATAAATCAAAGTCCAAGCGAGAATAATGTGTTTGCATCACCCAGTGATATTTATGCATTTCAAGCAGTCAGTACAACCGATTTATTAGTACAAGCTCTAAATGCTTCTACCTATCCTATAGAGTATAGTGATTCATTCTCTCCTAAAGTCGGTGAAGAGATTTCCACGTTGAATATGTATCTTAATATGCTAGAGCAATTTATTACTAGTGATGGTGAAATCAAAGCGACCATTGATGCTTCTACAGATTCTAATTATCAATCAATCCTTACTTATTCAACCTACGATTTAACTTCAAAATTAGTAACCTATCAAGTTTTTTATAATGAGTATTATGATGACACACTTTCCTCTTTCAATCCTCTGTTTACTGATTCACTTGATTCATCCCTTATCTATGGTATCAAGGGAGAAATTCAAGCTTCTTCGAATATTTCAATTGAAGGTAAAAAATTTAATGTAGATGGAAATACAACCTATATTCTATATAGCTATGTGGATGCATTAAACTATGTCAGTGTCGCTTATATGAACGACACTGATCATGTAGAAAAATTCTTTTATTGTGTTATAAAAGATGGCATCATTCAAAATACAAGCAAAATCACGATCACTTCTATTGATCAATCGATTGTGACTGAGATTGATTTCACAGATGGTGAGCATTTCGGCAACTACAGGCTATCTAGAGTTACCACTGACTCATCCACCTATATTGATGTTACATATTCGATTAACGAGCATGATGATGAAACAGAAACTGGTTCGATTCGTGTTGACGTAACTACTAATATCAATACAGGATTAGTTCAATTTACTTATACAGTACTTGTCTATGGCCACAGTGAAGAAATTTATTACACTCGAGACCGAGAAGATTTCGAAGATGAAGACGAAGAAGATGAGGAAGAACAGCAGCATGATACTGATCATGAGGATGATAGTCATGATGAAGATAAAGAAGACGATGACTTATAAAAAGCGTTCGCAATTTGCGAACGCTTCTTTTTTTTAGATGACAAAATTTCCTTTTTCAAATACAACGACTTTTTCGCCGTTTTTACGTGTTCCGACAACACTCATATCGCTACTACCAAACATAAAATCAACATGAGTCATTGAATTATTATAGCCTTTTTTGATTAGTTCTTCGATTGGCGTTTTCGTACCATTTTTAATATTCATCGTATATGCTCTACCAAGGGCCATATGACATGATGCATTTTCATCAAACAGTGTGTTATAGAATAGGATGTTTGAATTAGAGATTGGAGAGTTATGAGAAATTAATGCTATTTCACCAATATAAGCACTACCCTCATCAAATTCAATTAAGCTTTTTAGCGCTTCAACTTCTTTTTCTGCGCCATATCTTACGACTTTTCCATTTTCAAATTCAACATAGAAATTTTCAATTAGTTTACCTTGATAATTTAGAGGTTTTGTCGCAACAACTTTTCCCGATGTACCGAACTTAGATGGCATTGTGAATGTTTCTTCAGTTGGGATATTAGGATTAAAGTAAGTTCCTTTTTCACTGACTTCTCCGCCACCAGCCCAGATATGTTCATCCACCAATTTGACAACAACATCTGTCCCTAAACGATTGGTAAAATGTAATGATTCAAATTCAAGGTCATTTAATATTTTATTATGTGCCAATAATGTCGTGTTGTGTTGATTCCATTCTTCGACAGGGTCATTGTCACTTCTTACGCGAGATGCATTCAAAATAGCATCCCATAATGTTTCGACAGCTGCAGATTCATCTAAATCAGGGAATACTTTCTTTGCCCAGTATTTATTTGGATAAGCAACAATTGTCCATTGTGATCCACTGCCCATCAAATAAGTTTGGAAGAATCCAAGCTTCTTTTGAGAAGCAATCGCTGCTTTTTGCATTTTTACTGGATCTACATCTTTGTTTAATCCAGGAATTGGAGAAGTAATCGAGATAAAAGCAGCTCCTTCTTCCATAAAGTATTCTGTTTGTTTTACAACCCAATCAGGGATGTTTTCAAGTGTTTCAACAGTTTGATGAATTGCACTTAAACGACTGACAAAATCATCAGACCATTGAACATAAACATATTTTGCGCCAGCTAAATATGCTTCTTCAACAATTAATCTTACTAATTCTTTTGTTTCTGTTGTGGCTCTCACAACGACAGATTGATTTTTTTGTACATTTGCGCCAATTTTTACAGTTAACTCAGCGTATTTTCTTAATAATTCTGTTTTCATTTGATTCTCCTTTTCTATACTGTTTCTTGCACTGCAAGATTTTTAACCCAATGTCCTTTTTTATAACGTGTAATTGCAAAAATCATTTTTGGAATATCGAGAAATTGTACCATTAAGAACAATAATACAACATTTAAATTGGTGAATCTCGATAAAATCATGGCTACAGGAACGCTAACAACCCACATATATCCAGAATCCATCATTAAAGTCGATCTCGTGTCGCCCCCTGATCTTAGGGTGAAATAGATTGCGACATTAAATGAATATATCGGAATAAAAATGGCATTGATTCGAATTACACTCTGTGCTATTTTTACTGTTTCATCTCCAAGTGAATATAAGTCCATCACATAGTAACTAGCGATAAAGAGAATGATTCCCATCATGAATGCAAAGAAAACAGCAAATGCTATTAATTTTCTTGCATTATCTTTAGCTTCATGTAATTCGTTTTTACCTAAAGTATTTCCTACAAGAACGGCTACACCAGTACCAATACCACCAAAGGTAACAAAAACTAGTTGAGATATTGCGCCAGCTGCATTCATTGCAGGCAATGCTAATTCTCTAGTAGAATACGCTTGTAAAAATACGGCTTGTCCTAATGACCACATCGCTTCATTGAGCGTTAATGGAATCGCGAGGATAATGATAGAGGATAAAATTGATGATTCAATATGAAAAATCTTACTGATTTTCGTACTAAAGTTCTTCCCTTTTTTTAACAGCAGAACCGTCATTAATCCAAACTCAACAAATCTTGATATCACAGTAGCAATCGCTGCCCCTTCAACCCCAAGTTGTGGGGCGCCATAAGAACCAAAGATCAAAAAGTAGTTTAATACCGTATTCGTAATAATTGCGATAAAGGAAATATATAATAACGGCTTGGTAACGCCTGTTTCGCGGAATGTATTGGATATTGCAACACTAACCGACCAAGGAACCATTGCCCATTTAACAATGTTCAAATACCCAAGGGCAAGATTGATGACTTCGTCATCTTGAGAGAAAAGCCTGACAAGTCCCTTTCCAAAAATCGTAAAGAATACGACGCTAAACAAAGCGACAATTAAGCCCACCAAAAGTTTGAACCTAAAGGTTTGTTTCATCTTATCATAATCTTTAGAACCAAAGTATTGAGCCGTTAAAACGCCGGCTCCTCCCATCGCACCAAAAGTGACTAAAATAATGACAAAGTTAAGTTGATTAATTACCCCGACTGCCGCAAGCGCATTATCACCTAATTGACCTACCATAATGTTGTCTACTAGTTGTAAAGAGGATGTAATTAATTGTTGCACTACAATTGGAAGTGCAACGATAAATAAGTTTTTGTAAAATGTTTTATCTCCGATAAAGCGTTTCATACGTTCCTCTTTCTACGCTGGTACTAGATATCTATCTATTGTATCAAATAAAGTATGAATTCACAATTGATATTCTTTTAATATAGTCGAAAGGATGTAATGTTTACATTACAGTAAGAATAGAGTATAATACATTTATCTATTAAAGGGTGGTGAATTACATGTTTGTCTTTGGTTTTTTAGCCTTTTTTATTGTTATTTATTTGTTTATTCGTGTCATCTTTAAAGACTACTTCTCTTTGTACCGTGAGATGAAAGGTAGTGGTACGGTTGGCAGACAATCCTTATTCTTAAATACAGCGATTGAATTCGAACCAACCACCGATTCACAGGAACGAATCCTTGAATTTTATAAGTCACATCAAAAATCAACAAAATATAATTTATCCTTGCTCACAAAAACGAGTTATCAAGCAATTGACTACCTCATTAAAAAAGATGTTCTTATCTATAAAACAAGTGTAGTATCAACATCTTTAGTTCGAGGTCTCGTATTTATTGCATTACTTTTATTTTCACTTTTCTTCATGAATTACTTTTTATTAATCCAACTTAATTTTGTAAATGTTGGATTGGTCATTTATATTTTATTTGGTTTAGAGTTCCTTTACTTAATTATCAAGAAATATATTGATGTTCCTAGAAAAACCCTGAAGTATGTTCATCTAGGAATTGGTATAACCACCGTCATTGTCTTCTTTATGTATTCTTTCTTCGGCGGTCGTGTATTTTTGAACGCAGAAGCTTATTCTGAACTAATTTCAGTTAGTGAAGGTACGTTTAGCAGTGAAATCAACACCGTTGATATCACGACCCTTCCTATTGTTGATAAATCCTACGGTGAAAAACTTGGATCAATCAAATTAGGGGAGTACCCTGCGATTGGATCTGAGTTTGAAGCTGGAGAATATAGTGATATCTTATATAATGGGGTTCAATACTTAGTAGCTCCACTAGAGTATCGCGGATGGTTCCAATGGTTTAAAAATAGAGATTTTGGTACACCAGGGTATATTATGATTAATAAAATCACTTCAGAAACAAAATTAGTGATTTTTCCATCAGATTCTGCTGGAATGAAATACACTCCTTCTGCTTATTATGATAATCATTTAAAAAGATATGCTTACAATCATGGATTAAGTAGCTATCATTTAGAAAGTTCATACTTTGAAATTGATGATTCAGGTGTTCCTTATTATGTTATGAGTTATTCACTACCAACCATTGGTATCAATGGTGGTTGGGATATTGCAGTGGTCGCTACCGTTCAAGCAGTGACTGGTGAAGTAAATATATACAAACCAAGTGAAGTACCCGCTTGGGTTGAGAGTGTCTATCCTGAAGAGCTATTTATTCGACAACTCAATTATTTTGGTTCTCTTCAAGACGGATGGTTCAATAGCTTCCTTGCCCAAAAAGGCGTATTACAAGCATCTGAAGGGACAAGAACAGTGACCATCGATGGTAGATTAAACTACTTTACTGGATTAACCAGTGCTGGTAGTGATGAGTCGACGGTTGGATTTGTTTATATGGATACGATTAGGAAACAGACAAAGTTATTCTACTTCCCAGGGGCAACCGAATATGCGGCCATGGCAAAAACAATTACTTTATTACCACAAAACAATATTACATCATCCTTCCCTATTCCAATTAATGTTGAAGGTGTTCCAACTTACTTTATGTTAATTAAAGGGGAAGACGGACGAATCTTAAGAAATGTATTTATGAGTGTTCAAAACTTAGAAATCTATGGTATGAGTGAAACAAAAACTGAAAGTTATAATGCTTATATTCGGAATTTGAGTGTCGTCATTGGTACCGACCTTGTTGTTGTGAGTGGTATTATCGATTCGATTAGCAGTTATGTCGTCGCAGGAAACACGATGTACTGGATTGAAGTTGATGGCGATTATTATTTACTTGATGTTTCTGATTTTGATATCGATCAAATGCAATATTTTATTGCAAAACATGTCGGAGACACGATTTCTTTTAACACCCAAGGTAGTGTTATTGTATCGTTTAATACAAACTAAATGTCATAAATTAACTAGAAAATGCACAATTTTCTAGTTTTTTTTTATAAAAAGTGATTTTTTTTGAAAATCATATGCTATTATCAAATTATCACATTACATATAGGGGGAAAATATGTTAAACAATCTTTTGGCTGCTGTGAAAACTATGTTTCACGAAGATCGTCCACGATTTTATTTAATTGCGTCAAGGCTTGCGATTTATTTACTCACATATCTTACATTATTATTACCATTTTTAGTTATTTCTGCTTCAGGAAATTCATCTTACTTTGCACTTGGAGATTTAGGCTTTTTTGGAACGTTATTTGGTCTCTTATGGTGGGCTACAATTCTTTTATATTTTTATTATGAACTAACCAAACCTGCAAAGGTTAAAACTGTAATGATTTCACAATTGGTTATTAGTGTTTTGCTTTATTTGATTTTATTATTAAATTATTCAAACGGAGTTGTTGAAGCAAGTAATTATTCGAATGTCGATTTAAAAATAGGAATCAGTTTCATTTTCATTCCTATCTTCTTCGCCTTATCGATCTTGGTTAATTTAAAACCTGGAATCATTATGCCTTTTATCTTCAAATTACTCCCAAAAACGCCACCCATCACAGAAAACGATCCAGCGACAGCTGAAGTAACACCTGAATAAAAAGAAAAAGCAATCGGCCGATTGCTTTTTTTATTAGAAATTTTCTGTTCCAAATTTACCTTGTTGATAATCTCTGTAGGCTTGCTCTATTTCTTCTTTTGAACTCATTACAAATGGTCCATAAGCAACGACATCACCCTCTAAAGGCAATCCGCTTAAAACGACAAAAGACGATTCCTCATTTGCTTGGATACTCACACTGCCTTCTGTATTTTCAAATAGAACAAAATCACTATTCTGTATTGTTTCTTGATTGACAGTAATCTCACCTTGAATCACAAGCAATCCAAAATTATAATTTTTGGGCTCATTTAGAATGACACTTTTTCCCTCAAATAAATCCACTTTATAAATATTCATTGGGGAATGCGTTTTTGCACTACCTTTCGCCAAAAGATAATTTCCTGCAAACACAGTAACTTTCAGTCCATCTTGTTCGAAAACACCAAACGTATCTTTAGTTAAAGCTTGATAAGTAGGTGAAGTCATTTTTAATTCTTTCGGTAAATTAACCCATAACTGAATCATATGAAAGAACCCACCTTTTTCTTGGAAACTTGATTCATGATATTCTTTATGCATGACCCCACTTCCTGCAGTCATCCACTGTACATCACCTGGATAAATGATTCCATGATTCATATGATTATCATGATGTTCTACACTTCCTTCAAATGCAAAAGTAACGGTTTCAAATCCACGATGTGGATGTGCTCCAACACCCCTAGGTTCGAGTGAAGGTTGAAAATATTCTCTCGGATTATAATCCATTAACAAAAACGGAGAAAACCTTGTCAGTAGATTTTTTCCACTTGGAAAGTAATTACTGACATGAAATCCATCACCAACCCAGTGTTGTCTTGGCTGATGGATGATTAATTCTATATTTCTTAAGGTAGACATATCGTAACCTCCTTTAATGATTAGATATCTTAACTATAGCACTGAAAGATAAAAATTGGGTTCAAATTGCATTATAATACGTTTACACCTTCTTTTTTTGCTTTATTTATCATATAATGGCAATAAGGAGGATAAATCAATGAAAAAATATCATATTATGACAATTCTTGTCAGTAATCGTAGAGCGAAAGCTCATGAAGTACAAGATGTGCTAACAAAAAATGGATGTATTATTCAAATGCGTTTAGGTCTTCATGAAATAACTAGTCAGTGTGCTGAAGATGGTCTCATTATCTTACAAGTAGGTGGCACTGAAGAAGAAATTCAAAAATTAGAAACTGAACTGAATGCTTTAGTAGGCGTTAAATCAAAACTCGTATCACTTGAATCCGAATAACAAAAAAAGGAGAACTTGTTTGTTCTCCTTTTGAATTATAATAATCGATATAAATACTTGTCTAAATCAATCTTACCATCGCTGATTTCAACACCATCTTCTTTGAGAAGTTTCTTTTGAAGCTCTCCTGTGGCTCCTGTCAGACTAACTTCGCCTTTTGAATTGATCACTCTGTGCCATGGTAAATGATATTTTTCACTCATCGAATTAAGGATTCGAACGACTTGTCTAGCTCCCCATGGATTATCAGCCATCACCGCTACACGGCCATATGTCAATACTTTCCCTTGAGGGATTTGCCCGATAATTTCAATGACTTTTTCTGTAAATTCAGTCATGTTTATATTACCCGAATACTGAAATAGAGTTTTTGATCTTTCAGCGAATAGTTTTGATCGTTAAGATAATCTTCAAAATCAAAGCTCATATCATAAGGAATTTGATGATCATTTAAGTAGCGATAACTTTGCTGAATACCTTCTTCAAGATGATCAAAATTTATTTCGAAAGAAAAGTATTTTCCCGCAGGAATGGTTTTTGAAACAACGCCAGGAATACTGAGTCGTTCCGTTGTTTCCACCATTGCGAGATAGTCAAATATCCTTGTTTGTAAAAAATCTTTGGGATATAATTCTAGCCCTATGAAATGAGGGTTTTCAGTCTCAAGATTAATCTGCGGCAGTACTTGTTCAAAAAATGTTTGCCAGATCGTTGGGATATGCAAGACATCCTCTGAGCCTAAACGGATGCCACCTTCAAATGGAATTCCAGCGAAATGACGTTCTGGATACTCCTTCATTATTAAATTCATCTTCGTCACCTTCTTTATAAATCCATTATACAATGATGGGAAGAGTTTGTCTATTTATCATCTAGTAATATTTTAAAACGTTTTCTTCTTTCACTTTCGCAATATTCTAGTATAATAGTAACTTAACGAGGTGATAATTTGCGTAATCTTGCGAGAATTATATTAATATGTGCTGGCGCAATCTGGGGAATTGGTTTTATCGGAAATAAATTCTTACTGGATAGTGGATGGACAGATCTACAACTACTGTTTGTAAGGTTTATGAGCGCGTTTGTGTTTGTTCTATTGTTTTATGGTAAAAGAATTCTGAAAGCCAATAAAGAATTAAGAAAACAAGGCTTGTTTCTCGGCATTTTTATGTTTTCAGGTTTCTTTTTCCAAACATGGGGTCTCGAACTAACAAGTGCGTCTAATAATGCAATTATTACCGCAGGATATATTATTATCCTCCCAATGATTGTCTATTTTAAAGACAAAGTAAAAATCAAAGGTTATTCGATTATCGCCGCAATTCTTACCTTTTTAGGGATTGTCACGATATCTTTCAACTTTGAAACACTATCAATCAATCTAGGAGATGTCCTAACCTTTATCGGTGCGATGTTTTGGGCTATTCAAATTTACTATTTGTCGCATCAAACCAAAAAGCATGATTTATTTGCATTGATGGGTTATCAACTTCTCTTGTTCGCAATTTGTATAACGACTTTTATGTTTATCGTTGATGGATTACCACAAATCGATTTAACTTCGAAAGCGGGTCAACTTGAATTATCGATTGGTGTATTATTAGGATTTTTTGCTTCATTCTTAGCATTTATGATGCAATCTTTTGGACAAAAGCATACCAGTCCAGAGGAAGCATCGATTCTTATCTCTACTGAAAGTGTATTTGGTCCAATCTTTGCCGTTATGATATATCATGAAACTTTATCAATTCATCTGGTTATTGGAGCCATCCTTGTATTTGTTGGCTTGATTGTAAGTGAACTACATCCATCTGTTTCTTTGAAAAAAAAGCAAAAGGTTGGTACAACATCTGTTTGATTTGGAATCATAATCAAAAAAAGTCATATTAGTTAATCTAGTATGACTTTTTCTATTTTATAAAATGTGCGAATTGTAAATATTCTATACTCGGGAGAGCGTTCAACTCATTTAAAACAGAAATATACTCTTCTACTTTCTTCTTCACTTGTTCAGCATAATTCTTTGGATCTGACTTCACAATCCCTGAAAGTTCATATATCGGTAGTCCTAGTGCGTGTTTTTCTGTATGAACAACCGACAAACCTTGACCAATTGCATGATAATAAGAAGTAAGGACTTCATTTCCCGCGACTTTTGCCAATTGGTGACAGGCCAAAATGGCTTTTTTAGCCTCAGGCATAAGGACTTTTCCTTTCGCCCAATCTTTCACAACCTGGTAAGCTTCATTCAGTCTTTTTTCATCCGGATTAAGCTCATTAATCGAGTTCAATAGTTCTTCAACAAAATGAAATGACCACACAATTAAAACTCTTTTTGATGAGGTTAGAATAATTTGGCTGAGTTCCTCTAAAACCTTACTGTTTCGATCAAACAATATCTTTCTTCCTTTTAATCGATTACGGGTAGGTTCATCCATGAATATCACTCCCTCGTTACTAAAATATTTTTTCTTAGATTTAGGAAAGTATCCATCAAGCTAAAACCGGCTTGCAAATAGATATTTCTCGCAGGATTAGTTGTTCCAGTAAATAATGTCATATAGGATGCTCCGAGTTTGGAAAGATGAAAACATAAGGAATGAAATAACACTGTCCCTAGTCCCATTCCACGGTAGAGATGGTCAATCCCAATCCCTGCAAAATAGCCACGTTTGGTATTTTCCACAGTTAAAGGACCAGTAAATCCAATCACTTGATGGTTTTTAGTAACGACAAGCACTTTTTGTCCTGCAGCTAAGCCTTGATTTGCTGCTAAAGACCAATGCATTGCAAAGTTACGACGAAAGTAGTCATCAAATCCTTGATGAATTTTCGGATCATAGAACTCAATGGCAATTGAATCTTGTTCAAGAGACTGGATTTTTGTTTTGATGTCTTTAGGCATTTCATATTTGACAATACTTCTAAAAAAGACTTCCTGCCTCGCATATTCAATAAAATGGAACTTTTCAAAAAAAGAGATGGGACCACTTCCTAAATGAATACCTGGTGTGTTTGGATGAAAGACATTTTGATTATTTGAGATCTTCCATTCAAAAGAATTTGGATCAAAAAACACAATATCAATCGATTCTAGTTTCGAGTCTTTTTTCATAACCGTATGGATCCATTGATTTAGAAGAGATGAGCCAATCCCTTGATTCCTTTTTTGACTTTGAACTATGATCATCGAAAGGTAGGCTTTGTGAGAAGTTTCATTCACATTTCCAAAAATAAAGCCTTCTAACTTCTCTTGATTCATTTGCACTAAAAACACATTACCTTCTCGCTCTATCCATTTCATTGTGTCTTCTACGTCGATTTCATTGTAAATCCAATCCTGTTCATTCCATAATGTTTGAATCATGAATTGATGGCTGCTGTTTGCTTCTGTAATCATCATACACCTCGGCTAAACTTATCACAAATCCATTCTATCATATATAAGCAAAAATAAGCAACAACCTATCGATATGAAGTTTATGGTGCTATAATTGTTCCTGAAAGAATAGGTGATACTTATGTCTAAAATGACAAATCAACTTAATACAGAGGCGACAGTCAGTGTCGATAACAAAAAAGGATTCTTTAAGAAATTACTTGCCTTTATTGGCCCCGCATATTTAGTCAGTGTAGGTTATATGGACCCAGGGAACTGGGCTACCGATATTGCCGGAGGTAGTCAGTTTGGTTATACCCTTATTTGGGTGATACTTCTATCCAACATCATGGCCATATTATTTCAAACATTATCTGCACGTCTTGGAATTATTTCAGGGAAAGATTTAGCGCAAGCTTCGAGTAGTCATTATCCAAAAAAAGTAAATTTTGTTTTATGGATACTTTCAGAGATAGCGATTATCTCAACTGACATTGCTGAAGTACTGGGAAGTGCAATCGGTATAAGTTTAGTATTTAATATTCCAATTATTTATGGTGTATTAATTACTGGATTTGATACGCTACTTCTCCTATTTATTAACAAACTTGGGATTCGTAAGATGGAAGCATTCATTGTGATGTTAATCTTTATCATCGGTGCTAGTTTTTTAGTAGAAATCTATCTATCTAGTCCAGATTATGCAGGCATCTTAAATGGATTCATTCCTTCTATTCCTAATAATACCGCCCTCTACATCGGTATCGGAATCATTGGCGCAACAATTATGCCACATAACTTATATTTACACTCATCTCTAGTTCAAACCAGAAAAATAAAAAGAGACAAGGAAGGTATTAAACAAGCACTAAAGTTTAACTTCATTGATTCAATTGTAGCCTTAAACATTGCCTTCTTAGTGAACGCCGCAATCTTAATTGTCGCGGCAGCGGTATTTTATGAAACTGGCAATTATGGCGTCGGTGATATCTTGACCGCTCATCAAATGCTCGAACCAATTCTTGGAACAAGGCTCGCACCGATTTTGTTTGGCGTTGCACTTATCGCCGCAGGACAAAGTTCGACCATTACAGGAACGTATGCAGGACAAGTTGTGATGGAAGGATTTATCCATCTTCGTCTTCAACCTTGGATTCGACGTTTAGTCACTAGACTTCTAGCGATTATTCCTGCATTACTTGTCATCATTATTTACGGTGAAAGTGCAACAGCTTCACTGTTGATCTTAAGTCAAGTGATTTTATCACTCCAACTCAGTTTTGCAGTCATTCCATTGATTCACTTTGTAAGCAGTAAAAACTTTATGAAAGAACACGTAATCAAATTACCACTTAAAATAACATCTTGGGTACTCGCTTCGATTATCATGGGTCTCAACATACTACTTGTCAGAAACACACTAGCTGAATGGATATCAGGGGGAATCAATGTCATTCTTTACTCCTTTGTGATGACTATCGTGATAGCGATGATTGGATTACTGATTTATATTATTGTTGAACCATGGATTGGAAAACCTAGGAGTGCAAAAAAAGTCAGTATTCACCATTTAACTACAGTTCCTCAAATCCTGAAAGTCGAGCCCTATAAACGAATTGCTTTAGCTCTTGATTTCACCCAACACGATAGTTCCATTCTCTCTCATGCAGTACATTTATCTAATGTTGATACAGAAATTGTCTTATTACATGTCGTAGAAAGTGCTGGAGCGGCGATTTATGGGGATGAAATAAATGATGAAGAAACAAAAATCGATACACAAATGCTAATGAACTATGCCAATAGTTTAAGAAATATAGGCTATAAAAATGTAGTAACGGAAGTCGGTTTTGGAGAACCAACAGAGATGCTGCCAAAACTCATCAAGAAATATGAAGTTGACCTTGTAGTCTTTGGTTCCCATGGACATAAAGGAATCTCTGACTTACTCTTTGGTAGTGTATTCGAAAAAATTAAACACCGGATTGAAGTTCCAATTCTTATTGCTAGATACAACCAAAAAGAAGTATTATCGGAATCTTAATAGTAAAAAAAGTTACTTATCAATAAAGTAACTTTTTTTTGTGATATGTAATTACGTTAATGCACTGAATTTGGTTAAGAAAGTATCGTATAAGGTTGAATACTCCTCATCAAAATGATGTTCAGTAATCATCTCGGTAAATAAATTACTGCCATCAAGAAGTAAATCATCAAAGTATTCACTACTATACCCAGATTCAAGACCAAAGATGGATAAGCTTAGAAGATCGTTTGTTCCATACCTTGTTTCAAAATAGGCATATTCTCCATGATAATCTCGAACAACAGACACGTAGTAGTCCTCCGATAATACTTCATCTTTGTAGGCTAACTTATATTGATTATAACCTTCATCTGTTTTAATCAGTTTATCCCATCCAAGAATCTCATTTAAGTTGACTTTAAATAAGGTAGATGAATAATGGACAAGAAGCGTATTTCGGATATATTTCGTGTATTCAGAAGCCTTTGAAACGCCATCTCGTTGTGTTACATAAAATTCCTCATTGGTTTCATAGTTAAAAATTGTTCCATAGATTACATTATCTTTTAGAGATATATCTATCGTATGATCGATTTTGTATAAATCTGAAGGTATATTTGGATAGGATGTATCTGCAAATTGGATATATCGATATTCAAGGTAACCTTGAGTCGGGTCTGACAACATACAATTTTTACAGCTATATTCTTCTAATTCTTCACCAATGGTTAATTTTACATAAGCCATCATTTCATACGTAGATTCAGAGGCATCAGAAATACCAATAGAAAGTTCCATTATGTGATGATAACCTATACCCTGGTAGAATAAAAACACATAATGATAAAGTGTATTATCAGAATAATCAGTTGCTTTGAAATCAAGATAAAGATTGCCATTATCCATGTAATACTCTAACCCCCGAATATCCCAATAATGATTATTGTTATAAGAAGAAGTTTCACACTTTTCCCCTTCTTTGATATCTTCACAAGCCGATACTGCAGAAACATAAGCATTGTGCATTGACGATGACGATACGATATATCCGAGAATAAAATCATCTAAATAAATGCGATCATCACTTAAGTGATAATTAACAAATTCATGTCGATAGATAACATCGTTAGAATAAATATCTGTAAGTATATAGGTTGGGTCATAATAGATATATTCACGACTAGGATTACTAACAAAACGCGGAAAATATGCTTCAATAGTCGTATCAATCTTTTCTAGATAAGAATTGAATAAGGTATAAGCTTCTTCAAGAGAATCTTCGTCAGCGTTATCAAAGTATGGATTCGCTAATCGCTCACTAGAACAAGATACAAAAAGAGGGATGCATAAAAAAAATAGAATCATTACAACCGTTTTTTTCATAATTTCTCCTTGATTAACCATAATAAACATCATCAAAACTACTTTTTATTTATTTAAATCATATCACAGAAATTATCGCTTTGCTATACCTAAACAATAAATAGTCATCAATACTTTTTTACTATGACAATGTGCTTATCTCTAGTTTAATAAAAAAAACATTGATGAATATCAAAGCGTTATGATATACTAAAATTAATTACAGAATCAAATAGGAGGGATTTTAATGAATGAATTTACACCACTTAATTTGAACTACAAGGACACGCAAAATAATTTTCAAAACGATAGTGAAAAAACATTTCAAAGTAAACTAGGCGATTTTTCACATTTAGAAGAAAGAGTGATTCTTTTTGGACGAAGTAAAATGATGAAATCCTTTTTTATCCTTTTTATCATTACCACGATTCTATCTCTTATCCCAATATGTATTCTTTTGTTCACGGATCTATCTTATATAAATCGCGGAGTTACAACGAGCATGAACTGGATAAAAATTTTCCTAGTTATATCCTTTTTTATCGCACTTATTTTACCTCTTTCAGCCTATCACTATGTTGTAGGAAGTCAAAAACTAAATACTGCACAAATATTAAAAGCATTAGGACTTTTAGATATCTATTTAGCAATTATACAAGTCATTCTTTTAATTTGTGCTGTTCTATGCATTATTGGTTTCTTATTCCTATTATTTAGTTCTTTTATTTTAGTTATTATTTTAGGTTTAATTGTCTATGGACTTCTCTATATGCTCTACCGATTTATCAAAAGAGCAAAAGAAATCAGCACAAGTATATCCTTTGCATTTCTCAATCACGGGGTTCCAATGGAACATTATCCTGACATCATTGGTCTACGAATCTTTATTGTTGGGTTTGCAATACTAGAAATTGTTAATTTTATTTCTAATTTAGGAGATAGCTCCGCTCTTTCTGATCAAATAGGTATTTCTTTTGCTAGTGCACTTGATACAGTAAGTTTGTTTGATACTATCTCTTTCATTGCAGGAATGATCATGTTTATATTCTTTTACAACTTACTGGGTAACCTTGACAGTTTCCTTCGCGTTGGAAAACCAGCCTACTCAAAACCAATGAATACTCGCACAACCACAAGTAGTATCAATCCTCAAAAAAGAACAGTTTCAACTGAGGATGACTGGCATTTATAGTATTTGAATTTAATCAAATTGAAGGGTTTCGTACATTCACATGTCGAAACCCTTTTATTTTTATTCATAGCTAACCAAAAAAAAGAAAAGACGAACTCACATTCGTCAATTTATCTTTTTATAGCACAACGTAGTTTTGCGGATCTTGCGCGTGGATTATCATGGATTTCAGTTGGTGAAGGTATCATTGGTCCCATCACTTCTTTATAAATCCCTGCTCTCTCGTAATATTGAAATGCTTTTTTTACTAGTCTATCTTCACCTGAATGGAATGTTAAAATCGCTACTTTTCCATCTTTATTTAATACTTCAGGCAGTTTTTCTAACAGTTCATACAATGAATCATACTCGTGATTTACATCAATCCTTAATGCCTGGAAAGTTCTTTGAGATGACTTTTTTATCATCTCTTCTTGTATATTTTTAGGCAAAAAAATTAATGCTCTTTTGATTGCTTCATGTAAATCTTTTGTACTGGAGATTTGATTTCCTTCTCTTCTTGTTTTAATAATTTCTCGTGCAATTTCTGAGGCATATGGCTCATCAGCGTTTTCAATGAGCATTCCTTCAATTTCTTCAAAAGTCATATCACTTAAACGATAATTTGCTGGAACACCTACATTTGGGTTCATTCTGAGATCAAGTAGGCCATCAAATTTATATGTGAAACCTCTTGATGGATCATCAATTTGCATCGATGAGACGCCTAAGTCTGCTAGAATGAAATCAAATCCTTTTACATTGATTGAGTCAATCTGACTAAAATTCATTTGATGGAATGTAAAGTCGTCCTTTGTAAATCCTTTGTCAAATATTCGTTTTTCTGTTTTTGGAAGTTCAATGGGGTCTAAATCGGTCGCATGGACATGTCCTGTATGATTTAGTTTTTCTAACATTGTTAATGTGTGTCCACCAAATCCTAGTGTACAATCTAGGCCGATTTGTCCAGGATGAATATCCAAAAAAGTCAATATTTCATCAACCATGATCGAACGATGCATCCCAGCTGGAGTATTTCCTTTTTGAATGACATGTTCAATGATATCTTGATATTTATCAGGGTTCATTTCCTTATACTTTTCATTGTAAGATTTCGGATATTTACCTTTATATCGAACTCTTCTTTTATGTTCTTTTTCTTCCATATTGACCTCTTTGATTCTTATCTGTATTTTATTCCTATAATAAGTTATATTTGATTCCTAGTTGTTAAATATAATTAATTGTTGTTTAGCAATTACTTTCTTTCAGTCAAATGCCAAAGCACTCCAGCAGGATCTATCAAATGAAATGTTCTTCCATAATCTGCGGTAAAAATCGGCTTCATTTTTACGCCCTCATACTTGTGATAAAATGTACTCAAATGTGAATACAACATATCTAGGTCATCAACAAATAATTGAAGCATCATATTTTCAGCCCACTCTTTAGCGTAAGCTTTTTGAAGAAAGAATTGATATTGATTTGTTCCTACAATGGCAAGCGTATCGTTTTCCCATAGTAATTCAAAACCGAACTCTTGATAAAACTTTTTTGACTCTTCGAAATCTTTCGTTGGGATAAATGTTCTAAGTCCAAGTACATTCATTCTTAACCTCATCCTAACCGTTGTTAACGATTGTATATATATGACCTATTGTATCATACTTGTACTCATATAATTGATTGAAGGCTTAGATAATCAATTTACCTTTCTTCTCAGCGACGATTATTTTTACAATTGCACCTGAGTTAAATTCTATAAAATCTTCTTCCACGCCATCACTGAATATACGTCCGTCTTGAGGCATTCTTGATTCTATGGTTAAATGCTCATTCCTCTCAATATGCCCAAATACTATAGAACTATCGGTACGAATTGATTTATATGGCTCACGTATGGAGTAATAAAGATAATCTGAATCCCATTTCATTTCAATTAAATTTCTGTCTATATCTAGTTTTGCAAGAGACTTCATTATTCCTGCAGCACCTTCTATTATGCTTTTCAGCCAACCAGTTGAACCTAGACCAGTTGAAACAATTATGCCACTGGAAGATTGACTTTCAGTTTTTCCATTGATGTTTATTAGATATTTGGAAGAAACGTGAGACTTATGACCAATAAACAAATCATTTACGCCATACAAAACTTGCCCATCATTTAAAATAGCTTTCGCCATAGTAATTTCTTTATATTTTCTAAATCCTTTAATAGTTTCATCGATAATTTTTTCTAGTTGACTCACTCTAAAAGGTAAGAGTACTCCATCCCATCTAGAAGGATCTGGATTCACGGCAATAACTTTTTGTGAATCTAAGTACTTAAGCGTATTCGCAACAAGTCCATCTTGACCTAAAACGACGATAAGATCACTTTCATGAAATACATAGTTGGGTAAAAATGTTCTATCGAGTTGTAATACTTTCCCTTTTGAATTTAGTATTGAAAGACATTCTTGTAATGAATCTCTATAGTTACGATCTTCTATTAAATAATCATCGAAGTCAATGCCCATATGTTCTAGATAAAACTTTGCTTGGTCAACTGTGTTGTATTTAGCGACTAATTCAGCTAATCTCGTTTTTCTTGTAACTAGAATTAACTTATGATCAAGTTTTTCGTTACTCATTTGTAGGTTTTGCTAATTGCTTTAATAGATCTGGAGAAATATTCAGTTCACCAATTTTTGATGCGTTATTTGCCAAATCTTGAAATGCTAATGCAATTAATTCTCCTGAATTCATCTTCAAACTCGCTAAAGCCTTTAGGGTATTTTGGTCGACTGTTTTTAGTGTTTCCATAACCTTACCCAGTTCATATATTCTAGCATCGGATATCGTTTTGTTGTTTTCTGATTCTAATAAAACCAAAGATTTCTTTATTTCTTCTTGAGCAATTTCAAATTCTAGTTGTTCCTTCAATATTTTATTTTCAGATTGTTGTTTTTGAAGTGCGCTTTCCATTTCAGCTTCAGTTATTTCACGTTTTTTATCTACAACAGTTATTTCTGTGTTCAATTCGTTTTCTTTGACTTTTCTTTCTTGAAGAATCGCTGAATTTCTTCTTTCATAGATTGCTTCGTCTGCTCTCTTAAGAATTTCTTCTCTTGTTTGTGCTTCCAAAGCTCTTGAGGTTTCTTTATTTGGCGTTACTGCAAGTAAAGAAAATCCAAGAATTTCAATCCCATAACTCTTTACTTCCGAATGAACATTTAAATCGGATAATACAAGAGAAGCCAAATTATCAGTTGATTTTATGGCATCTGTCATAATCATTCCTTCAATACGTTTTTTTACAAGGACACTTACTATATTAATTATTCTTTGAGACAGTTTCATTGGGTCCTCAGATAAATATTGATGTGTTTTGATGTCAATGCCAAAGTTTAATAACTCACTAACCTTGTTAAAATCAATAATTCGATAGGAAAGATGTCCCTGAACAGTGACTGTTTGAAAATCAGAAGTTAGTTCTTCTAACATAAACGGAATATCTTTACTACCCACCGGCACCATAATCATCGTAGTCACTGGAACATAATAATTGAAGGCAAGATTTGTACCATCTCTTTTTATTTTTCCTCTTGAATATTGAATGACGTACTCATTCGGTTGAAACTTTACATATCGAAATCCAAACATATTTTTCTCCTTCTATTCTTATAATATATTTATTTATTTATTTATGTTAATAAAAATCGTATTCATCTTGATTTTTATATTGAAACAATTTTGCCGGTCTATGTCCAGCACGAGAGGTAGTATATACAGTTTCATCAACAAACTTAGTGATTTTTCGTCTAAAGTTCGCAGCTAGTAATTTAGTATCTAAAATTACTTCATAAACATTTTGCAATTCTGTCAAAGTAAACTCATTACTCATCAAGTTAAATACAATATCTGAATACTCTACTTTTGCTCTTAATCTTTCGAGAGAATAATGAATAATTTTAGCGTGATCAAAAGCTAATCCACTCGAAGAAACAATTTCTCTTTTCATCGATATCTTCCCGGATAACATCTCCTTGGTTATCTTCAATTCAGCATTCAGGTAGATATCATGATTGGAGAGAATAATTTCTATTTGTTTTTCAAGTATATATCCTTCATCATTCATCACTTGATTTTCTTTGATTATTCTCGTTTTAATTGAGAACCAGCGAGCGTCTTCACTATCTGTACCAGCTATAATCCTAACATTTTCTCCATTGATTAAGGCCATATAGGAACTACTTATTACTCTAGTTCTTGGGTCCCTATCAACGGCTCCCCATGTAAAAAGTTGCTCCAAATATAAATTATCTAAATTCGTTTCTTCTTTTAATTCACGATAAGCTGCATCTTCTAGTGATTCATCTATATGAACAAAACCACCTGGTAATGCCCAATCATTTTTGTATGGATGCTCTTTTCTTTTGATAAGTAAAATCTTCAACTCTTTTTCAGGAAGTTTTCGATAGTTTTTTGAATCAATATCCAAAACTGAAAAAACAGAGATATCTACAGTTACGGAAGGTTTCTTATAATGTTTCTCATCATATTGTTCTAAAAATAGTAATTCATCTTCAGAGATTTTTCTAGTCATTATGTTCTCCTTTCTTTTGTTATTATCGCTTTGATAATATCATTATAATACTATCTAATTCAATTGTCAATAATTAAATGTATATTTTTTTTATTTATTTCGCATAGTTTATATTTCATATACATTTTTAAAAATATTGTCTTATAAAACAATATGAGTGATTATCTGAGTTTATGTATTATTTCTATGAGATAAAAAAAATCTAATACTAAATAGTATCAGATTTGATTGGTATATTTCTAGTTGATACTTTGAAAACCATCATTACAATGAATTGGGTTAATTAATGATCAAAATGATAAAACTATAGGCCTAAAGAGTGTTTGTCCCATCCACAACCCCCGCCAAAGCTACCATTATTCATCACTTTCATCTTATAGTGATCCCCTTCTGGAAAATTAAAAATGTTCATTTCAATAAAATCAGTTTTAAAGTAAAATCTGAAGTATCCATCATTATATACTACTTTCACAAAATCATTATGAAAATTTTCAACGAATTTACCAATTTGATGTTGGACCTCAACCTCTTTTGTTTCCATATTAAAATACATAGATTTGAAACTTAGATTTTTATCAATCTCTTCGAAAACACGAAGAATGACAATCTCTTTATCGAAGGCTTTTACTAAAATTGAGTATTTGTCATGATGAATTACTTCTTCGATATCATTAATGTTTTTACATCCTAGTATTTGTTTTGTGAACTCTTCTACATTATACATTTGAATACCACCCTAATCTTGATCCAAAATAAATCTTATTTTCTTTTCTCGGAACTAGTACTACTCTCGATTTCTTTTTTGTATTAATATCTTGAAAATAAAACTCTATCTCATCATTCACTGCGTTTAAATCAATGATTGAGACATCATATATTCCCCCTACTGAATATATATGTTTCATAATATCTCTACCACTAATCATATTGATATTATATTGTATTATTTCCACCCCTAACTCCTCTTCATTATGAAGAACGAGTATAAACTCAACATCACTATTGTTTTGTTTCGATAGAACGCACCCATCGGTGTTTGCCACAAAACCGTATAGTTCATTGGATGTTCTACAATTCAAAAGTTTTTCTTTAAATTCATCAATTGATTTAAACCTCATTTTCGTTTTCCTACTTTCTACATTCAGTCTAGTTGTAAGATTTAGATATATCAGTTCTTTTCTTAAAGAACTCGGAGTTACATTAAATTTTTTCTTAAACATTCTACTAAAGTACTTATCGTTATCAAATCCACATTTGATAGAAATGTCAACCATACTATGATTTGTTGTAGTAATAAGCACAGAAGCTTCACTTAGTCTTCTATATAATATATATTGATTAATGTTTAATCCGGTTGCATTTTTGAATATTCGATGCAAATGAGAAATCGAGTAGTTTACTTCAGAACTTATTTTACTCAGGTTTACTTCTTCAAATAAATTATTTTCAATATACGCGATCACTCTTTCAATTGTATTGCTCATATATTCACTCCTTTGATACCTTACATATTAATAATATATTACTTTGTACGAAAAGTAATTACACATTTCTATCATTATTATATTTATTCGCAATTCATACACAATCAATTATATATAGTTTTTTTGTATTTAATATCTCGATTTTACTTCACTTCACCTAATGCATTTTTTATAAAAAAAACCTAGAGGAGTCTTTTCCTTCTAGGTCTAAAATACAATATAATCATTTCTTATACTAGAAAAGTATTTATCACCATTAATACAAGACTTTATAAGCAGTGAATTCTTAAAAACACTATTTAATCAAGATACTTTCGTAATGGGACATATTTTGAAACTTGATTAATATAATCTTGATATTCAGGGTATTTTTTTAGTGAAATACCTTCTGAAAACTGTGAACTACCAATAAACAATAAAATTAAAAACATTGACCCAACGAATGTCCAGTTAAAAAAGACATAATTGGTGACACCCGCACTAACACAAAAGAAATATAAAATGACCCAAATTGCCTGTTCAGAAAAATAATTAGGATGTCTTGAACGACTCCATAATCCAACCGTATTAAATCCTTTGTTATATGGACTAGGTAAATCAACTAGCCTTTTTCCTTGTCCTAATAATTCATATTTTTTCGTTTGGAAATCCATCTGTTGTTTATCAGCAATTGTCTCTAATATAATAGCACCCAATAATAGAAGAGCGATTATTCCATCAAATACATTGAATACAACCGTTGATTCCATCGTAGCGAGTAATGGTAAACAAATAGCTAGGACTAAAGCGTTTTGATATATCGAGATAAAAAACAAATCAAAAAATGCCCATTTCCACCTCTTATTGAGTTTCGGATCTTGTCTTAATACAATCCATCTATAGTCTTCTTCTCCTGACCAAAACTTAATTGAATAGGCTCCTTTTTTCGCAAAGTTATAAGTTAACCTTACACCCCAGATTGTAATTAAAAAAGCCATCACAATCGTCCGTGGGTTGAAGTCACTTTTCACCACAATGATCCATGCATATACAATAGGTAATATAGACCATAATTTGTCCATTTGAGAATTGTTTCTTGTTAATTCACCTGCAATAAAGCAATATGCAATACTAAGGACACATACAATCATCAGTAAATGCATTGTGTCTTGTTGAAGTGAGCTGAGTTCAAATCCTCCGAGAACAAATCCGAGTACCGATAAGGTAAGTGTAATCATTACTGTTAAAATCATTCCTAAGTTTTTTTTCATATGATTGTCCTTTTTTAGTAAGTTGATTTTGTCAAATCTATAATCTAGTTTCATTATTAAATGAATCTAGCATTTTGTTTCTATATCATTTTACCACACAATAAGTTTCGAATCTAGTGAATCTATGCAACGTCTCTTCTCTTTGTTCAAAATTCTTTTCAATCACAATGATGCAGAACAACTCAAAAACAAAAAGATGTTAATAATTACGAGGATACGTTAATTAACATCTTTTATTAAACAATTCAATATTTAGCATTTTTATAGTTTCACGAATCTATAATAGATATGGATTATTTTGCGAAAATCTCATCAATCAAAGAGATGATTTCTTCTTTAGTATATCCTAGTGATTTAGCTAAGGAGATTTCTGTAGAGAGTGATGTCTTTAGAATATCATGCTTTTTTTCACTAATACTGACTTTGGTATGTTTTGCAACATAAGATCCTTTTCCAGCGATAGTATAAATGTAGCCATTTTGTTCTAACATATCCCAAGTCTTTTTTATTGTTATAATACTTACCCGGAGTTCTTTCGCAATATTACGAATTGACGGTAATAATGATTCGGATTCAAGATTTCCACTTAATATTTGTAAGGATATTTGATCATATAATTGTTTATATATGGGGGTTTGAGTATTTGAACTAATCGTTATGTTCTTCATTAGATAATACTTTCATAATGATGAATTGATTTTTTGAGCGCTATGAAACTCAAGATCGCACTAGCGGTGACACTTATAATAAGAACAATAATTTGTGTTGATACTGGCCCTTCTAAAAGTGTATGAACCCAACCAAATGAATCAGGATGTGAAAGAGAATAGATTGCACCAAATTCAAATATAAACCCATAGATGACTGTTGCTATGGTTCCCTTAATAAGTGGTTTTCCGAAAAAATAGGCTGTTTTGAAATAAGCAGGTAGGAAAACAATATTAAATACTCCAAACATTAATATTCCAACCCCAAAGAATGCGTAATTGATATCCATAAACAAATTCCAAGAACCATATATCAAATTATGAATTACGCCAAAAATCACCGCAAAGAGCACATGTAGCCCTTCAATCAATAAAATAGCGATGATTTTCGACGTGACTACTGCTTTTTTTGATACTGGTAAGATAGAGACAAAATCGTAGTCCTTTTGATTTAGATAGGCTGAATAGATTTGTGGTACTGATATCCAAAAGAAATACATGAAGACAAGTAGATATATCCATCCTGGAATGAAAAATAATAAACCTAGAATGAAAGGCAGAATAAAGAAAAACTTATTTATCGATAATTTCAATTCTTTTCTAACTAAATTAAGCATCATTTCTCTCCTTTTCAGCGAAATAAATCATAATATCATCAAGTGAAGGCTTTGCTGATTTAACTTGTAGTGACGAAGAAAGTTTGTCGGTTTCAATTAACCCATTAAATCCAAATGCATTCCGCTTGTAGCCAATCAGTAAATCTTTCAAGTCATCTATCTGATCAAGTTCACCATTGATAAGCATATATTTATCAATAAACTCATCTTTGGTAGTACTTTCGATAATTTGTCCATTTTGGATAAATGTAATATAGTCTGCACATTTCTCTAAATCACTTGTGATATGGGTTGAAAATAGGACACTTGCATCACCCTCTTCGACGATAGTTTGGAAGATTTCCAATAATTCATCTCTCACTACTGGATCAAGGCCACTTGTTGGTTCATCTAGAATAAGTAACTTTGCATGATGACTCATCGCAAGCGAAAGTTCATATTTCATTTTCATTCCTTTGGATAGTTGATCAATTCTTTTTTGGTCATCTAGTTTAAACTTCAGTAAGAATGATTGATAAATTTCTTCATCCCAGGTATCGAAGAATGTTTTATAGATAGCCGTTACTTCTTTTAATTTCTTTTTTGGATAAAATGAATCCCCTGAAATATAACCGAGTTGTTTTTTAATCTCTACTTCTTCGTCATCGATATCCTTGTCAAATACGATAACCTTCCCGCTGTCTTTGTTAATGATATTAAGCATAGACTTGATCGTTGTTGTTTTTCCAGCACCATTTTCGCCGATAAATCCCATAATATATCCTTGTGGGATAACAAATGAAACATCCTTTAGTTGAAATGTGTTATAGGTCTTGTATAGACTTTCTACTCTTATTGAGTCCATATTAATACTCCTTTACTGTGTTTATTGTTCATACACAGTATATACGGTTGATTTGTATTTGTCAACATATTTATTTCCCGCTTCTCCCTTTGCTCTATACAGCTTTATCCAATCTCCAAGTATCGTTGGATCTGTCAATCCTAAGTCCAGTGCTACGCTTCTAATTGATTCTCCGTGTTTTACTCTAGCTATTGCCAATAACTTTGTATCCCTTTTATATGTCTTTATTCCTTGATGTTCAAATACTTCTTTTCCATGCTTTTTATAAAGGTTTATAATATATTTTAAGTTGCTTATATTATATCCTCCATACATCTCTGATATGTGACTTAGTGATTTTCCTTTTTTTATATGTTCTTCACACATCTTTATTTTTTCTTTTAATGTTATTCTCATATAAAAAAGTTCCCTTCATCAGAGTGGTATTTTTAATATACCATTTCTCCAACTTTTGGAAGCTATTTCATTGTTATATGGGTTGTATGACCTATTTTAATACAAATTGGCACGTATAATTAAAGTTGTAAGAAATACAAGGTTAATTATATATCCTTTCTTCTTGACTTACCCAGAAGGGTTTGTTCTATAATAACTATATAAGCACTGTGGATCTGTAACTAATTTAGTATGCT
>JBFXGX010000016.1:0-39538 GCA_050177605.1 Candidatus Izemoplasmatales bacterium | reverse complement strand
AGAAAATGGGTGATGGAAGGATGGGTTGATTATATTCTTCCGCAACTCTATTGGCAATTTGATCATTCGAGTGCACCATTCGCAGACTTAGTAGACTGGTGGGCAGATTTATGTGATACCTATAACGTTGATTTAATCATTGGTCATGGTTTTTACAGATATGATGATGATACTTGGACAGATGTGAATGAATTACCTGAACAGTTACGATATATTTCTCAGTACGACGCTATTATAGGAAGTTCATTCTTTAGTTATCGAACTTTAAACAGTACAGATACTGAAGTCGTTCAGTTTTTAGAGAGATTAAGTGATTATTACTGGCCAGAATATGTGACTTTCCCTTGGGAAAGTCTCATTGAGAAAGAACAACTTTCCTGTGAAATCGGCGAAGAAAATGTGAACGGTGAATGTGTTTCAGTGTGTCAGATTGGAGAAACCTACGTAGATGGAGATTGTGTCTCAGTCTGTGAAATCGGCGAGGAATACTTGAATGGTGATTGTGTCTCTGTGTGTCAAATCGGAGAAACCTACGTAGATGGAGATTGTGTCTCAGTCTGTGAAATTGGCGAAGAGTACTTGAATGGCGATTGTGTCTCTGTGTGTCAGATTGGAGAAACCTACGTAGATGGAGACTGTGTCTCTGTTTGCCAAATAGATCAAACGTATGTGGATGGAAATTGCATCGATAATCCATGTGAAAGTGGCTATGAGAGAGTTGATGGGGCTTGTGTGATTGTTGAAGAACCAAAAACAGGATGTACTTGGTTTAATGCGATTAATTTATTAACCTTCGGGCTTGTCTCCATCGGCGCATCTTTTATGATGAGGAAGAAAAACTAGTGAAAGAAATTGACGAATTGTTAAGTGAAGGCGTGCGAAACGGTGATTTTCCTGGCGCAAGCTACGCGATTGTATATGTAGATAAAACAATCGATTCCAATTACATTGGTTATAAAGAACTTGTGCCTGAACTTCAAAAATTAGAGGGCAATGAAATCTATGATTGTGCCTCTTTAACCAAAGTCGTAACAACGACTACTTTAATCATGAAGTTAATTGAATTACAATTTTTAAAACTAGATACAAAAGTATCTTCTATATTACCTTGGTTTCAACATCTTGATATTGAAATCAAACATTTGTTGACACACTCCAGTGGCTTACCCGCAGATATCCAAAGAGCAGCGGATTTAAAAACAAAAGAAGATGTTTTATTCAAGGTGAAACAAGCACCTTTGATTTATCCAACAGGATCGAAAGTCATCTATTCTGATATCGGGTATATTTTACTAGGATGGGTGATTGAAACAGTGACTAACAAGCCACTTGATCTTGTCGCTAAAGAATACATTTACGATCCGCTAGGAATGAAAGATACCAGTTTTAGTCCTGATAGTGAAAGAACTTGCCCTACGGAGATGCGTGTAGATCATGTGTACAGTGGAATTTTAAGAGGAAAAGTACATGATGAAAAATCATTTGCGATGAACGGCGTTGCAGGGCATGCGGGAATGTTTTCCACAGTAGGTGACTTATCAAAATTCATTTTTTCGATTTTAAAAAATGATGAAAAGATATTAAAAAAAGAAACGGTGGATTCCTTATTTCCACCTCGAATCATTGATTTGTCTGAAGGAACAAAAATCAGATCCTATGGTTGGGATAAACCTTCAATCAATAGCAGTGCGGGCACACTCGTTGATTTTGACCATACGATTCTTCATACTGGGTTTACAGGATGTAACCTATGGATGGATACATTCCATGGCATCGGATTTGTTATGTTAAGTAATGCGGTTCATCCAAAAAGAGAAAGAAATCGAATCTTTTCCTATCGTGGAAAGATTGCAGATATAATATTAAGTTCTATGGGGGTTAAGGAGTTATGAAAAAAGGATTATTCTTCGTTACGTTAATTATGTTGAGTTTTTCTATTGTGGCATGCAATAACGATACAACGACTGTGACAACGAATGAAGATATTGTTGTGAATGTAAATACCAACTCGGTCACCGTAATTGAAGGTGAAAGTTATCAACTTGTTGTGACAAGTAATGACCCAGTTGGGCTGGAATATTCTGTCAATGTAGAGAATATTATTTCTCTATCAGATACAGGATATATTACCGGATTAGCTGAAGGAAGTGTTGTGGTTACAATTACTTCTAAATATGATGATTCTGTTATGCAAAACGTGACCGTAGAAGTTCGCAAACAAATTACATTATCCAGTAATGCGTTAATTGTGAATCTAACAGAACAAGAAACAAATCAACTGGTCATCACAAGTAATGATGGTGTACGTTATGATGTTCAAAACAGTGAAATCTGTTCAGTATCGAGTGATGGACTGATTACAGCGCTTGGCGTTGGGTCCACAACGATCAATGTAACATCAACCTATGATGAATCAAAAACCATCAGTATTACCGTGAATGTCAGAAAATTAGTGACCATTTCTTTTGAGAAAGAGGACTACACGTTAGTCGTCGGGGACACAGAACTGATTCAAGTTACATCGAATGATGGACTGACTTTCTTATCTGGAAATACGAATGTTGTGACCGTCGATGAAGATGGACAACTTACTGCCATTGGATTTGGAGAAACCATCGTAAGAGTAACTTCAACCTACGATACAAGCTTACAAGAAGAAGTCACGGTGACGGTATATAAATATACTGAAGAAATATCAATCAATGGTTCAAGTTCTTTGATCAAGGGAATGAGTGCTATGTTTGAAGTCATCGCTTCTCCAGTAGGAGCTTACAGCGTGGTCACTTGGGAAAGTTCAGATGAAACAATTCTTACTGTGGATGAACAAGGGAATGTACAAGCAGTAGGAGAAGGAAACGCTACGATTATTGCTAAATCAGTGCTAGATGATACCATCGCGGATACGTTTAATGTGACTGTTATGAATATTTTGGTTGTCGATAGTACATTACAATCTGGTGATGTGTATGATTTGGATGGACTAGAACTTCAATTTGGTGAGCAATTATTTAGTACCTTATCTTCTGCTTTAGGTGTCGCAACTGAGGGGACTTTAGTGAAAGTTGAAAGCGGCCACTATATCGAAAATGTGACGGTGAATTTAGACGGAATTACAATCGAAGGTATTAGTGAAACTTCTTCCTTTGAAGGAACGCTTACGATTAATGCAAATGATGTCACAATTACAAACATGCTATTTAGTGGAAATGCGAGCATTACGAACTCTACCGCGATTTCTAACTTTACATTTTCAGAGAACAATGCAAGTCAAATAACCGCTTCAAATAACTTTTTTATCAATTTAAATAGTGCTTTAAATACAGTAATCATTGACAATACATTTAACACAATTACTAGTGGCGCAATTTGTCTTCAATATCTAGGCGGAGAACAGACTATTATTCAATCGAATTCGTTTTCCAATATGTCGACAGCCATGTCGCTAACCGCAAAAGAGAATATTGCTTCTACGGATGTATTGAAAATCTATTGGAATGTCATCGATCAAGTTATTAATCCTTTTATTGTTGATATGAGTTATTCCTCCACAGAACAAGAATTTACAAAGATTGCACGTTTTAATCAAGTGACGAATTATGCTAGTGCAGTCATCGCAAATACAGGATCCACTTTTGATTTCACTTTAAATTACTGGGGAACAGAAGAACTTGATTACGGTCAGTTTGTTCATGTTGATGCATATTATTTGAAAGGGAATTACCCTTCATCGACGATGCCTACTGAAACAAGTTATAATCCTCTATTGCCAATCATTATTACGATTACGAATCCAATTGATGAGATTATGATTGGAGAAACCTATACATTTACTTATGAAATTCTTCCGTATGAATTAAGTGATGCTTCGGTTCGCTTTATTACAGGAAATCCTAGTCTGGTTACCATCAATACTAGCGGAACAATCACACCATTATCAAGTGGTGCTGTATACATTCAAATTCGAAGTGCACAAGTTTCAACGATTCGTACACAACTTGATTTTGCAATTATTACCACACCTGGAATTGAAATTGTTACAGATAGTGTTTCCAGTGCGATAGAAGTAGGAGATACTTTCACCCTTTCTACCTTATTATTCCCTTATACAATTGAAGGAGAATCATCGAGTATCGTAAGTAGCGCACCAATGGTTGCGGATATTAATTCTCAAGGCTTCGTTACAACGTATGGAGAAGGACTCGTTACCTTTACAGCTAGTCTAGATAGTGATCCATCCGTCAATGTTAGCTATACTGTCTATGTTCACGGCGCTTTAGACAGTGAAAATAATTTACTTGATTATTTAACAACCCAACAAGTCGCATATTCAACGATTCATGAATGGGTAGCTTATGGATTTGAATATAACTATTTTGATACTCGCGCTGAAAGTGTTTCTCGTTATTACTTTGGAGATATTCCAATTAACACTTCAAAATTAGTCCCTGTTTCTAGTGGAATAAGACCTGGAGAACCAATGGATCCACTTCCTGAAGGTGTCACACAGTACAATCCGTATAATGTTTATTGGATCGTCGTTCATGATACAGCAAGTACTGCGACAGGCAGTAATGCACTAGCACACGCAAACTATTTATACAATAATGCGATCGCTGGAACCGAACTTTGGGTTTCATGGCATTTCACTGTAGATAGCGTCAATATCTATCAACACTTACCTGAAATTGAAAGAGGATATCATGCCGGTGACGGCTCGACCCTTCCTACGCTTGGGGGAACTTATTTAGGCGGTGGAAATCGTAATGGTATCGGTATTGAAATGGCTATTAATCAAGATGGAGATATGTATCGCACGTGGCAACGTACGGCGAAGCTTGCGGCCTATTTACTAGAAAAATATAGTCTCCCAGAAGAAAACCAAAAATTCCATGTCGATTTTTCAGGTAAAAATTGTCCTCATACATTAAGAGAAGCAGGATTAACTTGGTTGTTTGAAGAGTTTGTCGCATCCGAATACTATATGCAAACAAATCACAAGAATGCAGTCATTACATTTACTTCAAACAATCCAGAATACCTAGATAATACAGGGCGAATCATTAAAATTCCTGAAAGAGCACTCACCGTTAGTTATACAATTACTGTAACTGAAAATAGTGTGACACAGAGCCGAACTTTCTATACCTACATTCCAGGCTCTGTTAGATAAAAATAGAATGGTTTTATGAAAAAAAGTTTCTAAAAACGTAAGAATGGCTTTAATCGCTGAAATTCTACCAGTGAGAATTGACAGCGTTTTCAGAGGGTTGTACAATACAACTATAGAAAAATAAAATATAAAAGGAGAAAAAAATGAAGAAACTATTATCGATTTTTGTTTTATTCTTTACATTCTTCCTCGGCTTAGCATTCTCTAATTTTGTTCAAGCTGCAGAAGAAACAAACATCGACTTGTATCCTTACGATCAAGAGGCTTGTTTATTAGCTACATCTGATTGTACTTATACAAAAGTCGGGAATTCTCATTGGAGTTTCAATTATTATGGACATACTTATTATGTGATTGGTGGATCCGTAAGATATGGTCATGAATCTATCGATGACAACAGTGATGGATGGGTAGACGACAATGAACTTGCTGGATTAAAATACAATGCATTCGCAGTGATGTTTATCAACGATACAGATTCTGAAATTGATATCTTAACAGCTAACGCTCGTACTGATATCACAGATGTTGTACATCGTAAATATGCATATTTTGATGAAACTGGCACACTTGCTATGTTTGAAGACCATGTCAGCCAATATTATATTCATAATGATGGTACGACTGAAACTCCAGACTGGCGCTTAGCTACTCAAACTGAAATTGATGCCTATGTCGCTGAAGTAACTGCTGGAACGATTACTTCTGGAAATCCTTCTTCAGACGGATTAACAAGATATACTTATATCCGTATGGCTTTAAGCGATACTGATACTGATGGATATGTTGTTGAACCAATCGGATACTTAAAATGGACAAACGCTGATGTTGATACTACAGTTGAACTTGACAAAACAAAATGGTCTACAATTATTGCAGATGATCCAAATAACGTTTATGTTCCTGCTGGATGGACAGTTGTAAGTTTTGGTACAAATGACCGTGGAACATTAAATCCTAAAACAACTTCTTATATTCTTTCATTACCTACAGCAATGATTACAGATGGTGTTGCCGCAATGACAATGTCTTATGTTGATCAACCTGCAGTGTTCGCTGGAATTACTGCTATGGATGATGACGCAGTGACAGCTGGTGTTAATGTTGTTGTTGATTACAATGGAACATTTGATCTTCCTAATACTGTTTCTGCTACATGGATCAATATGTTTGATGACACTACAGGCGATATTATCAATGCTACTGAACATTTAGATTATAGCGTTGCAATTAGCCAAGATGGTGAAGTTTTAGAAACAATTAACTTTGTATGGGATGATGTAAATCAAGTTTATACACCAAGTGCTGCTGTTTCTGTCATCGATTCTTCTGATTTCGGTGCTGGTTACAAAGCTGTTTATTCAGTAACAACTCCATCTGGTGATGTTACAACACAAGAAGTTGATATCGTTATCGGCGTTATGCCTCCTGCATTTGCTGGCGTAGAAAACAGATATATCAACGAAGGTGAATATGTAAACTTACTTGAAGGTATTACTGCAAATGATGGTTATGGTAATGATTTAACTGATTCTATTCAAGTTACTTTACCTGAAGGATTCAATTTCTATTATCCATTACCAGGTGTTTATGATATTAACTTATCATTCACTCATCATGTTCATTTTGATGGTATTGATCCAACTTATGTATTAGATGGAACTACATTTACATGGAATGGATTAACAAATACTTCATCAACAAACTGGGCTACGCAAGTTATTCTCTTTACAGATGTTACAAACTTAAAAACAACTACTTTCTCTTGGAGTAGTGCTGGTATGATTCTTGAAGTTGGCGGCGATGGAAATATTATCCGTACAATCAACCGTCGTACTTGGGAATTAGTTGATGTTAATGGCATTAATTCACCTGCAGACGCTTCTGGAATGTTTACTGATTGGTTAACCAACGTAACACTAGAAGATGGCGGATTCATTTTATTAGTAGGTGTTAGTACTGGTGCTCCTTATACTGCAGCAGACGCATTAGCATATGATGCTCCTGTTAGTTATGATCCAACACAACAAGCAGTATTTGATTATGATATCGTTACAGAAGCTACTTATACTTTAACTGTAGATGATACTACAGCTCCTAATTTATTAGTTGTCAACGATAATTATGCAATTACAGTTGGTGATTATACATCAGCTAACGCGGCAATTTTAGCGAATGTTGTTGCATTTGATAACTTTGATTCACAAGATGATTTAGCAGTTTATGTAAGTGATAATGGTGGTTTACTTGTTGGTACTCCTGGAACTTATACAGTAGAAGTAACTGTTGAAGACTTAACTGGAAACAGTGCAGTTGTTACATTTGACGTTGATGTTGTTGCTGATGATTCATTAACTAGTACAGATGTTCAAGATTTAATTGACGCTGGAAACTTCTTATCAGACGCTGAAATTCAAGCAATGTTTGATGATCAAACTTTAACTGCTACTGAAATTCAAGCATTAATCGATGCTGGTGTTGTTACAACAGAACAAATCCAAACATTAATCGATGGCGGAGCTTTCTTAAATGAAGCAGAAGTTCAAGCATTAATCGATGCAGCTTTAGCAGCGCAAGAACCTACAACAGGATGTGGTGCTTCCGCATCAATCTTAGGATTCACAAGCTTTGCTTCAGTTAGTATTCTTGGTGTAGCATTCTATTTACTTAGAAAACGTCACTAATCGTTTTAAACCAGTTTAGCAATAAACTGGTTTTTTTTTCGCTTTCAAACCACTGAAAAAATTTTTATATTATTGAAAGTATGAAAAAAGTGCCCTTTCAAGCCTATAAATCTAAAGATTTATTGTGTATAATAGACTTAAGAGTTAAAAAGAAATAAATATAATTTTATTAGGAGAGAAAAGATGAAAAAACTTTTTATTTTATTCGTAGGTCTCTTTCTTGCCGTTGCACTAGTAGGGTGTGGTGAGACGGATACAACAACGACGACTTCCAGTACAAATGTTACTGTGACATGTGCCGATGGCTACACTTTAGTAGCTGGTCATTGCATTATCAATGGTACGCAAACAAACGCACCAACATTAAGTGGTGTAGAAAACACAACAATTAATCTTAATGATACTTTTGATCCATTAGATGGTGTTCACGCCGTTGATGTTGAAGATGGCGATATAACAGACAAAATCGTCGTGAATGGTTCAGTAAACACAGCGACAGCTGGTGTTTACACTTTAGTTTACATTATTGAAGATTTAGATGGCCATGAAACTAGAGCTACAAGAACGATTACCGTTGTTGGAGACGAGGAATGTCCATTATATTACGAAAAAGTAGGCGATGAATGTGTAAAAATTGAACCTACTGAAATTGTCATTATGCATGGAGCTGTTTATGAAATTGATCCGTTTAATGCAGATTATTCCGGAACTGATCAATTAGCTAGACAAGATTTACAACGTTTGGTTGAGGAACAATACAACGTCAAAATCGTATACAAAAATTATCCTTCAAGTGCTGCTTGGGGACCTGACCGTGTTCAAGCAATCATTCAAGCGTCCGTTACTGGAGAACCATTAAGTGATATTTATTGGATTACTAGTGATTGGATTCAAGAACTAGTGAATGGGAATGCGATTGCAGATGTGAGCCCTTATATGGCAACGATTGGTGCGAACATTGATGATGCATATGGTGATGTTGGTGCTTACCAAGGTGGTATTTATGGATTTGAATCTTACAAACCGACGATGGCAGGTGGATTATTCTATAATGCTGATTTAGTAGCTTCTCTTGGTGTTGCGAATCCAACCGATTTATACTTAGCAGGACAATGGAATTGGACTACATTTGAAGCGTGGGCTACTGCTGTTCAAACAGCACTCGATGGTCAAGCAGATGAAATGTATGCTCTTGGTGGTATGTTAAGTTATTACGCTGAATTTATGATTCCCCTCAATGGCGGATCACTCATCAATAAAAATACAGGTCGTGTTGCTTTTTCACAAGCACCAGCACTTGAAACGTATGATTTTTTAACTACACTTTATGGCAAAGGGTTGTTTGAGTTAACACCTCAATACGACGCTGGTAGTCCTCTTTGGATGGGTGGAAAGATTGCGATGCATCCAGGAGAATTATGGTTCGTAAATGCCGATAACCGTTGGGGAAGCATTCCATTTGAACTTGGATTTGTTCCTTATCCTGTCGCTGATGATTTTACAGGTGAATATTCTAGCCCGATTAGCAGTGTCGCAATTATGGCGCTTGCAAGTGGTATGACTCCTGAAAAAGAAGAATTAGTATTCAGAGTCTGGAATGCAATTCAACTTTGGAAAACACAAGCTGAAACTGATCAAGCTTTTGAAATTTCATTAATGACTAAATTTGATAAAGAAAGTTATGTTGAAGCTTATCTTTCTGTATATGACAATACTTATTTAGATATTACAAATGCTCTTGGTATTAGTCAATTTAGCGAAAATGGCTGGACAAGAAATATTAATACTGCAATTAAAGAAGGAACTTCAAGAACGGTTGTGGATGCTATCAAACCAATCTATGAAGCTGCGCTTGAAGATTATTTAGGTGAATAAAGAAATATTTAGAAGACAATATTCCCGCCTTTTTAGGTGGGAGTATTGATTGTTGAGGTGAAAAGATGAAGAAATTTTCTGTAATCTTATTGATAATAACAGTCCTCTTTTTTAGTTATGTTACATTTGATGCTTTATGGTTTTCAACCATTCAAGATACACTTGAATTAAACGAAGATAGTGTGACTGATACATCAGAAGATACCACAGTTTATGATACTTCAGATTATGAAGAGTATATAGCACTCCATGGTGGAACAACACCTTCTGGAGAAGAGATAACGATTGAGGCACTTGATTTCTTAAGTG
The DNA here is from genome assembly GCA_050177605.1 of Candidatus Izemoplasmatales bacterium. Classification (GTDB taxonomy): domain Bacteria; phylum Bacillota_I; class Bacilli_A; order Izemoplasmatales; family Hujiaoplasmataceae; genus JAHIVB01. The sequence continues at coordinate 29,500 of JBFXGX010000016.1, read as the reverse complement.
CAACAGGAGACAATCAAATCTTCGATTATTATGAAGGTGAAACAGATGTCTATCTCACCAATGAAAGTAGTTTTGTGACTTGGGATTTTTATAACTATGTTGCAGGTTATTACAATGTTGAGATTCATTATTATCCTTATGAAGGAAAAAGTTCAAGTATTGAAAGAGCGATTTACATTAATGGTGAAATCCCATTTGATGGTGCTTCGAATGTGACTTTTTACCGAATTTGGGGAAATCAAGAACCGATAGCTCAAGATATTAATGGAAATGATATCCGACCAAGTCAAGTTGAATTACCTTTTTGGTTAAGTGATACTTGTAATGATTCCAGTGGATACACCGAAGACCCTTATGTCTTCTATTTTCACCAAGGCGTCAATACGATCTCTCTTGAGGGAGTTCGTGAACCAATGATGATTAAGTCAATCACGATTAAAAGTGTTGATTCAATCATCGATTATGAAACATACAAAAATTTACATGATGACGCGTCAGTCGTCAGTGATGCGTCAGTGACAATTCAAACAGAGAATTTAGCATATAGCACATCGCCAACGTTATATCCATTAAACGATCGTACAAGTAGTGTTACTTATCCAAGTAGTCCAAAGCTTGTCAAAATGAATACCATTGGTGGAAATAACTGGAGAATTGCTGGAGATTATATTGTATGGAATTTTTCAGTTCCTGAAGATGGTTTATATGAAATCTCGATGCGAGTCAAACAACGTCTCGCAACGGGGATGAATGTATACCGAAATATTTATATCGATAATCAAATACCTTTCTCTGAAATGGAAAATTATGCTTTTGTTTATGATAATAATTGGCGTATTCAAACACTTGGAAATGCCGATACTCCTTATCTGTTTTACTTAGAAGCAGGAGAACATACTTTCAAAATGGAAGTTTCTCTTGGTAGATATGGTAGTGTGATTGATGAAGTTCAGTCATCAATTAATGCACTCAATAAATTATATCGTGAAATTTTAGTCTATACGGGTCCAGAACCGGATCAGTATCGAGATTATCAACTCACAGAACGAATTGAAAATTTAATTTCAAGAATTGAAGAACAACATACAATTCTTTCTGCTTTACGAGAAGAAATTATTGATATTGCAGGGACAAAGAGTGAAAAGACCGGTATTCTTGATACGGTTATCGTTCAGTTAGAGGATTTTCTTGATAAGCCAAGAGAAATCCATACACAACTAGCAACGTTTAATAGCAATATCTCTTCTTTAGGAACACTTGTAATTTTACTGAGTGAACAACCTTTAGAAATCGACTACTTTTTAGTGCATAGCAGCGACACTAAATTACCGCTAGCGAATGCATCCTTTATCGCAAACTTATGGTATAAAATAGAATCCTTCTTTGCGACGTTTAATACCGATTATTCTAGTTTAGGCGAAACAGATGATTTTGAAACGAATACGACGGTTGAAGTATGGTTATCGATTGGTAGGGATCAAGCAAATGTACTCCGCAAGATGATTGACCAATCCTTTACACCAAACTCAAAAATAAAAATTGATTTAAAACTGGTTAATTCAAGTACACTTTTACCAGCAACATTATCAAATGTAGGTCCAGATGTAGCGATGGGACTCGGAAATAGTATTCCAGTGAATTACGCGATGCGTAGTGCAGTATACGATTTAACGAATTTTGATGATTTCTATGACATAGCTGCATCCAGGTTTAAAGAAAGTGCGATGGTTCCTTTCGAATATGAAGGAGGATATTATGCACTTCCTGAACAACAAATCTTTTTGATGATGTTCTACAGAACCGATATTTTTGAAGAATTAGGACTGGAAGTTCCAAGCACTTGGGATGATGTCATTCGTTTAATTCCAGATCTTCAAAAACATAATCTTGAGTTTTATTTACCAGTGCCAATCACACAAGGATCGGTGATGAACTTACCACCAAATCCAATCTTCTCAACCTTGTTCTATCAAAATGATGGTGAGTTTTATACCGATGGAAATACTAGAAGTGGATTTGATTTAGGTCGTGGTCCAGAAGTATTTGAAATGTGGACACAGTTTTATACTGATTACAGTTTCCCAGTTCAAGCAGATTTTGTGAACCGTTTTCGAAGCGGACAAATGCCAATTGGGATTACTTATTACAATGTTTATAATACACTAAGTGTTTTCGCACCTGAAATTCGCGGGAAATGGGACTTTGTTTTAGTTCCAGGAACGCTTGATACGAATGAACTTGGTGAAACGTATATCCGCCGTGATACAGTATCCACTGGCACAAGCGTGATGATTATGAATGACGCTTCAGATAAAGAAGCAGCTTGGGAATTCTTAAAATGGTGGACTTCAACACCAGTGCAAGTACAATTTGGTCGCGAGATGGAAGGAATCCTAGGCGCAGCCGCGAGATATCCAACAGCGAATGTCGCCGCAATGGCAGAACTTCCTTGGACGGTCACTGAATACACAAAATTAGAAGAACAATGGGACTGGGTCCGTGGAATTCCAGAAGTTCCTGGTGGATATATGACTGGAAGGCATTTAGATAATGCGTTTAGAAAGGTCTATAACGAACTCACGAATCCTCGAGAAACTTTATATGATTATGTCCAAATCATTAACGCAGAGATTGCGTCCAAACGAAAAGAATTTGGACTAGATACAGGAGGGTCAAATGGATAGTCAAGCAAAGGCTTATACCCCTCTAACAAAAAAACAGCTTTTATGGAAAAACATGAAGAAACATAAACATGCTTATGTCATGATGGCGCCTTATGCGATTTTATTCATTACTTTCACTGTGGTTCCAGTTTTTATGTCTCTTGGAATTAGTTTCTCCTATTTTAATCTCTTAGAAGCACCACGATTTGTGGGACTTCATAATTACATTAAATTGTTTTTAGAAGATGATGTCTTTATCATCGCATTAAAAAACACGTTAATTCTCGCAGTCGTTACTGGACCTGTTTCTTATTTGATGGCCTTTGTGTTTGCCTGGCTAATCAATGAACTTGGTCCAAAGCTTAGAGCTTTCCTAACACTTGTTTTTTACGCTCCAAGTATTAGTGGTAATGCCTTCTTAATGTGGCTATTAATTTTCTCAGGAGATATTCATGGCTATGCCAATGCTTTTTTAATCAATTGGGGATTTATCAATACACCAATTCAATGGTTAAAAGATCCTGATTATATGATGCTTGTCATCATTATTGTGCAATTATGGTTAAGTTTAGGTGTGAGTTTCTTAGCATTTATCGCTGGACTTCAAAGTGTTGATAAAACACTGTATGAAGCAGGAGCGATTGATGGAATTAAAAATCGTTGGCAAGAATTATGGTTTATCACACTGCCTTCGATGAAACCTCAATTAATGTTTGGTGCAGTGATGCAGATTACGACATCGCTCGCGATTGCGGAGGTTTCGATGCAACTCGTCGGATTCCCTTCGGTGGAATATGCTGGACATACGATTGTAACTCACTTAGTCGATTATGGTACTGTTCGCTATGATTTAGGTTATGCGAGTGCGATAGCGACTATCCTCTTCTTGATTATGATGTCTGCGAACCTTCTTGTAAGAAGAATATTAAGAAGGGTGGGTGATTAAGATGGCATTCAAATTTCTTAAAAAGACCCATCGTTTAAACCGTAGTTTAGGTGGCGATATCTTCTTATTTACACTGTTATTATTCTTTGGATTCTTTAGTGCCTATCCACTCATTATGACAGTATCTAACGCTTTTAAACCACTCGATGAACTCTTTTTATTCCCTCCGAAGTTATTTCCTCGAAATTTAACGCTGAATAACTTTAGGGATCTATCGGAGTTAATTGGAAATAGTTGGGTTCCTTTCAGCAGGTATTTCTTTAATACGATTTTAATCACTGTTCTTGGAACCGGTGGGCACGTACTGATTGCCTCCATGGCGGCTTTTCCACTTGCAAAATACAAATTTCCAGGTAGAAAACTTTTCTTTACCTTGGTTGTATACTCTTTGATGTTCGCACCACAAGTTACCGCAGTACCAAACTATATCATTATTTCTGGTATTGGGTTAATTGATACACCAAGTGCGATTATCTTACCAGCGATCGCCTCAAGTTTAGGACTCTATTTAATGAAACAATTTATGTCCCAAATTCCAGATGAATTAATTGAATCTGCGAAGATTGACGGCGCAAGCGAATATCGAATTTTCTTTACCATTGTGATGCCTTTGGTTAAGCCGGCATGGTTAACACTTATCATCTTGCTTTTCCAAAGATTATGGACTACCGATGGTGGAAGCTTTATCTTTAGTGAAGAATTAAAACCATTGAGTTATGCCTTAAGACAAATTGCACAAGGTACGATTGAACGTGCCGGTACGATTGCGGCAGTTTCATTTATTATGATGATTGTCCCAGTGACATTCTTCATCTTGTCTCAATCAAAAGTAGTCGAGACATTCTCTCATTCTGGAATGAAATAGGAGTAATTTATGAAAAAGATTTTGATTTTCCTTATGATGATTTGTTTCATCCCACTTCTTATGGGGGCTGGAAGCTATAACTATTCATACTGGGGCACTGTACTTCACAGTGCACCTGGTATGTCTTTTAGTGCTTCCATTAATGCGGAAACATTAGGGACTACATTCAGTTCGCCTGAAGATTTAGTGGTCTATGAAGATCAAATCTATGTCGTGGATAGTAAAACCGATGCACTAGTGATGATAGATACGGATTTTAGTTTAATCGGTAGTTTTACTTCATTTGAATATAATAGTGAGTATTTAAATACAAGAAGTGACGCAAGTACTCTCCTTGGAACCCCTCTTACACTCGATTCACCGATGGGTGTCGATGTCACTGATTCAGGCATCTTCTTATGTGATACTGGTAATAATCGTATCGTTAAACTCAACCACAATTTAGAAGTTGTTGGCATTTATAGTGAAATGGATGACGCAACTTTTGATGAAATTATGTTTGAACCAAAGAAGATTACCGTAGATCCATCTGACAGAATGTATGTTGTCGCGAAGAATATCTATGAAGGAATCATGGAAATTAATAGTGATGGTAGTTTTAATCGCTATACAGGGGTCAATCCAATTGAATTGACGCCACTTGAAATATTACAACGTAAATTAATGACAGAAGAACAAATCGCACAACTTCAACTATACTTACCAACAGAATATACGAACGTTCAAATTAATGACCGTAATTTCATTTACGCAACGAGTAAAGTTTCCGAAAACAATGATAAGAATCCAATCCAATTAATTAATCCTAAAGGTGTCGATGTCATCAAACGAAATGGATATCAACCACCGATGGGTGATGTTGAATACATCATTGGAATGAATAATTATGTTGTGGATGGACCAAGTAGTCTTGTCGATATTGATTATACGAGTGATGGAATTTATTCTGTTCTCGATCAAAAGAGAAGTCGAATCTTCACTTATGATAGTGAGGGTTATTTACTCTACGTTGATGGCGATGCAGGCAACCAAACAGATAAATTTAGTGAAGGTGTGGCATTAGCTTATTTTAAAGACCAATTATTGGTCCTTGATCGGGGTACAAAAACGATCGTTGTTTATTCGATGACCGAGTTTGGTAATACGGTAAATCAAGCAATTCACTATCAAAATCTTGGCGAGTATGAAGCAGCCGCTACCCTATGGGAAAGCGTCATTGAAATGAATGCAAATTATGAAATTGCTTATGATGGTATTGGAAAGCTTTTATTAAGACAAGAAAAGTATGAAGAGGCACTCTATTACTTTGAACTTTCTCATGACCAGTTCTATTATTCAAAAGCCTACCAACAATATCGAAATGATATCTTAAAAGCGAATTTTGGGTATATTATTGGTGGTATTGTAGTGCTTGCTGGTGTGATTACAGTAAGAAAAGTAGTGAATCTACGTAAAAAGGGAGGAACATTCTATTATGAAGATTAAGTTCAAAAAGTTCCTTCATGATTATATTCAGTTTCCTGCGAGACTATTATTCCATCCATTTGATGGATTTGAAGATTTTAAACGCTATAAACAAGGAAAATTAAGTGTTGCGATTGTTTTCATTATTCTCTACGCTTATTTTCAAATATTTAGTTTTCAACATCTTGGGTTTTTAATTAACACAAATAATCCCATTGATTTAAATAGTTTACAAGAGATTTTCAGTGTGGCACTTCTGATTGGTCTATTCACCATTGGTAACTGGAGTGTAACAACATTGATGGATGGAAAAGGAACCTATAAAGAAATATTAATGACTACAGGGTATGCCCTATTTCCATTAATCATTATTGGATTTCCAGCAGTTATTCTCACTAATTTCTTAACGCTGGAAGAAATGGCTTTTTATACTCTATTTATGTATGTTGCCTATATAGCGACTGGCTGGATGCTTTTTATGGGGATTCTCAATATTCATGAATATGGTTTTTTAAAAACAATCCTAGCTCTTTTAGCAACCGTCGTAAGTATGGCTGTGATGATGTTTGTTGGTTTATTATTCTTTGACTTAATCCAACAAGCCATTGCTTTCGTTACTTCGGTAATTGAAGAGTTTAATTTGAGGTATTAGCGATGAAAAAGAAAATAATCCTAGGCATCACTATCCTCCTTGTTGTACTCGTTTCATTGAATCTTTTATTCAATATGTCCCCAGCCACGGTCAGTGCGAGTGAAACGATTCCTTTTGATTTGAACGGTTTTACAGATTCAATGGAATTATCGAACACAAATTATCTCGTTGCGAGCAATGATATTTATGAGCTTTACTTAGATGAAACCACAAGTTATTTCGCAGTAAAGAATAAAATCACTGGCGTTATTTGGAACTCAAATCCAACGGAAATGGATCCTTGGCAACTTGATATGTCAAAAAATATGACAACCAGTGCAATCGAAAAACAAAAAGCAACGATAGAACTTAGTTACTTTAATGATACTGGTAGTTTAGCGATGGTGAATAACTATGCGCTAAGTATCTACCATCCAAAATCAGTTTTATATGATGCGGGACTCAGAACTTATTCTGTGAAATACATAGATCATGGATTCCAAATTTATTACGATTTAAAAACAGTGGATATCGATTATCTATATTTCCCAAAATACCTTTCTCCGGAGATTATTGAACTTCATCCACAAGGAGCATTATTACAACAAATAGCCTATACAGGATATGATGCCGATCTAGATATGTATGTCATTTCAAATTATGAAAGTATGTCTGTGCTCGTTCGTTCAAAACTCTATGATATTTTTTATGGTGAAGGTAGCCTAGAATACACAAGAGAACAAGCTATTGCGGAAAACGCACTTTATGGCTATACAGAGACGAGTGATCCCATCTCATTTAAAGTAGCGATTCAAGTTGTATTGAATGATCAAGGAATTGATATGTCCGTCATTCAAGACTCCATCGTTGAAAGTGGAAATGCGAAACTTGCGAGTATCTCATTATTTCCTCATTTTGGTACAGCCATCAGTGAAATTGGTGGTGTAGCGACCTCGGGATATTTAATTGTCCCTGATGGTAGTGGCGCAACGATTTCATTTAATAATGGAAAATATTATCAACAACCTTATTCAAAAAGACTCTATGGTGAAGATTTAGCTTTACTCGCACATAAAATGCCAGAATCAAGTCAAAAAATAAGTATTCCTCTTTATGGAATGGTCAAGGATAATGGAGGATTCGCAGCGATTATTACTGCTGGAGATACCCAAGCGCAAATCAATGCGGATGTTTCAGGAAGAGTCGATTCCTATAACAAAATTTATCCTACATTTTATTTCCGTGAACATGAAGCGATTACGTTGGGTTCTGGATACAATACGTATGCACTTGATTTATGGACTGAAGATCGTGTGAATACAGACTTCACCGTGAAATATGTTTTCTTGGATCAAGCAGACGCTAGTTATGTGGGTGTAGCTCATGTTTATCAAGCGTATTTAGATTCAAACGTAGGTTTTACTTCGAGTGATACAACTACTTCAGCAAACCTTACGATTGAATTATTAGGTGCCTATGAAAGTCGTGAATTCTTCTTAGGCGTGCCTTACTATAAGAGTGAGTCACTTACAACCTATGATGAAGCAAAAATTATTCTTGAACAATTTGCAAGTAATAACATAACTAATATTAATGTAATTTATAGTGGTATGTTATCCGGTGGACTTTCTTCCAATCTAGCAAATGAATATAAAACGGAACGTGTATTAGGCTCAGGGAAAGACTATCAAAGTTTACTCGATTACGCTACGAGTCATCAAATTACAATTTATCCAAATGTTCGTTTGATGGTCACCAATGACTATAACAAACTATTTGATAACTATCGTTATTCATCGAAACGTGTCGATGGTAGTTTATCACTTCTTTATACGTATCATCTTCCATCCAAATTACCACTGAGTGAAACACCTTATGATAATGGATATAACGATGATTACATTATTAGTCCACTTTTCTTACAAGAAATCTATAATGCTTTTGAAGCAGATTATCCTGGAGATGCAGTAGCGTTTGATTTTTTAGGAAGTGCTCTTGGAGGAAATTATAGCGATACGATTCTTTATAAACAAGATAGTTTATCGATTGAAAAAAGTATTTTAGATCAAATCGATATGTCTCTTTTGTTATCGAGTCCTCTGGGATTTGCGATGCCTTATGCTGATCTAATAACGGATTTACCAATGGAGACAACAGCTTACGCGATTTTAGATAATCAGATTCCTTTGCTTCAATTAGTCCTTTCAGGAAAAGTTGATTATACGACAATCAGCCTGAACTTAAATTATGATCGTACCGATGAGTATTATTTCTTAAAAGCGATTGAGACAGGGTCTAATCTGAAATACACCTTAACTTATGACAATTCACATAAGTTAAGCTACACGCAGTTTAATTACTATTTTTCTACCCAGTATTCAAATTGGTTGGACCGTATTGAAAGTCAATTATCGGTACTGAACCAAATAAGAATCCATGAAGGTTATTTAGTCAACCATGAATACTTAGCTAATAATGTCGTGAAAGTCTCGTATTCTAACGGCGTTCAAATAATCATCAACTACAATTTATCTGATGTGACACTTGCGCCAAATTTAACAGTAGAGGCAATGAATTACCTCGTTCTAGGAGGTGAGTAAAATGGCTAATGCTGATACGTTAAAATCAAAAAAGACACTTGGTGGAAAAGGCGTTGAGGGATATAAAAAACAAAAGCTTTTATGGGCAATTATCTTTTTAACACCTTGGTTTTTAGGATTTCTCATTTTCTTCTTTATTCCGTTTGTAAGAAGTTTCTACTATAGTTTCTTTACATTAGAACCAACCCCAAATGGAATTGTTTCTACCTTTGTCGGAATTCAAAATTATATTTATGCAATCAATGAACATGTGACAACGACATCAAGTTTTCGAATTGAACTGATTAATACTACGGTGGACGCTTTAATCAATATTCCTGTACTATTAATCTTTAGTCTATTTATTGCTGTCTTACTCAATATGAAGTTTAGAGGAAGAGCAATTGTTCGTGCTATCTTCTTTATTCCAGTCATCCTCAATAGCGCCGCCGTCGCTTCAGCTCTAGGCGGAGGGGATGCAATTGCGCAAATCCTTGAGCAACAAGGAATCGGACCCGTGTTTGATTTAGAGTTTTATTTATTACAAACAGGAATTATGCCATGGCTCATTACTTTTATCGTCGGACTCATCGATCGTATTTATGACATTTTGTCTCTCGCAGGCGTTCCGATTTTGTTATTCCTCGCTTCCATCCAATCCGTGCCTAAGCATTTGTATGAGGCCGCAAAAATTGAAGGAGCGACGTCTTATGAAATGTTTTGGTTAATTACATTGCCGAACGTAAGTCCGCATATGATAACAGTGACAGTTTATGCACTTGTCGATACCTTCCTCACGAGTTCGGTCAGCACGATTATTTCGTCTGAACTTGGAAAGTCGACACAGTGGGGTCAAAGTGCTGCGATGGCATGGATTTATGTGACGACGATTGTATTTATCTTATTAGTGCTCGCGCTTCTTGCGAAAGCATTCCATATCGGAGGTTCTCATTATGAAGAATAAACTGTTGAATCTCTACCATCGTATCGATAAATATTTTAAAAATCCTAGAACAGCGTTTGTGTGGAAACGGAAGATTTCGACATTCACAATGAATCTTCTCAGAGGAATATTCCTCTTTGGATTATGTTTCGTAATCCTTTTTCCAACGATCCAACAAATCTCTATGGCACTCCGTGCTCCTGGAGATGTAAATAATCCAGCGGTTGTTTGGATTCCTGAGGTTTGGAGTTTAGAAAATATCAAAATCGCTATGGTCGTTTTAGATTATTGGAAAGCACTCCTTGATACCTTTAAGATTAGTTTTATTTCAATGATATTACAAATCTTCTCAACTGCTCTTGCAGGTTATGCTTTTTCGAGATTGAAATTTAGAGGAAGTAATATCTTATTCGTTTTAGTCATCATTACAATTATTACACCACCGCAAGCTTTATCGCTTGCCCAGTTCCTTTATTTTAGAGAAGTTGGACTGATAGGTAAAGAAATCAGTATCTATATTATGAGTTTCCTCGGAATGGGAATTCGGAGTGGAATCTTCATTTATATCTTCAGACAGTTCTTTCGAGGTCTTCCCAAAGAGTTGGACGAATCCGCACAGATTGATGGTGCGAGCGTCTTTCGAACTTTTTGGAATATCATGTTACCGAATGCAAGAGGTGCTCTTGTCACGGTCGCTTTATTCGCATTCGTGTGGCAATGGAATGATGCTTATTATGTCGCCATCTTTGATGTTTCAACAGAAGCGTTCCCTTTGCTTACAATGCAGTTGATTAATGCGGCAGAAGGAATGTATCAAGCTTTATTCTATACGGGTGGACTTGATCTAATTGGTCAAAGTGTTTGGGAAAACCCATTATTCTTAGCGCTCATTAGTAATGTAGCTGCGCTACTGATGATGTTGCCACTATTAATTATGTATTTATTTGTTCAAAAACAATTCGTTGAATCGATTGAACGTACCGGTATTGTTGGATAGGAGTTTCTTATGTTTGAAAAACCATTCTTTTCCAAACTGAATATGATTGCTGATTGGATAATCAGACTTGTTGTCCTCAATCTTTTGATGATACTTTTCTGTATTCCTATTGTCACAAGTTTTGCTAGTATCAGTGCTGGTTTTTCAATGTTAAAGAAGTATTTACATAATGAGAGCCCAGAACTTTTTAAAGGTTTCTGGGTCTCATTCAAACGTAATTTCTTACGGAAGTTAGGATTTACGCTCTTAACACTCTTTATCTTTTTACTCGGATATTTAAACACTCTTTATTACCGAGAAAGTATTTCTGTTTCTTCACCTTTATTTATGAGTATTGGGTACTATGTATCGATGTCTCTGATTGCGATTTGGTTCGCAGTGACGATTTACTATACGTTAATTGTCGATATGAAGGAAAAAACAACCTTTCTTAAAACGATTAAATTTGCTTTTTATTTAGCTGGTAAATACTTTATTACCACATTCGTATTATTCTTTGTCACCCTTTTACCCGTCCTATTGATGTTTTACCCGAATGGATTGACATCGATGGTATTCCTTCTTGTTGGACTAACTGGTCCTTGGTCAATCATTGTCCTATTAACGAGAAAAATTACTCATTTTGCAGAAAGCGTGAACCTATGAAAGTCCTCTTAGCTATGGATCATTTTGAAGATTATCTTCCTTTGTTTGAAGGAAAGAGAGTTGGCCTGATGACCAATCCTACTGGTGTTAATTCAGCCTTAATTTCGACTATTGATATCCTAAAAGAAAAAGTGAATCTCGTCGCATTATTTGCACCTGAACATGGTGTGAGAGGTGACTTACAAGCCGGTGTTCATGCTGAAAGTTATTTGGATGAAGCAACCAATCTCCATGTTTATTCTTTATATGGGGCGACTCGCCATCCAAGTAAAGAAATGATGGATTTATTTGATGTGCTTGTTTTTGATATCGCTGATGTGGGGGCTCGTTTTTATACTTATTTATATTCGATGTCTTATCTCATGGAATCCTGTAAAGAATACGGGAAACAAATGATTATCATTGACCATCCTAATCCTGTGGGAGCGGATCTTGTGGAAGGAAATTTATTACAACTTGATTATCGTTCTTTTGTAGGATATTATTCTATTCCACAACGATATGGATTAACGATTGGAGAACTGGCATTACTCTTTAACAATGAATTTGAGATCCATGCGGATATTCATATCCTTCCGATGGAGAACTATGAGCGGAAAATGAGTTTTAGAGAAACGGGGCTTCCTTGGGTTCTTCCGAGTCCAAATATTCCAACGCCTGAAACTGCGCTGGTTTTCCTCGCTACTTGTTTGTTTGAAGGTACGAACCTTTCTGAAGGGAGAGGAACAACCAAGCCATTCCACTTTATTGGCAGTCCTTATTTAAACAACCGGGACGTTGTATGCTATATGAATGGATTGAAACTCACAGGCGTCTTATTCAGAGAAACCTACTTTACTCCAACATTCTCAAAACATCAAAATACACTTTGCCATGGACTCGAGGTTGTTGTAACGAATGAAGCTTCGTTCCAACCTGTAAAAACAGGATATTTATTATTTGATTACATTAGAAAAACACATAAGGAATTTGATTATATTCCGCCTTTTAGAGAAGGTGGGCATCCCTTTATCGATCTATTAACGGGTAATAATCTTTTAAGAGAAAATCAAATTCCAGTAAGAGAATTACTGATGAATATGCATATGGACACAGAGGTCTTCAGTGATTTAAAAAGGAGATATCATCTATATGAATAAACGATTTGAAGATTTAAGTTTAGATGAAAAAATTGGACAATGTCTCATCTTTGGTTTTGATGCATTAGAGGTAAATGATCATGCCATCGAGATGATTCAAAAATATAAAGTTGGGAATGTGATCTTGTTTCAACGAAATGTTCGTGATTTACATCAACTCTATGAACTCAACCAAAACTTACAAAAACTGGCTTTATACCATATTGGCATTCCCTTATTCATTACGATTGATCAAGAAGGTGGCATGGTCACGAGAATCAAGGGAGACGGACCGTTTTTCCCTGGCGCGATGACGATTACATCCTCAGAGAAAATCGATAACGCTTATTTTAGTGGTAAGTATATGGGAGAGTTTTTAAAGAACTTAGGGATTAATTTGAACTTAGCACCAACGCTCGATATCAATAATAATCCTCTTAATCCAGTCATCGGCGTCAGAAGTTTTGGCGATACTCCAAAAAAAGTCGTTGATTTTGGTATTCCTTACGTCAGAGGACTCGAAGAAAGTATCTATGCTTGTGGCAAACACTTTCCAGGACATGGGGATACCCATACAGATTCTCATCTTTCACTACCAGTTATCCATAAAACAGTGAAAGAATTAAAGAATTTCGAGTTAATTCCTTTTCAAAAAGCGATTCAAGAAGGGATCCATTCTCTGATGATTGCTCATATTAATTTTCCTGAGTTAACTGAAAATGGTCTACCAACATCCTTATCAAAGAACTGCATAACTGGACTATTAAGAGAAGATATGAAATACGATGGACTCGTGATGACTGATTGTCTTGAAATGAAAGCTATTCAGAAACATTACACAACAGAAAAAGGGTTTAGTATGGCACTTCTTGCTGGGGCCGATCTTGGGATGGTGAGCCACCACCAAGAACTTCAAATCAAAGCAATTACGTATTTAAAAGAGAGTATTCTTGCAGGGACAATTGATGAAGCGATGGTTGATCAGCATGTAAAAAGAATTCTAAAGTATAAACAAGATCTACAAGTTGATTTAACAACACCTTTTGAAAAAAAGGAAAAAGCATTCTATAACAAAGAAGTGAAATCATTTAACTTAAGTGTTGTGAAGAGTGCTTTCACTCTCGTGAAAGGTGAATGTATTCATCCTTCTCGCTCAACGCTCGTGATTTCATCTAGTCCTGCAGCGACGACAATTGCGGATGAAGCAGGTGGATTTCAAACGATTGATGATGTGGTAAAAGGCATTGGCCATCCATTTGAATCGATGGTTGTGAGTGTTGCACTCTCAAAAGAAGAAATGAAAAAAGTACTAAGAGTTTCAAAAGAATATGAACAAATTATCTTCGCATCCTATAATCCGAATCAATATCCAAGCCAATATCATTTAATGGAAAAGCTGAATGAACAAGGTAATTTATTTGTCTTTACAATGAGAAATCCATATGACCTTCATTTTTTACCTAAACTAAAAAATGTGGTAGAGTTTTATGAGTACACACCAAACTCACTTGAAGTTTTTAAAGAATATTTGGAAGGAACAATTCTCCCAAAAGATAAAGGAATGGTGCTATGAAAAAATACATCATTGGCGTCGATGGTGGTGGGACGAAAACACAAGCCGCCCTATTTGACCAAAATAAAAATAAAGTTGATGAAGCTTTCAGCGGTTTTTGTAACTTTAACGTCAATCCTGCATTATCAATCGAACATGTGGTTGAGGCAATCGATTTACTTCTACAGCGTCACGATAAAGAAGAAATTGAAGCAATCATCCTTGGCTTATCTGGTGTGATGTCCTTTCTTCGGAAACACGAACTCCAAGAAAATTTAGAAAAAAGTTATGGAGCGAAAGTATTTATCGAAAACGATGCTTATTTAGGTCTATATTCTGTTAAAAAAAATCAGGATTTGCCGACATTAATGATCCTTGCTGGGACAGGTAGCGTATTATTCACAGAAAAAGATGGAACGATGAATATGATCGGTGGATATGGAGCACTACTGGGGGATGAAGGCTCAGGCTATCATCTTGCGATTACTTTCTTAAAAAATATGATTAGCCAATATGAAGGAGAAAAAACAATCCGAAGTTCTTCTAAAAAGGTCTTAAAACATCTCGGGTTAAAAGAATATACAGAGATCAAAGATTTCGTCTATCATCATCATAAAGATGAAATCGCAGGACTCTCTAAATACTTAAGTACGTTAGCCCTCAAAGATAAATATATTCAAAAACTATTAAAACAAGAAGGATTACTGCTTGCTCTGCAAGCGCAGAACGCACTTAGGCGTTTAGGAAAAGATCAAGTAGTACTTGTCGGACTTAGAGGAAGTTTCTTACTAAACGCTCCTCTTGTCAAAGAAACACTTATCCAAGAAATTTCTAAGCTTGGATACCCATTAGCGTTTGATGAAGTGAATCTTGAGCCAGTCTTTGGCGCTTGTTATATCGCTATGTTACAGAAAAAGGAGAATACATTATGGTAGATCTAAGTAAAATTTCGACAGAGAAAAGAAATCATAATACGAAAAATATTGACATTGTTTCAACTTGTGAGATTCTTCGTCTCATCAACAACGAAGATAAACAAGTTCCTTTTGCTGTTGAAAAGTCAATTAATCAGATTGCAAAGGTCGTTGATGTAGTCACCGATGCTTTTAGAAATGGTGGAAGACTCTTTTATGTTGGTGCTGGGACAAGTGGAAGACTAGGTGTACTTGACGCGAGTGAAGTACCACCAACCTTCGGTGTTGATTCTGGATTAGTCATTGGCATTATTGCTGGTGGAGATCATGCGCTTCGCTTTTCGATTGAAGGCGCAGAAGATTCGAAAGAAGAAGCTGCTGTAGCTTTAAAAGAGTATCACTTAACAAGTAAGGATGTTGTGATTGGTATTGCCGCAAGTGGTGTTACACCTTTCGCCATTGGTGCGATTGAATATGCTAAATCGGTTCATGCGATTACAGGGTGTATTACGACAAGCCATAATTCAAAAATAGCACAAGTCGCAGACTATCCTATTGAAGCGATTACTGGCGCAGAACCGCTTACTGGTTCGACAAGAATGAAATCAGGCACAGCACAAAAAATGATTTTAAACATGATTTCTACCGCTTCAATGATTAAACTTGGCAAGGTTTATGAAAATCTTATGGTTGATGTTCAAATGACCAATAATAAGCTTGTTTCTCGGGCAAGAAAAATTGTCATGGAAGTGACTGGGGTAGATGGTTCGACTGCAGAACTATATCTAGAAAAATATAACTCTGTGAAATATGCAATTTTCGCGATCCTTTCGAAAGTTGCAGATTCTGATAAAATCAAAGAGATATTAGATGAAAATCATGGTAACATAAGAGAGAGTTTGAAAAGCGTATAAAAGAATAGAGGGAAAAGGAATGCAAATTTTCAAATACAAAGATTATGATGCGATTTCGAAAGCTGCGGCAGCTTTCGTCATTAAGGAAATGGCCAAAAAACCAGACCTTATTTTAGGACTGGCGACTGGTACTTCGCCGATAGGATTATATAAAAACTTAATTAGAGCTTATGAAGATGGGTTTATCTCTTTTAAAGATGTTAAGACATTCAATTTAGATGAATATGTTGGCCTCGATAAAGATCATCCTCAAAGTTACTATTCTTTTATGCATAAATATTTATTTGATCATATTGATATTAATCCAAAGAATATTAATATCCCAAGTAATGATTTAAATAATATGGAAAAACTTGCCAAAGAATACAATGATAAAATGTTTGGTAATCAACGAGACTTACAAATTCTAGGGATTGGTCAAAATGGTCACATCGGATTTAATGAACCTGGTAGTTTCTTAGGGAATCAAACGTTTATTGTCAAACTCGATGAACAAACAAGAATTGATAATGCTCGATTTTTTAATAGCCTAGAAGAAGTTCCTCAATACGCAATTACGATGGGAATCAAAAACATCATGTACTCTAAAAAGATTTTGATGATTGCTTCTGGAAAATCAAAAGCAGATGCCCTTTATCAAATGGCTTATGGTGAAGTTGGAGGAAAAGTTCCAGCAGCGATATTACAACTTCATCCGGATATTACTGTGATGGTTGATGAAGAAGCTGCATCGAAACTAGAGATGGAAGGCAATTATTTAACATTTTAAATCAAAAAACGCAATCAGTCGATTGCGTTATTTTTTTACTCCAAGAAAAAAAGTGATACTTTTAAAAGCATCACTTTTTATATTTATTCTTTATTAAACATTTCAATTAAGACAGTAGCATTTCCTGCAGCGCCAGTTAAGGCGATAGGAGCGATTACTTCAATAAACTGTGGTTGAGGATAATCAAGGCTACCTTTAATTGCACTGACTGCTTGAGGAATGCTGTAACCAGCTCCGACATAACCACCCACTTGAAGAGCCTCAGGGGCTGTTAAATTATAGAATCCAGCAATCGATGCTAAGTTTCCAGCATCAGCATCCGACATCGCCCCACCATAGGTTTGATAGTAGAATGTTTTAATATCCGTAATCATTTGTAAGAAAGCGTAGGTGTCAGATAATTTACCAAGTGCGAATCCATATTGACCACCAGAAATTCGAGGATCAGGAATAGCTACTTCAGCGCTAAGCGGCCAAAGTTTAGTTGTGAAATTCCAATCTCTATTTAAGGTCACTGAACCTGTCGCATCCGCAATATTGAATGATACTTCTGAAGCAGAGATAACACTGGATGTATCATTTGGATTCGAGTAAGTGACAGCGCCAGTCATTGGTAAGGATAAGAAGACAAGGTTGATCATTTCAGTATCATATCCGGTGACTGGATTTTCCATCATTTGAATAATTGTTTTTCCAAGTGGATCAATTCCACTGTTAATATTACTCTTTAATGCGAGGGCTACAGAAGTCATTGCGTAAGCTTTAAACCAAGCTTCTTGACCGGAAATCCAGTTATTGAATTCATTGCCTTCGCCAATGACAAGAAGTGGATCATCATAACCTGTTGTTCCAGGATGAATATCTTCAAAGTGAATTGCTGCTCCTCCGGATGAACCGATACTAGAGTGATCAATTTCTAGACCTGCACCACCCCACAAGTAGACACTATTTGCCCATGAATCGTAAATCGATACATAACTTAAGTCGACAGTTAATGGCAGTGCGCTACTATTTTCACCATAGGCATTCGTCGTTACACCGATGACGGTATAGGCAATGACCATATTCGTTAAGTCAGCTTTACCATTTCGAACGACAACACCTAAGATACCACCAGAGTTTTGAGACATTAATCTTTCTTGGTTGGCAATTTCTTCTTCACTACCTGCGTAGTTAATTGAAGGTGTTGTTGTATTTCCGAGTAGTCTTAAATTACTCATCGTAAACTCATTATTATTGACTGGAGTAGTATTTAGTACATTGTAATAGAATAATCCAATTTGTGTGCTGACGATTTGGAAAGCAGTAGAATAAGGAATCGTTGAAGTTAAATTAGGATTAATGTATGGTAAGTCCGTTCCATCAATCGTCATAAAGTTACCTTCGATGACAATCGAATCATTATCGGTACCATTCTTGATACGAGCGTAGACATTACCACAGTTTTCATAGTCATTCGTTGGAGTCGCGAGGAAGTTAATTGGAGAACCATCTGAATAAAGTTGATTACTATTTAATGAAGCGGTAATATCACGTTGAATATTGATTGTATGAACATTAAAGTCTGCGAATAACGCTTTTAACTCTGCATTTGTGAAGGCATTGTATCCATCGTTGACTGTGACCATATAAATGAGTGGATCCATATCCATTTGTAAAGCTTCATATCTTGGTTCTACAACAATCTTGAAATCATTGCCAACAGCTAAATTCGTAAAGTTCATCACGTTTTTATCGATGATGACATAACTTGCTAGTTCAGCTTCTGTCAAAGCAACTTCACTTCCGTTTAAGTAGAAAGTATAGTCAAGAAGAACATCAGCTAAAGGAATACGCAAACCATTATTATTACGAATTAACATATCTAGGTAGAATGCATTGCTTGCGCCAGCGTAGTAAGGAGTAGATACATTATTTTGTAAGAAAGAATCATTTTCAAGGGAAGTGTCAGTTTCTGTCATATAGTTTTGGTAACTTGGACCAATATTAAACTGACGAATATCTTCGACGACAAGTCCTTGATAGGTTCTTGAACCTGTTGTATCGGTAATGGTAAAGGTAAAGTCACCAGGAATACTGGATGTTCTTAGGATGTTACCATCAGCGAAAATATGGTTACTACCCGTTTCAATAGTAAAGGATAATCCAGTGAATTGGTAAGTTAAGTTCGTATAGAAAATATAACGAAGTGTTCCACTACCAAAATCTTCAATAATGTAATAATCTTTTACATCCGCACTTTCTGGAATACCATCATATAATGATTTTACAGTGTAATCAATCACGTTAGAAGGATGACTTGAAAGTGTATAGGTATTATCTCCAACAGAGATGATTTGTAAAGTATGCATTCCTGGATTTAATAAATCACTAAAGTAGACATAATATGGAGAAGAAGGAGTAAGTGTTAATGTGAAAGCATGACTATTTTGTACTAGTACATCGATGAATGGTGTAGCAGGTATCGACATAATAGTTTGTCCATTAAGGATGAAAATATAATCCGTTGGATACGTTAACGTTTCCCCTACTAGTGTAGGATTGACGTTGAAAGTAATCGTAATCGTTGAATCAGTTGTATTGACATTAATCTGAGCATCTGTTGGGCTTGATAATTGATCAAGTTTCGTCCATCTAGCTTCGATTGTCGTGGAGTTGGTTGTAAAATACGAATCATCAAAATACAGGATATTTTGGCTTACAAGCGTATTTGTTCCGGCAATGAACCAACCTTCAAAACGATATCCTGATTGCGTGAGCGTCCAAATAGGAGAGTCTAAGGCAAGAATCATCGCATGAGCGTCAATCGTACCAAACAAATCAGGTTGATTTGTCGCGATATAGATAATTGAACCATTACTTGTAAAGATGACTGTTTGTAAAGAATTATCATATTGGATAGCCGCAATACTTAAATTGGATTTAATATTGGTAAAGTTTTGTCTTTCCCAAGCAACCGTCATGCCAGCAACAGGTGTTGGTGTAGGTGGGTTGAGAATACTTGAATTGTAATAAGTATAGTAAGCTGTTGTTTGGTTCTCTCCATCCACACGGTCAGTAAAACTGACTGTGACAACGACCTTGCGATAATAAACATCTACTGTTTCATCTTCGGTGATCGTTAATAACATCGATGGATCAAAGTATTCATTACCTTGATATACAAGTTTATAGAAGCTATATCCTTCAATTGATCTTACAGGGGTCATTTCTGTATTGTAATAGACATTAATAAATGGAGTGTACGCTTCGCTGCTTGTTTGTGTGTAAGTACCCAGTGTCGAAAGTTGATCTACACTAATATCTTCTTGTTCAAAGTAATATGTTCCACTTACAGTGTAAGTCGTACCAATGAGTTCGACCCATTTTGCATAGACTGTAAAGCCACCTTCAGGCATTGCAATTCCAGTACCAAAGTAGAAGTCAGAAACATCGGTTAATTGTTTGAACCATCCGATAAAGATAAATCCTTCTTTCGTTGGAACCTCTGGAACGGTCACATTTGCATTATAATCCTTTGTTACAGTAAGTGTAGTACTTGCGTCAGCAAATTCACCACCGTTGGCATCAAAAACAACATCATATTGATTAATTGTATAGGTTGCAGTAACAACTAAATCTTCACTGACAGAGGAGAAATCAATGTCCCAACCAGCAAAAGTATACCCTATTTTATCAAGACCAGTGGTTGGTGCTGTTGCGCTACTTCCGTAGTTGATGTACTCTACACTGCCAAGTAAGCTTCCGTTTTCACCACCATAAAATCTGACGGAGTAAGTTTCAATTTGGAATACATCTTGTAAAGTTAAATTTTCAGTTACTGTATAAATACTTAAATCGATATTACGGTTTAAAGTTTCACTAAAATAACCAATGAAGTCATATCCTACTTTTTCTCTCGTAGAAGGAGGAGTAATCGTATCACCATATTCAACATTTACTGTATCATAAACAGTACCATTTTCGTCCGCAAAAGAAATGGTGAAGACTTGTTTTGTATAGACTAGATGTACTTCAAGATTACTTGTAATATTGGTTAATTCTTGATCCCAAGCACCATCACTTCCAGTCACTAACGGAATAGAAGGAATATTTACAACATCCATTCCAAAAGTAACTTGTTCGGTGTACGTCGGTACGGATGTGTTATCAAGGTAGAAATTTACGGTATATACATTTGGAATCCAATAGGCATAGACAGAAAGATTACTACTTGGAACACTTGTGCTGTTAAATTCTGTGGTATACGTTTGGCTCATGTACCATCCACCAAAGGTATGTCCTTCTTTGGTAGGATTCGTTGGATACGTAATCGCTGTACCAAAATTAGCCGTAAAAGTATCATTTTCATTTCCATTATCGAAAACAAAAGTGATCGTATAGGCATTGACACTCCATCCAGCATACAGCGTCATGTTGCGAATCACAGCATCGTCAAAATTAAATAACGTAGAAAGTGTCGCATCGGTATACCAACCAGTGAAGGTATAGCCTTCTTTTGTCGTTGTTTGTAGATCGATAGTACTTTCTTGAGCTACAGTTAACGTTTTTACAGGTGTTCCACCGTTGACCACAAAAGACACAGTGACATCTTTTCCCGTACAACCGACGAGAAGAAATAATCCGAAAATTGTAAAGATTGTTAATAATGTTTTTTTCATTTGTTCTCCTTTTTTATTCTGTAATAATGATTGGTAATTTAAATATTAGTGTAACTTCATCATATTGGTTTGTGAGTCGATCTAATAATCTAATCGTGACGCTTTTTCCAATTGATGAAGAAGTGCTAAAATTGACTAAGATTTCATGATTAATCACATCGAGAAGGACTGTAACATCATCAGAAGATGAGGTGACATTGAAATCAACGAGTGCATTATCTGGTGAAAAGACATAAGTCAATGTGTAATAGGGACTCTCATTTGTAACGACGCCATATACATTGATAATTTTTTCATTATCTTCGTTAAATTCATAGTTTTGTAAGGAAATATAAGAAGCCCTTGGGAGGTTTTGACTTTCTGGTAACGTTCCCCAAACAGCAATTAAAATGACAGATAATAAACTCATTACAACAACAACGATTAATAGTAATTTTTTTGTCATAGAGGTCCTCCTTAATATTCAATATCGATGAAATAAGCTTCAAGATAATCATGGAAATTCTTGAGTCTAAAAAGAAACCATGATAATGAAACACCAATCATTACATACCACGCTTCTTTAGGAAAGAGCAGAAGTAATAAAATACTCCCTAACGTAAAAAATAATGATATCATAAATCCATTGGTTAGCGATTGACGAATATTGGTGTTTTCAGAAAGGGATCCTGTCGAGGCATACTCAGATAGTTTAGGACTGACCACATCGAGTTGGAATGACCACAGAATTTGACTGGCATTAAAGAAAAATGCAAAAGTGAAAATGAGCCAAATCGTTGTTTTATCAAATATCGGTAGTGCAATTTGAAATAAAATAAAAGACATCAATAGCAACAAACTTGAAAGCACAAAATGAAATGCCATTTTTGCCCAAGCGATCATTTTCGTTTTTGAAGGGGATGTTTTTAATAAAACAAATTCACTTCCTTCAACAGTAATCGCGGTCGCACTAGCGCTTGAGGAAGCGGTAATCAGGGTGAGAGCGATTAAGATATTGAAGATAATGACGAGTTGATTTCCAAAACTAGAACGATTCAATCCCATATAAATAGAATTAAGCGCGTACATAATCATCGGTAAGAATAAAAGTACGGCATAATTATTTAATAGTTCATTTGGACTACGAGAGGCAATAATCAGTTCCTTCCTTAGAAAAGTCCAAAATAACCCTCGTCTTTTTTCTCTTTTCACCCGATGTTTCTTTTCCGAAGCTTGTTCACTCGCCTTAGAAGTTAGATAGAAGAAGAGGGGTCGACTGATTAAATAGTTCATGACAAATAAAAGCACAACAGTAAGAAGAATCAATCCATATGATAACAAGACATGGATGCCCGCAAGCATTTTGCCAATCATCGTATAAATGGTTCCGATGGAGGCAACGGCTTGTAAGAACTTAGTGAGTCCTACAATGAAACTATTGTATAATTCGACAATTCTTATTCTTTCTGGAATGAACGATATTCCGTAGTATACAAGAACGAACAATAAAATGATCGCTAGTATCGTGACGACAAACGATAACCAAGGATGCTTTGATAAAAACGTATCGATGATTGTAACGAGAATTGAAAGAAGTGATGCTAGAAATACGGCAATAAACGGTAATAAGATCATCACGGGAATGATATTTAAGAAATAAAAGAAACCAAGTTTAGACATCGCTCCATAGGCAATGAGGAAAGGAAGTAAGAAGTAGAAGTTTTTGGTAAATTCACTCAGATAGTAGACAATCAGTTTCGACATAAAGATTTCATCATTTTTTGCAGGCAAGGTAAGCAATATTTGATTGTCTTTACTATGGTAAATATCATTCGATAATCCAAGAATTGAAGACACAATACTTAGTATTTGGGTAAATAAAATCACTGAAATCAAAAAGTACTCATTGACCGGGATATAAACAATATTTTTAATTGCATCTAATAAGAATCCCATCATTACCGATAAAAAGATGACCATCAATAAACGCATCGCATAGTAACTATAGATTCGTTTTGAATTTTTTTGAATCATTTTAGATTTATTCGATAACTGTAAGAGAATCAGGATTCGAAGACGATTAAGCATCTTTACTCTTTTCTTTTGGGAGGATTTTACTCATATAGAGTTCTTCTAAAGAAATATTGTTTTTCCTGATTTCGTTCATATCATAGATTCCTTGTAATTCGCCTTTAGTAATAATCGCAATACGGTCACAAATCTTTTCTACAACTTCGATAACATGACTTGAGAAGAATACGATATTTCCTTTTTTTGCATGTTCTTTCATTGATTCTTTGATTTGATATGCACTTGTTGGGTCAAGTCCTGTGAGTGGTTCATCGAGAATCCAAACTGGTGGTTCATGAATGAGCGCAGCGATGACGACAAGTTTTTGTTTCATTCCATGAGAGTAGGATTTGACTTCTTGGTCAATCGCGTAAGCTAAACTAAACTCATCGAGTAATTTAACCAGTCTTTCATCACGTAAGATAGGATCAACCTGATAAAGGTCCGCAACATAATGAATATATTCTCTTCCTGTCAGTTTCTCATAGACGGCATGATTATCAGACACATATCCGATTTGTAATTTAGCTTCTAATGGTTGTGTTTTAATCGAATATCCGCAAATCTCCATTTCACCTTCACTAATCGATTGAATGCCGACTAAACTTTTAATCGTTGTGGATTTTCCAGCACCGTTATGACCTAAAAAGCCAAACACTTCTCCTTTATGTACTTCTAGCGAGAAATCTTTGACAGCGTATTTAGATGAATGACCATATCTTTTTGAAAAGTGTGAAATTTTTATCATGTCGCTACCTCCAGGGTTGATTGGTTCAGACGTACTTCTACCATCTAGTAATCTTTCTAGTTCAAGTTCATCATAACGCATCTTTGCTTGTTTTTGATGTAATATATCCATCGCATCGGCGTATTGGAAGAATGCATCATATACATACCAACTAAGAAACATCAATGTGATGAAACTAAAGTAGAAGAGGAGCTGATACAACCAGAAGAAAGTGAAGGTTAAGTCTCTAAAATTGAATGAAATAGTGTGGTGATACTGAATACTTGTGATATTGAACATATCGGTTAAGTGATTGCCATAGACGAAGAAATAATCAACAGTTTGATAATTATTAAACCAAGCATTCACAAATAACATCAAAATGAAATAGATACTTAGTACAAAGATGGCTTTATACATATCTTTGAGTTTTGGTCTATCAAAGGTATGTAATGCGACCGCAAGGATTGGCCATGCAAATGCATACCAGTGATTAAAGTAGTAACGCATTGCACCAGTTGAGAAGAAGTCTCCAGAAATATCTGGGAATAGAATTGCGGCGAGTGCACCAAGAACATTCGCAAAGTAATTAAAATAAAAAATTCCTTTGACTCTAAAGACAGCACTAATGACCATTAAGATAATCGCTGTATTACATAAGTGTAAAGGTAATCCTCCTAGTCCTGATTGACGATAAGAGAAATATTGGAAGAATCCCGCAAAAGCGATGAAGGTGATAAAGAAATCCTTTTGGAGTTGGTTTCTTTTGTTCATCACGATATAACCAATAAGAGGAAAACCAAATGATATCAGGGTAAATAAAGTGTGAGTGAAGTTGAATCCTTTCGGCGTTTTTCCGAAATTTCCAAACATATTGTAAAAGAAGGATTGAGGAATTAAAGCAAAACTTGCAAAGAAGAAGATGAGGAAAGCAAATAACACTTCTTTGTAATTCGTAAACTCCTTTTTTCTGATTGAATCAAATAAGATGGATCCAGAAATAGCGAGTAATAAGGAAAGTTCCACAAGGTACTCTGCGACACGAATATTGCTGAAATCAATTTCACGTTCAAGGATGAACATATATATCATTTCATTGAAGAATATAATGCTTGTGATTGAAATGAGTACACCGAACAAACCAGTGATTATTTTGACTCTTTTCAAATGAAAGAAAGGTTGTAAAACCGCAAACAATAAAATGACGATTCCTGCCCAACGTAAGAAAATCATAAAAATAGACATAGAAGACCCGTCAATCCAAGTATCATAGGAGTTCACTGGTGTATCTATGTCGATTAGTAATAAGTTAAATACATTATTAATGGCATCACTTGAAAAAAGTCGTATCATAAAAACGCCAAGCAATAAAATTGACGCTATTTTTAATTGTAATACGACCGATTGTTTGAAAAAGATAGTTCTTGCATGAATCAAGAAAACAAAAAGAGTAGTGAAGACAAATATAAGTAAGTAAGCCATTTTTTCCCCTAACAAATTCACTATCATATAATAAAAGATAAGTCTATCATAGTATACTTATTGACTATTGTCAATGTTTATCAAGCATACTTTTTTTATCATACAATGATTTTAATAAATCATTACAACGTATAGGTAAACAACCAACTTGTTGACTTTATTGGAAAAAAGTGAAATAGATGAATATCTCGATAAAAGTACGACTTTTTTGATAATTTTGTGATGATTTTTCTAGGTTGTATTGACACACAAGATAAATCATTGTAAAAAAGAAGATATAAAGTTGAATGTGGGGGGGGAAACCATATGAAATGTAAGAGTTGCGGCGAAGACGTAAAAGTCACGAACCGAATTTGTCCAAAGTGTCAAAAAGAAACTGGAAGTGTGTTAATAAAAGCGATAGATATCATAATACTGATTTTGAAAAAGGCACTCACCTATTTGATTCTTTTCTCGATTTGGGTAGTCGAAAGTTTAAAGAAATTATATGTCTTTGCGAAACCAAGAGTCCTCAAATTCTTAAGTGTAAAACGGAATCGTTATATCTCTCTTGGGGTTCTTGGTAGTATGATCGTCATCATTGTTATTGTTTCTCTTGTGAAGAAACCAGATACATTCACCCCAAGTTTACAACTTGGTGAAGAAGTTACCTTGTCAACTTCGACAGTGAGCTTCTTTGGTAGTGATATTTTTATAGATGATGAAGATTCTATACTGTATGGATTAGAACTCGTTGTCGATTCTTTTTCTTTTGAAGATGATGAAACATTTACAATATCCTATCAAGAAATCGAGCGTCATGATTTTGGAGAATATTTTACGCCAGTATCACCTTTGATTACGATTGATTATTCACATCAATACGCAACCTATCCAATGACGTTAACCATCCCAATCTCCATTGAAGAAGATGAGTTTGCGATGGGGTTTTATTATGATAGCGACACCTTGGAATTAGAAGCGATTCCTGTATCAAATTTAACAACAGAAGAAATCACTTTGGTGACAAATCATTTTTCTTCGATTGTCATCTCGAAAATTAGTTTTGAAGATTTAGATCATATTACATCTACCTATGTGAACCAGTTCGACACTGGATTTACACCGGGAATTGATGACTGGCAGTTTACGAACTATGGGTCCTACATCGCACCTAGTGGACACTGTGCCGGTCAGACGTTAACGATGGGATATTATTACACAGAAAAAGTGTTAAAAGAGAATCAAAATCATTTATTCGGATTATTTGATAATAATGGTTTAAGCGCTACGACTTCATTTTGGCAGGATGACTCCAATGGATATCGTTTTGCTTCCACAGTTCAAACATCGATTGATTGGTACGATGAAGAATTTATCAATTATATCGATTATGGTACTGATCATCAAAACTGGGTTTATTATGCTTTTGGATATGCGATGTATATCACAGGAGAACCGCAGTTTATGGCGATTTATTCGCATGATTCTTTTGGAGATATCGTATCGGGACACGCTATCCTTGCTTATAAGTTTGTGAATGGAAAAATCTATGTTGCCGATCCGAATTATCCAGGAATGAGCGACCGTTATGTTGAGTTTTCTAACAATGCATTTTTACCTTATTCAAGTGGGGCAAATGCCGCTATGATCGATGAATCTGGAACGATTCTTTACGACCAAATTTTATTCATTGGCACCAGTGCATTAGTTGATTACGACCAGATGGATCAGTGGTACCTTGAGACACTTGATGGAACGATTGGTCGTGATGTATTTCCAGAACTTAGTTCGCTCTACTTAACCGATTATGATACAGTCTTAGATAATCAAGTTTGGGAAGATATCGAAAACGATCAAATCACTTTAACAACGTCGCATAATTCACTGATGTCTTGTTCTCTTCAAAATAAAGTCGTCTTAGCTTTTACCGTTGAAGAATCTACTTCCATAGTTTATACTTTCTATCAAGGTGATACGCTAGTAGGAGGGCCGTATACAACGGATGAATATGGTTATCTTTATAAAGAATTCGATTTAGAAATTGGTGATAATGAAATTGGTGTTTTAGTAGAGTATTCCAATGGATACGACTTCTATTATATCGACTTTCAACGTATCAATATTACTTACGAAGGCGGCGTGACGACGCCTTGCGCAAGTACTGTTGTCGGACGGTATAATTTTATTAGTCGATCAGACAATCAAGTACTCGTGACCTATAACTATATTGAAGTCTATCAAGATGGTACTTGGAAAGAAGAATATCAACTAAATGATGGTTCTGGGTATATTTCCATTAATACAGGAACTTGGACGATTGAACCTGGAGATAATGCTGGAGAAAACATTCTTGTTTTGTCGATGGTTTACACAAGTGATTACTATTTAATTGTCGGTGATTATGAGTATCTTCAAAGGACAAGTGGAGATGTTCTATTTATCTATCAAAAGGTAGATTAATATGAATTAAAATAGGTTGAAAATAACCTATAATATGGTATAATATATTCAAATGGAGGTGGTAAGATGATCATTACATCAAATCGAATTGTTAGCGTAACTGAAGCAAATCAAAATTTCAATAAAGTAGCTAAAACTGCTGAAAAATATGGAGACACTGTTATATTTAGAAGAAATAAACCTGCTTTTATTCTGATGGATATTGAAACCATGGGAGAAGAATTCGTAAATGAATATGAAAAAATGAAGCTTAAGTACCTATCAGACCAATTATTATGCGAATATGAAGTTGCGTATAAAACATTGGCGAAATGATTATTACCATTGATTTTATAATTGAACTACAAAAGAGAATGATCAACGCTACTGGTGGAATATTTGGTATCAAAGATATGAATATTCTGGATTCAGCTATTTCATCGGTATATCAAACATTTATGGGAAAAGATTTGTATCCTTCGGATGTTGAAAAAATATGCCGTTTATCTTTTAATCTTAATACAAGTCATCCTTTTATTGATGGAAACAAAAGAATCTCTATGCACTTATAAGCTCTCTTTTTGCGTTATTTAGGCTATTCTTATTTCCCTTCAAATGAAGAGGTAATACAAGTAGGATTTGATGTTGCCAGTAACAAAATGGGGTACCCTGATTTGCTAAACTGGGTAAAAACAATAATAATCTAAAACTCTCATTGACGTGAGAGTTTTTTCTTTTGTCAAAAACATAACGAACGTTATTTTTTATATTGAAATATGATTCTTACTATGTTATAGTATTTGTGGAAATAGATAACAAACGTTATCTTTTTGAAAGGGGATACCAATGGACAAGTTTAGAGTAATTGATATTCAAAAAAACGTCTATGCAAAAAATGATGAAGAAGCAAAAAAAGTAAGGGAATCAGTAAGAGAAGAAAACACCTTTTTAGTCAATGTGATGTCTTCTCCAGGTTCAGGAAAAACAACAACACTAAAAAGAACAATAAATGATTTAAAATCAACATGTCGTTTCGGGGTGATTGAAGCGGATATTGATAGTGATGTTGATGCTTTAACGATTGCTGAAACAGGCGCAAGAGTTATTCAACTTCATACAGGAGGAATGTGTCATCTTGATGCGAATATGACAAGAATCGG
>JBFXGX010000015.1:35183-42028 GCA_050177605.1 Candidatus Izemoplasmatales bacterium | reverse complement strand
TACTTTCGAAGATAAAGAACGTAAAGCTCGATCTGGTCATGATCCAAGAAGCGGTGAACTAATCTCAATTCCAGCATTAAAAGCTCCTACTTTCAAAGCCGGAAAAGTTTTAAAAGACGCTTTAAGATAATTTTTTATATCAATAAAACCGAGAAGAGATTCTCGGTTTTTTTGTTTTACAAACTCTCCTCAAATATCCAATTGTACATTAGTACAAAATATGTTATTATTTTGAATATCAAAAGAAAAATTTCGTGGAGGAGAATATGAAGTTTATTACGAAGCACTTATTTGTTTTACTTGTTGTTGGATTATCAGTTTTAACTAGTCTTTTTGTACTTTATACACCAATTCCTAGTAGTGATACTACAGGATTTAGCGCTGTTAGTGCAGCTGGATACATCAAAGAATTTTCTTTACTTCCTCATAGTGTTTTTGATGAAGAAAATCACGAGACTGTAAGACTTTACTTAAAAGATACCTTAGAATCTTTGGTTGGGACTGAAAATGTCAGTGAACTCAATTATACAGCCAATGAAGTTGGAAGTGATTATGATATTAAAAACCTTCTTGCGGTTATTCCCGGTGAATCAGAGAATGGTATCTTACTCGTTGCTCATTATGATTCTCGTGGTCATATTGGAAGAAGTGGAGAATTAGGTGGAAGTTATGGCGCAGCGGATGATGGATATGGCCTAGCTACATTACTAGAAATCACAAGAATCTATGCGCAAAGAACTGATTTAAAAACATCTATTTATATCTTAATGACTGATGGTGAAGAAACTGGTTTATACGGTGCAGGCATGGTTGCAAAAGAACAATCACTCATGGACAAGATTGGTTTTGTCGTTAATTTGGAAGCAAGAGGAATCAAAGGTCCTGCATATATGTTTGAAACAAGCACGAATAATGAAATAGTGATTGATTTCTATAAAAACGCTCAGTTACCTGTGACATATAGTATCGCAACTGCCGTTTACACAGTCATGCCAAATAGCACTGATTTTACTGAGTTTTTAGCTGTCGATAAAGAAGGAGTAAACTTCGCTGTTTTAGATAGTTTATATTATTATCATACACCACGTGACAATTACACAAATATCGATTTAAGTTCTATTCAACATTATGGATCACAAGTCGTTCCACTCGTTGAAGAATTTACTTCCAGTACAGACTATGCGAATACACATTATTTCGAAGGTACTCAAAATCAAATCTTCTTTACATTACTTCCGAATGTATTCGTAAGTTATACAGAAGGATTCGCTAATGTGATTCATATCATCGTCTTTGTTGTATTAATTGCTTTATTGGTATTAAGTTCTATTTCAAAAACAATCAAACCAATCAAAGTATTGAAAAACCTAGGATATATCTTCCTAAGTATCGTTGTACTTGGCGTGATCGGCGTATATGCATCCAAGTTAATCGCATTTTTAGGAAAAACAACTTGGAGTTTGACATATGTTCGGATGGAGAATTCAGAACTTCCAACATTAGTTCTAATGATTGGTGCAGTTATTGGCTTAGGTTGGTTATATAAAAAGCTTGTATTTAAAAAGAATGAAACAAAAGAATTTCTTTTTGCGGCAAGTATTTTATTAAGTTTATTAGCTCTTTTAACAGGATTTGCTTTAAGTGGTGCTTCATTCTTATTCTTGTTGCCAGCATTCTTTGGTTTAGTGACGTTAATATTACTTTTATTCTATGATAATGTTCTAGCGAAAAAGATTTGGTTCGTATTAACAACCGCGATTCTAACCTTGATTTTCGTTCCACTCGTATACACGCTATTCTTAGCGATTACAGTTGGAGGATTAGCTGCTTTATTCGTCATTGCATTATTCTATTTAATTGTAGAAATTCCATCCTTATTTACCGTTTGTAAATAATAAAATGAGGAAGCCTAAACAGCTTCCTCTTTTATTTTTAATGTATAATGATACTTAAGTAGATTACGTAGGATAAAAATGCTACGAGGTTATTAATACCATGCATAATCATGGTTACAATGATGTTTTTTCCACTATAATGATACATATATCCGAAGACTATTCCCATACCGATATAAGGAATCGATTGGATGAAATCACCATATGCAAGTACATGCATTAATCCGAATATTGCGCCACTGCTAATAATTGCGGCTGTTGCGCCAAACTTAGGTTCAACTAATCCAAATAGTGCTTTTCTAAAAACTAACTCTTCAACAATCGGTGTACAGATAACTAAAGTTAAAAATAATAACACGATATTGGTAGTATCACTGCTAAACATACTTTGAATAGTTTGTTCATTCTCGCTGGTACCAGTAACGCCTAATACATTTAATATGACACTCGCAACAATCATTGTCGCGTAGATTAAGGCTACGCCGGCTACAATTTGGATTATGAATTTCTTTTTGTCAGACCAGAAAATTTTTAAATCACTTAAGTACCCTTTTCGATTAATGAATATAAATGCAATCGCTACAACAAATACTTGTAAGAAATTGATAAACGTATAGAATAGTGAACTTTCATCGAACCCAACAGAATAATCAAAGGAAGTAGGGTTTGCATCGGCATACAAGACATCATCAATGACCCATATTTCGCCTGAACGTACATAATCTTTGGATAAGGTTGTTGTACCAATACTCTTCCCTGATTCATCATAGAAGGTAATTTTGACATTTAATGCTGGTAAAGTTTCAGAATATTGATTGATGACAGAACCATAAACATTGATTTGGAAAACATTGTTTCCATAGTCATCTGTCGTTTCTTCAGCAGTATATGTAATTGGATTACCAACAACAATACCACTTAATATTTCCTCGCTATTTGAATATTTGACTTGATTGTAAAAAAATAACCCGACGCCTAATAGAATGGTTACTGCGATATAAACAAAAATCGCTTTGATTGATACTTTTCTTTCATTATGAATTTTAATTTGTTTTGCTCTTAATTCTTCTAATTGCCTTTGTCTTTCTTGTTCAATATCATCGATCTCGTTATACATGATTTCACCTCTCAATTAAATATTATACATAAATATAGAACTTTTGAAAAGCATTTTTAATAATTACAAAAGTTACTCCTGATACCCAAATATTGACAAAACGGCGATTTATAGTATAATAGATTTAGTATTTTGAGTAAGGGGCTGATTTACATGGTTAAAAAAACATTTGCGGTGATTGGTGTTGGACGTTTTGGTCTTGCATTAATTGAAGAACTAGTAGAATTAGAAGCTGATGTGCTTGTCATCGATAAGAATTATGACAAAATTGAAAAAGTTGCAAAAATGGTCACAAATGCGATTTGTTTAGATTCTACTGAAATCGATACCTTGAAAGAAATTGGTATTTCGAATTATGAAACAGTGATCGTTGCGACAGGAATGAACGTAGATAATTCAATTCTTACTACCCTCATCTTAAAAGATTTAGGGATTAAGAATGTTTATGTAAAGGTTCAAAGTGAATATCACGCGAAAGTCGTTGAAAAACTAGGCGTTGATCCAGACCATTTAATATGGCCAGAACAAGCAACTGGAAAGAGACTAGCTAAGATTTTAGTATCTGGTAATTTATTAGACTATTTAGAACTAGATAAAGAATATAGTTTTGTTTCTACTAGTTCAACGAAAAAGATTATCGGTAAAAATTTACTTGAACTAGAAATTCGTGCTAAATTTAACGTCAATATCGTTGCTATCCGTAGAGATGAAAAAATTATTATTCCTAGTTCTCAAACATTTTTTGAGGCAGAAGACAAAATTATTTTAGTTGGGCATAATGATAATATCCAAAAATTTATGAGTTGGTTAAAGAAAAATTGATTAAAAGTTAAGAAAATTCTTAACTTTTTTTTATTCTAAAAAACAGGAAACATTAATCTATGTTATAATTTCTTATAAAGGTGAGCATATGACTGATATCTTAATCGCTACAAACAATAAAAATAAACTAAATGAATTTAAGAGTATGGCTTCGATGATGAACCTCAATCTAAAGTCACTTGATGATTTCCCACCCTATCCCGAAACACTTGAAAAAGGATTATCTTTTAAAGAAAATGCTTATCTTAAGGCTCTTGATGCTTATTTGCATACATTAACGCCTTCTTTAGCGGATGATTCTGGCCTTGAAGTAAGGGCTCTGAGTAATGCACCAGGTGTGTACTCAAAAAGATACTCATCTCTAGGTACTGATAGTGATAACAATTCTTTTTTACTCGCAAATTTAGAAAATGTAGTTCAAAGAGATGCTCGTTTTGTGTGTGTCCTTTGTTTTATTAAAGACCTTGATCACATATACTATTTTGAGGGAGAAGTATTAGGGACTATTTTAAGAGAGCCAATAGGAAATCAAGGGTTTGGTTATGATCCTATTTTCTTCGTGAATGAAGCGGGTTGCTCGATGGCTGAAATATCAACTGAAGATAAAAATCGATATTCTCATCGCGGCAGAGCCTTTCGTTCTTTTTTAGACAAAGTAGGTGATTTGTTGTGAAACTGGTGATATTTAGTGACAATCATCGTAACCGAGAAAATATTCTTGAAATGATGAAACTAGAACAAGACGTTGATCGTTATCTATCCCTAGGCGATAGTGAAATGTCAGAAGTTGAATTATCAAATTTGGGGATTATAGGCGTTAGAGGTAACTACCCATTTGAGCCAGCTTTTCCTGATGAACTATTGTTTGATTTTGATGGATGGAAAATACTACTCGTCCATGGGCACTTATTATCCGTAAAAATGGGAGTGAGTAGACTCTACCATTATGGGTTATCAAAACAGGCAGATATTGCATGTTTTGGACATACTCATATACCTTATCTTGAAGATTTAGGAGAGATTACGCTTTTAAATCCAGGTTCAATTGCTATGCCAAAAGGCAAACATTACCCAAGTTATGCAAGAATGACCATTACCGAAAGAAAATGTTTAATTGAAATCATCGATTTATATAGTCATACTTTAATTGATTCGCTTACAATAACAAGGAGATAATCAATGACTCTTAGAGAAAACTTTGAACTGATTCAAAACGAGACCAGAAATGAGGAAAACTTATTTCATGTTCTAGAACTTTATGAACAAGTATCGAAAGAAGACGCTCTTCTTTATTTTGACATTTCAATGTATTTAGTCGATTATTATCTTGAACAAGATGATTTTTCGAGTGCAATCAAGACGTGTGAAGACTTTTTAAAAGAAGATTTATCACTTGAATACAAGAAACAATTACTTATCATTGATAAATTTATTGCAGTCCTTTTAAAAATTGAAGATTTCCATAAGTTGGAAGAAGTATTACATATTCGACTAAGATATAGCAGTGAAGATAAGCAAGCAAACATGATGCAATACTTTTATTTAGCGGTATGTTATGAAGGTCTTCATCGCTATCATGACGCAATTCAAGTATTAAATACGATTCCTGATACCTTATCAAACAATAATTTAGTATCGAAATACCTAAAATTAGCCATGTTAACACTTCGTGTGAGTCAACCAAACGATGCGCTTGATTTTTATAATAAAGCCGTTCTCTTCGACCCAAAAAGGAAAAACACGATGTTTTATCTTGTTGATTCAGATATACTTTATGCGCAGGGCGAGTACAAAAAAAGCCTTGATTCGTTCCAAGATTTCTTTTTAAAATCAAAGACAAACCATCGATATTTAGACCGTTTTATTATTATTTCTCTAGCACTTGAACATTATCAAGAAGCGTATCATTTTTATAAAGAGTATGAACCACGAGTAAGACAATCGATTTCGAAGAGTTACCAACTCCAGTTTTATGAAGCTACACTGGAAATGTTTAAACGTATGAATATGACCAATGAATTTTTGGAGATTCAAGATCGTATTAATTATCTAAATAATCATGAACAATCGATTATCAACCAATTTGGACTTGTGGAAACATTTTATACTGAATTATCAAAAATTAAAGATTTTGAAAAAACAAGAGACCTCTATCTTCATGCAAGTAGAGCATTTCATCAAGCGTACGAACCGAAATCTTTCCATTTTTTTGAAATTTCGGATGAATCTTTTTTACTATACACCTTTCGCAAACATCTATTGATTGAAAAGAAGATTAAAAAAGATACATCTAATACTTTTTTAGAGATATTAAGGAATCAAACAACCCGTATCGAAATCTATCATCCATCATCATTTAATCTATATGAAGATCTTCCTGATCCTATTTTTATGAATGCAGAGCTGGTCATCTGTATTAAATTGAATATGGTTTTTGATTACCCATCATTTTGCTTTATAACGCTTGATAATCCAACTGAATTTGATACAAGTTATCGATTAATGAGTATTTTATCTACTTGGATAAATCAACAACTACTCTATTTAAATATAGCGAAAGAACAAAAAGATCTCCATCAGTTATTATTACAAATACCACTTGTCTTTCATCAAGCGATTATCCGCTTTGATAAAGGTAAAATTTTATACTTTAATGACTATGCAAAATCCTTATTGCCAATGATTTCAAGAAATGATACTTTTGATAAGATTCAAAAACATATTGTTTCTCCACGTATCTATTTCGATGATTTTTTAACTCAAAAAGATTTACGTCTGACCTTGCAAATTACCGAAGATAAAGTATTACATCTTGATGTGAAATCGATCGCTACGGATACCAACTTATTACTCGTTTTTCAAGAAAGCAAGGAAATTAAATCAGAAGAAAAAACAGAATCCAAAAAATTCCTTCGTTCGAACATTCTCTCTTTTCATCATTTAGAAGAAAAGTATCTTTCGTATGAAGCAGCATCCACATTTATCTATTTCGAAATTGACCATTTTGAGGA
>JBFXGX010000015.1:0-35083 GCA_050177605.1 Candidatus Izemoplasmatales bacterium | reverse complement strand
AAGAAAAAACAGAATCCAAAAAATTCCTTCGTTCGAACATTCTCTCTTTTCATCATTTAGAAGAAAAGTATCTTTCGTATGAAGCAGCATCCACATTTATCTATTTCGAAATTGACCATTTTGAG
The DNA here is from genome assembly GCA_050177605.1 of Candidatus Izemoplasmatales bacterium. Taxonomy (GTDB): domain Bacteria; phylum Bacillota_I; class Bacilli_A; order Izemoplasmatales; family Hujiaoplasmataceae; genus JAHIVB01. Next base: position 34,958 of record JBFXGX010000015.1, on the reverse strand, counting down.
GATACTTTTAAAACAGTATCTTATCATTCAAAATCAGAAGTAGAACATACCTTATCGTCTACCTATGAAGAGATGGTAAAAGACTATAATTTAGGCCTCTTTGAATCGATTGAAGGCGGATGGGTACTTTGGCTAAAAACCACTGATAAACGTGTTTTACAACGGATCTTTAATGATTTAAAGAAACAGATACATCATTTAAATAATCGTTATCAACTTTATGCATTTGCTTTACCTATTCAAAAAAGTATCCCTTTCCATGAAACAATACAAACCTTATATACTTATTATTATAAATATCGCACGATTGATGAAATTGTCGTGTATGAGAGAAAGTATTATTCCGAAGTTAATTTACGTAAAACACTACTTATTCATGCAGAAAAATTACTGGGTGAAGACGTCATTCCATTAGTCGCTTATCCAGTTAGAACGGTCTCTTCAGAATTAGATCAAGGCTATTTCATTGGACTAGATCCTAGTGCTATCTTTGGGGATGAAGAAAAGATATTCCAAACCTTAATTGAATATGGATTAACAAAGAAATATGATGAAAAAATCTTGAAATCGATTCTAAAACAAAAATCTATTTTTGATAGAGCTGAAAATCTAGGATTATTTCTATTAGTTCATGATTCTTTATCGATGGACTTTGCCTTACTCACAAACCTATTGAAGCGAATTTCACGCCGACGTGACAAAGATTCAAAAAATGTGATTCTTTATGATATTTCACTAGGAAATGAAAAATTAGTCTTAGAATTAATTCAGATAACCAAAAAAGAAGGATTTGAAGTTGCGATTGGTTTGGACGAAGACTATTTAAAGGAAACTTTACGTCTTCATCAATTCGCTGATTATCTTTTTGTGAAAGACCAATCACTAGAAACCTTAAAATTACTGCAACATTCAATAGAAAAAGATGTTATCTATCATCATCAAGGGAGAAGTTTATTAAAATCAGAAATTCAAGAACTTCGAATTGCCTATCTGTTTGGTGAGTTATATCCTTATCTCAATATGTAACAGTTTACTATGTTCTTTCTACGCCTGTTTTCACCAAGATACGATATAATGAAGGTGTAGTTACAAAGGAGCTTATATGGACAAAAAATGGTGGCAAAAACAAACGATTTATCAAATATATCTTCGAAGTTTTTTTGATTCAAATAATGATGGTATTGGCGATATTGAAGGGCTAAGACAAAAACTTGGCTATCTCAAAAAATTAGGTGTTTCAATTCTTTGGATTTCTCCTCATTATGATTCTCCAATGGATGATAACGGCTATGACGTTCGCGATTTTTATCAAGTGTCAAAAGATTATGGTACCATTGATGATTTCCGTAGAATGGTTGATGAAGCACATCGAATGGATATGAAAATCATTACCGATTTAGTGTTGAATCATACTTCAGATGAACATATTTGGTTTCAAAAAGCAAAGGACCCAACGGATCCTCAGTTCACAAAATATCATGACTACTATATATGGCATAAACCAAAATATGATGCAGAAGGTAAACGTATCAGACCAACAAGATGGATTGGTTGGTTCGGCAGCCCTGCATGGGATTATAATGAAGCAACGGATGAATATTATCTTCATATCTTTTCAAAGAAAATGCCAGATCTAAATTGGAGAAATGAGTCTCTTAGAAAAGATATCAAAGAAATGATTAAATGGTGGCTTGATTTAGGAATCGATGGATTTCGAGTCGATGCTAGTAACCATCTAGAGAAAAATTGGGATTTTCCAGATGCATTTCCTGGATATGAAAACTTCTCTTCGATTCCAAAACATCATGAATATTTGCGCGAATTAGGAACAGAAATATTCGTTCCTTATGATATCCTCACGGTGGGCGAATCTGGTGGTGCAAGCAAAGAAGAAGCTTTACAATATGCAGGCTATGGATCAAATGAATTTAATATGTTAATTCAATTTGGTCATTGTTGGTCTGATGTAGATAATAATAATCCAAAATTAATGGGTAAATGGGCTAAAGGTAAGTTGCGCGTTTCATCGATTAAACAAAGTTTTAAACATTGGTACGATATGTTAGAAGGAAAAGGATGGAATGTTATCTATTGGCATAATCATGACCAACCACGCGTTCTGTCTCATTATGGAAATGACGAAGAATATCATGACAAATCAGCGAAGATGCTAGCGTATGCTCTTTATTTTATGCCAGGGACGGCGATTGTATATCAAGGCGAAGAAATTGGCATGACCAATGTAAAGTATCAAGATATTAATGAGTTTAGAGATGTCGAAGTGTTTACTGAATATAAAAATATGACCGATCGTGGATTATCTGAAAAAGAAGCCTTACAAGTGATTAAAGATCGTTGTCGAGATAATGCAAGAACGCCATTCCAATGGAATAATGACTTATACGCAGGTTTCTCGAAAGTACAGCCTTGGATCAATGTCAATGCTGACTATCTAGATGTCAATTTAGAAGATGAAAAAACTTCTTCAAGTTCGGTATATCATACTTATGAATGGATTCTCAATTTTAGAAAAGAAAATATGGATATCCTAGATGGTAAGATTGACTTTTATGATATCGATAGCGATGAAAATTACGTCTATGAAAACAAAGGTGAGTATCATGATTTCCTTGTGATTTGTAATTTTACAAAATCGGAAATTCAGGTCGACTTGGAAGGAATCGATTTCTCTCTCTATACGCTTTTATTGACCAACACAGAAGAACAAGTAAACCTTTCTAAAAAGATGAAACTTAGCCCTTATGATGCATTTGTTTTTTCACGTAAAAAAAGTTGACAAATTTTAAATATTATATATAATATAAATGCGTTTGTTTATCAACGTTTAACATTTGGTTTAATATTACTAAACTAAAGAGTCTAAACTTCGATTGAAACGCATTTCTTTTATTTTCAAAGTATAGGTATATTAAACACCTAATATTCTATGGGTAAACAAAGGAGACAAAATGAGCAAAAAATTAATCATTTTAGAAAATATTTCTAAATCTTTTGATGATCTCGTTGTACTCGATTCTTTCAACTTATATATCAACGAAAATGAGTTCATTACACTCCTTGGTCCCAGTGGATGTGGTAAAACCACATTATTAAGACTAATTGGTGGATTTGAATCTCCTGATGAAGGCAAGATAATCTTTGATGACAAAGTAATCAATGACTTAGAACCGAATCAAAGACAAATTAATACCTGTTTTCAAAAGTATGCCTTATTCCCTCATTTAGATGTTTTTGATAATATAGCATTTGGATTAAGAATCAAAAAATTAACAAAAGAAGTGATCAATGAGCGTGTCAAGTCAACCCTAAAACTTGTAAAACTAGAGGGATTTGAAAATCGAATGATTTCGACTCTTTCTGGTGGGCAACAACAACGTGTTGCGATTGCAAGAGCGATTGTAAATCAACCAAAAGTGTTGTTATTAGATGAGCCGCTTGGAGCACTTGATTTAAAATTAAGACAAGAGATGCAATATGAATTAAAAGAAATGCAAAAAAAACTTGGAATTACCTTTGTCTATGTTACCCATGATCAAGAAGAAGCATTAACAATGTCTGATACTATCGTCATCATGAATGAAGGTAAAATTCTGCAAATCGGTAGTCCTGAAGATATCTATAACGAACCTAAAACCAGGTTTGTAGCGAATTTTATTGGTGAATCAAATATCTTCGAAGGGATTATGCGAGAAGATTTTAAAGTTGAGATCTTTGGACAACTATTTGACTGCGTTGATCGTGGCTTTGAAAAAGATGAAGTGGTTGATGTCGTGATTCGTCCTGAAGACTTTTATTTTACATCAATAAACAAAGGCCCTTTGAAAGGGGTTGTGGATTCCCTTTTATTCAAAGGCGTTCATTATGAAATCAATGTCATCGTCCAAAGTCAAGAATATACAATTCATACTACAAAACATCGAAATATCGGCGATAAAGTGGGGTTATCTGTCGAGCCACATAATATTCATATTATGAAAAGAAGTTCGTCATGAAACGAATACGCTTTTTACAGGTACCTTATCAAATATGGATGACTGTTTTAATACTGATTCCCACATTTGTTCTAGTCATCTTAGCCTTTTCGAACCTTGAGTTATATCATATTGGCTCATTTGATTTTACTCTCGTTCATTTTCAAATATTTGCGAAGAGTGAGATTATTAATCCACTCCTTGATTCATTTAAATTATCAATTATTACAACCATTATTTGTTTTGTCATCGGTTATCCTGTTGCCTATTATTTATCCAGTCTAGGTGACAAAACAAGAAAGATTCTGATGACGCTTTTGATTGTCCCACTTTGGAGCAATATGTTACTACGGATTGTAGCGTGGGAAACAGTTTTTACACCTTCATCTTATTTTACTGATTTAACTGGTTTGTCCTTCAACTTGATTGGTACAGAAACAGCAGTCATTATAGGTATGACGGCAATGTATTTACCATTTATGATCTTTCCAATTTTTTCTGTACTTGAAAAAATGGATAAATCCCTTCACGAAGCGAGTAAAGATTTAGGAGCGAGCGATCTTCAAACTTTCTTGAAAGTTACTTTTCCGCTTTCAAGTGGAGGGGTCATCTCTGGCGTGATTATGACAATGTTACCATCGATGACATCCTTTGTATTACCTGCAAGGTTATCTTTAGGGAATACAACACTGATTGGCAATATCATTGAGTCTAAATTTATGAAAGAAGTTCTTGGTTCACAAGGATTATCAATCAATGAAGGCAGTATCATCTCTTTAGCTATTATGATTTTCTCCATTCTCGCTTTTGTAATGATCACAAAAGTGGATAAAGAAGGAGAGACCTTAATATGAAATTAAGACAAGTACGAATCAAATTCTTTAAAGCTATCGGGATTCTTTTAACTAGTATTACATTTTTATTTCTCTATACACCAATTATTTTGATTTTAACTTTATCAATTAATAATTCAGAAAGAGCCTATAGTTTTGAAGGTTTCACATTAAAATGGTATGTTGAAGTTTTTCAAAACGAAGTCATTCGCGATCCAATCTTAAATACGCTAAGTGTTGCGATTATCGCTACGATTCTTTCAACTGTCTTAGGAACAATCTTTGCCATTGGTATCAATGCATTACAGAAGAATAAACGTATCCGAATGATGACTGTGAACAATATTCCTGTCGTGAATCCAGATATTGTCACAGGTATCTCCTTGATGATTATCTTTTCATTGCTTTCCTTCACCCTCGGATTTTACACAGTGCTTTTAGCTCATATATTTTTCTCTATTCCCTATGTCATATTAAATGTGATGCCAAAACTCAAAAAACTTGATTCAAATTTATATGAAGCAGCTCTTGATTTGGGATGTTCGAAATATACAGCGTTGTCTAAAGTCATATTACCAAATATCTCTACAGGTATTTTAGCAGGTGGATTGATGGCTTTTACAATGTCAATTGATGACTTTGTCATTACTTACTTTACTTCTGGTAATGAGTACATGAATGTATCCACATGGCTTTACGCAGTTTTAGGAAGAGGAAGAAGTTTCACTCCTGCAATCTACTCCTACAATGCTTTAATTTTTATTATCACAGTGATATTTATTCTCGTTATTAATTTTAAGAAAGATAGAAAGGAACGTGCCGTATGAAAAAAATAACTTTATTATTACTAACCTTATTTGCATCCATTACATTATTCGCATGTGAACAAAAAACAAAACTTTATGTTCTCAATTGGGGAGAATATATGGATTATGACTTAATTAGCGCTTTTGAAGACGAGTATGGTGTTGATGTTGTGTATAAAGAAGTCGGATCAAATGAAGAGATGGCTACTTTATTACAAGCAGGAAGCAGTGTTTATGATGTTGTAATCCCTTCAGACTATATGATTGACAAACTAATTCAAGAGGATTTAATACAACCGATTGACTTTACTAAACTAACCAATTTTGAAAATCTAGAAGTGATTCCTACTTTATATAACCTCTATTCAGGGACAGGTATTGAAGATTATGTTGTCCCATATGCTTGGGGAACAATCGGTATTTTATATAATACTAATGTTGATGGCCTTGCTGAAATGCTGGCGGATGAAGGCTGGGGAGCCATGTTTGAACATGGCGATACTTACAAGGTTGGTATGTATGATTCGCCAAGAGATGCAGTCGCAGCAGCTCTCCTTTATAATGGATATAATGTAAATTCTGAGGTCACTTCAGAATTAGATGCAGCTGAACAATCCCTGATTGACGCGAATTTCTTTGCATGGGGAGAAGATAACTTAAAATCACTCGTTATTCAAGGTGTACTTGATATGGCACTTGTGTATTCAGGAGATTATTTCTCTGAATACTATATTGCTGATGAAGAAGGGACAACGATTAATTTTGATTATTATGTACCAGACACGACAAATGTATGGATGGATGCAATGGTCATTCCAACGATTGCTGAACATGTTGACTTAGCGCATGAATTCATCAATTTCTTTTTGAGAGAAGATGTTGCCTTACAAAATTCTGATTATATTGGATATGCTCCATGCTATCAAGTAATCTATACACAAATGGTAGATGATTACGGATATGATTTTGATACTTTTGATCCATTCCCAGAAGGTACTACAAGACAAATGTATGTCTATGGAAGTACTGAAAGAAGCGATGCACTAGTCTCAATCATCGCAAGAGCGAAAGCAGCTTAAGATAAAATGCGCTATCAAGCGCATTTTTTTATGGTTAATCCATGAAAAAGCAGTGATTAGTTGCTTTTAAATTTAGGTATAATATGGTAAAATAGTTGTGTTTATGAAAAGGAGTCCTTATGAACCGAATACAATTTAGACGTGCTGTAATTGAACTATTATATTTGAAGAGTATGGAAGGCGATCATCGTGAAGGCCAATTTGATGAGGAAGTCATTCAAGTCGTTGATGATTGTTTTTTACACTTAGAAGAAATAGATCAAATTATTAGTGATAATCTAATGAACTGGACGATAGATCGTCTAAATTATGTTGATAAAGCCATTATTCGTTATGCTGTTTACGAAATGATATATACGGATACACCAACTGAAATTATTATCAATGAAGCTATCAATTTAACGAAAGAACTAACCAATTTAGATGATGATCAAGCAAAAGGATTTAATAATCGTTTGCTTGATAACATTTCACTCAAACTTAAAAAAAAGTAGGTGAAGGTATGGAAAGACGGTATTTAACCGTTTCTGCACTAAATCGTTATCTTAAATATAAATTTGATTCAGATGATCAACTTAAAAATGTCTTATTAAAAGCAGAAATATCTAATTTTAAGCGACATTCAAGTGGCCATCTCTATTTTACTTTGAAAGATGTAAACTCTGAAATATCAGCGATTATGTTTTCTTCTAGTGCTCAGAAGTTAAACTTTGTCCCTAGTGAAGGAGCAAAAGTACTTGTTGAAGGTTATATCAGTGTTTATGAAGCTCGAGGAAGTTATCAAATTTACGTTCAAAAAATGAATATGGATGGCATTGGTGATTTATACTTAGCTTATGAAGAATTAAAGAAAAAGTTGGAAGAAGCTGGTTACTTTGAAGCAAGTCATAAGTTAGTTCTTCCAAGATATCCTAAAGCCATAGGTGTGATTACCTCTCCAACCGGAGCTGCAGTACGGGATATCATTCGTGTAACGAAAGAACGATATCCTCTCACAAAAATAATTATCTATCCTGCTCTTGTCCAGGGAAGTGGTGCAAAAGAATCGATTGTGGAGATGATTGAACAAGCCAACCATGACAATCTTGTTGATACGCTTATTGTAGGACGAGGTGGTGGCTCCATTGAAGACCTGTGGGCCTTTAATGAAGAAATCGTGGCAAAGGCCATCTACCATTCAACTATCCCAGTGATTAGTGCTGTTGGACATGAAACTGATTTTACGATTAGTGATTTTGTGGCGGATATGCGCGCAGCAACACCATCGCAAGCAGCTGAGTTTGCAACCCCTGATCAAAAAGCAATCTATCAACAAATACAAGAACTTAAAAATAAAGCTTTCACCCTTTTAAAAAAAGATCTAAGTTTAAATGAAACTCATTTAAAAAAGATTCTCTCATCATATATCTTTATGACTCCTGAAAGAATATTTAATGAATCAACTCTACGTGTGGATTATATAAAAGAACGAATAAAAATGGCTTCTCCAGAGAAGATGGTAATTCAAAAAGGGGATACCAACACCGTCTTAAGGGAAAGACTTCAAAACGCTTTTATTCATCTTCTTGAACAAAAAGAAAAAGATGCTCTTCATTCATTTGATAAACTTGAATTATCGAATCCGCTGAACATCATGAAAAAAGGGTTCACTGTCATTCAAAAAGAAGAAAAAATACTTACTACGATTGAAGATCTTCATCCTGGTGATCAAGTAAATATATTATTTCAAGATGGAAAAGCAATTGCAAAAATTGACAAAATAATCAAAGGAGAATAAAAATGGATAATAAATTAAGTTTTGAACAATCCTTAGAACAACTAGAAAAAATCGTGAAAGAACTTGAAACTGGCTCACTTAATTTAGATGATGCGGTCAAAAAATATCAAGCAGGAATCGAACTTGCCCAGTTTTGTACTACTGAATTAAAGAAAGCACAAAATATCGTCGTAAAATTAATGAATCAAGGTGAACTAATCGATTTTGATTCAAAAGAAGAATAAGTAATAGGATGGTAATATGATTGATTTACTAGAAATAAAAGACCCATCATTTTTAAAAGAATTATCGATAAAAGAATGTGACGAATTAGCGAACGCAATTCGTTCTTTTATCATAGAGAAGGTTTCGATACATGGAGGTCATCTTTCATCAAATTTAGGTGTTGTTGAACTGACGATAGCCTTACATAAAGTCTATCATTCTCCAATCGATAAATTTATCTTTGATGTAGGACATCAATCGTATACGCATAAAATATTAACGGGTAGAGCTGCAGATTTTGACCATTTAAGAGAGTTTAATGGACTGAGTGGTTACATTAAAAGAAATGAAAGCATCCATGATGTGTGGGAAGCAGGACATTCGTCGACTGCGATTGCTGCACTCGCAGGCTTTGAACAAATCAAAGTCTCAAAACATGAAACCTATAAAAATATCGCTATTGTAGGCGATGGATCATTAAATAGTGGATTGAGTTTTGAAGCGCTGAACTATCTTGGACATCAACATGGGATGTCGCCTTTAATTATTCTAAATGATAATGAAATGTCTATTTCCAAGAATGTCGGTACCTTAGCAAAATTACTGAACTCAATGCGTTCAAGCAAAACCTATGTTCAAGCAACGAAAACAGGTTATTTATTTCCGAAATTTGTTCGAGATTTAAAACATCGTATAGGCACGATGCTGAGAGGTTTCGCTAAAAGTATTACAATATTTGATGAACTTGGATTCTCATACTATGGACCGATTGATGGACATAACACAAAACAACTCATCAAATATCTTGAATCTGTCAAAAAGCTGAATAAACCTGTCGTACTTCATGTGGTTACAAAAAAAGGTAAAGGATATTTGAAAGCAGAACAAGACCAAATTGGTTTATGGCATGGCACAGGTCCATTTGATATAACAACCGGTGAATTAAAATCAAAAAACCCAGAAAATATTCTGTCCTGGAGTAATATTATAAGTAATCATTTAGAACATTTTGCCACCGTGATTCCTGATTTTAAAGTCGTCGTTCCTGCAATGATTACTGGAAGTGCACTCATCGATTTTCAAGAAAAATTCCCAGACAAAATTGAAGATGTTGGTATTTGTGAGTCCTTCTCCGTATGCTATAGTGCTGCGTTAGCCCTCGGGAACCAACAAATCTTCATTCCGATTTATTCATCCTTTTTACAACGTGCTTATGATCAAGTTTTACATGATGTTGCTAGACATAGAGCCCATGTTGTTTTTGGTATCGATCGATCTGGCCTTGTTGGTGAAGATGGTGAAACACATCAAGGTATTTATGATATCGCCTTCTTAAAACATATTCCTCAAATGGAAATTGTCGCTCCAAAAGATGCAAAAGAAGCTTATGAACTCCTCGATTATGCCTTTTTTGAGACAAATAATCCGATTGCGATACGCTATTCTAGAGCGAAAGTTAGCACGTACGTAGATACTATGTTTGATAAAATCAATCGTCCTTCCTGGACAAAAGAAAGTGAAGGAAGTAAAGGCTATTTTATTGCCTATGGAGATAATGTCGCTCGTGTAAAAAAACTCGTTAACGATCATCATATTTCAATTGAGGTAGTAAATGCTCGCTTTATTAAACCAATGGATGAAACGTATTTACAAAAAATACTGACATCGAATCTTCCGATAATTGTCTTAGAAGATAGTGTTAAAATTTCAGGTTTAGGAAGTTCTATCTTAGAATATGCCAATCTACATCAATTACTTCATTCACCAATCACTATTTTAGGATTACCTGATGAGTTTATCGAACAAGGTAAAGTAGAAGAACTTTTAAAGAAATACCATCTAGATAATGAATCTTTATTAAAACTTTTATTGAAATTATAATGAGGTGACATATGCTCAAGCATTTAACAATACATAATTTCGCAATTATTGATTCGCTCAGTTTAGACTTTCATCAAGGATTTACAGTGCTTACCGGTGAAACTGGTGCAGGTAAATCAATTTTAATTGATGCAATATCTTTACTCCTTGGAGATCGTGCAAGCACTGAGATGATTCGTAGTGGAAAAGAGGCTGCCACAGTAGAAGCCATTTTTACCTATGAAAGCAGTGACATTAGTGCAAAACTAACGAAACTAGGAATAGCGACGCTTGACAATGAATTAGTCATCCATCGAACGATTTCTTTATCAAATAAGAATGCAATTAAAATCAATAATCAATCCGTCAGTCTCCAAGATTTAAAGGATATCACCAAGCATCTCGCGGATATTCATTCTCAGTTTGATACGCAAAGATTAATTAATCCGCAAACCTATATTGACCTAATCGATGGATTCTTGAAGCAAAAAATGGACAAAGTCGTTGAAGAATATAAAGTCGAATTATCAATATATCATCAAAAATACAAAGAAATGAACGAACTGATTAAAAAGAAGAATGATTTACTTCAAAAACTCGAGATGTATCAGTTTCAGTTAAAAGAACTTAATAGTTTAGATCTTCAAAATGTGAATATGGACGAACTAAAAAATGAAGAGTTAAGTCTCCAAAACTTTGATCAAATCTACTCGTTACTCCAAGAAGCAAAGTCATTGCTTGATGATTCTGAAATGATGAATCTTTTCTTTGATTTTAAAGAATTATTAATCAAAATTAGTCGTTTTCAATCAGAATTTAAAGAACAATCTACGAAAATTGATGAATACTACTATGAAATCGATGATGTCCGTCGTGATTTATCCAAACAACTCGATAAGATGAGCTTTGACCCAGCTTATTTAGAAGACCTACAAGAACGAATTAACCATCTTGAAAAGATCGAAAAAAAATACGCAATGTCGATCCCAGAATTGATAGAGTATCAAGCTTTTATTGAAAAAGAGATTGATCAATCCGTCAATTATGATGAATACCTTGAAAAAGCAAATCAATCTTTATTAATAGCTTTTAATAATACTATTGAAAAAGCAAAAGCAATCACATTACTACGAAGACAAGTCGCCTCAAAAATTACGAAGGAAATTAAAAACGTTTTAGAAGATTTAGTATTACCTAAAACTGAATTTGAAATTGAAGTCTCAGAAAATCTCCCGAATTCAGTCAATGATTCTCAGATGTTTTTATCATCAGGATGTAATCAAATTGAATTTATGATTTCAACCAATGTCGGAGAACCACTGAAGCCGCTATCCAAAACAGCTTCTGGTGGCGAAATGAGTCGTATTATGTTAGCATTTAAAACAATTTTCATCCGTTCACAGAATTTATCTACAATGATATTTGATGAGATTGATACTGGAATTAGTGGATTTGTGGCCAAGAAAATAGCGAAAAAGATGAAAGAAATTTCAGAATATGCTCAGGTACTCTCCATTACACATATACCGCAAGTTGTTGCATTTGGTGATCATCATTTAAAAGTCGAAAAGAAGACAGTATCATCAAGAACAATCGCTTCAACGAAATATCTCGAGTATTCCGAAAGAGTAAATGAAATTGCGGCCATGTTATCTGGCGATAAGATTACTTCCTTCGCAATTGAAAATGCGAAAGAGTTACTAGTAGAAATTGAATAAAAAAAGACTGATTGAGCGAATCAGTCTTTTTAAATAATCATTTATTATCCGATTAAAACTTTGAACATTTCTACAACCGCACTGATAAAGATTCCTAAAATCATCCCTGCAATTAAAACAAGAAGAATAATTCTACCAACAGTACTTTTCGTAGGGTTATAGGTTTTGATTTCTTTTTCGTTATCATTGAATTTAGGTTTTACTTTTGTATTAGCCATTTTTATCACCTCGAAAATCTTTGCTTTTTTTATTATAGCGTATATTCATTAAAAAATAAAGGGTTATTTTGTGAAAAATAGTATTTATTGATGGTTTTCTAAATATGCAATCACTTGTTTTGTAATATAAGTAGGCGTAGAAGCTCCACTCGAAACAGAGACCGTCTTTACACCAACAAGCATTTCCTCTACTATGTCATCTACAGACTCAATTTGAATTGTTTTTGTATGTGTTGTTTCTGCTGAAATTTTAGCAAGATTTCTTGTGTTATTACTCCTAGGATCTCCAACGATGAAACATAAATCGACATCTTTATTTTGTTCAATGATTGCTTCTTGACGCAGCCTGGTAGAGTCACAAATTTCATCGGCAACAGTAGCCTCAGGAAAACGCTCAAGTAAAGCTTTCGTGATAGAATCGATATCTCTTAAAGAAAATGTCGTTTGGTTCGTAATAAATACATCCTCCTTGAAATAAGGAAGCTGCGCGACATCCTCCAGTGATTCAACTAAATATATATGTGATGAGAGAGAAATGACACCTTCCGTTTCAGGATGATTCTTTTTCCCAATATAAATCACTTCAGCGTTTTTTGAAAGTTGTTCTAAGACAAGATTTTTGGTTCGAAGTACATCTTTACATGTAGCATCAATTACATGAATATTTTTCTTGATGAGCGAATCAAAAATATCGTCACTAACTCCATGAGCAGTAATAATCACTGTTCCTGACTTCACCATTTGTAATAACTCATGTCTAGATGCCATTGTTTTATCAAGGGTAATCACACCTTTTGATGTGAAATCATCCACAACATAATGATTATGAACAATCATCCCTAAGATTTGGATGGGACGAGGAATCGAAGGATCACTGATAGCATCATTCACGATTTTAATTGCGCTGACAACGCCAGGGCAAAAACCTCGTGGTGTAATTTTAATTACTTTCATCTATACCACCTATTAGTTTACTTATTTCACCGAATATTATATAATATTTGTGGTTATTTTTCCATCAGAAAGGATGATTTTATGAATTTAGAAAAGAAATATATAGAAGGTGCATTAAAAGAGATTTCTTTTACGAAGTATACGGATGTTCAAGAAAAAGTCATTCCTTTAATGAAACAACGTAAAAACCTCATAGTTGAAGCCAAGACAGGATCAGGTAAAACACACGCTTATTTGATTCCTATCCTAGAGATGCTAGATGAGAACGTATCCTCTGTACAAAGCGTTATATGTGCTCCAACAAGAGATTTAGCAAGACAAATTTATCAATTTACAAAACAAATGACGGATACTTCGCCAAATAAAATCGATGTTCGTCTATTTACTGGCGGAAGTGACAAGGAAGCAGAAACTGAACGTCTAAAAAAATCTCAACCACATATTGCCATTGGTACACCGGGAAGACTCAATGATTTAATTCGTAAAGAAAACGTATTAAAAGCCTATACAGCGTCCTCTTTTATTATTGATGAAGCAGATATGGCACTTGAGAAAGAGTTTATCGAAGAAATCGATGGCATTGCCAGCGTTTTTTCAAAAACAACACAAATGGTCAGTTTTTCGGCAACGATTCCTCAATTCTTACAACCTTTTTTAAAGAAGTACTTTATGAACCCGATTTTTATTGAGGTTTCAAAACAAGAAATATCGAATTTAAATATTAAACATTATTTTTATCGTACAAAAGAGAGAGATCGATTTGTAGTGTTAGGTGAAGTTTTATCTGCCATCAATCCTTATCTCTGTATTATTTTCTGTAACACGAAAGATAGTGCAAACACAGTGAATGAATATGCAAAACAAAAGAAGTTAAATAGTGTATTAATTCATGGTGATATTGAATATCGTAAAAGAAAACAGTTAATGAATCAAGTAAATCAAGGGAAGTATCAATATATTATCGCTACCGATATCTTAGCTAGAGGCATTGATATCGATGGATTAAGTCACATTGTTAACTTTGAGTTACCAAAAGATGACGCATTCTATATCCACAGAACCGGAAGAACTGGACGAATGAACTATGACGGCGTTGCCATTTCTCTTTATGATTTTAATGATGAAGGGTATATTAACAAACTTGAAGAAAAAGGTTTATCTTGTTCGTTTGTACAAGTAAAAAACAAAGAAATTGTCCCTGTAAAATCACATAGAGAACGCGAAAAAAGAGTAAAAGTTGAATCCCAAGCTGTCACTGAGATGAAAAAACGTAGTCCTAAGCCATCAAAGGTGAAGCCTGGATACAAAAAAAGATATCAAGAAGAAATCAAGAAAATCGTGAAAAAAGAAGCAAGAAGGAGCTATCATAAATGATCAAAATTGGTAGCCATGTCTCTTTAAGTGGAGATTTACAATTTCTTGGAAGTGTTGAAGAGATGCTTTCCTATCAAGCGAATGTATTGATGGTTTATACAGGTGCTCCTCAGAGCACGATTCGTCGTCCATTAAGTGAGCTACGAATTGAAGAAGCTAGATCACTTTTACAAAAAAATGGTCTATCAGGTGAAGATGTTATCGTTCACGCACCTTATATTGTCAATCTAGCAAATCCAGACCCGATGAAACAAGATTTCGCGGTTTCATTTTTAACGGAAGAGGTAAAAAGAACGAGTGCATTAGGTTCAAAAGTGATGGTACTCCATCCTGGAGCACATATGAACGAAGGAAGCGAAGCTGGAGTAAAACGCATTGCAAAGGGAGTCAATCAAATCATTTCAAATACAAAAGGATTGGATGTGATTATTGCTCTTGAAGGGATGGCAGGTAAAGGAACTGAAGTTGGTCGAACATTTGAAGAACTGAAAGGGATTATTACACTAATTGATGATCAATCTAGAATTGGTGTTTGTTTAGATACTTGTCATTTAAATGATGCAGGATATGATGTTAGGAATCAATTTGATGATGTCATCAATCAATTTGATCAAATTGTCGGAAGATCATATTTAAAAGTATTCCATATTAATGATAGTAAGAATCCATTAGGTTCTCATAAAGATCGTCATGAAAACATTGGGTTTGGAACAATCGGCTTTTCTGCACTCAGTTATGTGATTCATCATCCATTGCTTAAAGATATACCGAAAATCCTTGAAACTCCATATGTAAGTTCTGTAGTAAATGACAAAAAAAGTTATCCACCTTACCTTTATGAGATTGAAGCCTTAAGAAATAACAAAGAAATACCTGAACTCATAGAAAAAGTCATTCAAGCGAACGAAGGAGTCTAATAATGGCCTTAAATGTCGTATTATATCAACCAGAAATTCCACAAAATACCGGAAATATTATGCGTACTTGCGCTGGAACAGATACAGTTCTTCATATCATTGAACCCATCGGGTTTAAACTTGATCCTAAGTATATAAAAAGAGCTGGCGTCAATTATCTTGAACATGTAGTTTATCATACCTATCCAAATTGGGAAGCATTCGTCAAAACGAATCCAGGCATCTATGCTTTCTTTACTCGGTATGGAAAAAAAACACCTTCATCTTTTGATTTTTCGTTAAAAGAAGAAAATTATTACTTAATTTTTGGGCGGGAATCAACTGGTATTCCTAAATCAATCTTACGAGAACATTTAGATTCATGTATCCGTCTACCAATGAATGATAAAATCAGAAGCCTCAATTTAGGAAATACAGTTTGTACTGTCCTCTATGAAGCATTAAGGCAACAAGATTACCGTAATTTATTTAAAGAAGAACCAATCACCCTTAAAGGACCAGATTGGATTATTTCAGATGAAGAAGGCAACGAGTCATAGACTGGTTGTTTTTTAATATTAAGTAAATTGGTAGATAGAATTAAGAAAATAATGATATAATAATCATAAGTACATCATAAAGGAATGAATATTTATGAGATTAACAGTTGGTAGTAAAATCGTTTTGCAAAGTTATAAACATGACCAAACATTGCATCGAATTTGGGAACAAGCTACTGTTCTTGAAGAAAATGATGATTTTATTGTGGTCGCTAATAAACGTACAAAAGTCATTGAAGCGAATGGACGATATTGGTATACCAAAGAACCTTCGGTTTCATATTTTTACAAAAATCATTGGTTTAATGTCATCGGAATTATCAAGCCTACCGGTGTTTCCTATTACTGTAATATATCCTCCCCTACGCTTGTGGACGAAGAAGCGATTAAATACATTGATTATGATTTAGATGTCAAAGTCATTGTGGATGGCACAGTATCGATTCTAGATCGAAATGAGTACAAAAAACATCAGCGTGTGATGAACTATCCAGATTCAATTTGTAATATACTAGAACAAGAAATGGAACTATTAAGGAAGAAAATCGAGAATAAAGAAGAACCCTTCCAAGCAGACTTCATTCTTAATTGGTATAACAAATACCTGTCAATCTCAAATAAATCATAAATGGAAAAGAAATGGACTGTCATTCTTTTCCATTTTTTGATATAATAGAGAAGAAGGGATGTGACACCATGGAACTTATCTATAAGATTAAAAAACCAGAAACAATTTTAAGATTTTTGAAAGAACAAAGTGTTCCAGCAAAAATTATTGAAATGGAAGACCAAAAACCAAAGATTTTCGTAGGACAAGTACAAAAGTTATTTAAAGATACTGTTAAAAAAGGAGATCATCTTCATGTTTTTATTCAAGATGAAGAGTATGATACGACAATCGCTCCGGAAAATGGAGAACTGAATGTTGTATTTGAAGATGATTACATTTTAGTAGTGAATAAACCTGCAGAAATGCAAATTATGGTCACCAAAGCTCATCCAAAAGGCACATTAGCCAATATCATTCAACAATACTATATGGACAACAATATCAAGAGCCAAATTCATTTCGTGAACCGACTTGATAAAGAAAGTTCTGGGTTAATCCTTTTAGCGAAGAATCGTTTTATTAAATATTTACTTAGTGATCGTACACCAGGTTCTATCACAAGAGAATATACTGCACTGATTGATGGTGTCTTAGACGCAAAAAAGAATTGTATCAATCTCCCAATTGGTCGCGTTGAAAATTCATTTAAACGTGAAGTAGTAATGAATGGTGAAGAATGTGAGACATTCTATCAAGTCATCAAAGAGTCAAATCAATTTTCACTCGTTAGAATTTTATCTGAGACAGGTAAAACCCACCAAATACGTGTCCACTTTGCACATTTTTATACACCGATTGTTGGTGATGAAATTTACAATGCGAAGAAATATAACGTTTCAGAATTAATGTTGTTCAGTCATCGCATTGCATTTACACACCCAATTACTGATGAAGAATTAGATATTCGTCTCGACTTACCAGTAGTCATGAAAGAGATGAAAATATTTAGAAAATAAGGGAAATACAATGAAGAAAATCTTACTATTTTTATTAACAATCATAATCACATTTCTTATGGGATGTGATTTTTTACCATCTATCACAACAACATCAACAAACACCTCTACAATAAGTACTACAACTACCACGACTACAAGCAATAATTTGACTGGGACAACCACTTCTGGGTTTGTGACGACAAGTGATGGCACAGTGATTTCTACAACGACAACTGATTTTGATATTGATGAATATACCTATCAAACATTATTCGATAATGCAGTATACAAAAAGTTTGTGATTCATTTCTCTCGTGCTAATTTCTTAAAATTGATCGATGATATGGAAAATTATAATGATTTGTATGGTAGTTATCGTGATAATACGATTCAAGAAGTGGATATTGATTATTCAGATTCCTTAGGAAATAGAATGACCTTATACGAGGTAGGGTTCCGTACAAAAGGGAATATTTTTTCAAGAAGACTTCCTGTCGTTAAAGATAATAATGGAAATATTATTGGTTACCAACAAGTATCATTCCAACTTGAATTTAATGAAACTTTTAATTATCTCGAGAATTCAACACAATATAAAGAATTAAAAGATCGTCGAGCTTTTGATTTAGAACAACTTAATTTTAAATACATTCGTGAAGATGATACATCAGCTGTGACAGAAATGATGGCTTATGAACTATACACGGAAGCAGGTGTTGTGACGAGTAAAGCATCCTTTGCGATTATTTACTTCGATATTGAAGGAACCGAAGTTCCTTATGGACTATTTATGTTACAGGAACCTATTGATGACGTCTTTGTAAAACGTTATTTTGGTAGAAATCAAGATGGTAGTGTAGGTGATTTATACAAATGCGTTTGGCAAACAGAGCCAGCAAAGTTGACAAACGACTATAGTGGTTATAGTTTAGGCGTATCTGACTATAACGAAGGATATCGTAAAACATATCAATTAAAGACCAATAAAGATACCTCTAACTTCTCTAGTTTTATCAATTTCGTTGATAAATTAAATAATACATCGGTGATTAATTATCAAAATGTTCTCGAACAAATCCTCGATATTGATCCTTTGTTAAAAGCTTTTGCGATGGGATTTTTAATTGGTAGTCCTGATGACTATAGAAGTGATGCAAATAACTATTACCTGTATTTTTATGAAGGAAAAGCTGTTTATATCCCATTTGATATGGATCAGTGTTTAGGGTATGGATGGGATCCTTATGGTAATCATGGACTAAATTTAGATGTTCTCAACTATCCTCCAGCACAGTCTTATATCGGAAATTCTTCTGATTTACCGATGGCTTATAATATATTACAAATTTCTGCTTACAAACAACAATACTTAAACTACATCATTGAATATACAAATCCGACCAACGGTATATTTAATTATCAAGATGCTGTTGCCGAGTTTTATCAAGTGAAGGCTTTATATGAAGCAGAAGCGAACTTATATAATCATCTTGGTGTGAAGAATTTTTCTTTAGAATCTAGAAATATGACCCTAAGTGATTACTTTGCTCAAAAATCAACAAATGCTAGAAATAGCGCTTTATCTTATATTAATTAGGAGGTTAATTGATGGGATTACATGTTAAAAGAGCATTTCTAATCCTCTTCTTATTGGCAAGTATTGCCTATTTTTCATACTACCAATATGTATATAACATCAATAATCCAGAATCGATTACCAAATTAACCGTAAGTCGCAAGCAAAAAGAAGACTATAAAAACCTTTTTGATAATTCAAATTTTAAGTCTTTCACCATTGAATTCACTGAAGAGTCCTTTCAAGAATTATTATCGAATATGCAAGCTTATTTTGATCAATATGGTACTTATCAAGATAATACAATGAGCAAAGTAAATATTATTTATAACGATGGTTTAGGCGAATCCTTCACCATCTACGAAGTAGGATTTAGGACAAAAAGTAATACATCTAGAAATCTACCTTTGACGTATGATTGGATGAACCGCGCAACATATCATCAAACGTCTTTCCAAATCCAATTTGATGCGACCTTTGATTATAGCGAATATAGTAATGAATATGCCGTATTGAACACAAGAGAAGCCTTTAATGTGGATCAATTAAATTTTGAATATTGCAAATCATATGATGCGAATTATGATGAAGCGATGATTTCCGAAATGTATTCCTATTTACTTTATGATGAAGCAGGGATTGCAGTATCTAAAGCAACCAATGCTATTGTTTATTTAAAAATCGGTGAAACAATCATTAATTACGGATTTTATACTGTCATTGAACCAGTAGATACTGAATTTTTAAAGAAAAACTTCGATAGTGACTTGATTGGTGACTATGGTGATTTATATAAAGCTACCGACACAAGCGGTATCGCTGATCTTAGTCTTAATTATGATGGGCTAATCGGAATTAACGAAAATGATTTGAACGAACGTTATTCTTATGCTTTAAAAAACAATACGCTAGATGGCACAAGAACTAGACATGATACGTTAATCGACTTTATTACAGATATCAATAACTTAACTACATTTGAGACTCATGCCACCGACTTACTCGACGTAGATTCATTTGCTAGAGCTTTGGCCATAGATTTTCTACTTGGAAACACAGATGATTACCGGTATAACTATAATAACTATTATTTGTATTTCAACGTTTATACCAATCAAGCAGTCTATATTCCCTTTGACCTCGATAATTCACTAGGCTTTGGAAAGCATCAGGATGTGACCTATCAGTATGGACTATATTATCCGTTATTTAGTGATACTGATCAGTATGCAATTTTAGTCAACTCCTTTTTCTCAGTAGAAGAATACAAAAATCTGTATTTGTCCTATTTAGATGAATTCGTCAATTCTTTTTTCAATTATGATCATTTTTATTTAGAATATATCCAAGCAAAAGAGTTGTATCAAGATCTTTTAGTGAACGAAAATCATTTAGGAAACCAAGTATTTGGTCTTCGTAACGTTGCTTATTACATCGTTACGAAACAACAAAATGTACTTAATTATTTAGAAAATTATACTTACTAAAACGTTTTCAAGTCCAATTTCGAAAATTTTTGAGCATTTTATGTTGACAATCTTGAAAATAACCGTATAATTTAGTCAAAGTGAAAAAACTTCATATTAGTTTAGAGGTAGCGATGTAAATAAGTATTTTGCTGAGACGGTAGTCGATGAAGCAGAAGAAAGGTAATCATCGCCGAATGAAAAAGATAGACATATTTTTTTCATGGGGTTATAAGGAACACTTATAACACTCCTATCATTTCAGATAGAGGCGCTAAAACAATTTAAATTCTTATGTGATTTATTTTAAAGCGTCTAATGTGACGCTTTTTTTTCGCTTAAATCACAAAAAGGAGAATTTAAAATGAAAAAAGCTTTATTATTCGTTTTAACCGTATTTGGTTTTGTAGCTTTATACGGATGTAATTCATCTTCAACGATTGATGTATCAAGTGACAACTTTGATGCAATTCAAGAAAGAGGATACATTGTTGTTGGTCTAGAATGTGCATACGCACCATTTAACTGGACTGTTCAAGATTCAAATGCCTATGACACCGCTGTAATCATCGATGGTACGAATAATTACTGTGATGGTTATGACATTCAAGTTGCTACTGCAATTGCAGAAGGATTAGGTGTTGACTTAGTGGTGAAAGCTGTTGATTGGGATGGTTTAATTCCTTCATTATCTGAATCTGGACAAATTGATATGATTATTGCAGGTATGAGCCCAACTGCAGAACGCGCTCAAACAGTCGCATTTTCTGACGAATACTATAATTCAACACATGTTGTTGTACTAAGAAGTGATTCTGCTTACGCTAATGCAACATCCATTAATGATTTTTCAGGAGCAAGTGTTGTAGCTCAAATGTCGACCATCTATGATGACCTTGTAGATCAATTGACTGGTGCTACACATGAAAACCCACTTGGCGATGTTCCAACAATCGTGACCGCAATTAATGCTGGAACATATGACGCAACTATCTTAGAATTACCTGTCGCTATCGCGGTATGTGAATCGAATCCAGAGTTAACTTATATTACTTTTACAGAAGGTAATGGATTTAATGTTTCTTATGAAGATAGTGCTGTCGCTATCGCAGTTAGACAAGCTGATGTAACTTTATTAGCAAGAATCAATACTATCTTAGGCACCATTTCATCTGATACAAGAGAAGAATGGATGCTAAGTGCAATTGATCGCCAACCATAAAAAAAATGATGAGGGATTTTCCCTCATTCATTCATTTTGAAAGGACATATCATGGCAAAATTTAAAAAAATATTTTTACAAATCGTAATACTCGCTATCGCAGTTGGTATCATTAATATCGCAACATCCGGGAATTTCAGTCTATTTAATCACGATGTTAGTGCAGAAACTTTACAATCAAGTACAGCAAACGAAGCTTTGCAAGAAGCAATGGATAATATTGATATTTATAGTAGTTATAAGTATCAGACATTGACGGATGCAAAACTTCAACAACTTTCTACTGGATTTTATCTACCTGCAACTTATCAAGATATTTTGATTACTTGGGAAGTCAATAGTTCAAGAATCAACATTTCCTCTAGTACTGAAACCATTTCAATCTCGACAACAACAGGACCAGTGAGTATTCTTGTATACAACGCGACAATTACGAGTTTACCTTCCGCAATAGCAGGAAATGATCCATTTACTTTAATCGCTACGTTTACAGATGGGGTAGAGACTTCAACATTAACAATTACTGGAGAATTAATTCCAACAATGCCAGATGATTTCTGGGGAGGTGTTTTCTTTACACTGTTCCGTTACATGTCACTATTTCTCGAAGGTGTCATGACGACATTACTTTTATCCCTTGCAGGGACGATCATCGGCTTTGTCTTAGCCATGGTTTTAGTATTAATGCGATTAAATTCAAGTGCAAGACACGAGAAAAAATGGATTGTCTATGTACGTAAATTCTTCCAAACTTTTGCGAAAGTCTATGTAACTGTATTTAGGGGAACGCCAATGATTGTTCAAGCTGCATTTTTCTGGTATGGATTAGGGCTTTTTGGCGACGCAATGCTATGCGGTTTATTCGTAGTATCACTCAATACCACAGCGTATATTGCGGAAATATTAAGAGGAGGTATCAATTCGATTGATTCTGGTCAAACAGAAGCAGCTCGTAGTTTGGGCCTTTCAAGTATACAAACCATGCGTTATGTTATCTTCCCACAAGCAATTAAAAACTCTATGCCTGCAATTGGAAACGAATTTGTTATTAATATCAAAGATACTTCCGTATTATCAATTATCGGCATATTTGAGTTGTTTAATCAAACACAAAAAATTGCGGGAATGCATTATCGACAACTGGAAGCTTACTTTGTTGTTGCGCTTATTTATTTATTCTTAACTTATACGGTGACCAAAATACTTCAACGTATTGAAAAGAAATTAGATATGCCAATTAAAGAACTTACCAGTTCAAACTAGGAGGACAAGATGAATAAGATTATTGAAGTAAAAAATCTCTATAAATCGTTTTCTAGTTTAGAAGTACTTAAGGGAATAAACCTAGATTTATATGAAGGAGAAGTATTATCGATCATAGGATCAAGTGGATCAGGGAAATCAACTTTATTACGTTGTTTAAATTTACTTGAAGAACCTTCTAGTGGTGATATCTTCTTTGAAGGAGAAAATATCACCAATCAATCGATAGATTTAAATCATTTACGTGCAAGAATGGGTATGGTGTTTCAATCATTTAATCTTTTTAATAATCTAAATGTTGTGGAAAACTGTATGTTAGCCCCAATGAAGGTATTAAACATTTCAAGGAGTGAAGCTTTGGAGAGAGGGCTAGAACTTCTTGAGATGGTTGATTTAAAGGACTTTGCTTATCAAAATCCAAAACAACTATCAGGTGGGCAAAAACAAAGAGTTGCGATTGCAAGAGCACTTGCAATGAATCCAAAAGTACTCTTATTTGATGAACCAACAAGTGCACTTGACCCTGAAATGGTCGGAGAAGTACTTGAAGTAATGAAAAATCTCGCGAATAAAGGGATGACGATGGTTGTCGTGACTCATGAAATGAGTTTTGCAAGAGATGTTTCTTCTCGAGTTATTTTTATGGACCAAGGGATTGTCCTTGAAGAAAATTTACCTCATTTGATTTTTTCTTCTCCAAAAGAAGAAAGAACAAAAGAATTTTTAAAACGAGTATTATAAAAAAAATGGACAACTTTTCGTTGTCCTTTTTGATTACATATTTGTTACAATGTCTGATATTTGACTACTAATGTCTGGAAAGAAACTAAAGATTACAACAAATGCAAGTACGATTAAATAAAGAAATGCAAAAATTTTCTTTCCTGCGACAAATTCGTAGCCTGCAATACCACAAACGACGAATAAAGCATAGAACTTCACAGTAAGTAAAATTGACATAATTTCTGCTGGAACACCAAAATCAATCATTGCATTTAAAAATAGAAATGCATACAACATAATTGTTAAAAACCCAAAGAATTTCCCTAAAAAGTCTGCTAATTTTTTCATCTGTTTTCCCCCCTATATTGATATTTTTTATTATAGAAGAGTTATTCTATATTTACAAGATGTTTTAATGTTTTTTTTGAATATATGCTAATAATAACGATAAAGTGTTCTGAACAGCGTTTTTATGCGTGCGTTCCATACCATGAGACGCATGAACACCAGGTCCAATGAGCCCCCCTTTAAAATCATTTCCACCACGATATGCAGCGGAGACATCGGAACCATACATTGGATAGATAT
The DNA here is from genome assembly GCA_050177605.1 of Candidatus Izemoplasmatales bacterium. Taxonomy (GTDB): domain Bacteria; phylum Bacillota_I; class Bacilli_A; order Izemoplasmatales; family Hujiaoplasmataceae; genus JAHIVB01. Next base: position 10,301 of record JBFXGX010000015.1, on the reverse strand, counting down.
CCGTAGCGTATCCTAGATTATTTTCTTTAGCAGAAGAAACTAATCGGTTGATAATATCATAGTCATAAGGGCCACTTGAATCTTTTGCACAGATGGAAACCATCTCTTCAGTACAAGAGAGGTCATCGCCAATACAACCCATGTCAACAGCGATAAACTCATCGAGTAGAGGTACGTAAGACGCCCCGTGACCAACTTCTTCATAGGTGCTGATCATGATTTTTAATGTATATTCAGGGATGATTGATTCTTCTTTTAAAGTTGTTAATAAACCATATAGTATTGCGACACTGATCTTATCATCTAAAAAACGACTTTTAATAAATCCAGAAGGCGTAATTACTGTTTTTGGATCAAAGAAAATAAAATCTCCTGGACGAATACCTAAATCAAGCGTATTTTGCTTATTATATACAATTTCATCCAATCTGACATACATATTTTCAGGATTTCGATCCTTTGTCGATGCATCCTTGAATACATGCGTTGATGGGGAAGTTGAAAGGAACGTTCCAGTATAATCAACACCTTCTCGTGTATGAACAATCACATACTCGCCATCTAAGGTTGGCCAAATTGGACCGCCAATCGGTGTAAACTTAAGTGTACCGTCTCCACTAATACTCTTTACCATTGCGCCTAGTGTATCTACATGTCCTGATAATCCTAGCACTTTGTTGGTTTTACCAGGTACGGTGATGATTACATTCCCTTTTTTTGTTTTATCTAAATCAAAACCTAAAGAACCAAAAGTATCTTCAATAAATGGAATAACTTGTTCGCTATAGCCACTTGGAGAAGGTACGTTTAATAGTTTTACTGCATAATCCAATATTTTTGATGTCATATCTTTCATTTTATCACCCAAAGATATTATAACATATCTTTAAGAATTAGTATTTCTTTTCAAACACTAGCTTTGTATGTTAAAATAGAACTAGAAATAGACGGAAGGGGAAATCTACGTGATTGTAATCTTTGGCGGCGCATTTAATCCACCGACAGTGGCTCATAAAGAAATATATTATCTGATTGAGAAAGTAGTTGATTTTAAAGAATTTATCTATTTACCTGTTAGCAATCTCTATACGAAAAGAAGTTTAGTAAGTAATTTCCACAGAGAAGAAATGATTCATTTAATGATTGATTCCTTACCGAAAGCTAGCGTGTCAAATCTAGAATTTGATGATTCTGATTATTTAGGTACCTACCAATCTTTAATCCGTTTTCAAGAAAAATATCCAGGCGATGAGATCGCATTTGTCATTGGCGCGGATAATCTAATGAAACTTCATAAATGGATAAATGCTAAAGCATTACTTTCTGAGTTTCGCTTTATTGTGATTAACAGACATGGCACAGACTTGCAAAAATATATTGAAGAAGATGCTTTCTTAAAAGACTATGCAAGTCGTTTTATCGTTTTAGCTGAATTTGATTCTAGTATTTCTTCAACTGCATTTAGAGAAACATTTGATCCTAGTTATGTTTGTGAAGAAGTATTTGACTATATTATGAAAAACAATTTATATCGAGGATAAATAGATGTATAAACATGGCTTTTTAAAAGTAAGTCTCATTTCCCCAAAACTACAAGTAGGAAATCCAAAATTTAATGTAAAAGAAATGTTAAAAGCACTTGAAAACAATCCTAGTTCAATTGCTGTTTTTCCTGAGCTTGGAGTCAGCGCCTATACTTGTAACGATCTTTTTTTCCATAAGTCCTTATTTGATGATGTTGAAACGGCTATGAATTATTTCTTAGAAAACAATACCTATGAAGGAATCGTCGTGTGTGGATTACCTCTTGTTATAGAAGATATGGTATTAAATACCGCATTTGTCGTTCAAAAAAATAAAATTTTAGGAATTGTACCTAAATTTTATTTACCAAATACCAAAGAATATTATGAAAAAAGATGGTTTAAATCTGGATTTGATGTTGTCGAACATATTCATTCAATCAACTATAGTGGACAAGAGGTTCCCTTTGGAAATCTCATCTTTAAATTTGATGAAATTCATTTTGGTGTAGAGATTTGTGAAGATATGTGGGCAACAATTACTCCAGGAAATCTGTTAAGTGTGAATGGGGCGAATGTTATCATTAATATTAGTGCTTCAAATGAAACATTAGGAAAAGATTTGATTCGTAAAAATGCCGTACTTGAACATTCAAGAAAAAATTCAGGCGTTTATATTTATACAAGTGCTGGCGCGTCTGAATCGACTTCTGAGACTGTTTTTTCTGGACATAATATCGTTGCATCAAATGGATCATTAATTACTGAGACAGAGAAATTTTCGCTCAATACAGAGATTCTTTATGCAGATATCGATTTGCTTAGACTTTCCTATGAACGTAGAAACAATTCAAGTTACCGCGATTCAATACTTAAATACAGATATAATTATCAAACCGTACCTTTTGAACTAAGAGAATCAAATACATTTGATTTTTCTTCAAAGATTTATGATTTACCATTTGTTCCAAAGAATAATAATTATACCGACTTTCTAAAAATTGCATCAATTCAAGAGTTCGGATTAGCAAAGCGTTTAGAACATTTAGGACTCAAATCAATCGTGATTGGTGTTTCTGGAGGACTAGACTCTAGTTTAGCATTATTAGTCGCTTGTCGCGTATTTGATCAATTAAAACTAGATCGAAAAGGAATCTACGCTGTGACCATGCCAGCTTTTGCGACAACGAAAAGAACAAAAGATAATGCGCATGAATTAATGCGCTATTTAGGGGTTCATAACGAAGAAATTGATATTACTGATCATGTAAAAGAACATCTTTCTTTATTAAAACATGATACTGTGACTGAAGACATTACCTATGAGAATGCTCAAGCAAGAGCTAGAACGATGATTTTAATGAATATGGCTAATCAAGTCCAAGGTATTGTTTTAGGAACAGGGGATTTATCAGAAATTGCCCTCGGTTGGTCGACATATAACGGTGACCAAATGTCAATGTATAACGTCAATGGCGGTGTTCCGAAGACGCTCGTGCGTTTTATGATTCAAATGTATGCAGATCATTTCTTCAATGATTCAATCAAAGAATGCCTATATGATATCTTAGCAACGCCAATTACGCCTGAACTCCGTTCGAATCAATCAACGGAAAGTCTCATTGGCAAGTATGAAGTCAACGATTTTATTCTATATCGATTTTTAGTTTGTGGCGATAATGAGGAGCGACTTCGTTTCCTCTTACCAAAAGTTTTTGATATTGAATCTTCAAAATTAGATGATTATGTAACAAATTTTTTAAAAAGGTTTTATTCTCAACAATACAAGAGACAAGCAAGCCCAGATAGTCCAAAAGTACTAGATTATGCGCTTTCTCCACGTAGTGATTTTAGAATGCCTTCCGATGTTAAGAGATAGGTGATAGATTGGCAAAAGTAATTGTAGGACTGAGTGGTGGCGTCGATTCAAGCGTTGCTGCGTTACTTTTACTGAAACAAGGGTATGAAGTAGAAGGTCTATTTATGAGAAATTGGGATAGTACAACGAACCAGGATTTTTTAGGAAATCCTGATTTTGATAGTGATATTTGCCCGCAAGAAAAAGATTATAATGATGCTTTAGCAGTCGCAAATCAACTTGGCATTAAATTACATCGTCATGACTTTATTGAAGAATATTGGGATGATGTTTTTACCTACTTTTTAGATGAATATCGAAGAGGAAGAACCCCAAATCCGGATATTTTATGCAATAAATATATCAAATTTAAAAGTTTTCTTGAAGTTGCGCTTTCCTATGGCGCTGACTATATAGCAATGGGTCATTATGCAAGAGTCATCCATGGGGAAGAACATATGTTATTGCGGGGTGTTGATACCAATAAAGATCAATCCTATTTTCTATGTCAACTTACACAAGAACAGCTTTCTAAAACACTTTTTCCAGTGGGAGACATTATTAAACCAGAGGTAAGAAGAATTGCTTTAGAAGCCAATTTACCTGTCGCAAAGAAAAAGGATTCAACCGGTATTTGTTTTATTGGAGAAAGACGATTCAGTCAATTCTTATCAAACTATTTAAAGAACCAAGAAGGACCAATGAAAACGCTCAGTGGAGATATCGTGGGACAACATCAAGGACTAATGTACTATACCATCGGCCAGAGAAAAGGACTAAGAATTGGTGGTAGTAAGAAATATGACAATAACCCATGGTTTGTCATTGGAAAAGAATTATCGACCAACACGCTATTTGTTGGTCAAGGTATTGACCATCCACAGTTATTTAGCGATGAATGTACAGTTGAAGATGTCAATTGGATTCCAAAGGATCGATTTGTAGGTACAATGGATATAACTGCTAAATTTAGATATCGACAAGCAGATGTTCCAGTGAGTATTACTTGGATAGATGAAGATCGTATTCACGTTCAATTTAAAGAACTTGTTCGTGCGGTAACACCTGGACAAGCCTGTGTTTTTTATGATAAGGATATATGTCTTGGCGGCGGTACGATTAATGAAGTCTTTTTTGAAAATAAGAAAAGGCCCTATTAGGTGATACTATGAAACTAGGATTATGTCTTTCCGGTGGTGGTGCACGTGGCGCTTACCAAGTTGGAGCGATGAAAGCATTAGAAGAACTTAATATTTTATCGAATATTGAGGCTTTTTCCGGCACGAGTATTGGTAGCGTAAATGCTAGTTTAATCGCGACAATGCCGATAGAAAAGTTGAAAGATATCTGGTTTTCAATCTCTCCAGATATGTTAAAGAGAACTGAAGGAATATTTAAAAAAATCATCGAAGAGAAAATGGAATTCAAACAGGTTGGTTTATTTGATATTCATGAGTTGGAAAATCTACTAAAATTGCATCTTGATGTCCAAAAATTGAAACAAAAAGAAGTCTATGTTACTCTTTCTGAAGGTGGTGCTTCTTTAGAAGGAATCTTTGGATTAATCAAATCAAGTTACCAACATTATGTCAAAAAAGAAAAAAAAGTCATTTATGCAAATACGAAAGATAGTATTGATGATTTATCTATTTATAAACAAATTATTGCGAGTTGTTCAATACCGATTGCTTTTGCCCCAACCAGATCTGAAAGTCATCAATTTTATGATGGTGGTGTCTATGATAACGTCCCAGTGACACCCCTCGTTGAAAACGGATGTGATCATGTGATTATCGTCCATTTACATCGAATTCACACCTTTGATCCAAAGAAGTTTCCTGATGTTGTGTTTGATGAGATCAAACCAAAACATAATCTTGGAAGCCTTCTGAAGTTTGACGGTGAAAGGTCAAAAGATTTATTTGAACGTGGCTATTTAGATACATTGGAGTATTTTAAGGCAAAGAATAAAGAATAACCTCTCTTTTTACGTAATATTGGTAAAAATGGAGGTTTTTTTTATGAAAAAATTACTAATTATGGTTCTGTTTTTGTTCTTTTCAGTCTTCTATCCTAAAAACTATCTTTATGCAGAGGAGTATGGTACTTATCAAGAAATTGTATTTGATAACGATAATGCCAAATTATTGAAGGAATTCAGTGATGAAGAGTATGATGATTATTATGATTTGATTACGACTAAAAGATTTGTCGGATGGAAGCTTTGTGTTGTCAATAAAAACGAAACACTTGAATTTATCTCTGAAACAAAACTAAGAATCGTGAATGATGGCTATTCGACTATAAAACATAATATTACTCTCACGACAAAAGAAGAAACGAAGTATCAAATCAGTGCTTCAGGTGAAGTTGATGTTTCTGTTAAAGGTGATGTAAAACAGTTTAAAGGAACACTCGACGCGGATATAAAAGCATCCATTTCCTATACAAAAAACACGACTACGAGTGAGACCTATGAATTTTATGTCATCGTTGATCCTAATACTTATGTAACGATTGTAACGAGAGGGACAGGAGAGTTGTCGAATGGTGTCGCAAAGTACTATTTCTGCTGGATCGAAATGAAAAAAGGAGGATGGGAGACATTTACTGTCACAACCGAATATTATGAGATTATCAAGGATAAACTCTCATGAAAAAAGGACTGTTGATTATCATTGGATTTTACCTACTCTTAGCGCTCTTAATCTTATTGATTCCAAAGAACAAAGAAGACGAAATCACAATGCTTTCGATTCAAGAAGAGAAATCATTGATCCTTTTTCCGAGCGAAACACTCAAATTTGATTTATTTACAAGCAAAAGTGATACATTTTTGTTTTCGAATGATGAAGTGTCCGAAAGTTATCTATCTTCACTTGATACTACTTATCAAGTTGATATCCAATTTTCAGAAGTAAGTGACACTGTAACTGAATTTTATGATGAAAGCTATTATCATCTCGTGATTGAAGTCTCATTCGATGAAATATGGATAGACGACATCACGATTCCGTTTGAGCATCTCTATTTAGAGATTCATTATCAAAATGGGAAATTCATAAAAATACCCTATGGAAATTTAATGATACATTTCAAATCTGAACTTGAATCATCAAGTCTTTCATTTACAAATATTTACGCAATTAAAAAGAGTCTTCTAGAGGATCAAATTGCGGGTATGATTATTCACCTTTATACAATGAATGCTCAAATCGAAATTCTTGATATTCGTCTAGATTTAGTCGCTTCAACGATTGATCGATTGCATATTGTAGAAGTAAAAGATTTGAGATACCAAAATGAAGATGAACTTGTAGGGAATGAGCTTAATAGCTATAATGATTCTTCCATTATTGTAAATCCTAATGAGGATCTTGTATTATATTTACCAATTATCAACCAATCGAATCTATTACTTCGGAGATTTCCAATGATCGTTACGTATCGAATAAACGAAACTGTGGAATCAATGATTATCGATGATTTTATTTATAAATCTTTACCAAGTGGAAATTTAAAGGAGATTGAAAATGACATCAAAATCACCAGGTATTATTATTGAAAATCTGGAAAAGAAGTACAAAGCTAAATATATACTTGAAAAGTTATCCATTACTTTTAAACAAGGAAATATCCATATCATTACAGGAGAAAATGGAAGCGGAAAATCAACATTGATTAAATGTATGATGGGATTAGTCCATTATCAAGGGAAAATTACTCTTCCTTATACAAAGATTGGTTATGCCCCAGAAAATTATTGTTTACCTGAACATTTAACAATTTATGAGTTTCTATACTCTCTCGGACGATTAAAGCGTGCAAATAAAAAAATAATCTCTCATTATATGGACATCTTTCATCTTAAAGACTATCAAGATCAACTCATCCGAAAACTATCTCATGGAATGAAACAAAAATTGAATTTGCTTCAAGCGATGATTCATACTCCTCAAGTTCTATTTCTCGATGAACCCTTCCGTGGTATTGACCAAGAAGCAAAAATCACTTTATGTGAACTCCTTAACTCAATCAAGAAGGATACCGTAATCGTCATATCAAGTCATATCAATGACTACAAATTACTAAAATCAAAAAAAATCTATTCAATCAGAGCAGGAAACATATGGCCTTCTTAAGATTGATGTATCATCATTTTATTTATTTATTCCCCAGAAAGCAAAGGATTACAGAGTTATTCTTTCTACTCTCTTTAGGAATCCTTTTTTTGTATGTTGGATCGAATCACTTTGAATTTTCAACGCTTGACAAAAATCCGCTGTTTTTCAAGTCAAGTTACTTGGGAGTATGTCTAGAATTTGCTAAAATAATAGCTGTAATCTATAGCATATTTATTGTATTTGTAGCCTATCAAACTGATAAAAATCGTTATTATCTAGTGATGATCACCTCAATCAAGCAACAAACGCAGTTTTTCTTTACAAAAAGAGTATTCATTCTATTTGCACAAATAAGCTCAGTATTCCATCTCTATCTCATCATTTGGATTATTCCATCACTTTTTCTTCCTTATGCAATCACAATTTCTTCAATTAGTAGTGATATCTTAATAACATTACTCCAAGTTATTTTTATGTCACTTTTAAGTGAATTATTAATGTTGTTTTTCAATCATTTCGTTTCAATGATTCCTTTAATTTTAGTATACTGGTACACTGAACTTTATGTGCAAGATAGTACTAGTAGCCCGAACGATTTACTTCGTTATCTCCATGAATTAATGCCTATTTATCCTACCGATATAGCGGAAAATGGGCAATGGTTAAATTATCTATTTTTATATGTCATTTTTCTTTTTACAAATCTATTATTATGGTCAAAAAAGGAATCGTATTAAAACTTGAAATCAATTGTCAAGATAATTTATCAATTATCATCCTTTTTAAATGACGATTTTGTCATTGAAACAAAAACGACAAAGTGGTATAATCTATTTATCATAAAATCAATACATCTTTATGGGGGAACATATGTGCGGAATTGTAGGTTACTTAGGAAATAATCAAGCGTCTGATATTATTTTATCTGGGCTTGAGAAATTAGAATATCGGGGATATGATTCATGCGGCATTTGTTTGTTTGATCAATCGGCCAATGATTTTATCATGTATAAAGACAAAGGAAGAGTCGCTCATCTCGTGAATGACTTTGATTACAGCATGGTAAATCATCTAGCAATTGGTCACACAAGATGGGCAACGCATGGAAAGCCAAATCAAATCAATTCTCATCCACATTACTCGTTGTCAAAACGATTTTTTATTGTTCACAATGGTGTGATTGAAAACTATAAAGAATTAGTTGCTAAATATCTTCCTGAATTAAAATTTATTAGCGAAACAGATACTGAAGTGATTGCTAATTTGATAGAATTTTTCACGAACGAATTATCAGTTGAAGAAGCCATTCGTAAGACGTTATCACTCATCGAAGGATCTTATGCTTTACTTATCCTTGATACGACGACTCCAGATAAAATATATGCAGCCAAGAATAAATCTCCTTTACTGATTGGTATGTCGAAAAACGGTATGTCGTTAGCTTCCGATGTAATGGCCCTCGTTGGCCATGCGGAAGCATATTATCCGATTGATGATAAAACCTTTACTGTCATTAAGAAGACGAATGACACCTACACTTATGAAATGTACGATATTATTGGGAAACCAATCTCTATTCAGCCACTAGAAATGAATATGGTGCTTGAAGAGATTGGAAAAGGTGGATATTCTCATTACATGTTAAAAGAAATCTGTGAACAACCTTCTGTTATCCGTAAAATAGTATCAAAATATATGATTGATGATGAGTTTGTAATTCAACCATACATCAAGAAAATGCTTGAAGATGCAAAACGAATCTATATTATTGCGGCAGGAACTAGTATGCATGCAGGTTTTGTTGGCAAACATTATTTTGAACACATATCCAAAAAACATACTGAAGTATTTATTGCTTCTGAATTTGCCTACAATATGCCGCTTTTAGAAGATAACCCATTATTTATCTTTATTTCACAATCAGGTGAAACAGCTGATTTACGTGCTTGTCTTGTCAATGTGAAAGAACAAGGGTATCCAACACTAACGATTACAAATGTTCCAACATCAACGTTAGCCAGAGAAGCCGATGCTTATATTGAAATCTTTGCTGGTCCAGAAATTGCTGTTGCTTCGACAAAAGCCTATGTCGGTCAAGTGGCAATTTTATCCATTTTGGCTTATACTATTGCATCAAAGAAGACGTTTGATCTACAAGTTGAATTATCAAAATTGGCAGTCGCAATGGAAGCGATTATCGATAAAAGAGAATATATTCATCAATTAGTGAAAGAAAAAATAACAAAACGTAATTGTTTTTATATTGGTAGAGGTTTAGACTTTTATACTTGTCTTGAAGCTGCTCTCAAACTAAAAGAAATTTCTTATATCCAAACAGAAGGTTTTGCGGCTGGAGAGTTAAAACATGGAACAATAGCACTAATAGAAGATGGTGTTCCAGTGATTGCAATTATTTCTCAACGTAATATCAATAACAATACAAGATCGAACATCCGCGAAGTGTTATCTCGTGGTGCTGAAGTGATTACAATTTCTTTAAATGATGTTTCTGAGGTTACAGATGAAATTGTCCTCATGGATGTACATGAAATCTTATCACCGATGCTTACGGTTATTCCAACGCAATTAATTGCTTTTTATTCAGCTTTAGATTTGAATAAAGATATTGATAAACCAAGAAACCTAGCAAAATCAGTCACTGTTGAATAAGCAACCGGTAAGTATGTCAAGAGATAAAAAATAAAAAAATCACATAAAAGTGATTTAAAACTTAATAAAAAGACATGCTTAAAAAAACTTGTTTTAAAAAAGAAAGTTATTCAAATATTACTTATA
>JBFXGX010000014.1:31730-43423 GCA_050177605.1 Candidatus Izemoplasmatales bacterium | reverse complement strand
ACTCTAAATAATGTTTTCGTAATATATGCTTCTGTTTCGTTTCCAGGACGAACTCCTGGGATGTATGCATTTTGTTTTTGTAAGTTTTCCGCTGTTTGTTCAGGCTTAATTAAGATGAACGAATAGAAGAATGAGAATACAACGATTAAGATGACATAGAAAGCGAAACCAATCGGTTCTGTATAGGTGAATATTTGACTTAACCAGTTAGAAACTGTTGATGAACCAATGGTAATATAGTTCGCAATAGTCATTGGTAAAGAAAGAATAATCGATGAGAACACAACTGGGATAACGCCGGCAGTGTTAATCTTAATTGGAATGTTGGATTCGGATTTACCAGCTAATTTTGAACTTGCTGGACGGTTCGCGTATTGGATAGGTACTTTTCTTTGCGCATCTTGCATGAATGTAACACCAACGAGAACGATGATGAACATTAAGATACTAACGCCGAATAATACATAGCCTTGCCATTGTCCTTGGACACCAGATACTGTCGTCATAGCGCCGTTTGGATCAGTAATGTAATATTGTACTAAGGAAGCAATTGTTTGAGGGAAACTGATGATGATACCAGCAACGATTAACATTGATGAACCATTTCCAATTCCTCTTAACGTAATTTGGTCAGCTAACCAAATTGTAAATGCTGTACCTGCAGTTAATACTACGGCAATATAGAAATACACTAAGAACCATAAGTTATGTCCGTTTGCAGTAGCCCAGTCTGAAACACCAAATTCGAATAATGATGATTGTTGACTATGGAATGCAAACGTCATCGCTAATGCTTGAATGAATGCAAGACCCATGGCTGTATATCTAGTCAAACGGCTTATTTTTTGACGTCCTACTTCGCCTTCTTCGCCCCATTCTTTAAGAACTGGGATGATATCCATTTGTAACATTTGGATAACGATAGATGCGGTAATGTAAGGACTGATACCTAAAGCGATAATTGAGTAATTGCTTAAGGCATTACCTGAAATCGAGTTCACGATTCCTAGGAAACCACTGTTATTAAATAGATCTGTTAAAGATGCTGCATTAATAAGTGGCATTGTAACATAAGTTAATAATTTGAAAACTAAAAAAGCAAGTAAAGTAAATCCGATTTTTTTAAGGACTTCTTTGTTCTTTAATATCTTTTTTAAAGTCTCCATCATTAAATCACCTCTGTCTTGCCCCCGGCAACTTCAATTGCTTTCTTTGCAGAAGCCGAGAATTTATGAGCTTTGACAGTAAGGTTTGATTTTAATTCACCTTTACCTAAAACCTTCACACCATTTAGTAATGCTCCAACCTTACGGTCTTGCAATAATAATTCAGGTGTAACAACAGTTCCATCAGGATATGAATTTAAATCTGAGACATTGACGATTGCAAATTCTTTTCTAAAGAAGTTTGTAAATCCTCTTTTTGGTAATCTTTTGTATAAAGGAGTTTGTCCTCCTTCAAAACCTAAACGAACGCCTCCACCAGTACGGGAATTTTGGCCTTTTTGTCCGCGTCCTGCTGTTTTTCCATTTCCGCTACTTGTTCCGCGTCCAACACGTTTTTTACTGTGTGTAGCGCCTGCAACTGGACTTAATTCATGTAGTTTCATTCACTGCACCTCCTACTTAACTTGTTCAACTTTTACAAGATGACGGATGGTATTAATCATTCCGTTTACTGCATCATTTTCTTCTTTAACTACAGAAGAATTTCTTTTGTTAAGACCTAAAGCCTTAACAGTAGCAACTTGGTTTGGTTTGCGGCCCATTAAACCTTTAACCAAGGTAACTTTAACTTGTGCCATTATTGCAATACCTCCTTCACGCTTAAACCGCGTGTTTCAGCAATTGCTTCGATAGAACGCATTTCGCTTAATGCTGCTGCAGTTGCTCTAACGATATTGATTGGTGAATTTGATCCTAAAGATTTACTTAATACGTCTTCAACTCCTGCAAGTTCAAGGACGGCACGAACTGCGCCTCCGGCAATAACTCCGGTTCCTTCTACTGCTGGACGTAAGAATACTTTAGCAGCGCCATAACGGCCAGTGATTGTGTGAGGAATGGTTGTTCCATTCATAGGAACAGTGATCATATTCTTTTTCGCATCTTCAATTGCTTTCTTGATTGCATCTGGAACTTCAGAAGCTTTTCCTGTTCCAAATCCAACGCGACCTTTACGATCTCCGATAACAACTAAAGCAGTGAAACTGAAACGTCTACCACCTTTAACAACCTTGGTTACCCTACCGATATTGACAACTCTTTCTTCATAAAGTTTTTCTTCTCTTTTTTTCGTGCGTGGAGCGCGAGATGGTTTTCTTTCTCCATCTTTTTGATTATTCTCTAACACTTGGGTACCCTCCTTCTTTAGAATTCTAGCCCAGCTGCTCTTGCAGCCTCAGCTAAAGCTTTGACTCTTCCGTGGTAAATGTACCCACCACGATCGAATACGACAACTTTGATATTTTTTTCTAATGCTTTTTTCGCAATTAGTGTACCAACTGCTGATGCGCCTTCAACATTTCCTTTTGCTCCTTCAATTTCTAAACTAGAAGCACTAACAAGTGTTGTTCCGGCGATATCATCGATAACTTGACAATATATACCTTTGTTTGAACGGAAAACATTTAAACGAGGTCTAGCAGCTGTTCCTGAAATGTTTGCTCTAATACGGCCGTGACGTTTCACGCGTTGAGCATTTTTATCTACTGGATTAAACATAATTTCACCCGCCTGCTATTACTTAGCAGTTTTCCCTTCTTTACGACGTACAAATTCGCCACGATATCTGATACCTTTACCTTGGTATGGTTCTGGTTGTCTGATTTTGCGAACGTTTGCGGCAAATTCTCCTACCGCTTGTTTATCAATTCCTTTGATGTGGATTTCAGTGTTGACTGGAATCTCTACTGTTAATCCTGCTGGAATTTCTACTTCGACTGGATTTGAATATCCAACGTTTACTACTAATGTTTTACTGTCTTTTAATGACGCACGGTAACCAACACCCTTGATATCAAGGATCTTTGTGTAACCATCAGTTACACCTTTAACCATGTTCGCTAATAATGCTCTTGTTGTACCATGTAAAGCACGGTGTTTTAACGAATCAGATGGTCGGGTTACAGAAACTTCATTGTTTGCAGTCGCAATTTTCATCTCAGGATGAAATGAAAATTCAAGTGTACCTTTTGGCCCTTTAACTGTTACATCATTTTTAGCAGTTACAGTAATTGTAACTTCTGCTGGAACAGTGATGGCTAACTTACCTACACGACTCATAGTTTTCTTGCACCTCCGTTAATTTTCTTTCTCTAATATTTTTTATAGTGTTGAATTACCAAACGTATGCTAAAACTTCTCCACCAACTTGTTGTTTTCTAGCTTCTCTATCTGTCATAATCCCTTTTGAAGTTGAGACAATAGCGATACCTAAGCCATTTAACACTCTTGGTAGTTCGTCTGTTTTGGCATATACTCTAAGTCCTGGTTTGGAGATTTTCTTTAATCCTCTAACCGCTCTTTCAGAGTTTGATAAATATTTTAATGTGACTTTGATCGTCCCTTGAACACCCTCGTTAACTACTTCAAAATCAGTAATAAAACCTTCTTGTTTTAACAAAGAAAGAATTTCTGCTTTTAATTTTGACGCAGGCATGTCCACTGTTTGTTTTTTCATTTGATTTGCGTTACGGATTCTTGTAAGCATATCCGCAATTGGATCTGTCATAACCATATTATAATGCCTCCTTCCTTAATAAATAGGAATCTAATTTCATCATATTAATTACCAACTTGCTTTTTTAACGCCAGGTATTTGTCCTTTGTAAGCTAGCTCACGGAAACAAATACGACATAGTTTAAATTTGCGATAGACTGAATGAGGACGTCCACAACGTTCGCATCTAGTATAGTCTCTAACCGGGAATTTTGAACCACGTTTTTGTCTGACTTTCATTGATGTTTTTGCCATCGTACGCCTCCTTTAGTTCTTTCTAAATGGCATGCCATATAGTTTTAACAATTCAAAACTTTCTTGATCAGTTTTGGCTGTTGTCACAATGACAATGTCCATTCCACGAATTTTGTTTACTTTATCGTAATTGATTTCTGGGAAAATCAATTGTTCTTTTACACCTAGCGTGTAGTTTCCTCTACCATCAAATCCTTTAGGATTGATTCCGCGGAAGTCACGAACACGTGGTAATGCAATGGTAATGAGTTTATCAAAGAATTGATACATTCTTTCACCGCGAAGTGTTACTTTGCAACCAATTGGCATTCCTTCACGAAGTTTGAAAGTCGCGATTGATTTTTTTGCTTTGGTTACTAAAGGTTTTTGTCCCGTGATAATTGTCAATTCATTAACGGCATCATCTAATACTTTGGAGTTTGTAACTGCGTCTCCAACTCCAATATTAATTACTATTTTAGAAATTTTTGGAGTTTCCATGACGGAAGAATAATTAAACTTTGCTTGTAAAGCTGGAACAATTTCACTTTTGTATTTTTCTTGTAAACGGTTCATCTATATTCTCCCTTCATTATTCTAAGACTTCGCCAGATTGCTTAGCATATCTAACAGTCACTTCTTTAGTTTCTTTTTTAACTTTTTTTGTAATTGTTTTAAATCCAACTCTTGTTGGTTTTTTTGTTTTTGGGTCTAATAACATGACATTAGAAACATGGATTGGTTTTTGAACATCCATAATTCCACCATCAGGATTGATTTGAGATGGTTTTAAATGTTTTTTAACTTTTCTTAAACCTTCTCCGTCAAGAAGTACTCTTTCGGACTTTTTTAAGATTTTCGCAATCGTTCCTTGTTTTCCTTTGTCAGATCCAGAGATTATAACGACTTTATCGCCTTTTTTTAATTTCATGATAATCCTCCTTATAACACTTCAGGAGCTAATGAAACGATTTTGGTAAATTCAGCTTCTCTTAACTCACGTGCAACAGGTCCAAAGATACGAGTCCCTTTTGGAGATTTGTCATCTTTAATGATTACTGCTGCATTGTCATCAAATTTAATGAATGATCCATCTGCACGACGAATTTCTTTTCTTGTTCTCACGATTACAGCTTTTACTACTTCACCTTTTTTAACAATCCCACCAGGAGTTGCAGCTTTCACAGTCGCAATGATAATATCACCAATTGTAGCGTATTTGCGGCTTGTTCCACCTAAAACTTTGATTGTAAGGATTTCTTTGGCTCCAGAGTTGTCAGCGATTTTTAATCTTGTCTCTTGTTGTATCATGATAATTCCTCCTTAAGCTCTAAAGAATCACGTTTTGTTGAACAATTTCAACTAAACGGAATCTTTTAGTAGCAGATAATGGACGGCATTCCATAATTTTTACAACATCACCAGTTTTCGCTGAATTGTTTTCATCGTGAGCTCTAAATTTCTTAGACGAAATAACTCGTTTGTTGTATAAAGGATGCTTTTTATATGTTGTTACTAGTACTGTAATTGTTTTATCGTTTTTATCAGATACAACCGTTCCAGTAAACACTTTATGATTATTTTCCATATATGTATCCTCCTACTTCTCTTCTCTTTCTGTAAGAATCGTCAACATTCTAGCGATGGTCTTTCTTACAGTATTTAATCGTGCAGTATTTTCTAATTGCCCTGTCGCATGTTTCATACGAAGGTTAAATAATTCATGTTTTAAGTTTTCGATTTCAGTAGTAATAGTGGCATTATCCATTTTACGGATTTCTTTAACATTAAGCATTATTTTCACCACTCACTTTCTTCACGAATTTTGTTTTGATTGGAAGTTTGTGTGATGCAAGTCTTAAAGCTTCTTTCGCAACTTCTTCACTAACACCAGCAATTTCAAACATCACAACACCTTGTTTAACAACTGCTACCCATTCTTCTGGAGAACCTTTACCGGATCCCATACGAACTTCCATTGGTTTTTTTGTTTTTGCCAAGTGAGGGAAAATTTTAATCCATACTTGACCAGATCTTTTCATGTAACGAGTCATCGCAATACGGCTTGCTTCGATTTGACGAGCATTAATCCAAGCACCTTCTAAAGCGACTAATCCAAATTCTCCAAAAGAAATTTGGTCTCCACCTTTTGCTTTTCCTTCGTAACTAACACGGTGAGGACGGCGATATTTCGTTCTTTTAGGCATTAACATAATTATTTAGCCTCCTTTTTTGTCGGAAGAACTTCACCTTTATAAATCCATACTTTAACACCTAATTTTCCATAGGTAGTCATTGCTTCTGCTAATGCGTAGTCAATGTTAGCTCTTAAAGTATGTAAAGGAACGTTACCTTCACTATAACCTTCACTACGTGCCATTTCAGCGCCAGCTAGACGTCCAGAGATTAAAGTTCTACATCCTTTAGCACCAGCTTTTAGTGCTCTTTGGATTGCTACTTTTTGTACTCTTCTGAATGATGCACGGTTTTCTAATTGTTTTGCAATACTTTCTGCTACTAATTTCGCATCAAGTTCTGCTCTTTTAATTTCAACAACGTTCAAGAATACTTCTTTACTTGTTAATGATTTTAATTTTTCAACAACAGCATTTTTTGTTTCTCCGTTACGGCCAATAACCATACCAGGTTTTGCTGTATTCACTGTGATAATAACTCTAGATTTACTTCTTTCGATTTCAATTTTAGAGATACTAGCATTTTTGTATAAATCATTTAATAAGTCGCGAATTTTAATGTCTTCATGTAAAAGAACTGCAACATCATTCTTATCTGCATACCATCTGGATTCCCAGTCTAGAATGACACCGATTCTTTGCCCTATTGGACTAACCTTTTGTCCCATAAAATCCCTCCTTATTCTTTCTCAGCCACGGTAATAAAGATGTGGCTGGTTCTTTTTAAGATTGCAAATCCTCTACCTTGAGAATGTGGTTGCATTCTCTTTAAAGTTTTGCCTTCACCAACATAAATTTCTTTAACGAATAATTTATCTTGGTCTAATTGATAGTTGTGTTCTGCATTCGCGACAGCAGACTTTAATAATTTTTCCACAACTTTTGTTGCTCCTCTTGGAGTATTTCTTAGGATTGCGTAAGCTTCTCCTACTTGTTTACCTCTGATTAAATCTACGACTAAACGGACTTTACGAGGCGCAATTCTGACAGTGTTAACTTTTGCTTTCGCTTCCATTATTTGCCTCCTGCTTTCTTAACAACTTTTTTATCCGCATGGCCGCGGTAGGTTCTAGTTGGAGAGAACTCTCCTAACTTGTGACCAACCATATCTTCAGTGACGTATACTGGAATGTGTTCCTTTCCATTATGTACACCAATGGTTAATCCAACAAATTGTGGAAATATTGTTGAACGTCTTGACCATGTTTGAATCACTTTTTTGGAATTTGTTTTGTTTGCTTCAACGACTTTTTTCATTAAATGATCATCGCAAAATGGACCTTTTTTAACTGAACGTGACATACTTGAGTTCCTCCTTTCCTATTTATTTCTTCTTCTAACAATAAGTTTATTGCTAGCTAATTTGTGTTTTCTAGTAATCTTACCAAGAGCAACTTTACCCCAAGGAGTAAGTGGACTTGGATGTCCAACTGGTTGACGACCTTCTCCACCACCGTGAGGATGGTCCACAGGGTTCATAACAGAACCACGGACTGTAGGTTTAACACCCATGTGTCTTTTTCTTCCGGCTTTACCAATTTTAACTAGCTCGTGGAATTCATTACCAACTTCACCAACTGTTGCACGGCAAACACCTAAGATACGGCGCACTTCACCTGATTTTAAACGTACAAGTACGTATCTTTCTTCACGACCAAGAATTTGAGCGCTTGTTCCAGCGGCACGAATTAATTGACCACCTTTTCCAGGATATAATTCAATGTTATGAATCACAGTACCAACAGGAATATTTTTGATTGGCATTGCATTACCAACAACGATATCTACTGATTCGCCTGATGTAACGAATGAACCTACTTGTAATCCTTTTGGTGCTAAGATGTAACGTTTTTCTCCATCAGTGTAGGCGATTAATGCAATGTTCGCACTTCTGTTTGGATCGTATTCGATTGATGCTACTTTTCCTAAGATTCCATCTTTATTTCTTTTGAAGTCAATAACGCGGTATTTTCTTTTAGCTCCACCAGCTTGGTGACGGACAGTAATTTTACCTTGATTATTTCTTCCACCTTCTTTTTTCAAAGGTGCTAATAATGATTTCTCTGGCTTAGAAGTTGTGATTTCTGCATAATCCAACTTTGACATTCCACGAGTACCAGGGGTACGTGGTTTATAATTTATAATAGCCATTAGTTATTCCTCCCACTACGCTGTGTAAACGTCAATCTTGTAACCTTCTTTAAGCGTTACAACAGCTTTTGATACAGCAGCTGTGAAACCAGAGTATTGACCTACTCTTTTTGCTTTAGGTTTTCCATTCATGACATTCACTTTTTCGACTTCAACTTCAAATAAAGCTTCGATAGCTTCTTTGATTTGAATCTTGTTTGCATTTTTATCTACTTCAAACGTATATTTACGATCAGAAGCTAGTCTTGCAGACTTTTCAGAAACGACTGGGCGTTTGATTACTTGATATTTATCCATATTAATTCAAAGCCTCCTCAATTTTCTTTAGTGCTTCTTCAGTTGCGACGATATAATTCGCATTTAAGATGTCATACACTGATGTATGATCGAATGTAACAGTGGTAACGTTTGGTAAGTTTCTTGTTGCGATGTCAACGAGTTCGTTTACACTTTCAAGAACAACCATTGTTTTTCCTGATACCTTTAAGTTATTTAAGACTTGAACCATTCCTTTTGTTTTGAATGATTCTAATACTAATTTGTCGACTGCCACTAAACTTTCTTCTCTGACTTTATCAGAAAGAGCAATTTTTAATGCTAAACGACGAATTTTCTTATTGATTTTATAATCATAGCTTCTTGGTGTAGGACCGAATACGATACCACCACCAACCCATTGTGGAGCACGAATGGATCCTTGACGAGCATGTCCAGTTCCTTTTTGACGATATGGTTTACGTCCACCGCCAGCAACTTCAGTACGCGTTTTAGTTTTGTTTGTACCTTGGCGCATTGCAGCTCTTTGTTGTTTTACTACATCATACATTACTTGTTGGTTTGATTCTACTCCGAAAACGGAATCAGCTAAATTTATATTTCCTACAGATTCTCCTGCTTGGTTTAAGAGTGCTAATTTAGGCATAGCAATTTCCTCCTTTCTAATATTGTCCTATTTAGATTTTTTATGTGCGTTTTTAATGACGACTAATGATTTATTTGCTCCTGGTACATTTCCTTTAACTAATAAAATGTTGTTAGCTTCATCAGCGCGTACAACGACTAGGTTTTGGATAGTAACAGTTACATGACCCATTCTACCAGGCATTTTCTTGCCTTTTCGAATTCTGTTTGGAGCGATGGTTCCCATCGAACCAACACCACGATGATATTTCGAACCGTGTGCGTTTGGACCGGTTTTAAAGTGGTGACGTTTGATCACACCTTGATAACCTTTCCCTTTTGATACACCTTGTACGTCTACATAATCACCAGCGGCAAATATATCACATTTGACCTCTTGGCCGACTTCGTATTCAGTCATTCCTGAAAGACGAATCTCTTTTACGTAGCGCTTAGGTGTGACGCCAACTTTTGCGAATAGTCCAGATAAAGGTTTGTTAACGATATTAGCACGTTTTTCCATGAACCCTAATTGAACAGCTTCGTATCCGTCAGTTTCAACAGTTTTCTTTTGTAGGACAACGTTTGGTGTGATTTCGATTACAGTAACCGGAATCATTCTTCCTTCATTGTCAAATACTTGAGTCATTCCTACTTTTCTTCCTAAGATACCTTTTGCCATGAGTACACCTCCTATAGATTTTTAATTACTTTGTTTGTTTTCATGTTATGGTTTTTAAATTACTTTAATACGATATCGACGCCTGATGGTAAATCCAAGTGCATTAATGAATCAATTGTTTTAGCAGATGGATTGATGATGTCGATTAATCTCTTGTGAGTTCTTCTTTCGAATTGTTCACGAGAATCTTTGTTCACGTGTGGACTTCTTAAGATTGTGAAGATTTCTTTTTCCGTTGGAAGTGGAATTGGCCCCGATACAGTAGCCCCTGTTTTTTTAGCAGTGTCCACGATTTTCTTTGCGGATTGATCTAAGAGTCTGTGATCATAAGATTTTAATCTAATTCTAATTACTTGATTTGCTGCCATGATGTTTCCTCCTTTGCATATAAATTCGCTTATATACTTGCTCGTTGTGAATTCCCTGACCATGTATAACACATGACAACGGCTATGTGTGTGTCAGCAACCTCACAAGTCTACGCCTTACCTGCATACGACAGGCATTTAACATTTTAACAGATTTAAAACTAGAAAGCAAGCCTTTTTTACTCGAAATTTAGGACTTTTTTTCCTTATTATATATATATTACAAATTTTCGTTAAAATCGATAATTTTTTGCATTATTTTATCCAAAAAGTCAGAATGATTAGAATCAGCGTAATCGACCATCACAATTGGCATAGCTTCTAACCATGTATCAAAATGATCATTTTCGATAAGACTTGTATTCGCATCGATTGCTCGTTCAATGAGTGACCATGTACGAAGTCCTTCAATAATTCCATCTACTGACATTTGCATTGTCAATACTCCTTGCATCACTCTAAATGCACTGAGTGAGTCGATCTCTTGTTGGTTCTCACTCACTTGGTTCCCAGTCATTGCTTCTCCTGCAGTAATTAAAGAAGCTTCATTGTCAAGAAATTGATTGAGTGAATCGATACTATCAGTGTTTGCCCACGCAGAACGAATGCTTGATTGATAGGAAAAGAATAGCGGATTGGATTCATCGAATTTTGTGAGGACAATCAGTCCTCCCCGAGTTCCATCATCTGTAATGTCGCCGTAGGTGATTTGACTCAGCGCTTTCGTTTCATCAATCATATAATTTTCTAAATCTGCATCAGAAAACAAACTGCTTACTTGATTAAACGCTGCCATGTCTGTGTAGTCTACGCCATTTACATGTTGAATATCAAGAATCACAAATTCTCCAGGGTGGGTCGATAAAAAACTTTCTAAATCAGCAAGTACATCTTCTGCCTTTGTACTGAAATAGGTATGTGCTGTCATATAACAATCACAATCTTCGTTAAAAGATAATCTCATATCAAAATAGCGTACGCCCATTTCAAGTAACGTCGTAATATCAGAGACTTGTGTTTTTGATTGTCGATAGGATAATCCTTTAATGAGTAGTCCAGTCAACCCAGTTTGAATACTGTCTGCACTAGACTCGTCTACCTTGCTAAAGAATGTCATATCTGAAGTGAATGCATCGTGCGCTCCAAGCATTGCAGTATCAATAATCAATTGATCATTTGAAAGGGTCTCTGACATCCAATTTTCATAAGTGTTCTGACTTTCATCCTTACTTATCACCGTGATTGGAACGTTGATTGAGAGAATCAAAACGGTGATAATAATGACGATCAGTAGAACTAATCTGAGTAGTCTTTTCAATAGATTTTTCATCAAATATTCCCTTCTTTCCAGAAAGCATCAATTTTCTTTTTAAGTGTTGGTAGATGATTGATGGTCGTCATATGAGACCATTCCCGAGGATAAAGATTCATATACTTCACTGA
>JBFXGX010000014.1:6430-31630 GCA_050177605.1 Candidatus Izemoplasmatales bacterium | reverse complement strand
AATTAAGAAAAGATGATTTTGCTTAAACGATGAAAGCATTTTAACATCTGTTCCTTCTCCTTTAGATAAAAGAGCTTTATAGTAATACACCGGGTCAAGTGTCGCACTAAAAAAAGTACAAGCAACCGTATAGTTTTTAATCGTATTTGATAAGAACTCACTAGCGTTCATACATTTCATTGAGACTTCTAACAATTGATTATTCAACTCATAAATCATTGTATATTCTTGATTATAAAACTCAGCTATTTTGACGAAAGTATACACCTCAAAATAAGTGTCGAGCAAAGCGGACTTCATTGGAATCTTTTTCTCACTAGAAAGAATTTGATCGAGTTTGTTCAAAAGTCTTTTTAATATTACGATGAGCCCTTCATCTAAACTAGAACGAGAATGAAAATCAACTTCGAGTAAATAATCTAGTTCTTTTTCTTGAAAATAGTCTAATACTCTTTCCACTTCTCTTCTTGGGCTAGGTCGATATAATTTCGTGAGCGATTTAAAGTTTTGAATGGTTTCTTCTTTTATCGTTGCACTATACATCTCCCTACTTCTTGATACCATATTATGTGCTTCATCTACAAGTAAGATAGGTTCATAGGTAGTATCTTCAAAATAACGAATCAAATGAACTCTTGGATCAAATACATAGTTATAATCACAAATAACAATATCAGAATAATTGGAGACATCAAGTGAGAATTCAAACGGACATACTTTATGTATTTTGCCATATTTCTTAATCACATCTTCAGAAAAAATAGTTTCATTTTCAAAGATATCATCCAGTGCTTTATATAGTTTTTTGTAGTAACCAGCCGCATACTTGCAATTCTCTGGATCACAGTCTCTTTCTTTTAAGAGACACATTCTATCTTTCGCTGTGATTTCGCATGTTTTAGCGATTAAACCATTTTCCTCTAATAAAGAAACAGTATCAAGCGCAACTTTCTTTCCGTCATTTTTTGCGGTTAAATAAAAGATTTTTTGACGAGGTTTGGAGATGGATTTTAAGGATGAGAAAAGGGTCGCAATCGTTTTGCCAATGCCAGTTGGCGCCGTTGCGTACAATATTCCATTGCCAAGGATATTACGATATACATGTGCCATTAATTCTCGTTGATTCAACCGATACTCTGGGAAAGGAAAACGAAGACCTTCAATTGATTTCTGTCTGCTTTGTTCATGCAGATCAAGTTTCTTGATCCATTCAATATATTTAAGTAATGTTTTTTCAAAAAACGTCTCCAACATTTTAAATGTATAGACTTTTTCAAAAAACATCGTATCACGATCTTCGACTTGAATATACGTAAGTCGGATTTTCAACTTCCTCAGATTATTTTCGAGAGCATACAGGTAGGCATAGAGTCTAGCTTGTGTGAGGTGCGCTGGAATTGAGTCGATATCTAGGTACTCAAAATCCATCTTTGTAGACTTAATTTCTTCTAATATCGGTTCTCCATTTTCTAGTAAGATTCCATCAATTCTACCTGTGACTTCTATTTGAAATTCTTCGTGCTCAAAAACAGTCTTAACAAAGACTTCTTTTAAATCCTCTTCCTTATACTGGCTTTGCCAATATTGATGGATTTCTATCCCCTCTTGCGCTCTTATTTGCAATACCCTATCGGTTGTAATATCTCCAGAACCAAATAAGAAAAGCGCAATGTCTTTTGCACTTACACGAATCTCTTTCAAAGTAATCACCACTTCTATTATACAATAGAAAAAAGAAAAACCTACGGAAGGTTTTTCTAGATATCTATTTTTATTCTGAAAGGTAGCAGAGGTAGTCCGTTAGAAGAATAAATGTCCATATGAGGATTGTTAATGAATCCATATTCAACTTCTTTCATTTTGCGATTAAATGGAATAAGAATTTGATTATTCTCAATCTTAACATTGCGACATTCTTCATAATTTACACGATCTGTCGAGACAAAAAAGCCTAAGTTCTGCATTGAGTTTGACACCAAGTTCAGTGGATTGTGTTGTGTATAAATAACCAACTTGTCTTTATTGATTTGGTAAGAAAAGTAACTAGGCGATAACGTATTTTTCCCAATTTTATATACTTTTTCTAAGATAATATTAGCCAATCTTTCAGAGATTGCGGCTTTATCTTTCGGCGTCATATTATCTGATTCGCCTAAATCAATCGCACTTGCCATATAGATATTATCGGTTGAATTCATACAGTTTGCTTGTGCTTCTCTTAACTTCGCCATTCTATTCTTTTCAAGTCCGGGATAAGTAAAAGCAGCCAATTGTGTATAAAATACCGGTAATTTGGAATCCCCTAGTAACGATCTTAATGAATCAATCATCTTTTTCATCGCTTCATCATAAATATCTTCATGTGCCCAATCAGATTCACCCTGGTAATAGATGAGTGCCTTCACAGGGTAATTTCCTAAGACATTTTGCAATAAATGGTACATTCCACCAGGTCGGTTAAAGTGGCGTGGTCCCATTGGTAAAGTACGATATCCTCCACCCTCTCGAATATAGGATAACTCTTGTTCAAAAATAGAGAAATACTCTTGTTCGTATTCATATTTTTCTAATTCTTTTTGATAAGATACAATCATTCTTCTTAATTTCGTACTAGATAATAGATACTTTTCATCAATCAAAGAAAAAATAGATAAATCCTCTTCCGAATACGTTACAATCCCCACAGGAACCTTTAAATTTTCGTATAACATCGTTGATATAAAATATCCAACAGCGCTAAATGAATCCGCATTTTCTTGATTAGAAATTTTCCAAGAAGGTTCGAATTTAAAATGTTTTGGATAATCCTCATGTGCATTCATATAGGGTACACGAGGAACTTCATAATATCTGATATAAGGAATTTCTTTCACAACTTGATGAAAGGATTCTTTTAATGGAAAACGAATATTGGTTTCTCCTACCAAGAAAAAAACCTCACCAATAAGACAGTTATAAATCGTCAGACTTTGCTTTTTCGAAGACACCGTGAAAGAAAAGCCCTGTTTCGTAGCTTTCAACGGTTCAACTTCTACTTGAAAGAATTCATCTTTCGTCTTGATTTTAACTTCTTGGTGAGGAAAAGTAACAACAATTTCAATCCCTTTTTTACATGTACCAAAAATCTTGATTGGCTTTTCAGCCTGTAGCACCATCCCGTCAGTAAATATTGGCGCTAATGTAAATAGTTTCTTCAACGCAAGTACCCCCATGCAATAAACACACCCAAAGAATATTATAACAGTTTATCCATTTTTGTAAACGTTATACAAGAGAATAAATAATCAATTTTCGAAGTTTTTTTTCAAGAGAAAATATCGATAAAAAAATATTTATTTATATCGTCTTATGCGTTAATTTAGCGATTTTCTTGTATATTTATTTTTGTAAACATTCAAATAAAATTCTTTTGAAAAATCAATCGAGTCATGGATTGACACTCTGATACTACGCGGGTCAAACCCAAGTTCTTTTTTTGCAAGTTGATTCGAAAAATGACAGTTTGATTTCAGTACTTTCACAGAATAATGTGTAAAGAGTGGTTTTTGATGCATCAACTTATAATAGATTTCCGCGAAATAACTCATCGATAGAATAAACCAATACGCTAGTCGCGTTTTGATTTTTCTTTTTCCAGTGTAAACTGCAATTTCATCGAGTAATTCTTTGACCGAGATTTCTTCTCCACTTAAAATATAACAACTTCGATTCTTTCCTTTGATTCCAGCTGAAATAATCCCATCCGCTACATCTCTCACATCCACAAAATTATAGCCACCTTTCATATACGCCGTCAGTTTGCCAAGCATAAAATCGATAAATAGTTCAGTAATATTCGATAGTTTGTAATCATTGGGACCAATGACCCCTGATGGATGAACGATCACGACTTCTAAATCCGAATCTACTTGATGAAGAACAAGATCCGTTGCTATCGCTTTTGATTTTGCATAATGACCCTTTACTAATTTTGGAGAAAAGTATGCTACTTCAGACATTTCTTGATTATTTGGTAATTCTTCTATCGCATGAACGCTTGATGTGTAAACAAGTCTCTTAATATGGTTGGTCTGACAAGCAAGAATAACATTTTTTGTTCCTTGAACATTGATTTGATAGATTTTTTTCTTCTTACCCGCACCAATCTCAACCATTCCAGCCAAATGATAAACAATATCATAATCTTTTATCGTGCAAAGCAGAAATGATTCATCAAGAATATTTCCGTAAACTATTTCGGTATAAGGTTGAATGTATGAAATATCATCACCAGGTAATACAAGAGATGTTATTTCATCTTTTCGTTCATATAACTTCTTCACTAGGACACTACCAATATGCCCAGTCGCTCCTGTCACAAATACTTTCATTGACTACACCTCCTATCTTCATTATACACCGGTTTATAATAAAGTAAACATAGGTTTATTTTTAAGAAATATGCATCAATGAATGCTTATTTTTGAAAAACAAAAGAGATGATTTCTCATCTCTTATAGTGTTAATAAGTCTAAGCCAAAAGCGTCTGAAACACCTTTGCAAGCGCAATGTCCATGATAAGTATTGACGCCTAGTTTTAATGGATTGGATAGCGAAATCGCTTTTTCAACACCATTATTTGCAATAAGTAGTCCAAATCGCAATGTTGCGTTATTGAGTGCGATGGTCGATGTTCTAGGAACAGCTCCAGGCATATTCGCTACGCTATAATGGATAATCCCATCAACATCATATACTGGATCGTCATGATATGTTACTTTAGATACTTCAGTTGAACCACCTTGGTCAATCGCCACATCCACAATCACTGAACCAGGTCTCATTGATTTGTAATAAGCTCTTTGAATTAATTTTGGTGCTTTCGCTCCAGGAAGTAATACACCACTAATCACTAAATCTGATTTCGCAATGGTTTGTTCGATATTATGTGAATTAGAGTATAATGTTGAAATCTTATTGCCATAAATATCATCTAAGTAAGTTAATTTCTTTAAATTGACATCTAGAATTGTAACATTTGCTTCTAATCCTACTGCCATTTTTAATGCATTTTCACCAACGACACCCGCGCCAATGATACATACGTTTGCTCTCGAAACTCCTGGCACTCCTGAAAGTAACACGCCTGAACCACCAAAAGGTTTTTCTAGGTGTTTTGCACCTTCAATGACTGCTAATCTACCAGCAACTTCACTCATTGGTTTTAAACAAGGAAGGCTTCCATCCTCTAATGCAATCGTTTCATAAGCGATTCCAAGAACACCACTTTCTAGCAGTGCTTGTGTTAATTTTTGATCTGCAGCTAAATGTAGATAAGTATATAATATTAGATTTTCTCTAAAATACTTATACTCTGATTCTAAAGGTTCTTTTACCTTCACAATCATTTCTACTGATTCCCATACCTCTTTGGCAGTTTCAAGGATTTTAGCACCGACAGCGACATAATCTTCATTGCTAAAACCAGAGTTTAAACCTGCGTTTGATTCAATAAATACTTCGTGACCATTTGAAACATACTCTTTAACACTACTTGGTGTGAGCCCGACTCTAAATTCATACTTTTTAATTTCTTTGACACAACCTATTTTCATAAATGATTTCACCTCGCGATATAATTGTATCACAGATTATGAGTTTGGGATTCCATCAATTTTTGGTTTTTTTTATTTTATATAAAGAGAAAGAAATCATCACTTGAAATGATGATTTCTGCCATAATTATTTTGATTGAATTTTACCAATTTTTGACACAATGACTCGAGGCTTAGAGAACACAAATGTTTTTGGATGAAATTGCATTTTATAAATAAAACCCGCATCTAGTGAATAAGATTCATCTAGTTTAAAAGCTTCACTGCCTAAATAAGGAACACCAAAATGAAGATTAAACTTAGGGGGTAATTTAAGGGAGACTGATTTATTCACAAGTCGATATTCATCTTGATAGTTAATCTTGATTTTTGGCATTGATTGCATTAGTGCTTGATCAGAAATCTGTAAATACTCAAAAATGACAACTACCTCAGTAAGAGGATCAGCATTTTGGATTTCCTTTCTCTCTTTGTTTTCTAAAGAAGTGTCATAAGTCTCTTCATCTTTTTTCTTGAATCGATTTGAAATTGCTTTGAAGATTAAATAAATTACAATAAAGCTCAAAAACCATATAATAAAATAAGTAAAACTGTCCATCGTTAATTCCTTTCTATTTACTTGATGATATAGATTATATCAAAGCAAGAAAAAAAGAGGAATAGCTTCCTCCTATTTCGTTGCTAGTAAATAGATATTTTTTGCATCTTCCATCGTCAGTTTTTTAAAGCTTCCAAAAACTTCACCACGGTTTTCTCTTAATTTAGAAACAAGTTTATCGATATCTTCTGTTTTCGCTCCACCTTCTTCAAGTGTTAATGGCATACCAATCTCATGATAGAAAGCTTCTAATTTTGAGATACCTTCAAGCGCTACTTCTTCTTTTGACTTACCGTCAAAAGATACGCCGAAGACTCTCGTTGCTAGTTGAACATATCGGTTTAAATCTTCATGTAAAGTATATTTCATATAAGCCGGGAACATAATCGCTAGTCCAGCACCATGTGTCATATCATATAAAGCACTTAGTTCATGTTCTAATCCGTGTGTCGACCAATCTTCAATTCGCCCTACACCTAATGAACCATTATGAGCGATGGTTCCAGCCCAACAAATCGTTGCTCTAGCATCATAGTTATTTGGATCCTTAAGAATGACCCTTGCGGCTTCCATAATGGATACAAGTGTGCCTTCAGCTAACCGATCGGTGAGTTCAACCCCTGTTGATTTTGTTAAATAACGCTCAAAAATATGACTCATCATGTCGACAATTCCCGCAGCGGTTTGAAAGGGAGGTAATGTATAGGTTAATTCGGGATTAATAATCGCAAATTTTGGACGGAATAAAATGGAACCAATTCCTCTTTTATACATACCATCAACTTTTGTAATAACACTAGAGATACTACCTTCAGACCCTGCAGCTGGAATGGTTAATACCACCGCAATCGGAAGTGATTTTTGAACTACTGCTTTACGGTCATAAAAATCCCAGAAATCACCATCGTACATTGCTCCAGCACAAATGGCTTTCGCACTATCAATCGCGCTTCCACCACCTACTGCTAAAACAAAATCGACATTCTCTTTTTTGACTAGTTCAATTCCTTCATAAACTAATGTATCTACAGGATTCGGCTTCGCTCCACCGAGTAGTACATAAGAAATTTTGGATGATTTTAATGAGTTTTCAACTCTTTCTAACAATCCACTCCGAATGATGGATCCACCACCATAGTGAATTAAGACTTTCTTAGCGCCATATTTCTTGAGTAATTCTCCTACTTGTTCCTCTGTGTTTCTTCCAAAGACAAATTCAGTAGGGCTATAAAATGTAAAATTTTCCATTGCTTCGCCTCCAATACAAAAACATTATAACATATCTTTCTCAATACTACTTAGAAAGTTACTTCACGAAATATCATTTATAATGATATAATAATGAAGAAAGAAGGTTTTGACATGAAAGATATGACTTGGATAAAAGAAGGTTTCATTGCTCACAGAGGTTTTCACACACTAGATAAAAGCGTTCCAGAAAACACAATGCTTGCTTTTGAACATGCAATCGATAAAGGCTATGGTATTGAAATGGATATCAATGTATGCAAGGATGGAACCGTCGTTGTATTCCATGATACGAATTTAAAAAGATTATGTGGAAAAGACGTTTCTTTATCAGATGTAAATTATGACGAAATCAAAGATGAAAAAATTTTATCGACAAACGAAACGATTCCAACGCTTAAAAAGGTATTAGAATTAGTTAACGGCAGAGTTCCACTTTTGATTGAACTAAAACCACTCGGGAATAACGATTTATTATGTAACCAATTTATGGAAGATATGAAGGATTACCAAGGAGTCTGGGCGATGCACTCCTTCCACCCTAATACTGTCAATTGGTTTAGAAAGCATCATCCTGAAGTTATTCGTGGGCAAGTTACTGAATATTTTAGAGATGATCCAAAAATGAAGAAATTAACAAAGTTCTTAATGAGGTCAATGATTTTGAATATCTTTTCAAAACCTGATTTTATTAACTATGGCATCCATGATATGCCCAATAAATACCTAGATAGAGCAATGAAAAAGGGCATTACCTGTATCGGTTATGCCTCAAGAAGTCAAGAAGAGTTTGATTTTGTAAAACAACATTATCATAATAGCGTATTTGAATACTTTGAACCAAAAAGATAAAAGCTGTGATTTCTCACAGCTTTTTTTATTAATCCATATCAACATCAAAGTTTTCAAGTACACTATCTTTCTTAACAACAACTGCATCACCGTGTTTAACAAGTAACATGGTTCCAAATGCTAGTAAGACGAATAAAGTTGCATATGGGAATAAAACTGTTCTTCCAAGTTGGTCCATTAAGAATCCAGAGAAGATTGGTGTAGCAATCTGCGCTGCCATGGAGAACGTATAGTAATATCCAGTATATTTTCCTACATTAGATCCTTTCGCAAGTTCCACAACCATTGGATAACTATTAACATTAATCGTTGCCCAAGCAATACCGGTTAAGCCAAAGATGAAATACATCATCCCTGCAGTTTCAGGCGTAAGGAAATAAATGGATCCAAAGCACAGTGTTAATAACGTAATACCAATGAGGATTGTTTTCTTTCTACCAATCTTGGTCGCCAAAATACCAATTGGAATAAAAGCAATTAAGGCTGCACCTTGTGCAATTAATAATGGCGTAGCGAAATCAAGATTTAACACTTTTGGAGCGTAATCTGATAATTTCGTCGTAACCGCATTATATCCAAAGAACCATAAGAATACAGATAATAAGATAAAGGTTAAGCTTCTTTTCTTTTCTTTTGATAAAGCTTCAACGCTTTCGTGTAGTTCCTCTGCTTCCTCTTCCTCTGTTAATCCATATTTAATGTCGTCTGCTTCTCTTTCTTTCACGAGTTGTGGTTCTCTTACCTTCCATAAGAAGACAGCGAGTAAGACTAACATCAACACACCGACGGTAATAAACGCTGGGGCATAATTAACGTAAGAAAGTTTGTTCAGTCCAAAAACAGTTAAAATAACAATCGATAAGATACCACCAAAAGTACCAAGTAAGTTAATTACAGCATTCGCTTTTGAACGCAATGGTTTGACCACAACATCAGGCATTAAAGCTACTGCTGGACTTCTAAAGGTTGCCATTGCAACGAGTGCAACAAATAGTAGTACTGCGAACACAATGAATGTTGTAGGGTTATGCGTAGTGACTTCCCAAGCGCGTCCGTTCAAGTAATTATAATACAAATCGTGGAGTAAAGTCGAATCATCACTTGACACATCATTATCCGCTACAGCATTTAACATTGGTGTGTAAATATCAGTTTGATAAGTATCATATTTTTCTTGGGTAATAAAAGAGTTGTTTAACGCAGTATTTCTTTCAATATTCATTGTCTGAATGATGCTTGACCAATCTGCAGCAGTTAAATCACCTTCAGACACAAGACCATAATCTTGTACAATGGATGTTTCTGTTTCGATTCTTGTTGTTTGAGCAGCATCTGTAAAGGATAAAGCAACAAAAGCAAACGCCGCAATAATCGTTCCAAAAATAATATAAGGAGTTCTCTTTCCTAGTTTATGATTGGTCTTGTCTGATAAACTTCCAAAAAGTGGAAGTAAGAAGATTGCGAGAATATTATCCATTGCCATAACAACGCCAGACCAAGTTTGATTTAATCCAAATTTATCAATCAAAATCTTTGTGATAATTGAATCATATGTTTGCCAGAACATAGTAATCAAGAAAAAGGCTGTTCCGACGTAAAAGACTTTCTTGTAATTAAGTTTCATTCATTCACCTCATCATTTTCTACATTTAAAAATATTATAACATTAATTTTCTTTTGAAACATCACAATTCTTGATTTCAAATATGAAACTTCTGTAAAATTAAAAAAAGGACATCAAACGATGTCCTATTTGCCATGAATTTTGCCCGCGAGAAAGCGAAGAGAAAGTTCATTATATTTATTGCTATAAAACCGTAGTGAAGTCATTTCCTGTAACCCAGACTTAACTTTCATATAAAGTCTTTTCTTGGTATGAAAAATAAGGATTAACCCTAGGAGGGCAAGGAGCCCAAAACCAGCATAGTCTGTATATAATGTTTGGTAAGGATAGGAAGGAATTGCAAAGGTACCTAAATAATAGAGGTAAAAACCATAAGCAAGAGAAGCAAAAAGAAGTAGACCAATTATACGAACGATAACTGGATTTTTGGTCTCTTCTTCATAATATTCAAAACGATGAATACTGTGAAGATCGATTTCGTTCATTAGTTTCTGATGAACTTTCTTACCGCGATTTAACGCCAGTCCTTTGGTGTAGATGATGAGTCGTTTTGTTGTCAGCATGACCTGTGCATCTGTACCAACTGCTTTCAGGTTTTTAAAATGTTTTACAACTCGTTCATCTGAACCTAAAGTGACGTTGCGGGAAATATCTTTTTTCATTTTCTATCCCCCCTCCATCTTGATTTCATTTTACATTAATCTGTTTTATTTTTCAATCAATAACAAGAAAATGGGTGAATAATCGTTAAAAATTAGATTTTATCTCCCCAAAACTTCGTAAACTCACCAAATAACATTGGTATGAAACCAAGTGATAGTGCGGTGATTAACTCAGGAAGGCTTAAAGCTTCTATTGAGAAAATATTCGCAAGTGGTTCGATGTACACCAGTAACATTAACATGATCACACTGAAAATTACACTTATATTAACATATTTATTTGAGAAAGGATTCGATTGGAAAATAAATTTTGTTTCTGATCTAGCGGCATAAGTTCTAAATAATTCACCAAATACTATCGTCACAAAAATCATTGTTCTAGCTTGGGTTAGTGTAGCACCACTTGTCGCAAATAAATGAGTTCCTAAATAGAATGAAGTTAAAGCAGCGAGCGCTAGTCCAGCCCCTTGAACAAACACTTTGATTAATGTTGGTTTGTTTAATAAATTCTCGCCTGTTTTACGAGGCTTTTGATCCATAATTCCTTTTTCGCCTTTTTCCATTCCAAGCGCAAATGCTGGGAAGGAGTCTGTCATAAGGTTAATCCATAGTAAGTGAATCGCAAGTAAAGGAATGACGGTTTCACCATTAAACTTAAATAAGAAACCAAGTGCCATTGCTAGGAAGATTACTAAAATTTCACCAATATTACAAGAGATTAAATAAATCGTAAACTTACGAATATTCGAATAAATAATCCGTCCTTCTTCGACTGCACTAACGATAGACGCAAAGTTATCATCGGTTAAAATCATATTGGATGCTTCTTTGGATACTTCCGTACCGGTAATGCCCATTGCGACACCGATATCTGCTTGTTTTAAT
Organism: Candidatus Izemoplasmatales bacterium; assembly: GCA_050177605.1. GTDB lineage: Bacteria > Bacillota_I > Bacilli_A > Izemoplasmatales > Hujiaoplasmataceae > JAHIVB01. The sequence continues at coordinate 20,167 of JBFXGX010000014.1, read as the reverse complement.
GCTGGACTGTCATTGACTCCGTCTCCAGTCATTGCCACAATCTCACCATGTTTTTGCAACACTTCGACGATTCTGATTTTATCTCTTGGTGTAGAACGTGCAAACACATCACACTTTAAAATCGCTTCTTCAAATTCTTCATCCGTCATTTTTTCTGTATCTTCACCTGATAAAGCTAAATGACCTGGTTTTAAAATACCAAGTTCGGCCGCAATTGCTTTTGCGGTTAAAAGATGGTCACCTGTAATCATCATGACACGGATTCCAGCGTGATGACATTCACGAATCGCATCTTTTGCCTCTGGTCTTGGAGGGTCAATCATTGCCGTTAATCCGACAAAGATCAAATCTTGTTCAAGATCCATTGAATGAGGTGTCTCTGTTTCGCTATAAGCATACCCAAGTACACGATATGCGTCTGCAGAGTATTCATCTGTTTTATCATTAATTAATTTGATTTCTTTTTTTGTTAAGTTCTTTACTTCTCCATTCACTAAAACACGATTACATCTCTTAATTAATTGATCCGCAGCACCTTTCGTTAATACAACATATTTTCCATCAATTTGGTTAATCGATGTCATCATTTTTCTTGCGGAATCAAAAGAATATTCATTCACTTGAGGGAATAGTTCTTCTCTTGTGTCTAAACTGAATCCTGCTTTTTGAGCTAATACAAGAAGAGCACCTTCAGTTGGATCCCCTAAGACTTTTTGATCTTCTAGAATAGCGTCGTTACATAACATACAAGTTTTGAAAATATAATCTAAATTAACGTTTGATTCAACTTTTTTACCCTTAAGTAATAATTCTCCTTGGCTAGAGTAGCCTGTCCCGGTCACATCAAAATCATTCGTTAAATCAAATACTTTTTTGACTGTCATTTCATTTTGTGTTAACGTACCAGTTTTATCTGAACAAATAACCGTTGCTTGCCCAAGTGTTTCCACAGTGGATAAGTTCTTGATAATCGCATGGCGTTTAACCATTCTTTGCATTCCAAGTGCGAGAACAACCGTGATAACTGCAGTTAACCCTTCAGGAATCGCCGCAACTGCTAAAGCGACAGCTGTTAAGAACATTTCGAGTAAGGTATCAAGTACAGGTTTTCCTTGAACAATGCCTTCGACTGCGCCCATGATAAATACCACAATACTAACTCCGATACAAATAAGTCCTAATACTTTTGCAAAAGCATCAATCGTTTTTTGTAAAGGCGTTTTTCCTTCTTCAACACTATCAAGAAGAGTTGCGATTTTACCAATTTCGGTATCCATACCGATTTCAGTCACAATTCCAATCGCTTTCCCATAAGATACTAACGTCGACATATACGTTAAATTATATCTTTCTGCTAGAACTCGGTCCTCTTCATAGGTAATCGACGCATCTTTTTCTACAGGATTAGATTCACCAGTTAATGCCGACTCATCAATCTTTAGATTCGTGCTTTCAAGTAAGCGCATATCTGCCGCGACGTAATCACCGGTTTCCAAATATACAATATCTCCTACTGTTAAATCAACAGAGGATACCTCTTTAATCACACCATCTCTGAGTACTTTTGCATGTGGTGAACTCATTTTCTTAAGCGCCGCAAGTGCATTGCTAGCTTTTTGTTCTTGAGAAACGCCAAGGATTGCATTCAAGATAACAATCGCAAGAATGACGATACCATCGACAAGCCCTTCATCGGTGATGATTCCCATAACAATCGAAATAAAAGCTGCAATTAAAAGGATAATTACAAGAAAATCCTTAAATTGATCTAAAAACATTTGGAAGAATGTCTTTTTCTTTTTTTCTCTCAATTCGTTTTTGCCAAATTTTTCTTGTCTGGCAAGAACTTCCTGTGAAGATAATCCTTTTTTAAGTATTACATTTTGTTCTTCTAAAGCTTGACTAACTGTCTTTTTGTATGAATCCATTCTAGTCCTCCTAAAAAAAAATAAGACTTATGCACTTGACTGGTGCATAAGTCTTGCTGCTAACAATTAAACCAGGCATTTCTGCCACGCTTGTTGATTTAACCGCGCGATAGTAAAGATTGCGCCAGCTACTCCCTTATGTCATTAATATCTTACCGAAAAATCATATAAAAGTCAATCTTTTAAGGAATTATTTGTTATCGTTTTTTCGACTTTTTTCTTGATGATTCCATATTTTTCAATGAGAATCTCAATCCCGATTGCCAGCAATATAAGTAAAATAGTCCATGCAAATACTTGATCAAACTGAAGATTAGCTTTTGCTAAGTAAATTGCATTTCCAATTGATTTCTTTGTTTGAGATAAGTATTCTGCCATCACAAGTACTTTAATTCCTAGACCTGCGGACTGTAATAATGCTGTTTTTATACCACCTTGTATCAGTGGCAAATAACAATATTTCATTCCCCGGAAGAAATGATTATCTTCTAATAAGTAAACATCTATAAGTTCCTTATCAATCGCTTTGATTCCACCATATACCGCTTGATACGATAACGGAAAAATCATTAAAAAGGTAATCAAATAAGGTGTGAGTGTAAACCCAAAGATAATTAACAAGATAACGACAATTGAAATCACTGGAACGGTTCTAAAAATGGTCACAATCGGACGAATAAACAACGCAAAGGTTTCATTAAATCCCGCGATAACACCCAGTAATAATCCTACGATGAGCGCAAGCGCCATCGCAAGAAATAATCTTAAGAAAGTATATAGAATCATTTCTAAGGATGTTAACTGAATAAATATATGATAGAAAGCTTTTAGAGCTTCTACCGGGCTAGGAAGTAATAAAGGATTTGAAACGACCTGAAACATAACGACCCATACCAAAAAAATGGTTATTATGGAGAGCGTTAAAATCAAGTTCTTTTTCAAATCCTTCACCTACTTATTCTGGTTGATAGTAAAAGTCGTCTACTGGTAAAGCATTACCAATCAGTACTGGATTTAAATCTAAGATAATACTGAAATATGCTTCTAAACTAGATTTTACCTCAAGTGCACCTTGAAAATCAAGATGACTATTCGGAATTGCGTTCACTAGTACAGCGTATGGGAAACCAAAACCTAGGTCAACACCAAGTGTTGCGGAGTCTGCAACATTTGAATTAACCGCATCAATCGAAGCTTCTAGATCCGTTAAGAATTGATCAATCGCCTCATTTGAAAGTGTGGCTTTCGCAAACACGCCGGCTTGTGGGTAAGAATTACTACCTGTGATATCTTCGTAAGCAGTTTGTAAATCAATCACATCTAAATCAGGATGGGATGCAAGAAGTACACTTAAGGAAGGTTCCGCAACCATCACGATTTTAGAATTATCCATGACCCAAGTAGATACTGCTGTTGCGACATCTGCGACATATGAATAAGTCGCAGTAATATCATTTTCAGATAAAACATATCTTAAAACGATATCGGATGTTTGGTTTTGACCAAACACGACGATTTCTTTTCCTGCAAGACTTGCTAAATCAAATGTAGACTCTGTACTTGTAACTAAATAGTAGTTTCCAAAAGTCACAGCTGCGATAAAGATATAACTTTGATTTGCTGTATATAATTTCGCTCCTAAATTGGTTGGCGCAAAAATGAAATCATGTGAAGCTGAACCGAATGCCGCTAAAAGAGGATCGGGTCCACTTACAACATCAACTGCGTAATGTGCTGTATTCTGTTGCATATACATTTGCGCAATCGCAGGAGATCCATTTGGCGCGATAACAGAATATACGACCGGATCTGTTGAAACTGTCGTTTCTTCGGTACATCCTACAAATAGAAAAGCGAGTAATAATACTGCGAAAACTGATAATAATTTCTTCATTTTATTTACACCTCGTAACTTGTTCTCTTGTGGTAATGCGTATGAAGTAATTCATGAGATTTATGAGAATTAGGTTTACCTAAGAACTCTTCATATAATTTTTTAACTGCTTCACTTTCGTGAGATTTTCTAAATGTAGAAGCTTCATCAATGGAGTATAACACTTTTGCACGTCTTGCACGAACATCAACTTTGTCTTGAATTTCTGCAGGAACGATTGGTTGTCCACCACCATTAATACATCCACCTGTACAACCCATAAATTCAACGAAATGGTATTGTTTTTTAGATGTTTTCATCATTTCAAGGAAATCACCAATGGCTTTTCCGCCATGGACAACAGCGACATTCACTTCAATTCCTGCAACGTTATAAGTTGCTTCTTTGATGTTGTCAAGTCCACGGACATCTAAGAATTCTACTGGCGTAGATTTTCCTTCTAAGATTTCAGTTACGGTACGAAGCGCTGCTTCCATTACACCACCAGTAGCTCCAAAAATCGTACCAGCACCTGTGTATTCAGCTAACATACCGAAAGGTTTGATTGGTTCTAAATCTCTAAATGGAATGCCACGATGTCTAATTAAACGAGCAAATTCTCTTGTCGTTAATACTAAATCAACATCTTTGTATCCATCTCTTCCCATTTCTGGTCTAGCAGCTTCTGCTTTTTTCGCTACACAAGGCATAATCGATACACTATAGATATCTTTAGGATCTTTTCCTAATTTTTCTGCGTAATAAGTTTTGATTAATGCGCCAGCCATTTGTTGAGGAGATTTACAACTTGATAAGTTTTCAATATATTCAGGATAATATAATTCTAAGTAATTCACCCAACCAGGTGAACAAGAAGTAAACATTGGTAGTACACCACCGTTTTGAACACGGTCGATGAATTCTGTTCCTTCTTCTAAAATAGTTAAGTCAGCGGTGAAGTTGGTGTCGATGATTTCTTTTACACCAAGTTCTTTTAAGGCCGCAAACATTTGTCCTTCAACGTTGGTTCCAATTTTGTATCCAAATTCTTCACCTAAAGCAGCACGGACAGATGGTGCTACTTGAACAACAACTGTTTTTGAAGTATCTCTTAAAACACGGTCCATGGTTTTTGTTTCATCTTTTTCACGGATTGCGCCGGTAGGACAAGCTTGAATACATTTACCGCAGTAGATACATCCAGCGTCTTCTAGATTATGGAATAAAGCAGGACCCACATAAGTTTTCGATCCACGATGATTGAAGTTTAAGATTCCAAGTCCTGATTGTTTTTGACACGCACTAACACATCTTCCACATAGAACACATTTGGATGAGTCAAGGACCATTGCTTCAGAAGATTCATTGACACGAATATCTTTTTGTAAATAGACTTTCCCATTGGAATAGTCATTTTCTACGTTGAAACGACGTAGTAAATCTAAGAATTCACAACTATTTTCACGAGAACATTTCCAACATTCAAATTTATGGTTCCCTGCTAATAACTCTAAATTGTTACTAACAGCGTCGTACACTTCTTTTGTATTGGTATGTACAACCATACCTTCTTGTACTTTTGTAGAACAAGAAGTTTTTAATCCTTTCATTCCGTCGATTTTTACAACACAAACACGACAGTTTGCTTCTTCATGAATTCCTTCTAGGAAACAAAGGCGAGGAACTTTCACACCAGCAACTTCTGCGGCTCTTAATACTGTAAAATCTGCAGGTACTTCAACATTTTTACCATCAACGGTTAAATTAACAAGTTTAGACATGTTGGACTCCCTCCCATCCTTCAGGTTTTGACGTGATTGCATTGACTGGGCAAGCCTTCTTACAAGCACCACAACGGATACATTTATCTAAATCAATGAAATGTTTTGTCTTCACTGAACCAGTGATTGCATCCACTGGACAGTTACGAGCACATTTCGTACAACCGATACAATTATCCATCACAACATAGTTTGTTAAGTTTGCACAAACGCCGGCTGGACATACTTTATCGACAACATGGGCAATATATTCATCTCTAAAGTGTTTTAAAGTTGATAAAACAGGGTTTGGAGCGGTTTGACCAAGTCCACATAAAGAAGTATCTTTAATCATATTTCCTAAAGACTCTAATGTATCTAAATCTTCCAGTGTTCCTTTTCCTTCGCAGATACGATTAAGAATGTCTAACATTCTTCTTGTACCTTCACGACATGGTGTACATTTACCACATGATTCATCAACGGTAAAGTCAAGATAGAAACGCGCCACGTCAACCATACAGTTGTCTTCATCCATGACAATCATTCCACCAGACCCCATCATTGAACCTAGTTTGACTAAGTTATCAAAATCGATTGGCGTATCTAATGATTCTTTAGTAATACATCCACCAGAAGGTCCACCGGTTTGAACAGCTTTAAATTCTCTTTTGTTAGGAATACCCCCACCTACATCGAAAATAACTTCGCGAAGGGTTGTTCCCATAGGAACTTCTAGTAATCCTGTATTTTGGATTTTTCCTCCAAGTGCGAATACTTTTGTTCCACTTGATTTTTCAGTACCAATGGATTTAAACCAATCTGCACCTTTTAAGTAAATCACTGGAACATTTGCAAAAGTTTCTACGTTATTTACATTTGTAGGATGGCCCCATAACCCTTTCACTGCTGGGAAAGGTGGTTTATTTCTAGGCATACCTCTTTCGCCTTCGATAGAAGCGATTAATGCAGTTTCTTCACCACAAACGAACGCTCCAGCCCCAAGACGAATGTCGATATCAAAATTAAAATCTGTACCAAAAATCTTGTTACCAAGTAAGTTATATTCTCTTGCTTGACCAATTGCTATATGAAGACGTTCTACTGCAACTGGGTATTCAGCTCTTACATAAATGTATCCTTGGTTAGCACCAATGGCATAACCACAAATTGCCATTGCTTCTAATACGCTATGAGGATCACCTTCTAAAACAGCACGGTCCATAAATGCACCTGGGTCACCTTCATCGGCGTTACAGATGACATATTTTTGTGTGTCTTTTGACGCTGCAGCAAATTCCCATTTTAAACCAGTAGGGAATCCACCGCCACCTCTACCACGTAATCCTGATTTTTTCATTTCCGCGATGGTTTGTTCTGGTGTCATTTCTGTTAAGACTTTACCTAAAGCTAAATATCCATCTTTTGCAATATATTCTTTGATTTCTAAAGGATTGATATTACCGCAGTTTCTTAGGGCAATACGTTTTTGTTTTGAGTAGAACTTGAGTTCACTCATGTTTTTAATTTTCTTTTTATCAATTGGATCTTTGACTAATAATCTTTCAACAACACGTCCTTTTACGACATGTTCTCTTACAATTTCATCAACGTCATCAATACTAACATGAGAGTAGAATACTTCATCAGGATATACAACAACAACTGGACCTTTTTCACAAAGGCCGAAGCATCCTGTCATCACCATTTTGACTTCTTCGCTCATTTCGTATTTTGCGAGTACTTCATTAAATTCATCACGGATGTTTTTGGAATGCGAACTAAGACAACCCGTGCCACCGCAAATTAAAATATGCATTCTTTCTAACATAATATTTACCTCTTAACTCCAGATAATAAATAACGTTCTAATTTATTACCTTCCATAATATGTTCTTCTACAATTTCCGCAACCATACGTTCGCATACGTTCGCATAAATTGTCGAAGAGCCGTCCTCATCGACGATTTCCACAACTGGTTCGAAGGCACATTCACCCATGCAACCTACTTGTGTCACCGTTACATTTTTTAAATGTCTTAAGTTGATTTCTTCAATAAACTTATTTAAAACTGGTCTAGCACCTGCGGCGATTCCACAAGTACCCATCCCCACTTGAACACGAGTACCACCGTTTTGATAACGCATGTTCATATTTTTTAGGGACGCTTCACGAAGTTTCTTTAAATCTTCTAGTGACTTCATAACTTTCCTCCTCTAATATTGTCTAATAAATCTTGGATGTATTGTTTAATATCTTGTAATAGAGTTACATCGTTAAAAGATGTGACGCCTAATACATTTTTTACTTCTTCTGTATCAAATCTAAAATTTGCATCATCGATTTGATGATTGTAAATAAAGTGTTTTAAAGCTGGATGTGCAAGGATGGTTTGAATCGTACTAGATAAGTCGCCAACTGGCGGCATATCTATATGAAACGTATTGTATAATGCAAACACACTTGTTCCTTCACCTAAGGTAGATGTAATTTTGAATTTACCTTCTGTTTGTAAAACACTTTGTTTGAAAAAGGAAAGACCAAGTCCTACTTTGCGCGTTGTTCTTGTTGTATAAAAAGGGTCTTCTACTTTTTGTAATGTTTCTTCACTCATTCCAATTCCATCATCGATGATTTCAATGAGCAAAGTTTTCTGCAATGTGTCTTCTGTAATAAGTAACTGGATGTTCTCTGCTTGAACATTTAAAGAGTTTTCAACGATATCTTGGATGAAACTACTCAGGTCTTCCATATTTCATCACGTGAAAGAATTGTTGGATAGAGAGCTCTTCCATCTCAATCATATTCTTTTCGTCCCTTTCTAAAATATCGGTGAGGGTATGTGCGTCACTACTTTGAAGAATGTGTCTTTTTTGTTCTTTCATACTTTCTTTCCAAGAAAGACTCGCATGTCTTGATAGTTCAACTCCATCGAATAAATGATTGTTAAGCAGATGATATCCGCTATTTTTAGCTCTGTCGACGTGAGCTAAAAATAGAAGGTGATCGTATTTTGTTAATTCATTTTGCAAATCTTCTAAGGTTAATTTTGTAGATTTCCCCAAATGATATTCTATGACCTGTGCTTCTTGATCATACAAATCTGTAATGACCTGTTCACCATAAGTTTTTCGATCATATTCTTGTTTCACTAAGTTTTTTTCTAAGAAAAGGTCAAAATTTAATGCATCCTCAAGTGTTTTTAAATAACACAAAATATGGCTTTTATCGACCAGTTCTACCTCAACACCGTAAATAAGAAGCATATCATAACTTTTCATAATTTCGTCAATCACAGGATACTGTTTAAGAGAATTATGATCAGTAATGCTAATGAGGTTTAATCCTTTTAAGTGAGCCATATTAATTATATTATTCGGCGTCATAAGAACATCTGCACAAGGTGATAAAACAGAATGAATATGTAAATCATAATGATAAATCATAGGGCACCAAGTTCAATAAGATGTTTCACAACTTGTGAAGACAATTCCTCTGTTGATAATAATGCAATCTCTTCTTCGTTGGCTTTTTGAATCATTTCCTTTGTAGGAATTTTGCCTTCAACGAAAATAACCACTGGAAGATTCGATAGAGACGCAACAGCGACTGTATTCATATTGGATAATGTTGTTAGTAAAGCTTCTTCTGGTTTAGCACTTCTTAAGACATTACTAAGTAAGTCAGAAATGTAACAGCCATGAAAATCTTGTTCTAACAATTCGTTTTTTGTATAAGAGATAAATCCCTTTGTTAACAGTGTACTAATCTTCATTAGTCTGTTCTCCGAATAATAAAAATTTTAATTTAAGTATAGTCCCACATGGGTCAGATATAATAATCATTTCATCGGATGATTTTTTGATATTGGATAGCCCCATTCCAGCGCCAAAACCGTTAAGCCTGGAAATTTCACTGGCGGTCGAATATCCTTCTGTCATCGCTAGTTCAATGTTTTCAATCCCTGGGCCGATGTCTGAAAATTGTAAGTAAATTGCATTGTCAGTAATTAAAAAGTCTGCAGATCCGCCCTGTGAATGAATCACAATATTGATTTCCGCTTCATACGAAGCAACACTAATACGTTTAATGATTTCTTTTGAAAAATGATTGTTTTTTAATGTTCTCTTGATTTCACTAGCAGCAATACCGGCATCGTCATAATTGCCCGCTTGGATATCAAAATGTTTTCTATATTGCATCGTGATTTGCTTGGATTCCTCTTATTCCTTCTTGGAATAATCTTCCACTGGTGTTGAACATTGTAAGTTCCGTACCGAGTAAAATAATATTCGATTCTTCTGCTAGTTCAACAACTTGTGATGCAGGAACCTTCCCTCTAACAAGCAATATAACTTCCACATCCAACATCTCCGCAGTACGAATCGATTGATTCGTCGCAAGTCCAGTAATCAACAATGTTTCTTCTAAGATTCCTTCTTCTCTTACCGTATTCATGATCATTAAAGCGTCACTCATAAGATCAGCACAGAATCCGAATTTTATTGTTTTCATTGGGTTATAAATGGATGTTGTGTAGACATGACACTGGAACTTTTCGACAAGTTCTTCGAGCGTCATCATTTTAGTTCATTCCCTTTAAAACTTCTTTTGCTTTTGAAACCGATGCATTTCCATATACCGTTTCATTGACAGTAAATACTGGCGCTAATCCACAAGCTCCAATACATCTTGTCGCTTGTAATGTAAAATTACCATCTTCTGATGTTGTGCCAACTTTGACACCTAATTCGTCAGAAAATGCGTCTAAGATTCCTTGTGAACCTCTAACATAACATGCCGTTCCAAGACAAACCGAGATAATGTTTTTTCCTTTTGGTTCAATTGAAAATTGCCCATAGAATGTCACTACCCCGTTAATTTTAGCAATGCTTTCATGAAGCTCTTTTGATATAATTTTTTGAATTTCTAATGGTATACAACCAAAGATCTTTTGTGCTTCATGCAATGTAGGCATTAATGGACCCGGCTTTTGTTTGTTTTCTTCCATTACTGCATACAATTTCGCAAGCTTTTCTTCAGTAATCTGAATTTTAGCTCCCACTTTCTAGTAATCTCCTTTCCTATATTGATAAGCACACATATTATAACATCTATTTATTCCTTTGAAAATAAAAAGAAGAAGATAAAACGCTTACCTTCTTCGACTAAAACGCTTACTTCTTCTTAAAATGAATGAATGCCATCGTTGTGCTTAAAATTAAAACCAATGCCGCTGAGAAAATTTCGATTACTTTGATATTTTCTTTAAAAAAACTTGTGTCATCTTCCATAGGAAGATAGATATAATCACTGGATTCTTTAACATTGATTTCGAAATCTTTTTGAATTTCATCATTAATGAGCAATTTTAAATGATAAACCCCGGGTGTGGAGGCGAATGCAGTATAGGAATCGTATAAAACACTTACAGATGCGTGATCAATATTTCCAAGTTCTTCAGAAAGACTTAATAAATGAATAAAATCTTCTAAAGAAAGAACATAATTTTGATAAGTTTGAACAATTAAGTAATCATAATAGAGAATCGGTCCAATCTCATCCACAACTTGGACCGTAACAGTATAGGATGTCTTGTTTCCAGAACTATCTTCTGCGAGGAAGACAATCGAATATTCACCAATCGTGGAATGATTCTCGGTATAATCATCGGATTCAACCAAAAGAGATAAATCACCATCATAATTATCAATCACCGTTAATGCATTTTGAATGGACGAAATCGAAATCATTTCATCGTAACCAATAATAATTGAATTTGTCCCAGAAATGATTGGTGCAGTATCGTCTGTGACCGTAACATATACATCGAGTGTTGATAAATTTCCAGAGCTATCCTCTACCCCAAATGTGATCCTATATACCCCAATCAACGACGCAGAAAGAGAATACGAATCCTCGATGATGTAAATATCTTCAGTGATATCTCCGTCATAGTTATCACTGGCTTGTAGTAGTGATTGAATATCAGCAATCGACAGGGTTTGTGGGTAGGGAAGAGTAATCATTTCAATACTAGAAAATTCCGGTTTAAGGACATCCACAACTTTTACATTAATCACAGCTTCCGTCGTGTTTCCGGCGCTATCGCTTACCGCAAAGGAAACCGTGTAATCACCTAGAACTGTTTTGTTTGGCGTATATAAATCTTCAGTGATGATGATGGAACTAGACACATCTCCATCAATCGTATCATAAGCTTCTAAGGATAACGCAATGTCTTCAACTGAAATGGGTTGATGTACATAAGATATTACTTGATTAATCGTGTTAAATTCCGGAGAGGCAGTGTCGAGTAAGGTCCCTTGAACATAGGGCTCAAACGTAGTGAATTCATTCCCCTCTTCAAGCATTGTGCGGTTGAATCCATTTGTTTCAAAATAGGATTCAAAATCATAAAACTGAATTTCAATATGATTTCCTGAGACCACAGTATGAAAAGTAACACTATACGCCAGCTCATCATTTGAGCTTTCCACAAAATCATAAAATGTAAACTCCTCCTCTTGAACCAAAATATCATTATCATATACTGAAATTAAAATAGTCGGCATTTCTGGGTCTCGCAAGGTTTGCCAGTAATGGTCATCTATCGTGAGAACAAAATCAGTATCAGGTTTGATTGCAAAAGGATCAATACTATGGAACCATTCATCACTGTAACTGAAATTATCAATGTTTAAATAGTTTGTCCCTGCTGGTAAATAGTCTGCGGGAGATGCCAATACGCTCTTTGTCGTATTGAGCGTAAGTAATAATACGAGTAAAAAGAAAAATCTAGCTTTTTTCAATATTTCACATCCTTTTTTGATGAAATATTACGCTAGATTGATTTTATTTCTTTTTTGGAAAGTCAGTTTTTAACATTTTCTTACTAAAAACAGTTAAATTATACCTGTTCACTTTCGATTTTTTTTGTGCTTTCAAGAGTTTTGAAAGTCCAGATTCAGATCGAGTAAACACCAATTCTACTCTGCCAATATAGTCTTCTAGATAAGAAACGTATTCTTCTGCGCGGTCTTTATTGACAGAAAAAATAGCGGGTACAGTATAGGAACTTTCATAAAAATAAAGTGGCACCCCAAGGAAGTTTCGGTAAGATACTGTAATATATTTCGCAGCACCAATTGAAGAGAAGATTTCAGTCATTGCATTCGAAAACAACGTCTTCTCGTGATGTGTCCCATGTTCAAGGTACGCATAATACCCCATCGTAAGTGGACTCTTTTTTACATGGACTACTGCACTATGGCTTTGGATGAACGCAAGTTTCTTCATCGTCTTAAAAACTGCAGATGCAATGCCTTCAATCGTCTTTTTAGGAGAGTTATTCCAAAGTAATCTTTTGATTGGTTTCACCGAAATAAAGAAAATGAGAACGCCCAAAATTAAACTAAATAGGACGGGTCCCCCGTTAATTAGATTTTCTGAAAGAAACCTAGTGAGCAATGCGGCAGCGACAGAATTTGGAATAATATCGTAAATGATGACACCTGTGGGATAGAATTCTTTCTTGATCTCACTTGCATCAATTACTTCTTTCGTCATATTATGATTGAGGGCGTGGTTCCACATCTCTCGAACTTGATTACGGTCTTTTGCGATTTGTAATGTTTTTTGATTAAAACTTTGAAATCTCACATTGGAAAAAGGCGGTTCAATAATATCAATACGCTCAATTCCAGAAGATATTTCACCGGTTGAATAAGCCGGTCCTAAAAATGTCTTAAATCTTCTTTTTAACATTTCATAATCTTCAGAGACGATTTCTTCTTTCTCATATTCTGTAAAAGTCTCATGGGTATCATACCAATGCAGTTTGACTGCATTATATGGCTCAATGGTTGCTAAATGCCAAATAGAAGAAACTTTCAATGGATCATGACGATCCGTTCGAATCGCTCTTCCTCGCATTTGGTTACTCAGCATATAAGAACCAACAAAACTTGCCATAATGAGTGTATTGATGCAAGGAGAGTCCCAACCTTCTCCTAATAAAGATTTGGTTCCAACTAAGATATCGATATCTCTATTTTCAAATAGATTCGTTACCATACTCACTGTATCTTTAACTGATCCTCTTACTTTGACAATACTATATTCACTCGTAATAGGCTCATAGATTGCAGAGGTATGATGAAGTGATGCTTGCTT
>JBFXGX010000014.1:0-6330 GCA_050177605.1 Candidatus Izemoplasmatales bacterium | reverse complement strand
GTATAATACGCTTTTGCGTGTTCAAAAACTTCATATTTTGGATTTAAATAATCTTGGTAAAACATACGAGCAAAATCGATAAGTAATGGATTACAAAAAATCGAATCCTCTGCATTCAGTACTTTTTGGTGGTATTCTTTGACTTCTTTTAGTTCCGTGTTTGTTGGATAGTTAAAGTAAATATAGTCTTGGTGAGGGCAAAGATTTTTTTCTTCCACAAGCTCTGGAACAAAGATTTCTTCATCGATTTCACCGCACAAGGAAACATAATGTTCCCACTCTGTTTGTGTACTATCATAGGGAGGGGTTGCTGTAAGTGCAATAATCTTAAATTCATGTTTAAAGTGTGTTAAAAACGCAGATAAAGCTTTATACCATTCCGTTCTTAAGTGATGTGCTTCATCTAAACAAATCGTTTTTATTCCTCTTTTTTTGACTTCTTCTAATAGTTCATAATTCGTATAATCAACCGTATAGAGTTCATCTTCCATTTCATCCTCGGTTTCATCTTTATCAATCAAGTGATGAAATGCAGCATGTAAGCTTTGATAAGTTATCGAAGTAAAAAGCTTTGTGTCTTTTAATGAATAGGATACATAATCATGAATATCCTCAAACTCGTTCAAAAAGCCATCCTTAATCCTTTTCCCCCATTGATTACGAATCGTAATAGATGGGGATAAAATTAAAGCTGGCTCATTTAGTCTTTTGATTAACTCTATTCCTAAAGTTGTCTTCCCGCTTCCTGGAGAGGCAACGATATGGATTTTATTGTCATTTAAGTAACTATTCATTCCGTCGAGAACTTTCTGTTGATAAGTTCGAAAAGTTCCACGAAATTCAATTTGCGAAAAATCTCTTATCATTTTTTCTCCTAGTTATGTTTTAGTGGGTTAAATAATTGTTTATCCATTTCCTTTTGAATCATCTTTGCAGGATCTTGTTCTTGAAACTTAAATTCCTTTTGCTTATCTTGTTCTGATTTCTTTTTAGAGATTTGACTTTTTTTCATTTTCTTAATGAACTCAAACATATAAATTCCTCCTATAAAGTCACTAACATTATACAAGCTAATAAAACAACGGTGTTGATGGATTGGTAGATGGCTAAGCGAATCAATGATTTTCCATATTGGAATGGATCCATTTCTTCAATGTCATCCCAGACCTTTTTAATATAAAGAATTGACAGGAAGATTGACACAAGACCAGTTAAAACAAATAGAGCGAGGTACGGTAAATAGTCGCTCCAAAATAATCCTTTATTAAGCATCAAAACAGAAAGAAAAAGAAAATTAATGAATGGTGTATAAAGCAGCACAATAAAGACTATTTTTTTGTTTAATGATTGGCTCATACAATACAGTACTCCCTCAATATATCTATTCACAATATAACAAAATAAATACATCAAGTCAATACAAGATAAAAATAAAAAGAAAATGCGAACACTTTCTTTTTAATAATTGATTCCAGCTGGTTTAATATTATGTCTATCGGCACTACTACAAGGAGTCACACCATAAACCATACTACATTTTGGACAAGTTTCTTCGAAGTGAATCATTTGAAATGATTCACCACATTCGCACGAAATGAGATGCGGCGTTTCTAATAATCCATTTCTTACGCCAACTTTTCTCACTTTGTCTACAATGGCTTTCCCATTTGTTAAATCAGGAGCGCATCCATCATTACCAGCACAACTTGCGATTTTTTCTTCAACTGTTTTATTTTTCATCCTTTATCACCAGTTTTATTATAACCAAATCCATTCTTTTTGCAAGGAATATTACTGATTACTTTCTTTTGACGTTTGATACAGTTCTCTCATTCTTTTATGAAATAAAATAGAGAGTACGATAGAAGCTAAAAAGATACTTCCAAAAAAGATGGAAGATACATAAATCCAAATTTGACTGATATCAAGAGATCTGAGTATTGAAATAGAAAGCCCAAGAAGACCAATACTAACGGATGAGATAACATTGAGTTTCGTCGTATTTAAAAACAGTTTAACAATCTCTTCATTTGCAGGAGATAGATTTTCATTCTCATCTATATTCCTTTCTTGGTGAAGTAATGATTTGTCAATCTCTTCATTAAATTCATTTGAATTCTTTTTTTCTATGAAGTATATAACCCAAAATAAAACAATGAGTCCTGTGAATAAGATACCAACGAGTATTTTCGAAAGCAGTTCTCCATCACCTACAAAAAAATTTCCAATCATCCCTAATCCAAATACAACAGTATAGAAAATAGGAAGAAATAAACTAGGATTCAGGTAATTTTTGAATCCCTTGGCAATCTCTTCTACTGTTAGTTCTTTTTCTTTTTTCATAAACATTCCTCCAAATATTATTGATTAAATCGATTCTCCTTATTTCTAGGTTCAAGACAATCTTCACACGCCAATTGATCGTTATGAATTGTATTCATCCAATATTGCCATTAAAACTTCCGGGTAGTCTGTAATAATGCCATCACATCCCAGTTCAATGAGTCTCCTCATTTCATCTGGGTCATTTATCGTCCAATAATGGACAGCCATATTATGTCGATGAAGGGTATCAATTAATAAAGAAGTCGCTAAATTAAGTTCGTTAATAATCGGAAGGTTAAAGGACACAGGAATTTGAACTGCAGCATAAGCGCCAGGCACGTAAAATACACTAGTGAATGTGTATGCGGGAATAATGACCTTCTGTGCTTCTGCTTGAGATGTGGAAAGTTGCATTTGGGGATAATTATCTACAATGTATTTTGAAATGTCGTCATATGCCGTCGCAACAAGCACAACATCAAATAAATCATATTCATTCATCAGTTCGTATAATGCATCTGCTGTTTCTGTTCTTGGTGCATCACTGTCTGCTTTAATCTCAATATTATAAAGAATCTCATCTCCAAATGTTTCAAACAATTGTTCGAGCGGAGTAAGATAAACCCCTGCCGCTATCCATTCTTCAGAGGTTAGGTCACGATAAGGATAGTTGCCTTCTGAATCTTGATAATTATATCCAAAATTACAGGTTTCCTTTAAGTAATCATAATCTTCGTTCCAAACAACAGTATCACAATTACTCATTTGTCGAATGTTCCCTGTATTATTCTCGCCATGTCTTAAAACAAGCACACCATCTTTGGTGATTTGAACATCCATTTCTAAGACATCAACACCTAAGTTATAACTATATTCAAACGCTGACCAAGTGTCGTCTGGAAAAACACCCTTTCCACCAGCGTGAGCCATCACTAACACTTGATTATCATTGGCCTCTTTCCGCCAAATATTATCTTCTTGATACTTTGGTTTTGGTAAAGCATACATTAATAGGACAAGGATTCCTAAAATTCCCAAAATCATTCCTATCTTCTTTAGTCGTTTCATTTCTATCTCCCTCGCGAAAAAAATATGATTGTATTATATCAAAAGCAAGAGCAAAAAAGATGATTTTTACGAGAGTTTCACGAAATGACAATGATTATATTAAACTTTTAAGAATTGAAGCGATCACAAATAGAAAGAGCATAGATAGAACCAAAATAATCAATGACTTTTTCATAATCTGTTTTTGATAACGAGTGGCCTCCGATGGATAAAACATACCATCATGAACAAAAGGCAAATGACGATATTTGTTAAAGGATATAATCTCTAAGCCCAATAACACGAATAATGAGACGTAAATTGGATAATCAGTGAAAAAGTAAAACCCAACTACAAATGGCATCGTCACCAATAAATCTATGGGGAGGAGTATCTTCTTACTCGAGTCATTATCAATGAAAAAACAAAAGACTGCTTGTTTAATTAAATAACCAGCCAAAAATAATAGAATTTGAGCAATATGAAAGTATAAAAACAAGATAAGCAACATTAATAAATCAAAAATACCGTTGATGATGATTGATTGTCGAGTCAAATTTTTGAAAGCAATAGGTTTTTCTTCTAACTTATTCATCATAAAAATTAATCTCCTCTAATCATTATAATAATATCCTTGTTTCAAAAAGCCTTCATTTTACAATACAATATTTGAATAATCTTTAAATTATTCAAACAATGTAACATCGCCATAACATTGGATTTGATGATTATTGATTACAATGAGCCCTTCATCCCCTATTCCATATATTTTTAGATGATATTTATCTTGATACTTTTTAATTGCTTCATTCTGTGCAGGTGAATCTTTGTGATAATGAGCTTCTACGGCAAATCCAGATAGTAGTCCTAATCCTTCTTCTTCGGAATAATTTGGATATTCGTAATCTGGAGAAATATAGTACGCATCAAACTGAACCATTGCGCCAGCACTACATCCAATCACTACGCCTTGATATTTTTGAATCGCTTCAACTAATTTAAACTCTTTTAGTCTAGCTTGTAGAAGTGTTGGCATTCCTCCAGGTAAATATAGAATGTTTGAAGATGCTAATTCAGAAAGTATCGTCTCTCTTTGATCAGTAAAGTAATTAATCACTCGGATGTTGGATTCTTGTACCCCAAAAGCCATAAACGAATCAATCATTCCTCTATAGTATAATCCATCGGGTTTTTGATAATACGTATTCCATTGTTCTAAGTTTTGAATCTCTTCTTCTTTATAACTAAACGCAATAATAACGACTTTATCTTCTTTTTTGATATATTTTCGGTAAGTATCAACGCACCAAGGTAGGTTCAGCCTATAGTCCATGTTTAAAATGTTTATCATAGATTTCCTTTCTATTCTTCTCCAACAATAATTTCATGAATTTCGATACCATAAGCTCTTAATTTATCTTGAATTTCTGATAAAATAGCAGAAGAAATTGCATGATAGGAGCGGTAAACTTCTGATTTATCTAATTGAATAAGTATTTCTTGAAGAGCAGCTCTTAACACTCTCGTTATTGACGGAGTAAATTGTTCTGTTACAGAATATGCATATTGTTTACTATCATTCACCTGCAATACCATTTCGACAAATAATAGTACTTTATGGTTGTCTTTGGTCATCATTTCATTAGGAGACACAAAAAAACTCTGTTTGGTTACATCGATAAGTATTGTTTTATTTCCCGATAAATCATAAGTTGGTTTCACTTTATCAATCATCGGCACAAGATAATTCAATCCCGGAATCGTCACACGATAAAAAACCCCGAAGCGTTCAATGACAGCTTGTTTTCCATCCGGAATAATTTTTATTCTAAACCCTATATAAAATAAAACAATCATCGACATTGCATATAATAAATAAATCGTTGATGACGAAGCAAAGACGAATACATTCATTTTGAGAATCTCCTTTTTGATAAATAACTACAAACCGAGGATTGTATATTCATCCTCATAAGGTATTTTGGTTAATTGAATAAACTTTGCTATCTCATAGACGGGGAGAGTCAAATCATATTGAACCTCATCCACCTTAAATGTCAAGATATAAAATGGTCTAATCGAATAATAGTCTGCTTTTGTTTTTCTAATCTTATATTTTCTGTAAGGTTCTTTTCGATAAGAAACTCTTTCAATCCAATTAACCAAATTGATGCGTTCATCGATTCTCTTGATTCCTATAAAATTCTCTAAACTAATCTCCACTAATTGGTCTATTGAGGCTAGGAAAAGAATATTGTTCTTGACAAAGGTATGAAGCGCAATAGGCAAATAAAGATGAGCGTTTTTTGGAAGTAGATTCATCTTATCGTTCTCGATTTGATATCGAAAGCCCAACACAGTTAACTTTTGTTCATCTTCCGGTAATTGAAATTCATCTCTAAATAAATTAAACATTGATTCTTGTTGTAAGATAACCTCCTTATATTCAGGAGACTCTTTGAACTCACTCAATTTAGATTTATAAATCATTTCATAAAAAATGGCCACAATCATCAGTACAGTAAATATCATATATAGATAAGCGGCTTTATTATAAGAATCGCTCAGCGAACCCCAGGATTTGATATGATCTACTAAAATAAATATAAAAATTATCAGGATTATATAGAGACCACCCCGAAACATTGCATATGGACGATATTGCTTTTCAATATCCGTTGTTTCTTTTTGAACAGAATCAATGAGTTGAATCAACTCATTACTTGCCCTTTTTGTCACAAGCGGTTGGTCATCTGTATAGGTATTATGTGGATTCGTTTGGTTAACACAAAATAGTTTCTTATTCATATAATAGTTTCTCCTCGGGTCTATATACTTCTGATATCAGCTAAAATCACATGTTTATAATAAAACTAGCTATAATAAGTTATGCTTAATTTTATTGCTTTCATTATAGCATACTAAATTATCCAAGTAAATTTGATATCGATAATTTTA
>JBFXGX010000013.1:44781-46318 GCA_050177605.1 Candidatus Izemoplasmatales bacterium | reverse complement strand
TCAAAACTTGCTGCGGTATCAATGTTATCATAATACTTATTTCCACGGTTTGAATTGACTGTTGGATTTGATGGTTTTAAATTATGTAAATCAGATGCCATATTAACAGTTCCGCCAGCATCCTCTCCAAGTAATGATTGCGGCCAAACATGTTCTTTATTCCATGTTACTCCGCTATCCCATGTACCAGAGACAGAAGCACCAGTGTAAACTAATATAAGATGAGTGCTATTGTTAGGGTCTTTATCGGTTGTGGATAATGCCGTACTAGCAAAGTAATAGTCATGGCCATTATATCCCGTATTAACAATTATATGTAATGCATCCAGTAATGCTTGTCCATATAAACCAACTGCGGCTGCGTAGTATGCCATATCTATGGATGAATCTACGATCTCTACAGTAAATGAAGTTGTTAATTCACGATAAGTGATTGTGATTGTTTGTTCACCTAAAACACTTGAATCAAAACCACTAACAGTATATGCAGTAGGGCTTAACTGAATTGTTGAACCGCTCGCTTTAACCAAAACAACGATGATTGATGATGTATCAAAGGATGCATGTAAGGAATAGGTTGTTTTGTCTAGTTGAATGATTGAAAGTGAATCATCTGTATTTGTAACTGTTGAAACTGAAGTCGTTTCTGACGAACTTGTTGACGAAGTCGTTGTTGTCGTTGTAACAGAGTCAACTGAACAACCGAACAACACAAGTGAAACGAGTGCAAAAATAGATAGTGCTGCAATTTTTCTTAAAAATCCGTTCATTTTGTAGTCCTTTTCTTTCTTGTTGATTGTTCAATCATTATAACACATTTATTCAAAGAATAAAAGCATGAAATCGTTAGAATTTTACTTGAATGGAGTCTTCAATCTAGAAAATAATATAATAATATGTTATAATGGTCTACTAAGCAAAAAATAAGGAGTATAGACGATATGGAAAAAGAAATCTATGGACGCATTCTTGAAAATGATTCAATCATTATTTCAAGACATAAATCTCCAGATTTAGATGCCTATGGTTCACAGTTTGGACTGTACCATTCATTAAAGGAAGCCTTTCCTAATAAAAAAATCTACATTGTTGGTGATACCAACAAATTAAATACATTTGGCACATTTGATAATGTGGACAAGGAGACACTAAATAAATCTCTTTTATTTATTCTTGATACTGTCGCTGGCCAGATGTTACTAGAAAATTTATATGATGACGCAAAGGAAGTTATTTTAATTGATCATCATCAAAATCAACCGGATGTCCGCTTTGATTTGTATTTACGACAAACAGACGCCTCATCAACCAGTGAGATTATTGCCTATTTATTAAAGAATAATCAATTGCCAATCAATCAGGAAAGTGCAAGAGCTCTTTTTATGGGTATTGTTGGAGATACTGGAAGATTTTTATATTCAAGCGCAAAACCTCGTACCTTTAGAATTGTAGCAGATTTACTGGAAACAGGATTTAATATGAGTGACATCTACAACGACATGTATACAGAAACACTTGCTTCAAAACAAATGAAAGC
>JBFXGX010000013.1:16247-44681 GCA_050177605.1 Candidatus Izemoplasmatales bacterium | reverse complement strand
ACCGCTCAAATCATTTTAGAATTTTACATGGATTTTAAAGATGTATTAAAACTGAATATGAAGGCAGCAACCGCTTTATACACAGGAATTATTACCGATACTGGAAGATTTAAATACCGTAGTGTTACCGCAGATACATTCCGCGCAGTGGCTGAATTACTTGAATTCGGACTTGATTTCACAAAGATTCTTCAAGTTTTAGATGTAAAGAGTGAAAACCAAATGAAGTTACAAGGGTATGTATTACAAAACTTTGAAAAAACGCCAAACGGTGTTGCTTATATTAAAATGACGCCAGACATCATTCAAAAGCATCAAGTATCACTAGAAGAAGCTACTTCTTTAGTCAATGAACTCAGTGTATTAGAAGATTGTCCTGTTTGGATGTTATTTGCTGAATACGAAAATAATATCGTTCGTGCTAGACTTCGTTCTAAGGGACCAGCAATTGATTTGCTTGCAAATAAATATGACGGTGGCGGACATAAAATGGCGTGTGGAGCGAACCTTGGAAACTGGGAAACGGTAGACAAGATTTTAGCGGATGCCGATCAATTAGTAAAAGAATATAAAGAAAGTCTTTCGTAGAAAGACATCAATAATAAATAAGGGTTTGAAAAAACCTTTTTTATTTGGTTTTGTTAAAAAAAAGTAAAATGAAAATGTTTTCTTGACTATAAATATACATTTCTTTTTGTTATAATATATGCGGTTTAAAGAACGTATGACTAATATATGGAGGACATAGTAATGATTCCAATGTTTTTATCGATTGATTGGAAAACAACCGTTTTTGAAATATTAGGAGGTCTTGGTATATTTCTTTTTGGTATCAACCTAATGAGCGATTCACTTAAAAAAATAGCTGGAACAAAATTAAAACTATTCTTAGAAAAAGCCACAAACACACCACTTAAAGGAATTTTTGTTGGTATCTTAATTACCGCAATCATTCAATCATCTTCTGCGACAAGCGCCATCGTTGTTGGACTTGTCCGTGCAGGGTTAATGACACTTCCTCAAGCGGTTGGGGTTATCTTCGGTGCCAATATCGGTACAACGATTACATCCGTATTAATTTCATTAAAAATTGGCGATTACGCTTTCCCAATCATGTTTGTTGGGTCAGTCATGATTTTCTTTATTCGTAATAAAAGAATTAAGGAACTTGGAAAAACGATTCTAGGTTTTGGAATGTTATTCTTTGGTCTAGAAACGATGGGTGGAGCTTTAAAACAACTCGTTGAATTAGAAGCATTCCACAACGCACTTATCAGTGTGGGTGATTATCCTGTTCTTGGCGTGCTAGTCGGTGTATTAACAACCGCAGTTATTCAATCATCCTCCGCAACGATTGGTATCTTACAACAATTATATTCTACCGGAGGCGTACCTTTAATTGGCGCAATCGCTATTGTTCTTGGAGATAACATCGGGACTACCGTGACATCCGTAATGGCGGCTGCTGGTGGATCTTCAGCTGCAAAAAGAACCGCAGGGATTCACGTTATGTTTAATACCATCGGTACCGTTGTATTCTTACTATTGATTAAACCATATGCTGCTTTTATCGCATTTGTTGGAGAACACCTCATTCCAGATTATTTATCAAATAAATTTACAATATCCGTAGTGCATATGCTATTTAACATTATCAACGTATTTATTATGTACTGGTTTATTAAGCAATTAGTTTGGTTGATTACAAAAATCATTCCAGCGAAGAACGAAATCACACTTGATGAAGTTTCACTTGAAGAACATTTAATTGCTGAATCTCCTGATCTTGCGCTTGAAAATGCAAAAAGAGCCATTGTAAATATGGGAAATGTATGTAAGGTAATGTTTGATTATACAGTTAATTTTTCATTAAATGGAAATGATCAAAAAGTTAAAGAGCTTGGCGTTCAGTGTGAAGAGTTAATTGATACTATGGATGATAAAATCCATAATTATTTAGTGAAGATTGGCGCGAATGATTTATCGGATCGACAAATTCAAGAATTAGCAAAAGATATTGATACAATTACAGATCTAGAACGAATTGGTGATCACTTAACGAACTTGCTTGAATTCTTTGATGAGAGATATACTAACCGAATTGAATTATATCCTGAAGCTAGAACAGACTTAACAGACCTTTATGATTTGTTAAATAAAACATTAACACAATCCATTGAAGCTTATACAACTAAAAACAAAGAAATCGCAATGGAAGTCAATGTTAGAGAAGACTTACTCGACAAACTAGTTAAAAAATATCGTAGAAATCATATCAATCGTATCAACGATAGAACGAACGCTGAAACTGAAGCAGGATTCTATGTGGACATCCTTTCTAACATGGAACGTATCGGCGATCACTGTAATAATATCGTAATTAATGTACTATCCGAAAATTATACACATGATGAGACGTTTTTCTAAAAAAAACTTTACAAAATATTGAAAATATGATACTTGTATTTATTGTCAATATAATATATAATTAATAAAGCATAAAAAAGGTGGTTCATCATGCGTTGTCTCGTGAAGTTTAAAATGATGACAGAGGGTATCCCAAATCTTTCATTTGAAGGACCTGGAATAAAATCTGACATGAGCATATCATTCATTGATGAATTAAAACAAAAATATACGTTTCTTATAGAGGAAGACGGTATAGTTTTGAAACGAAGTGGAGAAACACCTTTAATCATGAAGTTCTTTGCATTAAGGTTAACTGTGGCTCAGTTTGAAACTGAAAAACAAATCTTTACATTAGAACTGAAAACAAATAAGGTGCGACTTACCGATCATCAACTTGAGATAGCGTATGATATGGTAAATGACACTGAGGTGCTATCCAGTCACCATTTGACACTAGACTGGAAAGTTTAATACGGAAGGAACAAATTTATGGCAGATTGGAATCAAATGTCTTTAATGGAAGCTGCAGAAGAAACTTTAGTTAAAAACAACCAACCTATGTCTTTCTTGGAATTATTCCAAGCGGTATGTGAACTAAAAGGAATCAGCGAAGAAGAAAAAAATGAAATTATCTCACAAGTATATGCAGATTTTATAATGAGTGCAAAGTTTGTCTACGTTGGCGATGATTTATGGGATTTAAAAAGCAGACAATCCATCGATCTATGGGATAAAGACGGCGCATTCTATCAAGAATTCCCTGACTTTGAAGAAGAATTCGAAGAAGAAGAGGAAGAGGAAGAAGACGACTTCGATCTTGATGAAGAAGATGAAGACGAAGAAGAGGAAGAAGACGAAGAAGAGGAAGAAGACGACATCTACGAAGATGACCTTGATTTTGATGATTTCGATGATGACGAAGAGGATTTCATTGAAGATTCAGAAGATGCAGTTATCGATGAAGAAGACGACTTTGATGATGACAAGTACAACGAATACATGGACGATTACGAAAAAATGTATGATGAATAATCTTTAAATTATAATTGATTTAAATGATTAGATTTGATATAATCGTAAAGAGCTCACTAAAAAATGGTTCTCCAAACGGAGAACCTTTTTATTTTTTAAAGAGCATAAATAGGAGAGTCTTATGAAAATCACTAAATTTATCTTTGTCACAGGTGGCGTCGTATCCAGTTTGGGAAAAGGAATTACTGCCGCATCTCTCGGAAGATTACTTAAAAATCGCGGGTATAAAGTGTTTATGCAAAAATTTGACCCCTATATTAATGTCGATCCAGGCACAATGTCTCCTTATCAACACGGAGAGGTTTTTGTGACCGATGATGGCGCAGAAACAGATCTTGACTTAGGTCACTATGAAAGGTTTATCGATGAGAATCTTTCAATCAATAGTTCAATCACAACTGGAAAAATCTATTCTTCGGTCATTGAAAAAGAAAGAAGAGGAGACTATCTTGGCGCAACGATTCAGGTTATTCCACATATCACAAATGAAATCAAAGAACGATTATTAAAAGCTGCGAAGGAAAGTGACGCGGATATTATTATTACCGAAGTAGGTGGAACCGTCGGGGATATTGAGTCCCTCCCATTTTTAGAAGCCATTCGTCAAGCTAGAAGAGACTATGGATATAATAATACAATGTATATTCATAACACCTTAATTCCCTACTTAGAAACGACAGGTGAATTAAAGACAAAACCGACTCAACATAGTGTGAAAGAATTAAGATCATTAGGAATTACACCTGACGTGATTGTTTTAAGAACATCCCATGAAATAACAAATTCTATGCGCGAAAAAATCGCCCTATTTTGCGATGTTCGCAAAGAAGCAGTTATTCAAGCAATCGATCGAAATATCTTGTATGAAGTTGCCCTTGATTTAGAAAAGCAAAATTTGGATGACATTGTTTGTGAACATTTTGGACTTCCGAAAGGGAAAGCAGATAACTCAGAATGGGTTAAACTCGTTGATACAATTAAAGGCTTAGATCAATGTGTTCATATTGCGATTGTTGGAAAATATGTTTCTTTGCATGATGCTTATTTAAGTGTGAGTGAAGCATTAAAACACGCAGGGTACGCTATCAATAGCAAAGTAAAAATCAAGTGGGTTCATTCTGGTGAGGTCACGAATGAAAATGTTGATTCATACCTCGGTGATGTTCAGGGAATATTAATTCCAGGAGGGTTTGGTCATCGAGGAATCGAAGGGAAAATCATCGCAATTGAATATGCGAGAACACATCAAGTTCCTTTACTAGGACTTTGCCTTGGAATGCAGTTATCAATTATTGAGTTTTCTCGAAATGTTTGTCATTTAGAAAACGCAAATTCAACAGAGTTTGATCCAAACACGCCATATAACGTCATCGATTATTTACCTGAGCAATATGAAGGAATTCATCTTGGAGGAACCATGAGGCTTGGGCTTTATGCCTGCAACTTAAAGGAAGAAACAAAAGCAAGATTAGCTTATGGGAAAGATCGTATTGAAGAGAGACATCGTCATCGTTATGAGTTTAACAATAAGTACAAAGATATTTTAGAACAACATGGACTTGTCTTCTCAGGAATTAATCCAGAAACTGGACTATGTGAGATTATCGAGTTAAAGAACCATCCTTGGTTCGTAGCTTCTCAGTTTCATCCAGAGTTTTTGTCACGTCCACAAAGACCTCATCCGTTATTTAAGGGTTTTGTAGAAGCAGCAAGCAATACCTTAGTGAGGTAAAGTAAATAATATAAAAAAGTACCTTCGTCTGTCGACTTAGGTACTTTTTATTGTTTAGATAGAATATCATTCATTTTAGAAATATACTGATTGATTATAATCACACTAGATTTGTTGAAGTCTTTCATAATACATTGTGAAAATTGATGATAATCATCAATATTATTTAACGAAAGCGAATTAAACAAACATTTCGCAGCAAATTCTTCAGACTCCTCGCTTCTATTCAACTTTTTTAGTGCAATAGATCTTGTATAGTATAATCTTGTCAATGACTTGCTAAAAGAATATTTAAGGCAAAAATCGATTCCTGCTTTATTGATTTCTAATATATCTTCGTACTTAGATAATCTGCCAAACATGATACAGACATTAGAGTATATTGGAGAAATTAATTCTCTACTATCAGGACTTAAATATAGGACTTGATTTGTTTTTAGAAGGTCAGTCAATTTATAAAGAGTTTCAGTCCTGTGGGATTTTACTTCAATTTCGGCAACGAATAAGAGAAGTAGAATGTCAACATAGTCAAAAGCCATGATTGATTCTTTTGAATTGAAATCAATTAACTTGGTAATGCGATTTACTGTATTGTCATCAGAAATACTATGTATTGAATATTCGTACCGTATAAGACAGTAATTATACAACCTTTGACTTTGAATAGATATATGTTCTGGGTTAATTTTATATTGATCTATCAGAGACTTAGTCTTTATATAGTTTTTATTCACTAGGCTCCAATATATCTCTTTGATGTAAGCAAAATTATTTAATTCTGATACATTTAAAGTATAGTAAAAGTCTCGCGAACTAACGCCCATTTTATTACAAAATTCAATTATTCTACTATCGCTGATGTTGTTTGTTCCTGAAAGATATTTTCTGTATTGTCTATCCGAACAAATTCCATCACACAAATCGACAACTTTTATATTCTTTTTTTGTCTAATTTTATCGATATGATACATATGATTTTGTACAATATTAATCATTTTATCTTCCTCGGAAAAACGGAACCTTCAGGTCCTTTTTTTAATGTGGATTCTATTATATTATAGCATTATAAGGAGGAAAAATGAAAAAATACCTGATATATATCTTTATATTTATATTTTTATCTTTGTTTTTTTTAGGGTCTTCAGTATCAAATGTCTATGCAGATTTTGATGATATAGACTACGAAGAAATAGATATTGATACACAATAAATAACAAATCCATAAGATAGGAGGGATTATAATGAAAAAAGTCTATGCCATTCTTGTTCTTGTGTTTGTAATGATGTTTGCAACGGCATGTAATACAGCTCCAAGTAGTTTGACCGGAAAGTATGAGTACACGTCAACTTCCTGGATTCAACTTTATACAAGTACTGTAGATTTTGAAAATGTATATCTTGGATGGTATCAAGATGATAATGGAGATTATTATATGCTTTTTATGTCTGGAACTGGTTTGGATTTTAATGCTGACAAGATTAGTACTGGGGTATATGAATTCACAGCTGAAAAAGAGTATAATAACGGATACATTTCGGTAACAGGATACCTTTATGATTCAGATACTGACTATATTTTACTAGTAGGTAGACGATACAACAAAGTATAATATTCATATGAGGATGTAGAAATGCATCCTCATTTTATTAATATATACAAACAATAAGAGAGGAAATTTTTATATGTCAAAGAAAATAATGAACATATATGGTAAAATATTTATAATCAGCATTTTTTATTTAGCTTTAGGAACTCTAATTTCATGCACAAAATCAAATGAAATAGAATATGGAACGTATGTTAATGAATCAAATGATTCTGAGACGTTGATTATAAATGAAGATTATATCCAATTTTTCAACGTGAATTTTGATGATTTTAATGACGATTTACAAAAAGACTTTGGAGTTGATTTCAACTTGACAAATAAACTATGCAACGAAAATTCTTATACTATAACAGATAAAAAAATATCAATTGAATTAATGATGGGAATCTCAGTTCAGTTTGAATTTAAAGAGGATTATATTATTGTTAATCATCAAAAATTTCTTTTGGAAGGATAATACATTTTATGATCGAATTAAGAAATGTTACAAAGGAATATATTATTGGAGACGGACTATTTCGAGCAATTGACGATTTATCTATCCGAATTAAAGACGCACAATTTGTTGCAATTACTGGAAAATCAGGTAGTGGGAAATCAACATTACTCAATTTGATTGGGACCTTAGATCGACCAACTAAAGGGGAGATTATCATTCATGATCGGAATGTGGATTCATTTTCTAGTAAAGAAGTAGCCCAGTTTAGAAATAAAGAGCTTGGATTTGTATTTCAACAATTCAACCTTGAGGGCGAATATACTGTTTATGAAAACATTGAAGTTCCACTGATTATCAGTGGATTGTTTGGCAAAGAGAACCTCGAAGAAATTCTTGATGTATTAAAAATCGTTGATTTATTAAACAAAAAGGATGTAAAAGCAAAAAAGTTATCTGGAGGAGAGCAACAAAGGGTTACTATTGCGAGAGCAATCATCAATAATCCATCGATTATTCTTGCTGATGAGCCGACAGGCAATCTCGATAAAACCAACGCAAAAATCGTTCTTGATTTATTGACCTATTTGCATACCTTAGGTAAAACCATTGTATTAGTTACCCATGATGAAGAAACGACTAAAATCGCAGATAGAGTCATTACGTTATCTGATGGGAAGGTAGTGAAAGATGAAGAAAATACTGTGGTTAATCGATAAAGAATGGAGAGTTTTGTACCGTACAATTTTTCTTTTTGGTATCACTATCACATTGTTTTGTTCTACGCTATTTAGCTTTTTATCAATTAAACAAGATTTATTTTATAATTTCATCTCACAAATAGAGGAAAGAGAAGACGGAATTACACTAGGTGTTGATGATATTGATTTTGAGACAATCTCACCATATCTTTCTATAGATATGAGTCTTGTTGGTAGTGGACGTTACTATACCGAAGAAGCGGAACTTATTTTTAACGATAAAATTTTTTCAACTGTTTCAACTCAGCATCTTGGAGATTACACGATTATCTCATTTTACAACGGAAAAATTATTCCTGACCCTGAGTGTCAGTTGCTGAATGAATACAACAACTCTTTGTTTTCTGGTGATTGGCCAATGAATTATTATGAAATTGCGTTAAGTCAATATATTGCATTACAATTGGGGGCAAATATAGGTGATACAATAACAATCAATCATCAAGACTTTTTGGTGGTAGGAATATATGATAGAACTTCACAATTGTTTGATAGTTCGGAATTTGCAGCATATTTTTATATTACATTAGGACCACTTGATGACATCGATACAATAACAATCGTAACCGATTCTGTCTATCAAGGATATCAATTGTCCTTAAACTTATCTAAATTGGGTTATGTTGTTGATGTTCCAAGCGATATCCAAGTGTATTTTCGGAATGTTAGCATTACTGATTCGTTTTTGTTAGTGACCACAATTGTTATTGGAGTTTCGATTGCTCTTTGTTTCTACGCTGTTTCTTCCATTATTATGATCCAAAGAGAACAATATACCAAGCTTCTAAACATTCTTGGCTTTCAAGAGAAAACAATAATGCTTGGATATTTCTTCATCTTTGTTGGAATGACATTGATCGCTAGTTCCATTGCTTTTTTCATGTCAATGATGATTCAAGACAAGATTATTTCACTAGCGAGTGATTTGTTTAATATGAGTTTTAGTTCTTCTATACAATTGAACAATTTTTTACTCATCACAATTGTATTATTGTTTATCTCAAGTTTATCATTTTTCATTAGTGTGAAAAAGGTAAAAAGGTAAGGGGGAGCATTATGAAATCAGTTTTGATTTTATCCATTAGAAATCTTTCCTCCAATAAAAAGGTTTGTTTTGCTTTTTCTTTTATTTTCACTATTATTATGGTTCTGGTTACATTGACCATTTCATTCAGTATATCTTTAAGAGAGAAACAAATAAGTTTACTGAATGACTATTATTCATCCAACTACATTCTATCAAATGATGAGATTGATTTTAAAGATGAGAAAGTAGTGTATCAAGAGAAAACGTTTATGTATTTTGATCCAGCATCCATAACAGAGAGACTTTATGGTATATCATTAGACTATTTATCTTCAGATTTGCTAAGCATTTCTGTCGATGGAATATATTACGAGTCCAATCAGTCAACTAGTTTTTCTATTGTTGCTGGACAGTCAAATGATTTATTGAACAATAATGACGTAATGGAACTTTCCAGCCAAGATTTAATCATCGGAAGTTTTCCAACGAACGACAATGAGATATTAGTTTCAGAACCTATGCTTGAGTCGTTCGGACTTTCACCGGATATTATCGGAAAATCATTAACAATTGCCAGTAGAACCAATCATCAAGCCATAATCCTTGATTCCTTTATTGTTTCTGGAATCATTAAATCGGAGTATTATGCTTTGTCTGGGCATAAAATAGACTACTATATGTTTAATCCTACAATATATATGGGAATGACCAATCGTTTTTATATTACACATAGCGAAGAGTTTGAACCCGTAAATCAGTATATTCTTACCGAGTATTTATCGCTTGAACAATTCTCTGGATTATCTAACCGATACTCTTTTATCTATTTTGCTGAATCAGTGATTACTCAAATGGGCGATATTGCTTCCATGTTAGTTATACTAAACAGTCTTATCTTGATTATGGAAATACAAATCGGCATTGCACTCGTCATGATTTTATATCTGTCAGTGAATAAATTTCTTAGTCAGTTTTCGAAAAGTTCTGGCGTATTACTTACCTTAGGGCTGTCGAACAAGAAGATATCAGAATTACTTCTTATTGAACTTTTTGAACTTGGATTTTTCGCTTTTTTACTAGCGTTACCGATTGAATTTTTGGGCCGTTTTGGAATAACTTATCTCATTGAAGCTACCTATCAAATCAACTTAATTACTAGTATTTCAATGTTTCTATGGATGATTGTTATTGGATTCGCACTTATGATTACTTTCATTAGTCTAATTTATTTAGGCACAATCTATCGAATGAAAAAACAAACAATCAGAGATTATTTATTAAGAGATAAATCATGGTAGAAAAAAAGGAAATCGATCGATTTCCTTTTATATTTCTAGTAATTATTTTTAATCATTTTTAATAATATTACAAAATGGAGGTGCGAGAAGGTAGATGTAAGAGCGATCATAGTCGATAATCCCTTCTTGTTTCATCAAGAGAAGTTCTCTTGAAAGTGAAGGTCGGGGGATATTTAGGAACCTAGCTAGTTCCTCTTTAGATTTTCCAATGGTTATTTTATCTGATGAACCTAGCGTTTGCTGGATATTAATATAATGGTTGATTCTTTCTCGAATACTTTTTTGCCCAATGAGTTTTAATCTTGTGTTCATTGAAAATGCTCTGTCACAAACGATATTAATAAAATTATGATAAATGGTTGAATCAAGTTGGAAAAGCATTTCCAACTTTTCTTTTGTAATAGTAGCGATGGAAACCTTGGTTTTGGACATCACATTCCCCATGTAAAATTTATACGAACTATATAGTAGAATCTCTCCAAAGATATTTCCTTCACCGAGAGACGAGATGACAAAAAGGGAACCATCATAATTATAGGTGATGATTTCAATCTCTCCAGACAAGATGATACTAATCTCATTACACAGATCACCTTCAAAATGAATAAGCGCATTTTCGTCATAATCCTGAATACTAAAATATTTAGATAGATTTTCTATTTCAGAACTTCGAAATAATTTGCAGCGACTTAAATCAAACATATTTTACTCCTTTTGTAACGTATGTTACGATATATGGCTCTATAATATCATATAATAACTCGGGTGAAAAGAAAGAAGTGATAAATTGATACTACCTAATCTTGAATTGACGAGAAATAACCAATCTATCTGTGAAAACACAATTATTTCTTATCTTGAAAAACTATCCCGAGAGAAAAATTTAAAAAGAGAAGAATATCTCTATATTTTAGATAATATTACAAAGTACGAATTGAATATCTTAACGAAAATGGCAGATAAGACTAGAAAGGAACACTATCAATCGAGTGTATACCTTCGAGGTTTGATCGAGTTTTCGAATATTTGTTCAAGGGACTGTAAATACTGTGGAATTAGAATGTCCAATCATGAAGCTAAACGATTTCGAATGACTGAAGAGGAAATCCTTTCTTACGCTAAAGAAGGATATGATATGGGTTATCGAACTTTCGTATTACAATCTGGTGAAGATGCTTATTTTACAGATGAAAGAATCTGTTCAATGATTCGTCACATCAAAAAGGAGTTTCCTGACGCTGCAATTACTTTAGGAATCGGAGAAAAATCCAAAGAGAGTTATCAATCCTATTTTGATGCAGGATGTGACAGGTATTTACTAAGACATGAGAGCGCATCAAAAAGATTATATGAGTACTTACATCCTGAAATAATGAGTTTTGAGAACCGGATAGAGTGCCTTTGGAATATGAAGGAAATAGGATATCAAGTCGGAGCAGGATTTATGGTGAATTCGCCAACTCAAAGTAATGAGGACTTAGTTGAAGACTTTCTGTTTTTAGAGAAATTACAACCTCATATGGTTGGAATAGGACCTTTTATTGCGCATTCAAAAACACCTTTTAAGGATTTCCCAAGTGGAACGCTTGACCAAGTTTTAGTTTGCGTTGCGTTAACAAGATTGATTTTACCCGAAGCACTCCTTCCTTCGACAACCGCGCTTGGGACAGTATTTCCTGGTGGAAGAGAAAAAGCATTAAAATCAGGAGCGAATGTTGTAATGCCAAGCATATCAGAAGCCAAGTTTAAGAGTAAGTATGAATTATATGAGAATCGAATATGTATCGCAGATGAGTCTATTAAGTGTCGCGGATGCATTGAAGGTAGAATCGTCCTTAGTGGATACGAAATCGATTTAAGCAGGGGAGACCATCCCAATATGAGGAGGAATTAGCAAATGGATAACTTTATTAATCAAGAATATATCAATCAATTAGTAGAAACGGCAGCTCTTTCTACAAAAGAAGAAATAAGAGAAATTATAGAAAAGGGAAAAACACTCGTTGGTTTAAGCCATGTTGAAGTAGCCAAATTATTATCGATTGTTGATGAGGATTTATTATCAGAACTTTTACAGGCAGGAAACGAAATAAAGTCGAAGATCTATGGCAACCGAGTTGTTCTTTTCGCACCGCTATATATCAGTAATTATTGTGTGAATAACTGCGCATATTGCGGATACAAAAAAACAAATAAAATAGCGAGAAGAAAACTATCCACAGAAGAAATTGTTAACGAAGTAAAAGCACTCGAAAAAGCAGGACACAAGCGAATTGCACTAGAAGCTGGGGAGGATGATGAAAATTGTTCTTTCGATGAAGTTCTAGATGCAATCGATACAATTTATCGTTCTGGAGATATCAGAAGAATCAACGTGAACATTGCTGCGACATCCGTCGAGAATTATCGAAGACTGAAAGAAAAGGGAATTGGTACCTATATTTTATTCCAAGAAACATATAACGAACATGTCTACCGCAAAATGCATATCTCTGGGCCAAAAAGTGACTATGAAAGACAATTATTTGCAATGCACCGTGCTATGGAAGCAGGAATCGATGATGTTGGTGGAGGGGTCTTATTTGGACTTTCAGATTATCGCTATGAAGTCATATCGCTGTTTTTGCATAATGAAGCACTTGAGAAACAATTCCACGTTGGGTTTCATACAATAAGTGTTCCTAGACTTCAAAAAGCAGAAGGAGTTTCGGCTGAAAAGTTCAAATATCTTGTGGATGACTTTTCATTTAAAAAAATTGTTGCTACAATCCGCCTTGCTGTCCCCTATACCGGAATAATCATTTCCACAAGAGAAACCAAAGAGATGAGAGAGTTACTGATAGATTCAGGAGTAACTCAACTGAGTGCTGGTTCTCATACTGAAGTAGGTGGTTACCAAGAAAATGAAAAAGCAAAAAAGGTGTCTCAGTTTACTTTAAAAGACGAAAGAACTCCTATCGAGGTCATTAAATGGTTAATATCTTACGGTCATCTTCCTTCGTTTTGCACTGGATGTTACAGAAAAGGAAGAACAGGAGAAGTGTTTATGGAAACAGTCAAAGCTGGAAATATTAATCTCTTTTGTCAACCAAATGCCATTTTATCTTTAGCAGAATATATACAAAATTACGGAGATGAAGAACTCAAAGATATAGGTTGGGATTTTATTCAAAACGAAGTGAACCAAATTCCGTTTGAAAAGACTAAAAAAAGACTTGAAGATAATCTTTTAAAAATCAAGGAAGGACAAAAAGATTTATATGAATAAACAACCAACAGCGTTAATACCACATATTACTATTTTTGGGAAAAGAAACGTTGGGAAGAGTAGCTTGCTGAATGCACTGGCGAATCAAGAAGTTTCTTTGGTTCATGATACGATGGGAACAACGACAGATCCTGTCAAAAAAAGAATGGAATTGATTCCTTTCGGGCCAGTGATTTTTATCGATACAGCAGGACTGGATGATGTTGGAGAACTAGGTTCGATGAGAGTCAAGAAATCGGAACATGTGATGATGCAAACGGATTTAGCACTTCTTGTTGTAGATAGTAACAATATCGATGATCTTTTCATAGAAAATTTAGAGTTGAAGCTAAAAAGAAGAAGTATTCCATCCATTCTCGTATTTAATAAAAGTGATCAAGTGAGTGAAGAAGAGTTAGAAAGTTTGATTCATAAATATCCAAAAGCCATCTTCGTCAGTGCTAAGAATAGGGATATCGAGAAATTAAGATCCACATTGATTAAACAATTAGGTGAAGTTAAAGAGCCATCCATCATTGGGGATCAATTAAAATATGGAGATGTCGCAATTCTTGTTTGTCCAATTGATTCTGAGGCACCAAAAGGAAGAATGATTCTTCCTCAAGTTCAAGTGATTCGAGATTTACTTGATTATGGAATTCAAGCGTTAGTGATTCGCGAAACAGAACTAGAACATGCGCTTCAAATCACAAAAAATGTAGCGATTGTAATCACAGACTCTCAGGCATTTCATTATGTAAATCAAATTGTTCCCGATAATATTCCGTTAACATCTTTTTCAATGCTTTTCGCAAGGTACAAAGGGGACTTCAACACATTGCTTCAAGGTGCGCGCTTTGTAGATAAACTAACACCATCCTCTAAAATTCTGGTTGTAGAAAGTTGTTCTCATAACATATCACATGAAGATATTGGACAAATCAAAATCCCTCGTCTTCTTGAACAAAAACTTGGATTTAAACCACAAATTGATTTTTGTCTTGGCGCAGATTTTCCTTCTGTGATTCAAGGATATGACTTAATTATTCACTGCGGAAGTTGTATGTTAAATCGAAAAACAATGAAATCTAGAATTGAAGTAGCGAATGATTTGAATATACCAATGGTTAACTATGGCGTATTAATTAGTTACCTTACGAACATTCTTGATAGAACCACGAAAGTATTTTGTTAATTTAAAAATCAATATCGCTCAATAAAAGTTAAGGAAATCAAGAGATTTCCTTTTAAATTTCTTTAAAAATGGTATTGTGTACCACACAGTACTGTGTTATAATGGGTTCGAGGAGGGATAGAATGAACTCACAATTTAAGCGTGGAATTATTGAACTTTGTGTCTTGTCTGAACTATTAGAAGAAGACTTATATGGATATGTCATTATCAATAACATCTCAAAATATCTAGATGTAAATGAAAATACGATTTATCCAATTCTTCGAAGACTCACTCAAGACGGCTATTTTACAACTTACTTAGAAGAATCAAGCATCGGTGCACCGCGAAAATACTATCAAATGACAAAAAAAGGACTCGATTACTATACAACCCTACGTGATGAATGGGATGAATTTATCGGGGGCGTCTATCAAATCCTAAATAAAGGGGGAAAGAAAAATGAAGAAGTTCTTAGAAGAACTAGAGAAAGAATTACAAAGTAAAGGTTTATCTAAAGAGGATATTACTGAGATATTAAGCGATCATCAAGAAATGATTGATGAAGCAATCGCAGAAGGATTGAGTGAAGAAGAAATCGAAACCAAATTTGGTCGTCCTTCTAAAATTGCGGACGATTTAAGTGATCTTGCAAAACTTGAAACAAAAAACACTGTTAATTCAAAGGAATATACATTATTCAAATCTTTTCATGTTCTAGATTCTGAAATGAATATAGATATTCACTTTGTGAATGAAGATTATCATCTAGAAAAATCAGAGACAAACGACATTGAAGTTTACTATAAAGGAAAAGGAAAACTAGAAGACTATGAGTTTGGACTGAATGGACAAACATTTTATGCTAAATCAAAAAAACAAATCAGATCGAGCCTATTCTTTTTCAGTCATAACGAATTTGAGTTTTTAATCAAAGTACCAGATGTTTCGATTTTACTAACTTCATTACATTCAGTGAATTCTGATATTACCGTTGATAATTTAAAATGTGATAGCTTTGTTTTAAAAAGCACGAACGGCGATTTAGTCTTCACCAATATGAAAACGAAAAGTTTCAAATTTGACAATGTAAATGGTGATCTTAAAATCACAAACTTTGAATCGAATGACCTTCGTTTATCCAATGTGAACGGCGATGTTAAATTCAATCATGTTGATATTGAAGGAGATGTCGTGTTTAATACCGTCAGTGGAGACTTAAGTGTCAATACGATGAAATGCAGGGAATGTCATTTCCAAACAGTTAGTGGAGATATGAGTGCTAAAGAATTTTATCCAGAAGCAATTAGACTACAATCTGTCAGTGGAGATATTTCAATTCGCAACGAAGATAAGACAAAATCAATAAGAATTATCAGCCAAAAATCACTTTCTGGAGAGATAAAAATCCATTAAAGTAATGAATGATGATATAATAATGCTTGAGGTGATGAAATTGGAATTAGTCAAAGAATTTAGAGAAATCGTAAAAAAAATAAAAGCTTATAACTATGTTATGAGTCTTGTGGGATGGGATAGTGCGACAGAAGCACCTAAAGGTTCTTTCCCAAGAAGAGCTGAAATGATGGGAATTCTGAGCGCGGAATCCTTCCGCCTTCAAACAGGCGAACACACAGTTTCAGTAGTGAATCAGCTATTTGAACAAAAAGAATCACTCGATCCGCTATTAAAAAGAGAAATCGAAAAAGCAAAAAAGAATATCGATAAGGTTGTTAAAATCCCAGAAGAAGATTATGTTGCTTACCAAAAATTAGCACAAATCTCTGAGAACATTTGGGAAGAAGCTAAAGATAAAGAAGATTATGAGTTATTTAAACCTTATCTTAAACAAATCATTGATTACACAAAGAAGTTTGTGAATTATTATGAAATTGATGATCTCCCATACAATGTCCTTCTCGATGAATATGAAGAAGGAATGACGATGAAAGAATTTGATGAATTCTTTGATACATTAAGAAAAGATCTCGTTCCTTTTGTTAAAGAAGTATTGAATGTCAAGAAACAAGAAAATGATGCATTTATGACAGCTTTCTTCGATAAGAAAAAACAAGAAGAATTCTGTGATTATCTGATTGATGTTGTTGCCTTTAACCGCAACTATGGGTTGATGAAAAAATCAGTACATCCATTCACATGGAATACGAGCCCAGAAGATGTTCGTTTTACTACGAGATACTTAGAAAACTATATGTTTTCATCCATCTTCGCAGCAATTCACGAACTCGGGCACGGGACCTATGAACAACAAATCTCAACTGAATTTGATGATACACTTCTAAACGGTGGAACATCGATGGGAATCCATGAATCCCAATCAAGATTCTTTGAAAATATGATTGGTCGTTCTTATTCTTTCTGGAAAACACATTATCCAAAACTTCAATCCATCTTCAAAGAAGAGTTAAAAGATGTTTCACTTGAAGATTTCTATAAAGCAGCCAATAAAGTAGAAGCTTCCTTCATTCGTGTTGAAGCAGATGAACTCACCTATCCAATGCATATTATGTTACGTTATGATTTAGAAAAACAACTCATTGACGGATCACTCACGGTCGATGAATTACCTGCCGCTTGGGACGATTTAATGGTTGCTTACCTTGGTATTCGACCAACAAAGATGAGCGAAGGAGTACTTCAAGATGTTCATTGGAGTGGTGGAATGATTGGATATTTTCCTACCTATGTATTAGGATCTGCTTATGCAGCACAATTCTACTATACAATGAAAAAAGACTTAGACATTGAGAGTTTAATTGAACAAGGTGAAATCAAACAAATTAACGCTTGGCTGAGAGAAAAAATACACAAGTACGGTAGTTCTAAATCACCAAAAGAATTATTACTTGACGTTACTGGTGAACCATTCAATGCAATGTATTATGTGAAGTACCTAAAAGAAAAATATTCAGCACTTTATTTGAAATAAAAATCTACTTTCAAAAGCACTAAAAAGCAAACTTACTTGTTTGCTTTTTATCTAAAACACTGAAATTAATCACAATTGTTTCATCAATATTACTTCAATATCACATAAAGAAGTGTTATAATAAACTAAAGTTTATTTAGGAGGACAAGATATGTTACTAGAAAAAACATTAATTGAACAAATTCTAGATACAGCACTTTCAACTGGGGCCGATTTCGCAGAAGTCTATACAGAAGAAAAAGTATCAGATTCAATTCAATTAATTGGGGGACGTGTTGAAAAAGTAGCTAGCGTTAAAGTCTTCGGTGTTGGCGTTCGTATTGCACTCAAATTACAAAGTGTATATGGTTATACAAATAGTCAAAATCCAAAGGACCTATTAAAATTAGCAGCTGATTTAAGTGCGTCATTCAACAATCATGAATTAACAAAAAGAGTTCCTTTAGGAGAACTTGAAGTCGGCACAAGACATCAAGTAAAGAAAAATCCAAAAGATGTATCTCAAGAAGAAAAAGTTGCTTTAATGCAAAAAGCATATAAAGCAGCCAAAGAATATGACGAAGTCATTCAACAAGTTGCGATTAACTTAGGAGATTCTTCTCAAGAAGTACTTATCGCGAACAGTGAAGGACGTTTTGTCAGTGAAACCAGAGTTCGTGCAAGATTATATATCCAAGCGATTGCTGGAAAAGACGGCGTGATGCAAACAGGCGGAGAAGGCCCAGGTTCTGGAAAAGGATACGAATACTTTGAAGAAGATATCGATATCGAAGAAATCGCTAAAGATGCGGCTAGAACTGCAAAAACAATGTTGTTTGCGGATGATTGCCCAAGTGGCAATATGCCGGTCATCATTAATAACAAATTTGGTGGCGTTATTTTCCATGAAGCTTGCGGACATAGTTTAGAAGCAACTAGCGTTGCGAAAAATGCATCCGTATTTTGTGGAAAACTAAATACAGTAGTCGCAACACCAATCGTGACAGCGATTGACGATGGAACGATAGAAAATGCTTGGGGAAGTGCTAACTTCGATGATGAAGGAACACCTCAAGAACGTCGTGTATTAATCGATAAAGGTGTCTTAAAAACCTATATGGTTGATAAACTCAATGCTAGAAGAATGAATCATAGACCGACAGGTTCTTCTAGAAGAGAATCATATAAATACGCGCCTACATCTCGTATGAGTAATACTTATATTGATAACGGCACATCGACTTTTGAAGAAATCATTGCAGCTACTGAATACGGTTTATTTGCAGCCAAACTTGGAGGCGGATCGGTTAATCCTGGAAATGGTGATTTCAACTTCTCAGTATCTGAAGGGTACATCGTTCGTGATGGAAAAATCGCTGAACCAGTAAGAGGAGCTTCTTTAGTTGGTAATGGCGCTGATATCTTAATGAAAATCGATATGGTTGGAAATAATCTTGATAGTGCTCGCGGAATGTGTGGCTCAGCTTCTGGATCAATTCCAGCGGACGTTGGACAACCAACACTTCGCGTTTCATCCATCACCGTTGGTGGAAAGAAAGGAGCGAAATAATCATGATGAATGTTGATAAGTTATTTGAAAAAGCACTTGCAAAAGGCCTTAGTGATGTCCAAGTATTCGTTAATAATTCAACGCAATTATCCATTGAGGTTTTTGCGGGAGAATTAGATAAATATGAAATTGCCGATACTTCTAGTATGACAATTCGTGGTGTATACAAAGGCAAAATGGGTTCTTATGTTACAGAAATTATGGAAGATGAACTCATTGATGGTATCGTTGATCATTTAATCAAAAATGCTTCCATTATTGACTCTTTAGATGACGCAATCATCTATGGCGGAGACAAAGAGTACAAAGCAGTTGAGGGTTTGTTTAATGAAGATTTATCTAAACTTGAAGTGGCGAAAAAAATCGCTACTGTGAAGGAACTCGATAAACAATTCCATGAAGCGAATCCACTGGTAACTGTCGCTGAAACAATGTATTCTGAAACAACACGTTCCGTGATGATTCAAAATACATTAGGTCTAAAATTATTTAACAAAGTAAACTCCGCTTATATTGGTGGTAGTGTTATCGTTAAAGATGATAAAGATCAAAGAACTGCTTTTGATCTTGAAATCTCAAACAATTTTGATGATTTTCACGTAGATACATTAGCTAGTGAAGTTGTGAAAGACGCAGTGAGTCAACTTGGTGCTGGTCCTATTCCTTCAGGAAACTATGAAATTGTATTTGATCGCAGTGCTTTAGCTACCCTTTTAAGTGCGTTTGGAAATGTATTCTCAGCAGATGCAGTTCATAAAGGCTTCTCTTTGTTAAAAGGAAAATTAGGAGAAGAAGTAGGTTCTTCTCTTGTGACCATTGTTGATGATCCATTCTTAAAGAAAAGTAGTCGTTCTCGTTCATTTGATGATGAAGGTGTTGCGACAAAATATAAAGAACTAATTTCTAAGGGTGTATTAAAAACCTACTTACATAATTTAGTTACAGCAAAAAAAGATGGCGTTGAACCAACTGGAAATGGATTTGGAACGACAGTTGCAGCTGTAAACTTAATGTTACTACCTGGAACTTCTACAAAAGAGCTTCTCCTTGCTTCACTTGAAAACGGTGTATATATCACTGATGTTCAAGGAGCACATGCTGGGGCCAACCCAGTGAGTGGAGATTTTAGTCTTCAAGCTTCTGGATTCTTAGTAGAAAACGGAAAAATTGTTAAGCCAGTTGCTTTAATTACTGTCGCAGGCAATTTCATCGCAATGTTAAAAGATGTTGTCCTTGTAGGAAATGATGTAAAAATGAGTTACTATGGTATTACTTGTCCTTCAGTGAAAGTAAAAAGTATGCCAGTTGCTGGTAAATAATTATCAAAAGAGTTTGGAAATCCAAACTCTTTTTTTCTTTTCTAGCATTTGTGCTAGAAAGCAAAGATTCTTTACATCTAGCCGAAATTAAAGTATAATATAAATGATAAAAAATATAGAGGAGGACTATATATATGGGTCTCGTTTCATTAGAACAAATGTGTAAAAAAGCATATGAAAACGGATATGCTGTAGGTCAATTTAATATTAATAATTTAGAATGGACAAAATCAATTTTATTAACTGCAGAAGAAATGAAATCACCAGTAATCTTAGGTGTTTCTGAAGGTGCAGCAAAATACATGGCAGGATACAAAGTTGTCGCTGAAATGGTAAAAGCGATGGTAGATAGTTTAAAAATAACTGTACCAGTTGCACTTCATTTAGATCATGGAAGTTATGATGGCGCACATCTTGCAATTGAAGCTGGATTCTCTTCCATTATGTTTGATGGGTCTCATTACCCAATCGACGAAAACATCGCTAAAACAAAAGAATTAGTGGAATTAACAAAGAATTTAGGATTATCTTTAGAGGCTGAAGTTGGTGCTATCGGCGGAGAAGAAGATGGCGTTATTGGTGGCGGAGAAGTCGCAGATCCTCAAGAATGTAAAATGGTTGCGGATTTAGGTGTTACAATCTTAGCTGCAGGTATTGGTAATATCCATGGAAAATATCCAGCAAACTGGACAGGACTTAACTTTGATGTATTACAAAAAATCGATAATGCAACAACTGGAACTCCACTCGTATTACATGGTGGCACAGGGATTCCTGATGAAATGGTAAAAAAAGCAATTTCAATGGGCGTCGCTAAAATCAATGTTAACACTGAATTACAATTAGTATTCGCAGCCGCTACTCGCAAATACATCGAAGCTGGAAAAGATTTAGAAGGAAAAGGATTTGACCCTCGTAAATTATTAGCTCCTGGTGTAGAAGCAATGAAACAAGCTGTTCGTGAAAAAATGGCATTATTTGGTTCAGTAAACCAAGCTTAATCACATAAAAACCACAAAGTCCTTGTGGTTTTTCTTTTCTATAAATAGTATAATAGGGTATAATCTTTTTGTGAGGTGAAGAAAATGAATTTATATCAAGAATATGCTTCTTGGGTGAAAGAAATCGAAGATTTTTACCTAGAACTCAAAGAACATCATTTATCATTATATGAACGATTTATGCCAGTTTATGAAGTTTTGAATTACCTATATTTAAATACTCAAAATAAAAAGCTAGATCCTTCCGATGATATTGAAAGAATTTTTACCGTCGGATATGAATATTTACATGATCAAATTGCACAGTGTAAATTATATCTTGATGTGTCATTCAAGGGAGACTTTCATGAATTCATGCATTATGACGAGCTAATCTCACTTTTATTCTATATTGAAGATTTAAGATATGAACTTAATGAAAAGTCCGTGAAGTTTAATGAAGAACAATTAGAAGCAATCATTTCTGAAATTGAAGGGATCATCGAATCAAAAGGAATGATTCCCGAAAACTATACGCTGTACGTGGATGATTTAATTAAATCGATTCTAGAGGATCAAAGCTTTGATTTTTATGGAATCATTGATATCTTTGTGGACGTAGCTGAGACATTAGGCATCTATCTATATGAAGATGAAGATTATACATTAGGAAAGGATATTTAACGCAATGAACAGAAAACAATATGTTATTACGATGGCGGTATATAGTTCATTATCGGTCATCGCTCTCATCACGAATGCGATTTGGAATTATACAAATACCATATTAATTATTACTGGAATCTTTGTTGGATATTTGTTTATTCGCTATCGTGTGGATGGAAGACTACAATATTTTTCTTCGAGATTCAATATGTTACTCGATTATGATCTCGATGTAAAACAAGCACTAGATATGGCGTTAAATGCTTATGAAAATGCACCAACCGCAAATATGAAAGCAAGTTATGCCCTCTATGTTGGGTTAGCTCATTATTACTGTGGAAATTACGATGAAGCGATAAAAACATTTAATCAACTTGAGCTGCAACGGATGAACCCTGTATTCCATGCCCTCGTCTTTTCTTTTACAGCATATAGTGCTTTTGAGATTGGGGACAATGAAACTTTTGATAGTTGTTTAGCAAGAATGGAAAGTTTGGTTGGGCAAGTTCCAAATAAATATCAAGCTTTTGTTGGTAATTATCGTGAAGTTTTAGAAGCAATTAAAAATATGGAGTTTGACCATGAAGGATATTTAAATATGGTTGAAAAGCATTTTGCAAATGATGATGGATATATTGCTAGAAAATTAAACTATGAGTATCGTAAAGCGTATTACTATAAAATGGAAGGGAATACGTTAGAAATGGATAAATGTTTAGCTTTCTGTATTGCAAACGGAAAGGAACAACATTTAGCCGCTAGAGCGAAATCAATGTTTCAAGG
The DNA here is from genome assembly GCA_050177605.1 of Candidatus Izemoplasmatales bacterium. Classification (GTDB taxonomy): domain Bacteria; phylum Bacillota_I; class Bacilli_A; order Izemoplasmatales; family Hujiaoplasmataceae; genus JAHIVB01. Next base: position 21,708 of record JBFXGX010000013.1, on the reverse strand, counting down.
TTCTGTGAATGTAGAGGATTATATCTATGATCCTATGAAAACGAATAGTGTTAAGGACAATGAAGAAGTAGAAGTTGTTGAACTAGAAGAACTGGAACCAATTGATAAAGAAGACGAAATCAAATAGAAAACATCTCCTACAATAGGAGGTGTTTTTTTAGGAAAGCAAATGAATAATATATTAATTTTTTCTTAAGTTCTTTATTTATATTGGATTTTTTTGGTATATATTGTATAATATTGCGAAAAGGAGTGAATTGAATTATGAAAAGAAAAATATTTTTATTAACCGCATTAGTATTATCAACTTTTTTATTTGTTATAAATCAATCATGCAAAGTTAATGCTTCTGCTTATGGTCCTGGATTCTATTTTGAGCAAGATGAATCTGGATCTGCAATTTATGTAGAGCCAAACGAAAATAATGAGAATGACTTTGCATTAATTGGTACTGGTTTTGTCAGACAAATAAACAGCGCCACTGTAACTGGTGAATTAGCTCCTTATGACACTTTAAGTGCTCCGATATATTTGGAATTATATCTTCCATTATCCGAGTTTTCATCAAACATACCTAATTTTAGTCAATTTGTACATTTATATGGTAGGATTATTGGTTCTACATTCAACTATTATGATGATAAATTTTTTAGCATAATTTACGTTTCCAACTATTCTGAGATTGATTTTTATAGTGAAGGATTATATTTATCATATATTGATATAGCGTATTATACATACACATCAGATTATTCGTTCTTTGATTCTGAATTGATTAATGCAGCTGATTATAGTGATCAATACGATATTTATGAATTCATAGCGCCAACGCGTCTTTTTGTAGATTCTGTATATAAAGGGATGTTCTTTGTATTCAAGCAAGTTCATTCTGATCAATGTTCGTTATTAATTACACAGAAGAATCCTATTGAATATGGCTTTATTTCTTCCCACTATATTGTTCATTATGAGAGTTATGTGTGTGGTTCAACGACATACGCTGTTATTAATATTAAATCAGAGGATGATTATAGTTTTAGTAGCAGTTGGGATAGTGGCTACTTAAGTACATTAATTATCCTGGATTTGGAGTAAAAAATATGAAGAAAACTATAGCACTTTTATTTTTCGCAATTATACTTGTTTTTATTACAGCTTGTAGCCAAAATAACTTAGTCACTGTGATTGTTCATGTAGATGATCGCGAAGATAACATTTCTCTTACTCGTGGAGAGACTCTAGAACAATTGGATAACCCAACCAAAGATGGATTTTCTTTTTTTGGTTGGTACATAGACGCGGACTTCTCAACTCCTTTTGATTTTTCATTACCAATAGAATCTAATACAGATATTTATGCTAGGTTTAGTCTTTTTCCATTAGGTGAAGAAAACTATTTTAGTTATCAAGAAAATGGTCTATGGGGATTTCTTTTACCAAATGGAGAAAAACTAGTTGAGGCTAAATATGATACAGTTGTACCTTTTCGATATGGCTTGGCAATGGTCATTAAAGACAATCAATTCACTTATATTAATACAATAGGTGAGGAACTAGGTGTTTGGTTTGACTACTATCCAATCCTCTATAATCACATTATCCATTTTACAGATGAAATGTTCAGCATTATTCACAACGGATCACAAACTTTAATTATTGATAATGAGCTTCAGACAGTGACCTCGACGAGCGCACATTTTACTTCAGAGTCCTATTTTGAAAACGGGTTTGCGCCAGTTAATTTGCTTGATGAACAAAATCAAATTTCTGAGTATTGTGGATATATAGATGCTACAGGGAATATCTTTGGGTCTATCGGTAATTATTATACTGAATGCACACCATTTAATGAAGGTTATGCTTTTGTGAAAGAAGAAAATAATGGTTATTACCTTATCGACACTCATTTCGATAAGGTATTGACTCAAAGTTTTGATTTTGTTATACCAATGTTTGACGGAATGAAATCATCTTATGTGTATGGGGGAAAAGCAATCGTTCATATAACATCTTTGGAAGGTAGTTATTATGCGGTTATTGATATTTCAGGGGCTGAATTAATTACATTTACCTCAGAAATTCCTGTTTTTGCGGATGACTCAAGAATCGTGACAAGAAATTCAAATTGGATGTTGGCTATTTACGATTATGAAGGAACTTGTTATTCTGCATATGAATATTATAATGGTTATCTACCAGTTGGCATATTTGATGGAATGTTAATTGTTCGCAACTCGTTTTATCAATACGGTGCACTGAATGAAGACGGCGAACTTGTTATCCCATTAATGTATCAATCTTTATCTCCATTTGAAGGTAGTGTCGCAGCGGCAAAGCTCGATAACTTCTATGGTATCATTGATATATCAAATCATGTTCTTGTAGAATTCAAGTACACAGATTTAAAAACGAAGTATCAATACGCTATGGAATATCCATACATAGGTTAGAACTATTCGATGAAAAAAGCATCCTCGCGGATGCTTTTTCTTTGATTATTGTTTGTCTTTACTTCTTGGTTTCATATGAGGGAATAACAAAACATCTCGAATGGATGCGCTATTTGTAATAAGCATAACTAACCGATCGATACCAATGCCAATTCCACCGGTTGGAGGCATTCCGTATTCTAAGGATTCAACGAAGTCAATATCCATTTCTGTGGCTTCCGTGTTTCCTAAATCTTTTTCTTTTAATTGATTAACGAATCTTTCGTATTGATCGATAGGATCGTTTAATTCTGTATAGGCATTCGCGTATTCTCTTCCATCAATAAATAACTCAAAACGTTCTGTAAAGCGATCATCGCCTGGAACTTTTTTTGTTAATGGTGAGACTTCGATTGGATAACTATGTACAAAAGTAGGTTGAATTAATTTTTCTTCACAATAAGCTTCAAAGAATAAATTGACAATGTGCCCAACACCATAGAGATGTGGTTCTACATGTAAATGATGTTCTAGCGCTAATTTTTTAGCATCTTCAAAGTTATAAATTGTCATAAAATCAATCCCGGTTTCTTCTTTGATTAAATCAGTCATCGAGACTCTTCTCCATCCCTTTTCAAGATGGATTTCCTTCTCGCCGTAAGAAACTGTGGTTTTTCCAATGGTTTCAAGGGCGATGGAAGAAATCAAATCTTCGGCTAAATCCATCATTCCTTCAAGGTTGGAATAAGCAAGATAGAGTTCAATCGTTGTAAACTCAGGATTATGTTTGACATCCATGCCTTCGTTTCTAAATAATCTTCCAATTTCATAGACACAATCAAATCCACCAACGATCAGTCTTTTTAAATATAACTCTGGTGCGATACGTAAATAGAATGGCATATCTAATGTGTTATGATGAGTAACGAATGGTCTAGCATTTGCCCCACCAAGGATTGGATGAAGGATTGGTGTTTCAACTTCGAGATAACCTTTGTTGTTTAAGTAGTTTCTCATAGATGCAATGATTTTCGAACGAAGAATTAATGTTTCTTTCGACTCATCATTTGTGATTAAATCGACATATCTACGACGATATCTTTCTTCAATATCCGTTAATCCATGATATTTTTCAGGTAAAGGACGAAGCGCTTTTGTAAGGTGAGTATACTTTGTCACGCGTATCGATAATTCGCCAGTATTTGTGATCATTGCACTTCCTTCAACGCCAATAATATCACCTAAATCACCTTTGTCGAAGATTTCATATTGTTCTTCACCAACCACGTCTTGTCGAACATAAATTTGAACACGTCCATATTGATCTTGAATGTGGGCAAATCCTGCTTTACCTTTACCACGTTTTGTCATAATACGTCCAGCAATCTTTACAATTTCTGGATTTTCTATATCGTGTAGTTCTTCTTTGGTGAATTTAGAGAATTCTTCTTTGAAAGTGAGTGTATTGTGAGTCCTGTCAAAACGAGACCCAAATGGATCGATTCCTAAGTTTTTTAAATCCTCAGCTTTCTGACGTCTGATAATCTCTTGTTCTGTCAATTTGTTTTCCATAGGTTACCTCTCTATAAAGCCTAAAGCTTTTTTTATTAGTTCTAAGTTTTCATACATGATGCTAACATAATCTTTTCCAAGATTACGATCATCATCGGTTAAAGACTGCAAAATATCATACTCAAGTTTCACTGGCGTATATCCAAGCGTTTCAAGTTCTGTGAATATTGCATTTGACAAAGGGGAAGTCGTGTTTTTCTCATAAATGATATAGGTTATATTATGAAATATCGCATCATTTACTATTTCTTCTTTTTCTTGTGTTGTAAATTGTTCGGTTTCTTCATGATATCCCGGAGAAATAGAAATATATTCAAGTCCATAATCTTCTCGTAAATATCCATAGAGATTGGTTGAAAACATAGCTACTTGATTGCTTGAGGAAATAATTTCTGTAAATGCAGTATCTAAATCACTCAGTGTAAGAATTAAGGCAGCATAATTTTCAGTGAATTTCGTGGATAAATCAGGATATTTAGAAACAACTTTATCAAACAATAGTAGCGACACATCAATCAGTCTTTTCGGAGAAATCCAAAAATGAGGATCAATTCCTAAAGCTGCTTCATTTGAAGTGATGATATCTTCTTCATGGTCGTGATCATCAATCACACCAGGAATCATCGTCATATAATCTGTTTCATCTTCAATTTTAACAAGTTCAACATCTTTATTGGTAAAGATGCTCTCGATTTGAAAGTCAATGTATTGGTCGTAGTTCGCCCCTACATAAAATAGGAGACTAGCTTCGGTCATCGCAATGATTTCTTTCGGAGACCAATCCACGGAATCTTCATGGGAAGTTACACCAGGAACAATTCCTACGGTTAAACCTGTATCAGTTAAAATTTCTTCTAACGCATATTGTAAGGGATACACTGTAACATACATATCATATCTGACATCTTGTTCCGTGCATCCTAGCATCAATAAGGATAGGAGTAGAAGAAGGGCAATCAACGTTTTTTTCATATCTTCTTTCCTTTCGTGAGTGTCCTCTAACATTATACAAAATTATTCGTTTTTATTCAATGTATCAATTGTTTTATCCTCGATTAACTCATACATACTTAGTGCGAATTCTTTGGATGCTTGATTCGCAAAATTCAGTACTTTGATCGTGAACTCTTTGGATCCATAACGAATAACCACAATATCTCCAATTTTTAACATTGTGGATGGTTTAGCTCCATGACCATTGACGAGAATTTTGTCATGGTCAGCAACTTCCTTCGCAATTGTTCTTCTTTTAAAAACTCTTGCGACTTTTAAAAATTTATCGAGTCTCATAGGTCCCTCCAACGAAGAAGGGATACTGCAACGTATCCCTAGTGTTTTACTTCATCAGTTTTATTAATTTCAGGTTGTTCTGGTAGTTCAATTTGATCTGCAGCATGAGGATCATCAAAACGTTTTAAACCACCGGTTTTAACAATTTCTTCAATATCTTCTCTTGTTAA
>JBFXGX010000013.1:0-16147 GCA_050177605.1 Candidatus Izemoplasmatales bacterium | reverse complement strand
ATTTGTTTTTTGTTTTCACGTGCAGCAAGAAGCGCAGCCTCGTTCATTAAGTTTTCTAAGTCTGCCCCAGTAAAACCAGGAGTTCTTTTTGCGATTTCTTCAAAAGTAATTTTTGGATTTAATTTTTTCTTGCGAGAATGAACTTTTAAGATTTCTTTACGACCTTTAATGTCAGGACGACCTACATAAATTTGACGGTCAAATCTTCCTGGACGAAGCAGTGCAGGGTCTAAAATATCAACACGGTTTGTCGCAGCTAAAATAATAACGCCTGAGTTATGTCCGAATCCATCCATCTCCACAAGCAATTGGTTGAGGGTTTGTTCACGTTCATCATGTCCGCCACCAAGTCCAGTTCCTCTTTGACGACCGACTGCATCGATTTCATCAATAAAGAGAATACATGGAGCATTTTGTTTTGCAGTTTTAAACATATCACGAACACGGCTTGCACCAACACCGACAAACATTTCTAAGAAGTCAGATCCACTGACAAAATAGAATGGTACATTCGCTTCACCTGCGACGGCTCTTGCGATTAATGTTTTACCAGTTCCTGGAGGACCTACTAAAAGGACTCCCTTTGGTATTCTTGCGCCAAGTTCTAAGTATTTTTTAGGGTTCTTTAAGAAATCGATGATTTCTTGTAATTCTTCTTTTTCTTCATCTGCCCCAGCAACATCTTCAAAAGTTGTTCTTTGTCCTTTTGATAGTTTAGCACGGCTCTTTCCAAAATCGAAAGCTTGTTTATTTGCGTTCGCACCACCTCTTGTCATAAAAACGAAGAGGAGAATAATTCCACCGACAAGTAGAAGCGGGAAGATAATATTGGCAATGGTGTAAGAAGAAGCTGGAACGTAAGTATAGATGACATTATTAGAACTAAGAATATCATTATTGAGTTGTGTAACAATCGCAAACATCTGATCAAATTCTGTATCGTTCGCTAAATAAGTGACATAAGTTCTTGTATCTACTAATTCTCCAGTGACTTTGTATCCACGATAGTTCGCATCATTGATTGGTGTTACATCAATCGTTGAAACGCCTTGACCAGATAATATTGCTTGGAATTGTGAATTGTTTAGTGGGACAGGGGCGTTCGCTCCTCTGAAGTTATAGACAACCAATACAACAAATACTAATAAAAATGCGATGATTAGTAATTGTGGCATGCGGCTGTTTAATGGTTTTTTAATTGGTGTTTTGTTGTCTGCCATAATTTCCTCCTTTATTTCTTATAGACAGATGGTTTCAGGACCCCTACATAAGGTAGATTACGATAGAGTTCATCATAATCAAGACCGAAGCCAACGACAAATTCTTTTGGTATGGTAACGCCGATATATTTTGGTTCAAAAGGGACAACTCTTCCAGATGGTTTATCTAGAAGTGTAACAACTTCAACACTTGCGGCACCCCGATGTAATAACAAGTCACGAATGACAGCTAAGGTCTTTCCTGTATCAACGATATCTTCTGCGATGATGACATGTTTACCAATCACTGGTTTGTCTAAATCTTTTGTGATTTTTACATCACCAGAAGAAGCAATACCGCCATGATAGGAAGATACGCCCATCAGTTCGATCTCACAATATAAGTCGATACTTTTTAGAAGTTCAGATAAGAAGGGAACACAACCTTTTAATAATCCAATGATCACTGGTTGTTTACCTGCATAATCTAATGTGATTTGTTCACCTAGTTTTTTTGATACTTCTTTTATTTGTTCTTCGCTAACGAGAATGCGTTCAATGTCTTTTTCTAACATCTTTTTATCCTTTCTGATAAGTAATATAGATTTTCGTTTCTCTCACGTCAGGTTTAAATGTATATATATTTGGGATACAGATAATTTCACCAGTTGCGTCAATGATCAAAGGTAATTCATTTCTTTCGATTAATGGAATTTTTTTATCAATAAAGAAATCTTTGAGTTTTTTTGTGCCATAAGTTAGTCTAATTGTATCTTTGTCTTTGCGAGAACGGAAAGTTATTGGGAATAACGAATCTAGATTATTATACCATAATTCAATTGTTTTACCACTATTATTGCGTTCGTTTTGAGAAATTGTAATGATGTAATCATTAGGGAGAGAAACTTCCCCGAAAGTCGTTAACTTAAATTCGTAGGAATTTGGTTTCATTTCCTTTTCTTGAAACGAAAGCACTTGATAGGATTTTTGGATAAATAAGTGTTGATCTAGCTTTTTCTTTAAATTTGGTTTGGAAGAATGGATGATTTTGTAGATATCCTCCATATGTTCTTTCGTTAATTCAGTCGCGTTTTTACTAGCGAGATTCACGAGTTTCTTCAAAATGTCTTTTTGAATAATTTTTTCTTCGCCCAAGAAGCGATTGAGTTCAATCTGATAACGTTCGTTGTTGCTTACTAAGAACTCTTCAAGAAATTGATTGGATAATTTTGAAATAAGATGATAACTATCCAAAATATCTTCTGAGAATTCATTCCACTTTTGTAATGCTTTTGGATTCTCTTTTTTTAAGAAAGGGGTTATCGTGTGACGGAATCGATTCCTTGTATATTCGTCTTGGTCGTTGGTTTCATCAAAGCCAAAGGGAATATTCATTTCTTTCGCAAATGCGATAATGTTGTCTTTAGATTCTGCCAGTAAAGGTCTAAACAACGGCATATCTTTGTATAAAGACACTTCCTTCATTCCGGCATATCCGACAAATGAGGAACCTCGGTTCAACCGCATTAGAATGGTTTCCATCTGGTCATCTGCGTGGTGGGCTAAGCAGATTGCCTCAGCGCCAACTTTCTTTGAGAAATGATAGAGTTGATTGTATCGCTGATTCCGAGCTTCCTGTTGGAAGTTTCCAAAGGGGGAATCAATGAAGTCAGCAATCATACATTCAATGTTGTTATTTTTACAATATTTTTCAACAATTTGTTGGTCACGAAGTGCGCTATCCCGTTTATGATAGTTCATATGAAGCGCGTATAGCGTTAAGTGGAGTTCGTCTTTTAATGCATTCATTAACGATAACAAAACCATCGAATCTATTCCGCCACTGACCGCAACGACATAGCTTCCATGCTTTACAAACAGAGATTGATTAAATTTTAACACCATCTGTAAGAACTCCCTTCATTCAATATGCCTCTATTGTACCACAAATAAGGCATTTGCTTCGAGTGGATTATTTATTTTTAATGAAAATACATTAACGGATATTATATCAAGAAACTGTGATGAAATTGTGGTGAAATCAACTTCTACCATCTCTCGTATAGCTATGGTATAATGGTTCACAAGGAAGGTGTTTATTATGTCGAAATTTATCCTTGCGAGCAATTCGCCAAGAAGAAGAGAATTATTAAAACAAGTGATTGAAGAATATGAAGTAATCACATCGAATATAGAGGAAGTAATTGATGAGGAATTACCCTATGAAGAAGCTGTGATGGACCTTGCTTTTCAAAAGGCATCAGATATCTTTAGAACCCATAAAGAGGATACGGTTTTAGGATTTGATACGTTGGTATTGATTGATGACGAATTACTCGGAAAGCCAAAAGATAAAGAAGATGCAAAAGGGATGTTAAAGAAACTATCTGGAAAAACCCATTTTGTCATTACAGGCGCGGCCATTATCTCCAAAAAAGTTTCAACATCTTTTTATGTTAAAACAAGAGTTAACTTCGCAGAAATGTCAGAAGAAGAGATCGATAATTACATTTTAACCAATGAACCGATGGATAAAGCAGGAGCCTATGCAATTCAAGGAAAAGGTTCCAAGTTTGTTGTTTCAGTAACGGGAGATTATTTTACAGTGATGGGATTACCTGTTCAAAGGTTATATCAAGAATTAAAAAAATACGATTTAATCTAGGAGGAATATCATGTATCAAATCATTGTTTTGGTTTTATTCTTGGGTACAAGTTTATTTTCTTTTTACGTATCCTATTTAAACTATAAAAATAGAAATGCGGTTATTCCCGCAACGGTAGAAAACGTATATGAATTACCTAAATATGAAAAATGGTTAAAGTATTTTATGGATACATTTAAATTTGACACACTGAAAAATCTGATCAACACAGTTTTAATCTTAATCTTGTTGTTCTCAGGATTTTTCGGGATATTATCGGAAGTCAGTATTCGACTGACAGATTACATCCCGCTTCAGACCTTGTTCTTTATGTTTGGATACTTTATTCTATCATTTATCCTTGACTTTATGTTTGATTACTATCATACATTTAAAATCGAGGAAAAATATGGCTTCAACAAAACAACAAAAAAGCGATTTGTTTCAGATAAGTTGAAAGGACTCATTTTATCAATCGTTCTTGGTGGTGCCTTATTATATCTTGTCGCTGTGTTATACCAAAATATTTCGTGGACATTTTATGTTTACACCTATATTGCATTAATGACCATTCTTGTTTTAGTCAATATGTTGTATGTGAAGTTATTTGTCCCACTTTTCAATAAACTCACACCGCTTGAAGAAGGACCTTTAAAGGAAGAAATAATGAAGTTTGCGGAAAAGGAAGGAATTCATATTTCAAAAATAAGCGTGATGAATGCTTCGCTTCGTTCCACCAAACTCAATGCTTATTTTTCAGGCTTTGGTAAGATGAAACAAATTGTTTTATATGATACACTTATCGATAAAATGTCTGTAGAAGAAGTAGTCAGTGTTCTCGCTCATGAGATTGGACATTCAAAGCACAACCATATTATCAAAGGAATGTTTCAAACAGCATTCATTCTTGTTTTTTACATGGTGGCACTCTATTTTGTCTTAAATCTAGTTGGATTTTACACTGCTTTTGGGGTGAATGACATCGAACTAGGTTTCGGACTTATCTTGTTCCTTGTGCTATTATCTCCGCTTGAGATTCTCCTCGGATTTGTTACAAATTATTTCTCGAGAGTTCATGAATATGAGGCTGATAAATATAGTGTTACTCATTACCAAATAGAATCGATGATTTCTGCATTAACCGTTCTCGCTCGGAATAATTTCTCGAATCTAACACCGCATCCTCTCTATGTCAAATTGATGTATTCACATCCACCAATCAAAGAGCGAATTGATGCGATTTTAAGAATTGAGTAAAGATGATTTTTTTCTTGCATTATAGATTTGAATTTGTTATAATACGTTGTGCGAAATAAAAAAAACTTTCTATGACTTAAAAAATCATGGCAGAAGGAGTTAAAACGATGAAAAACGGAATCCATCCAAAGTATCATACTGTTACAATTACTTGTTCAACTTGCGGGAATACATTTGAAACAGGATCAACTTCAAAAGAAATTAAAGTTGATACATGTTCAAACTGTCATCCATTCTTCACTGGAAAACAAAAATCCATTCAAGCCGCTGGACGTATTGACAAGTTTAACAAACGTTACGGTATCGACGAAAAATAATTTAATTAAAACAAAAAAAAGCCATCATCGTATGGCTTTTTTATTTTCTTTTTTGTATAATGGTAAACGTATTATAGGAGGGATTGTTTCATGTATATTAAACAAAGAGATGGATGGATTGAAGTCATTACGGGACCGATGTTCGCCGGAAAAACAGAAGAACTTATTCGTCGTGTTAAGCGTCTTGAATACGCCAAACAAAACATTATTGTATTTAAACCGATGATCGATAATCGTTATGCTGAAAATGAAGTTGTAAGCCATAATAATAATCGTACTAGATCAATAAATATCTCTAAAGCTAGCGAAATTATGGATTATGTGGACGATTATACGGAAGTTGTCGCAATTGATGAAATTCAATTTTTAGATGAAGACGCAGTTGAAATATGTGAATACCTTGCTAGTCATGGTATCCGTGTTATTGTGAGCGGATTAGACCGTGATTTTAGAGGAGAACCTTTTTCTTTTATGCCAAAATTATTAGCGTTAGCTGAAGAAGTTACAAAGTTATCCGCAATCTGCGTTAAATGCCATACTCCAGCGACAAGAACCCAACGTATTATTAACGGTAGACCTGCAAATTATCATGACCCTATCATCTTAGTAGGAGCGAAAGATTCCTATGAAGCAAGATGCCGTCATTGTCATGAAGTTCCCGACCGTCCTGTGACTTACGAAAAGTTTGTGACAAAGGATGAATAGAGATCAGTTTTTTATGGAGGAAGCCTTAAAGGAAGCGCTCGAAGCTTATCAGCTAGGAGAAGTTCCTGTAGGTTGCGTGATTGTGAAAGATGATAGTATCATCGCTAGAGGTCACAATGAAAGAGAAACCTCCCAACATGTCTTTATGCACGCAGAAATGAAAGCGATGGATGAAGCATGTAGAAAACTTGGTTCTTGGCGGCTCGATGGATGCACTGTATATGTTACCCTCGAACCTTGTGCGATGTGCGCTGGAACGATGATTCAATCGAGAGTTGAAAGACTGGTCTATGCTTCCAAAGAACCTAAAAGCGGTGTGCACCAATCGTTAACGAATATTTTCGCTTTGCCATTTAACCATGAAGTTCGTGTTGAAAGTGGTTTAATGGATGAACAGTCCAGTGCGATGTTAAAGCGTTTTTTTAAAGAATTACGGAATCAAAAAGAGTTGAAATAAAGAGAACATATGATATAATATTTTAGGAATCTCTTATGAAGCATCTTCACTCAATAACTATCCACGAATTAGGTCAGGTCTTGACGGAAGCAGCCTTAAGTAAGGTATTTATGTGGGTGGAGATGCTTCAGAAGAGATTCTTTTTATGGAAAGTAGCGTGAAAGTATGGCAATTGTATTTATGGATCTCGATGGAACTTTATTAGAAAATGGACATCCAGCTAAAAATTCAATCGAAGCAATCAAAATGCTTAAAGCAAATGGACATCTTCCTGTAGTCGCAACTGGAAGGGTTCCTTATTTAGCAGAAGATATTTTACAGGAACTTCAAATAGATACGTATATTTGTGCTAGTGGTAGTTATATCGTATCAAGAGGAATGTTACTGGTTGAAAAGAAGATTGAAATTCCACTGATTGAGCGATTATTTGAGTTTGCAGATTTACATAAAATAGATATCGTAAGTGAAGCAACGAATCACTATGTCGCTTACCGAAAAGAAACCAATCAAGCAGATTTATTTGCGGATTATTTTCAAGTAAAACGACCAACCGTCGATAAAGATTACCATTACCATCATCCGATTTTAGCTTTTAATGTTTTTGACCATCATATCATTGATGAGTTACGTAAAGAGTTTCCTGAATTTGTAATTAATAAAGCTTCAGATTTAGGCTACGATATTAACATCAAAGGGGACTTAAAAGCGGATGGAATGTCTTATTTAGTGGACTACTTAAAGTACCCAGAAAATGAAGTCTATGCCATCGGTGATGCTTATAATGATATCTCGATGATACAAAAAGCGCATACCGGGATTGCGATGGGTAATGCGAAAGAAGAAGTGAAAAAAGTGAGTGATTATGTTACGACCGATGTGAGTGTCGGCGGCGTTTATGATGCACTAAAACATTTTGGTTTAATCTAACATCCAACTCGTTTGGGTGTTTTTTCAACTTGCTTTACTTACAAGTAAGAATTTAGTAAAATAGTCTTTGAAAGAATGTGATTTTATGTACGATATTATCGTGATTGGTGGCGGACACGCCGGCAGTGAAGCTGCCCTCGCAGCCGCTAGAACAAATAAAAAAACACTACTCGTTAGTGGTAATCTTAAAATGATTGCGTCTATGCCATGTAATCCTTCCATTGGTGGACCAGCGAAGGGAACGCTCGTACGGGAACTCGATGCCCTTGGTGGAGAGATGGGGAAAAATGCGGATAAGACTGCATTGCAAATGAAAATGCTTAATAGTTCAAAAGGGCCTGCAGTAAGAGCGCTCAGAGCACAATCAGATAAAGTGCTTTACCCAAAAGAAATGCTTTCTACACTCCAAAAGGAGCCGAATTTAACTTTGGTAGAAGCGTATGTTAAAAAATTAATCGTCGAAAACAATAAAGTGATTGGTGTATCACTCGAAAATGGTCAGGATTACTTTGGGTCCGCCGTTGTCATTACGACAGGAACTTATATGGCTGGGGCCGTACTTGTTGGTAAAACCAAAACGTCATCTGGGCCAGACAAACAAAAACCTTCGATTGGACTATCGGAACAACTGAGAGAATTGGGTCATAAAACCTATCGTTTAAAAACAGGAACCCCACCAAGAATCAAAAGAGATTCAGTTGATTTTTCAAAAATGGAGTTAAGCCCTGGAGACGGATTTATCTATCAATTTTCCTATGAAGAGGGAACGCTGAATAAAGATCAAGAAGAATGGCCATGTTATTTGATTCATACCGCGAAAGTAACGCATGATATTATCTATGAACACTTAAACGAGTCTTCGATGTATAGTGGAATCGTGGAAGGTGTTGGACCAAGGTATTGCCCTTCAATTGAAGATAAATTGGTTCGTTTTAGTGATAAAGAAAGACATCAATTATTTATTGAGCCAGAAAGTCAATTTATTGATGAAGTTTACTTACAAGGATTTTCGACATCAATGCCGCATGAAATTCAAGAAGAAATGGTTCATTCTCTTCCTGGACTTGAAAATGCAGTGATTGCGAAATATGCGTATGCGATTGAATATGATGCAATCGATGCGATGACCTTATACCCAACGTTAGAATCAAAAATCATTGAAAACTTGTATTTTGCTGGTCAAGTCAATGGTACAAGTGGATATGAAGAGGCCGCAGTTCAAGGCTTTATGGCAGGGCTCAATGCAAGTTTAAAAATCGACCATAAAGAACCACTGATTTTAAGAAGAGATGAAGCTTATATTGGTGTACTGATTGATGATTTAGTGACAAAAGGAACGAAAGAACCGTATCGTATGTTAACATCGAGAGCGGAGTTTCGCTTATTGTTAAGACATGATAACGCCGATATTCGACTAACAAAGTATGGTCATGATATAGGATTAATCAGTGATGCAAGATATCATTCATTTGAAGAAAAACTGAAGAATATCAGTGAAGTTAAAGAAATTCTATCGACCACGACAATTACACCGACAAAAGAGGTTGCCTCTTACCTAGAAAGTAAGAATCTTCCCTTGCCAAACGCGAGAATATCTTTAATCGAGTATTTAAAAAGACCAGAAATCGGCATCGATGATTTAGTTATCTATGCGCCATTTGAAAAAGAATATACAAAGGATGTTTTCGAACAAGTAGAAATTGGTGTTAAATATGAAGGATATATTCAAAAATCCTTAAAAGAAGCCGAAAAACTTGAGAAAGAAGAAAAAATCCTAATTCCTGAAGATATCAAATACAGTGATGTAACGAACCTTGCTTTAGAGGCTAGACAAAAATTGGATAAGGTTAGACCGTTATCAATTGGTCAAGCTTCTCGTATCAGCGGAGTGAATCCTGCAGATATTCAGATGTTATTAATTTACTTAAAACAAAAAAGAAATGGATAAAGTTGTCCATTTCTTTTCTTCTTTGGAAAATAAGTACAGAAAACACACGTTTATGGTAAAATAGTTTTAAGGTGATAAGATGGATTTTTTAAAAGAATGCGCGAATCTTGGGTATCCATTATCTGAGAAACAAATCAAAAAGTTTGAACAATACTTTTCTTTTTTAGTCGAAAAAAATAATGTTATGAATCTTACGGCAATTACCGAAAAAGAGGAAGTCTATTTAAAGCATTTTTTAGATTCGATCCAACTTGTCTTGTTAGGAGATTTATCTAACAAATCAATTTTAGATGTTGGTTCGGGAGCAGGTTTTCCTTCGATTCCTTTAAAAATAGTATGTCCAACCTTACAAGTGACAATTATCGACGCTCTTCAAAAAAGAATTACCTTTTTATCACAGTTAGTAGAACTTCTTGAATTAGAGGATGTCAGGTTAATTCATGGTAGAGCAGAAGAGTTTAAAGAACTAGAACAATTTGATATTGTCACCAGTAGAGCCGTCGCTAGACTCCAAGTGCTTGCGGAATTAACAGTACCATTTGTTAAAAAGGGTGGTGTGATGGTAGCGATGAAGTCGCTTCACCACACAGAAGAACTAAAACTATCAGAATCAGCAATCTCATTTCTTGGCGCGAAGCTAGAAAAGACCATTCCATATCATTTAAACGAAGAAACAATTTTATCTTTGTTGGTGTTTAAAAAGGTAAAACCAACACCACCGGGATATCCAAGGAACTTTGGATTAATTAAAAAGAAACCACTTTAGGAGGGATATGTTTGAGTTCAAAGAAGACATTTGTGTTTTCTCAAACAGAAGAATTTCACAATCAACTAGAAATTAAACATATACGTCAAAAAAATCATTATGTGTTAGGGATTATTCTCTTCTTAATGATTTTATTTGTCGTTTATATGATTCTATCTCATTTTTCCTTTTTAAAGTTTTTACCTATTCTTTTTGGTTTCTTTGCAGTTTTAATATTTAATATTGCGAATTTAGCGTATGGTCAAGAACATCCTGAATTTTTTCATATTAATAAATACTTTACAACCATCGGAATTTTTTCTGTCGCAATCTTGATTGTTTTTATGTTTCAATCGCCTTCGATGATGATTGTTTTGTTCATTGCTTACGCTATTAGTGCTTTTTATCAAGATATCAAAGTACTGATGATTTCTGATGTGATGCTTCTTTTGACAGTGTTACTGATTATTGTGAATTACCCTGAGTTCTTAGGACTATCTGGTGCACCGCTTGAATCGCGATTTGGAATTGGATTCTTCTTTGTTACTTTTGTCATCGTCCTTAGTATTTCAAACTATATCATCATCAAGCAAAAGAGTTTTTTCTTTCATCAAATATCCACGAGTCATGAACTTGAATATCGAAATCTTGACTTGTTAATTGATTTAAAAAAACAAGTTAATGAAAGAGAAGAATCCATAGAGTATTATTTTGATGCACTTGAAGAGTTTACTAGCGCATTTAGTGAAAAACTTGAAACCGAGAACACATTCAAGGAGAAAATCAATGTTTTACGAGAATTGAGTTCGAATAGTAGTAAAGAGTCGATACTTCTTGCGCATCCCGAATTTACGATGAAAGACTTAGATAGGTTAGAAGATTTACTTGTTTTTGGTCATCATAAATTAAGAAAAGTAGCGATTAAAATTTCGACAGATCATCATATGGTCATCGAAAAAAGAGAAATCTTTTCAGAAACACAGTTTAAGAGTTTTAATCACCAATCGGATAATATTGAAATCAAAATAGTGGCTTTTGTCCTCTTTTATGCAGCACTTAAAAAGGGATACGGTATTTTACCGGGGTTAAAAGAAGAACAAATTTTTAATGCACTGACAAAAACCGATTTTTATTACTATCTTGAGCCTCAAATTACCAAAATCTATGAAAATAATAGTGAAGTCTTTGATCAAATCGTTAAAGACGCTTTCGGAAAGAAGGTGTCTAAATGAAAGAGTTCTTAAATCGCGTATTTAATACGGAATTCTTACCGATGAGTGAAGTGCGTAAAATCAAGATTATTTTGACGATGTTTTTACTCCTTGTTTTAACTGCTTCAGCGATTCCATTCTCGATTTTCTTTGATTATTCTACGATCTTTAAAATCGTTGTAATTTCTGTATTTACGCTCATATTCGTTTTAATGATTTTTTTAGTTAAATCCAATCATTTACTAAGCGCAATCCATTTATCGATTATCTATACAATCCTATTAACCCTGTTTTATACTTTGGGTTCTGAAACAATCTATGCTTATTTATTTTTCTATATTACTTTAGTGGTGATCATTTTCTACCAGGAAATCTACTTATATATAGGCTATGGATTTATCGTTTTATTGCTAGGAGGATATTATACTATTTTCCATCAAGAAGGACTTGTACTTGATAACGATATTCCAGGAAGTGTCGCATTATACCTCATCTTCTTGTTTGTGTTCTTTGTCATCTTTTTAATCCAAATTTTGTTGAATGAGAAACGTTATACTGATCTCAACTATGAATGGGTTCACATCAATCATCATATTGACAAATATCAAGAACATATTTTATACTATTTAGACAGTTGGCGGAAAGTCTCTAAAGAGTCTCCGTTCTACGAAGACTTAGACTTCCAAAAAGCCGCAGATGAGCTCGCCACTTTTATCTATGAACAATTCAAAGATAATGGTAGAGAAATCACAAATGTTCTTGATCTCTATATTTATATTCATGAACGAGGACTGGAAAAGATTTTAGAAAATGATGAATTCAGCGTTTCTACAAAGAAAATAGCCAACCGATTGAGTAAGTATATGATTGATCAACGTAGCGAAATGTTCTCGATGATGATTAACTTTCATACGAGGTTCCGCGAAAGTAAGGAATATAAACCGAATCGTTATTCTTATCACGTCTCGGACTTAACACCCTATCCAGACGAACAAATCCTTGCGGTTTTGTTACTGTATATTTATTTATCTCATGAAATCTATGATATTGATGAATGGGATGATATGACCAAAGTTTTATCGAAAGAAGATATTGAGATGATACTTTCATCTTCTGATATCGAAGAATTTTTATCATTAAACCAAATCGGATTTATCAAAGATAATTACGATTTGATATTGAAATATCTAGCTAAAAAAGATTCATAAGGAGTGTATTTAATGGGAATTGTACTGTCTATTGCCAATCAAAAAGGTGGGGTTGGGAAAACGACCACCGCAATTAATTTGGCAAGTTCTTTGTCTTATCTTGGACAAAAGGTTTTATTAATTGATTTGGATTATCAAGCCAACGCAACAACTTGTATGGGAATTCACAGGGGAAGCTTTGAAAAAAGTGTTTTTGATTGTTTAACAAATGAGGCTACGCTTGAAGAAGTGACTTTAAAAACCGATAATCCTTTGATTGATGTTTTACCAGCGAAAACGACAGTAGATCCAATTGAAGAAAAAATCATTTTAAATTCAAATCGTGATTTTATCTTACATACACAATTAAGGGAAATCAAGGATGGGTATGATTATATCCTAATAGATTGTCCGCCCTCTTTAGGGTATGTAACATCCAACGCTATGATGGCAAGTGATGGGGTCATTGTCCCTGTACAGTGTGAATTCTTAGCGATGGATGGGTTAACACAATTATTGAATACAATTCGTTTAGTTCAATCGAAAAAGAAAGTCAACCAAGAAACATTGACGATTTACGGTGTTTTATTAACGATGCTTGATACGAGAATTTCTTCAGCGTATCAAGTGGTGAATGAAGTAAAAACGTATTTCGGGGAGAAAGTATTTCAAACGATTATCCCTCGTAATGTCTCTTGTTCGAATGCAACATTTTATGGTGTTCCTGTTACTGAATACAGTCCGAAGAGTAAATCTTCGCTCAGCTATCGTCAATTAGCCAAAGAGGTGATCAGTCGAAATGAGTAAAGAACAATTCGTTAAACGAGGATTAGGAGATCTTCTTAAGGAGAATGAAATTCTTGATTTAGAAAAAGAACAAGTTATTGATATTCCTCTTGATCAAATTGAACCCAATCCCTTCCAACCAAGAAAACACTTTGATGAAGCAGCTTTAGCTGAACTCTCAGAATCAATTCGCATGAATGGTGTCTTACAACCAGTTATTGTGAAAAAAGTTGTTGGAGGGTATTTGCTTGTGGCTGGAGAGAGAAGATGCAAAGCGTCTCGCCTTGCAGGTTTTTCTACGGTTCCAGCGATTGTTAGAGATTATAACAATCAGTACTTAGCGGAGTTAGCGCTTCTTGAAAACATTCAAAGAGAAGGCTTGACGATTGTGGAAGAAGCGGTTGCGTATCAAAATGCAATCGAATCGCTTCATTTAACCCATTTGGAACTCTCTGAAAAAATAGGCAAAAGTCGTTCTTATGTATCCAATACCCTTGGAATTCTTAGTTTGCCAAGCGCAGTCATCGATGAAATCAACAATGGAAATATCTCGATGGGACACGCAAGAGCTTTATCCAAACTGAAAGATGTTTCTAGAATAAAGCATATTGCGTCTTTGATTGTAGATCATCAATTGACTGTACGTGAAATCGAAGCTTTAGTGAAAAAAGAAAAAAAGAAGAAAGAGATAAAACGTACAAAAGTTAGTTTTGAATACGAGAATGAACTTCACTCGCTGAAAAAGAATGTTGATCAATTATTTGCTCATGAAGATCATATTAAAGTCCAAAAAAACAAATTAGTGATTTCTTTTGACACACTTGAAGAAATAGAACAGTTCAACCAACTGATTCAAAAATTGAGAGGTTAATATGGACCAAGAAATAAAATTAGGAAGTATTCTCGAACTAAAAAAGGGACATCCATGTGGCACCAATAAATGGGAGATTGTTCGTTTTGGTGTGGATTGCAAAATCAAATGTCTAGGGTGTGAACGCATTGTTATGCTTGATCGTTTAACCCTTAAAAAGAGAATTAAGAAAGTGTTGGAGGTAGAAAGTGAAGGAATTACTAGATAGAATCATCAAGTTCCGTGATGAACGGGGTTGGAGAGAACACGATACACCTGAAGCCTTAGCAAAATCAATTATTATTGAAGCCGCAGAGCTTTTAGAAAACTATCAATGGGGTGATGTTGCAGCAAATGCTGAGAACGTCAAAGAAGAACTTGCGGATGTGCTCATTTATGCTTTAGCAATGTGCAGCGACTTAGGATTAGACCCAGAAGAAATTATCGATGAAAAAATGGTTAAGAACATCGTGAAATACCCAGCGATTAAATAAAAACGTTGAAAAAGAAGCTCTTCTTAAGTATAATATAAGAGGTGAATTTACTGCTTCACCTCTTATATTTTATTATTTTAAAATCTTCTTAAAAACTTTGACAATTTTTAATTGACAAATAGCCTTTTAAATAGTAAAATATAATTCGCACTGTAAAGTGTTGGTTTTGGGCCTATAGCTCAGGTGGTTAGAGCGCACGCCTGATAAGCGTGAGGTCGATGGTTCAAGTCCATTTAGGCCCACCATTTTTTTATGCTGTGGGGTATTAGCTCAGCTGGGAGAGCGCCTGCCTTGCAAGCAGGAGGTCAGCGGTTCGATCCCGCTATACTCCACCAAATCTTAATCAAAACCCATAACTGGCGGTGTAGCTCAACTGGCTAGAGCGTACGGTTCATACCCGTGAGGTTGAGAGTTCAAGTCTCTCCGCCGCTACCAACTTTAGGACCCATAGCTCAGTTGGTTAGAGCTATCGGCTCATAACCGATCGGTCGTAGGTTCGAGTCCTACTGGGTCCACCATATCAAATTTTATCAATCAACAAAATCGTTTTTATCAGCCATGCGGAGAAATACCCAAGTCCGGCTGAAGGGATCGGTCTTGAAAACCGACAGGGGGTGTGAGCCCCGCGGGGGTTCGAATCCCTCTTTCTCCGCCATCTTTTTACTTTCTTAGCCGAAATAGCTCAACTGGTAGAGCAACTGAATCGTAATCAGTAGGTTACGGGTTCAAGTCCTGTTTTCGGCACCATTTTTTAAAGAGCTCCATAGTGCAGAGCTTAGATGACCCGCTAGCTCAGCCGGTAGAGCATTTGACTTTTAATCAAAGGGTCAGGCGTTCGAATCGCCTGCGGGTCACCACTCAATTGCCCGAGTGGCGGAATAGGTAGACGCGCTGGACTTAAAATCCAGTGTCAGCAATGACGTGCCGGTTCAAGTCCGGCCTCGGGTACCACTTTTTATATATATTCGTGGGGTATTAGCTCAGCTGGGAGAGCGCCTGCCTTGCAAGCAGGAGGTCAGCGGTTCGATCCCGCTATACTCCACCAATTCTAGGTTTTTCCAATAAAAAAAGCCAACGCCGAGACGCTTTTCTTATTGACAAAATATATAGTGTTTGTTATTATATAATAGCACTAAAGATATCGCGGGGTGGAGCAGTCTGGTAGCTCGTTGGGCTCATAACCCAAAGGTCGGAAGTTCAAATCTTCCCTCCGCAACCAATGGTCCTGTGGTGTAGTGGTTAACATGCCAGTCTGTCACACTGGAGATCGCGGGTTCAATTCCCGTCGGGACCGCCACTTATGGCTCGGTAGCTCAGTTGGTAGAGCAATGGACTGAAAATCCATGTGTCGCCGGTTCGATCCCGGCCTGAGCCACCATCGGTAACGAAATATAGCACTCAAATGAGTGCTTTTTTTGT
>JBFXGX010000012.1:0-51139 GCA_050177605.1 Candidatus Izemoplasmatales bacterium | reverse complement strand
TATTTTGTACTAATGTACAATTGGATATTTGAGGAGAGTTTGTAAAACAAAAAAACCGAGAATCTCTTCTCGGTTTTATTGATATAAAAAATTATCTTACAGCGTCTTTTAAAACTTTTCCGGCTTTGAAAGTAGGAGCTTTTAATGCTGGAATTGAGATTAGTTCACCGCTTCTTGGATCATGACCAGAGCGAGCTTTACGTTCTTTAACTTCGAAAGTACCAAAGCCAGTTAAAACGACTTTTTCACCTTTCACTAAAGCTTCTTGCACAGCAAGAACTGTAGAATTAAGTGCTTTTTCTGCATCTTTTTTTGTTAAATCAGCTAGTTCAGCAATACGTGCAACTAATTCAGATTTGTTCATATTTTATTTCCTCCTATGTTTTGTTAATTCTATTATAGAGTCTTTTAAAATAAATTGCAAGGGCTTAGAACTAAAAAGTTGTGTTTTTTTTGTAAATTTAGCCCTTTAAGTCCTTTTTCTTAAGATTACTTTTAATGGTGTTCCTTCAAAATCAAAGCGTTCACGTAGTCTATTTTCTAAATATCGTTTATAACTAAAATGTATTGCTTCAGTGTCATTTACAAATAATACAATGGTTGGTGGTTTCACACCGACTTGCGTTGCATAATAGACCTTCACAACCGATTGATTATGTTCTTTTGGTGGATTTAATTCCATTGCATCAGAGATTACTTCATTTAAGACACTTGTAGAAACACGACGTTCATAGTTTTCATACGCTTTTAATATGATTGGAAATAAGGTAGGTATTCGTGCTTTGTTTTTAGCACTCACAAAAGCTATTGGAATATAAGATAAGAACTGAAACTCTTGTCTTATTTTTTTTGTCCATTCAACCATCGTTTTATCATCTTTATCGATGGCATCCCATTTATTAACAACAATCACCATCGCTTTGCCATTATCTAAGGCATATCCAGCGATATGTTTGTCTTGTTCTTGAATACCAGTAGCGGCATCGATAACAAGTAAGGAAAGATCACATCTTTCGATAGCTTGCATCGCTCTCAGGGCGCTATATTTATCAAGGGACTCAAAAATTTTACCTCTTTTTTTCAGTCCCGCAGTATCGATAACTACGTAGTCTTGATCATCTTTTGAAAATGGTGTGTCAATCGAATCTGTGGTAGTGCCGACAACGTCACTAACAATAACTCGATCCATCCCTAAGATTGCATTTGTTAAAGAAGATTTGCCTACGTTTGGCCTTCCAATGATTGATAGACGAATTACATCTTCATCGTAGTCTTCTTTTGAATGTTCTGGGAGGTATGAAATGATGCTATCGAGTAAATCACCAAATCCAACTCCATGGGCTCCACTTACTGGGATGACTTCAGAAGCACCAAGTTCATAAAATTCATAGGTGTTATCAAGAAAGGTTTGATTGTCAATCTTATTGACTGCGACAATAATCGGTTTTTTAGATTCGTATAACATTTGCATAACAACACGATCATCTGGGGTAAGACCTGTTTTTCCATCACCAACAAATACAATGACATCACTTTCAATGACTGCAATTTCCGCTTGTGCTTTGATTTCAGTCAAAAAAGGTGCATCGCTAATCTCGATGCCCCCTGTATCAATAAGATTAAAATGATGGTTGAGCCAAGAAGCTTTTCCGTAAATACGGTCTCTTGTCACACCTGGGGTATCATCAGTTATGGATAAACGTTCACCAATGATACGATTGAAGATTGTTGATTTACCAACATTTGGACGACCAACAATTGCGACAACTGGTACCAATCTAATCACCTTTTTTGTTTGTTATTTTTTGAATTTTTCGAATAAATCTGCTAAAGATTGATTTGAAGAGACATTATCTTTAAGTTGTTCTTCATATTCTTTTCTAGCAGCTTTTTCGACAATTTTCTTTCTTGAAACTGTCATTTTCCATTCTTTTGGGAAGAATGTAGTAATTTCTACAGATAGGATATCACCAATTTTTAATGCTTCATCAACTCTAGAAATATGTTCGTCACTCACTTCACCAATTGGTAAGTAAGCATCCACGCCTTCAACTTCTACAATAGCGCCTTTATCTTGGAAAGATTTAACGGTTGCAGAGACGACTTCTCCGACCTTGAATTTTAGGTCAGCCCATGGATTATAATCTAAATGTTTTTTGGATAATCCGAATTGTTTTTTCTCTTTATTAATTGAAATGATTTCAACATCGATTTTACTTCCTACTTCAACACGTCCTGCAAGGTTGTCTTGAGGATCCCAAGAATAATCAAATCGATTGAGTAATCCAGTGATTTCTCTTTCAACTTCTAGTAACATACCAAATTGCATTTTTTTGACAACTGTACCCGTTACTTTATCACCAATCTTGTGGTTCTTTAAGAAGACAGTCCATGGATTTTCTTGTAATGCTTTTAGTGATAGGCTGATTTTTTTGCCTTGTACTTTCACAATTTTAAGTGTGAGTTCATCATTTACTTTCACAACTTCATTTACATCTGTGATATGGTATTGTGAACATTCAGAAATATGTAATAAACCATCAACATGTTCTGATAATTTAACAATCGCACCAAAATCTAAAATGGATTTTACTGTACCTTTTACAGTATCACCAACTTTAAATCCAGCCAATTCTTCTTTTTCTTGTTTTTTTAATGCATCATAAAGGACTTGCTTGCGGTTTACAACGAATGTTTCTCTTCCACGAACAACTTTTGATTCAAGGATTAATACATCAACATTACTACCTAGTAATGCTTTTTTATCTTCTTCAGTTGTATTTTGTAAATCAATCATTGAATTTGGCATAAATAGTGAAATACCATGATAATCAAGTTCAAGTCCGCCAGGATTTGTTCTTTTTACAGTCGCATGGATTGTTTTTCCAACTTGAAGTTCTTCAATGTGTTTTTCTCTGACTTCTGCTTTTTCAATATCTAAACGAGATAAGAGTAAAGCGTTTGTTTGATCTCCGTGAGAAATCTTGGTGACTTTCGCATCAATCGTATCTCCCACTTTTACAAATTCACGTGCATCATTTACTTTCTTCGTTGATAAATGGTCTTTGTAAATGGATCCTTCAAACATATATCCTACATCGACTAGCACTTCTTCTTGTGTTACTTTTACCACGGTACCTGTAAGAATCTCTCCTACCTTTGGAACTTTAATGTCCATTAAATTTCACTCCCTTTAGTCTGTAAAGTATCTATAAACATCTTATATATTTTTTCGGATACTTCTTCTAAATTTAGATTGGATGTATCCAAATAAATCGCATCTTCAGCTTGCCTTAATGGATTATAACTACGAGAAGAATCAATTTTATCACGACGTTTAATCTCTTGAATCAATTTTTCATAGTTTGATTTAATACCTAAGGCAATATTCTCTTCGTATCTTCTTCGTGCTCTTTCTTCAACGGTAGCACTCATGAAGATTTTTAAATCTGCATGTGGCAGCACAACGGTGCCAATATCTCTTCCATCCATCACAACATTTGCATTTTTTGATATCTTTTGTTGGATAGAAACAAGTTTATTTCTCACTGGAATATGACTAGCTACAACACTCACATTATTACTAACATCGTTACTTCTGATATCTAAAGTAACATCTAAATGGTCCATATACAAAACCCCATTTACAAATGTCATCTCCGTATGATCAAGAAAATCAAATTGTAACGGATCATTGATATCTATCCCTAATTTTAGGGCTTTCAAGGTAGTAGCTCGGTACATTGCCCCAGTATCGATATAAATATAATTTAAACGCTGTGCAACGATTTTTGCGACAGAAGATTTACCCGCGCCAGCAGGTCCATCAATCGCTAATGCATGGTAGTTCATATTATCTCCCCTTAACCCTAAATCATTATATCATAGTTTGATAAAATATACACGTATTAATTTATTGCTTTCCATACTTTGATAAATTCCAAAGTTGTTTGATTTCATGAGGTTTTAAACGACGATAATCGCCTTGTTTTAAGCCTTCTGTCGTGACTACACCAAAACGATGACGTCTTAATTTAAGCACAGGATGACCGACTTCTTCAAACATCCGTTTGACTTGATGATATTTTCCTTCAGTGATGATAATCGAAACATAAGTATTTTCTTTTTTATCATCATATTTGACAGAAATAACCTTTGATTTTGCAGAAGTAAAATCGCCTAAGTCCAATCCTTTTTCGATTTTGGATGAAGCGTCTTTACGAAGTAGTCCTTTCACTTTGACATGATATTCTTTTTCAACTTTAAATTTTGGATGAATTAAAGAATTCATAAAATCTCCATCATTCGTAAGCAATATCACACCGGATGTATCATAATCTAAGCGTCCAATTGGATAAATACGTTCATTTACTTTGATTAAATCTAGTATGGTTCTTCGTCCGTGTTCATCACTAGTAGTAGAAACATAACCAGTAGGTTTATTTAAAACATAATAAACGAGTTCATCGATTTGTTTGATTAATTCACCATTGACTTCTACTTGATCTGTGACTTCAACCTGTGTGCCAAGTGTGGTGATGATTTCACCATTGACTTTCACCACTCCGCTAGCGATTAGTTCTTCAGCTTTACGACGTGAACATAATCCTGATTTTTGTATTACTTTTTGTAGTCTTTCCACCGATTGACACCTCATTTCTTTCCAAAAAAAGTGAGGATAGGGTCCTATCCTCAATCCATATTTATTCGACTTCAAGCGCGTTGCTTGTTTCAATATCGACAGTTAATCGTACAGACTTGATTCTTCTTTTTTTTACAGTTAAAACCTCAAAAGTAAGAACTTCTGTATCTTCACTGATTAATTCACTTAAGTCATCATATTTTTGGTTGACAGTTAACTTATATTCAATTTTCTCCCCTACTTCAGGAATATCTTGAAACATTTCAAATAACCAACCACCGACAGATGTCGATTCAGAAACTGGTACTTGTCCTAGATCTAAATCTTCAAATAAATCAGACAAGTCTGTATCTGCATTAATGATGTAGATATGATCATCCTCTTTAATGATTTTCTCGGTAACGTCATCATGCTCATCGTAGATTTCACCAACAAGTTCTTCAAGTGCATCTTCCATTGTTACTAATCCATCGACACCACCATATTCATCAACGACGATTGCTAAGTGTGAATTCTCACTTTGTAATAACTCGATGATTGCATCAACTTTGGTTGTTGCAGGAACAAAGATAGGTTTTCGTAACATCTTTTTTATATTGATGTTTTGACCTTTGATTAGTTTAGTATAAAAGTCACGTTCTGAAAGAACCCCTATGATATTATCCTTGTTGTCATCATATACTGGTATACGAGAAAACTTATTTTTAAAGAATACCTCGGTAATTTTATCAATATCATCGTTCATCTCTATCGCAATCATATCAACACGTGGTGTCATGATTGATTCAACAGTGATTTCTGATAAATCTAATACCTTTTGAAGCATATCTGCTTCTTCTTCATCAATAGAGCCTTCTTCTTCCATCGTATCGATAATCGTTTCTAATTCATCTTCAGTAACAGTTAATTTTTGTTCTACTTGAGATCTGCTTAATACTTTTCCGCTTAGTTTTCTAAATGGATAGGTAATCGGTGTTAGAACTTTAATCAAAAAGTATAAAAGACCACTGACCGCTAATCCAATTTTTTCAGGATGTAGCTTGGCAACACTCTTTGGCAAAATTTCGCCAAAAATTAGCACTAAAGTAGTCATGACAACAGAGTTCATTAGTGTTACTATCGTATTTGCATTTTCAAGTTGACCGAAAAAGCCTGTAAAGAATAACATGCTTACTGATGCGAGTGCAAAGTTTGCTAGATTATTTCCAACAAGTAGTGTTATTAGTGCTTTATCAAAATTATCAGTAATCCATAATGCTTTTTTTGAACCACGAATATTTTGATCGACTAATGTTTTTACTCTAACTTTTCCGATAGCAGAATATGCCATCTCAGTCATCGAGAAAAATGCGGATAAAATTAAAAAGATAACAATTAAAATTACATAGATTGGGTTGAATGTAATCTGATTAAAATAAAGCCACGTGTGACTTATGTCCAAGAAATATCACTCCTTAAAAACTTAAAAATTATTTAGCTCTGGTATCGTATTTTCCAGTTGCTGTCGAAACAACAATTTTTTCACCATTTTCAACAAACAATGGAACTAATAAACGTAAACCAGTATTTGTAATTGCTTCTTTCGTTGCGTTGGAAGCAGTATTTCCTCTCGCGCCTCCAGCTGTTTCAACGATCTCAAGAACAACTTTATCAGGAAGTTCGACACCAAGTACTTCATCTTCATAAGTAATAACATTGATTGTCATTCCTTCAGTTAAATAATAAAGTTCATTCTCAATTTGGGATGATTTCATTTCGATTTGTTCGTATGTATCCATGTTCATAAATACATTGTCATCACCATTTTTGTATAAATATTGCATTTGTGATTTTTCAATCATTGCTTGATTGATATTGATTCCCGCATTAAATGTTTTATCTAATACGGCACCTGTTCTTAAATTTCTTAATTTTGATCTAACAAAGGCACTGCCTTTACCAGGTTTAACATGTTGAAATTCGATGACGGAATAAATATTTCCTTCGTATTCGATTGTAAGACCTGTTTTAAAATCGTTTGTACTAACCATTGCTTTCCTCCACTGCTATATATCTATAAAATATCATTACTATTATAATACATAAAAGGTTTATTGACAATATATTTCATCTCATCTATAATAGTTATAGTATTTAAAGGATGTGATTACTTTGTTTTTAGCTTTCTTAGATTGGGCAGTACCGGTTGCGGCTGGTTTACTTATTGGTATCCTGTTTGCGACAAGAAAAAATGTCGACACAAGTCAAATTATTGTGCTAGATATTGAAGAGTTTAGACATAATATGCGAAAAGGGCAACTGATTGATATTCGTAGTAATGAAGCATACGCTAAATCGCACATCAGTGGAGCGAAAAACTTCCCTAAAAAGTCTGTCTTTGGCGAATTAAGTAAATTAAGAGCAGATATGGCAATTTTTATCGTAGCAGAAAGCGATAAAGGTTTAGCCAATTCAGTTGCACGAAAATTATATAAAAAAGGGTTTAAACCAATATATATCCTTCAAAAAGGACTCAGTAGTTGGAATTATCCATTAAAAGAAGAATAGAGCGAATCTTATGATTTCGCTCTATTTTTTATATTATTTATCATCTCTATAGCGATTTCTTCAATCGACATCTGAGAGGGATCAAACCAGTGCGCATCCATCTTGTTTTTAAACCAGGTTAATTGTCTTTTTGCATATCTTCTTGACGCTTGTTTAATATTTTCAATTGTTTCTTCATAACCAACATTCCCTTGATAATACTCATAAATCTCCTTGTATCCTATCGCTTGAACACTTTGTCCTTTGATTCCTTGTAAATAAAATTTCTTTACCTCCTCAAACAAACCTTGTGCTACCATTTGATCCACTCTTGAATTAATTCGTTCATAGAGCAATTCTCTTGGAATATTTAATCCTACGATATAAACATGTGGATAGTAGAGTTTTTTTCCTTGTTCTGTAAGTGACGAGTTCACATCAGATGCTATCTGGAGACTACGTAGTAATCTTCTTCGGTTATTTGGATGAACTGTTGAAGCAAGCGTCGGATTCTTCATTTCGAGAAGTAAATATAATTCTTGATTCGATAGTTCATCATAACTCTCTTCAAAAGGTTGATCTCTTTTTTCTCCATGAAATAGATAATCATAAATCACAGCTTGTAAATATAAACCTGATCCTCCAACCAAAATAACATCTCTGTTTTTACTTAATTCAAAGTCAATTTGGTCTCGTACTACTTTTTGATAGCTTGATACGTTAAACTCTTCATCTGGATTTAAGATATCAATCAAATGATGGACAATCCCTTGTTTTTCATCTTCTTTCACTTTCGCTGTACCGATATCAAACCCTTTGTAGAATTGCATACTATCAGCTGAGATGATGTCAGTATTTAATTGTTTTGCTAGTTCAATCGACAGTGCTGTTTTTCCTACAGCGGTAGGACCAACAATAACGATGATAGTATTCATTATAACACCCTCTTAAACCATTTTTCTATTTCGATATTTTCCATGGATAAGATGATTGGACGTCCATGCGGACAGGTGTAAGGTTCATTACATTGATTTAAGTCATGATATAGTTGTTCAGCTTCCATTTTGGAAACATATGCATTTGCTTTTAAACTATGTTTACAACTTAATAATGTCGCTAATTCATCAATAATATTTCCTTTTGAAAGAGTTTTTTTCTCAACAAATGTCATCAGTACACTTTCGGTATAAATGACTTCATATCCTCTAGGAAACCACGCAGGAATCGAGAGAATTTCATAAGTTGAAGAGTTCACTTCTTTCAGTTTTATTCCGAATTGTTCTACTTCGCTCAGATGATCACTTAAGAAAGTGATGTATTCATTACTCAGTTCAATTCTTTGAGGAACGAGTAGTTGATAAGATGTTTGATGATCCACACTCATTTTTTTAGAATATCGTTCATAGCGGATTCTTTCGGCTGCTGCATGTTGATCAAGTAAAAATAGCCCATCATTATTTTGGAATAATAAATAGGTACCATGATACTGACCGATATACTCTAAGACAGGCAACTGTCTTTTTTTCTTCTCTTCTTGATAAGAATCTTCTTTCATTTCTTCGACGTGATAGTCGAGTTCATCCTCAGTAATAGATAATTGAGGTAAAGGCATTTCTTCTATCGTAAGCTGTTTATCGGTTACAACAGGTTTTGCTTTTTTGATCGGTTGAATAACTTCAACTAGTTCAAGTTTTTTACTAATCGTTTCTTTTATTAAGAATAATAAGGCGTCTTCTTCAGAAAACTTAATTTCTTGTTTTGTTGGATGAATATTGACATCTACAAGACTTGGGTCAACACTAATATGAATATAAACAATTGGGTATCGATTTAATGGAATTAAAGCGCCATACGCTTCCACAATCGCATTTGAAATCTTTGAATTACGAATATAGCGATGATTAACAAAAATTGAGATGTAGTTTTTATTTGAGCGGTTCTGAATCGGATTTGATACAAAACCAGTAATGTCATAATCACGATTCTTACCTGAAAATCTTCGCATACTTTTCGCAACTTCAATCCCGTATATTTTGGCTAAAATATCGAGTGTATTACCATTCCCAGAAGATTGAAACATCACTTTAGAATTGTTTGTTAGTGAAAAACGAATTTCAGGATAAGACATACTGAATTTATTGACAAGATCGACAATGTTCGATAACTCTGTTTGAGGGCTTTTTAGATATTTGTACCTTGCAGGTGTATGATAAAAAAGTCTTGAAACAGTAATCGACGTTCCTCTACCCCAGTGTCCCATTCCTTTTTCTAAAAGTTCACCATCTTCAATCACTAATCGACATCCTTCATCTCCCGTAGATGTTTCAATTTCTACGCGCGATACTGAAGCAATTGAAGGAAGAGCTTCCCCACGGAAACCAAGAGAACGGATATGAAATAGATCATATTCATTTGCTATTTTACTTGTAGCATGACGTTCAAAAGCTAGTAAAGCATCATCACTATCCATACCACTTCCATTATCAATAATCTGAATTTTCTTCAGTCCAGATTCTTCTAAAATAACATCTATTTTAGTTGCTTTGGCATCGATTGAGTTTTCGACAAGTTCTTTCACAACATTACTTATTTTTTCAACGACTTCACCAGCCGCAATCATATTAGACAACTTGGCATCTAATTTGATAATTTTTCCCATCGTAACCCCCTTACAGTTAGTTCTTTTTTATTTTTTTAATTTCTTGGATTGTATCCGCAAGTAAATTCATCGCTTTGAGCGGTGTCATTTCTAATATATCAATGTTTTCTAGTTGTGTAATGATATCTTGATACTGATCCTCAATCACTTCAACTTCATCATAGGCTTCTTCGAAATTAAACAAGTCAATTGTTTGAGGTTTGATTATATTGTAACCATGATTTTTTTCTAACTCTGTAAGAATCGTATTTGCTCTTTTAATCAGTGCTTTTGGTAAATGTGCAAGTTCGGCAACGTGAATACCATAGGATTTATCTGTCGGTCCAGGTAAGACCTTATGTAAAAAGACAATCCGACCTTTTTCTTCTTTTGCATGGACGTGTACATTTCGAAGATATTTTAATTCATCCTCAAGATAAGTTAGTTCATGGTAATGCGTAGAAAATAATATCTTACATTCAATTGTTTGATGAGCATATTCAATGATAGCTTGGGCTAAAGCCATACCATCATAAGTAGCTGTACCCCTACCGATTTCATCAAGAAGAATAAGACTATTTTTGGTGGCATTATTCAAAGCATACTGTACTTCTAGCATTTCAACCATAAATGTCGATTTACCTGATGATAAATCATCACTCGCGCCAATCCGCGTAAAAATTTGATCAAAAATTGGCAAAACAGCCTTTTCAGCTGGAACGAAACATCCCATCTGAGCCATAATAATTGTTAATGCTAATTGTCTCATATAGGTTGATTTTCCACTCATGTTTGGTCCAGTGATGAGTAATATATTCGTGAGTGAATCCATCATAACATCATTCTCAGTATATTGCTCATTTTCAAGTAGAACTTCTACAACAGGATGTCTTCCATTTTGAATAAAAATTTCGTGCGTATCCGTTATTTGAGGCATTGAATAATTATGTTTCATTGAAGATATCGAGAACGCTAAAATCATATCTGTTTCAGCGATGGAACTTGCTAGTTCTTGTAACTTTGAAATTTCTTGATTGGCAAGTTCTCTTATTTCTAAAAATAACTTATATTCAAGAGCGACAGCTTCTTCTTGTGAATTTAAGATCATTGATTCTTTCTCTTTTAAATCTTCGGTAATAAATCTTTCTGAATTTGATAATGTCTGTTTACGATCATAACCATATTCATCTAAAACAAGATCAATTTGGCTTTTTGGTACTTCAATGAAATAACCAAAAACACGGTTATATCCGATTTTGAGTTTCTTGATTCCAGTACGTTCTCTTTCATTGTTTTCAAATGTTTCAAGCCAATCTTTTCCAATGGTTGAAGTGTTCTTAATTCTATCTAGTTGGTCATTATATCCACTGCGAATAAATCCGCCATCGGTAATTGATAATGGTGGATTCTCTACAATTGCTTTCTCAATTGTTTCTCTTAATGAAGATACTTCATGCATACGGTCTGATAAATGAAGCGCATAGGTATTTTGAAGTGATACGAGTAAATCCTTGATGACAGGGATGACACTTAAACTCTTCGAAAGTTGAACTAAATCCTTCGCATTGGCATTTCCAAAGGAAAGTCGTCCAATAATCCGTTCAAGATCATAAACGGATTTTAATTTATCTTTTAATTCTTCTTTAGTAATAAAGTGATTATTGAAGGATTCAATCAGATGATACCTTGCTTCAATTTTATCTTTATCGACAAGTGGTCTGAGAATTGTTTGTTTTAATTTCCTTGAACCCATTGCACATTGACACTCATCTAACAACCAATTCAGAGTTCCTTTTTTGGATGATGTTCTTAGCGTTTCAATGAGTTCTAAGTTTCTTTTCGAATTATTGTCAATATGTAAGTAACTAGAAGATTCAAATACAACGACTTTTTGTAGATGAAGTAACTCTCTTTTTTGCGTTAACAATAAATAGCTAAGTAATCTCCCAAAAGATTGGATTAATTCTTTATCATAGATATCCAAAATTAGATTTTTGTAGTAAAAAGGTATTGTAAAGTCTTCGTGAACTGAAATAGTTATCTCATAAAAATCAACTAGATTTTGAAAGAATGAATGATTGAATTCTTTACCAACGATGAGTTCTTTTACATTGAGATTTTGAATCTCACTAAATAAAAGGTCTGTTTGTTTTGGTAAAGTAACAATATGATTTTGACCCGTCGTTAAATCACTATAAGATAGAATATATCTTTCTTTTCCTTCTAAAACAGATGCAATAAAGTTATTTGATTTTTCATCAACAGCGCCTTCTTCGATAAGAGTTCCAGGGGTAATAATCTTAATGACTTCTCTTTTGACAATTCCCTTTGCTAGTGCTGGATCTTCTACTTGTTCGACAATCGCAACTTTATAGCCTTTTTCAACTAATTTCTCAACATATAGATTAGCTGCATGATAAGGAACGCCACACATTGGAACTCTTTCAGGCTGACCTGCATCTCTTCCAGTTAAAACAATTTCCAGTTCTTTGGATGCAACTTCTGCATCGGTAAAGAACATTTCATAAAAGTCGCCTAGCCGAAAAAAGACTATAAAATCTGTATAGTCTTTTTTGATTTCTAAATATTGTTGCATCATGGGTGTATAAACCGACGCGTTTATTTCTTTCAAAGCCATCACCTAAATCTTATAAAGTATTATATTACCAAAACACTGGAATACCGAAAGGCAATTCACCAGGGTGAAGATTTGTATAGTAAAGGTATGAATAGCCTACAAATCCGAGTATCGCTAGCAAGAATACAAATAATATGACAAGTAAGACGCGGCGTGTTCTACGACGCTTTTTATACTTTTTAATAATCATATTTATTTTTTCATCAAGCAATTCTTTTTCTTCATCCGTTACTGAGAGAGAATCTTTCGGAGGGAGAATTGGAAGAATTTCTTTTGTTTCTTCTTTTTCAACCTTAATTTCTTTTTCCTTAAGTGGTTCAACTTCTACGATTGGTTCCACTTTTTCTTCTTTAGCAACTGGGGCTACCACTGTTTCAAGAACTTCTTCCTCTTTGACTTCTTTGACTGGTTCAACTACAGGCGTTTCTTCCTCAGGCTGAGAATCAATTACAACTGGGGTCTCTTCTTCCTGTACTTCTTGAACTGGAATATCTTGATCATTCGTTTCAAAAGAGATTGTATCAATCTTGACAGAATCTAAGTCACTAACGAGTGGGATAAGATAGGAATGATTATCTTTTACAATTTCTTTATGATACATCTTAAGATCAAAAATTAAATATTCAACCATATCAGATTTTTTAAGATCGATAGATATGTTAAATCCTTTTTCTTTCGCATAGATTTCAAGTTCTAATACGCTTTTCTCATTCAGTAAAAGAGTTTCATCTGCACTTAATCTAAAACGAGCAGCTAAGATTTCTACTAATTTTGTTTTATTAATACGTCTTGGTATCTTTACTCCATATTTTTCACCAAGGCCACGTAAATCACCTAAGGTACAAGAGTGAACAAGGACGTCTTTTAATATCTTGAGATTTACCCCATCTAAATATCCACTAGGTTCATAAAGAACTTTCGTGAATTGGTTGATAAAATCTTGATATTTGATCTTCTCAAAATCAACAGTATACTTGTATTTAAGTTTATCTAATTCATCAAGAAAAGAATTTTTAATGTTATATAACTCTTTATTTAAGAATAAGAAGTTAAAAAAGTTTTCTTTGTATTTTGCCGCATCAAAATCAAGATTATAATCCTTTACTAGTTTCTCAAGTAAATAGATTGAATAATCATTATATCCTCTTAATCGGTATTTTAATTCATCAGAATAGGTTGTGTATAATTTCGTTTGGAATACTCTAGGATAGATCGTTTCACGTAAAATGAAGCGATGAACGTAAAAAGGTATTTTAATTTTTGAACTTTCTAACAAACTAATAATATCTTCGGTTGGAATGACAGATAATGTTTTTGAGTAAGCATAATATTCGTCTATAGATTTAAATTTACTCATAATCAATTCCTCTTTTCTATTTGATATAGTATTATACTACTATATCTTGAAAACAATTTCAATAGATTCGTTCGAAAATTTAGCGATTTCCTTGAATTTTTTATTTTCATTTTTTTAATCGCTAAAAATCCTATTCTTATGCATGAATCGTGTAAATAAAAATCACCAAATGAGGAAGTTCACAAATTTGGTGATTTATCTTTATATCGTTTGGTTAATTATGTTTTCAAGTTCATGTATAAAATTACTAAACTCATCAATTTGATTTAAGTAATCTAGTACGATGACTTCATTTTTAAATGCGTCTAGTTTTGCTAGATACTCTTCTCTTTTTGCTCTTGCTTCTTGACTTCGTTCATAGTATTCTAACTTGACTACTTCCTTTTGAAGAGCAAGAATATCTTGGTATGAATCAAGGTATTTTTGATCTTCCTCAATTTTCGTTTTGATCGCAATCAATTGCTTAAAACTATCTAATTGTTTGATCAAAGACACAATTTCGTCGAAATTTGTCATACGACTTCTCCTACTAAATTCCATGTTTTTGCTTCAGTGATTTTAACTTTGATAATTTTCCCAATTAAATCCTCGCTTGCACTAAAATGAACTA
The DNA here is from genome assembly GCA_050177605.1 of Candidatus Izemoplasmatales bacterium. Taxonomy (GTDB): domain Bacteria; phylum Bacillota_I; class Bacilli_A; order Izemoplasmatales; family Hujiaoplasmataceae; genus JAHIVB01. The sequence goes on along the minus strand of JBFXGX010000012.1, from coordinate 36,728 downwards.
ATTTGTTATGTGGGGTATAACCGCTATAATATTCATCTTTTGTTTTCGATAATCCGTCCACAAGTACATCAACAGTTTCACCAAGGAATCTTTTGTTCCCTTCTTTAAATCCTTCATTAATCAGTTCATTTAAACGATAAAGCCTTTGTTTCTTTTCTTCTTTGGAAGTAAGATCTTCAAATGAAGCTGCAGGAGTCCCTTTTCTTGGACTAAATACAAAAGTATAAGCTCCTTCAAATCCTGATTGTTTCACTAAATCTAATGTTTCTAAGAAATCTTCTTCAGTTTCTCCAGGGAAGCCAACAATAATATCAGTTGTTATTGAAACACCAGGAATCTTTGATTTGATCTCGTTGATGACTTGTAAATAAATTTCTTTTGTATATTTACGATTCATCGCTTTTAAAACTTTATTACTTCCTGATTGCACTGGTAGGTGAATGTAAGGCATTAAGTTCTTTCCACTTGCTAATACATCGATTATCTCACTTGAAAAATCTTTTGGATGAGATGTTGTAAAACGAATACGTGCAATATTAATTTTAGATAAATCAGAAAGCAAATCTGCAAATCGATAAGTACTGTCTTGAAAATCAAGACCATATGAATTAACATTTTGACCAAGTAAAGTCACTTCTTGATATCCTTTATCTGCTAATTCTTGCACTTCTTTTAGGATATGTTCAGGTTTTCTAGAGCGTTCTTTTCCTCTTGTATAGGGGACGATACAATAAGTACAGAATTCGTCACAGCCATACATAATGTTTACCCATGCTTTGTATTTGCTATCCCGTAAAGAAGGTACATTTTCTACGATATCTCCTTCAAAAGATAAAACTTCGACAACTCTTCTTTTTTCAATCATCACTATTTTTAAAAACTCGATTAATTGATGGAGATTATGCGTTCCAAAAATAATATCTACTTGTCGATATGTTTTTAATAGTCTTTCGACAACATTTTCTTCTTGAGACATACATCCACCGACAGCGATAACTAAATCAGGTTTTTGAAGTTTTAAATGTTTAAATCTTCCTAGTTCACCAAATACCTTGTTTTCTGCATTTTCACGGATCGCACAGGTATTGACGATAATAAGATCTGCGAGTTCTTCATCAAGGGTTTCTTCAAACCCAACTTCTTCTAATAAACCCTTCATTTTTTCAGTATCAGCGAGGTTTCCTTGACATCCATGCGTTTGGATGAAATACTTTTTACCAATGCCTAAAGAAAGGTCTTCCTCCTTTAAGGCGTACTCGACCACAGTTGTTTCATTTTTTGTTCTTTTCCTAGCGTCTTTTAAAACGGGTAAAGTAAAATCTTGTTCTTTCATGATAATCACCTGTTCTAGTATAACTGAATTTATAAGTGTTTTCAAATTATATGAGTTAAAAATCTACTCAACTAAATTGATGCGTTCAATTGTTTTTTGTTCTAAATCAAGTAGTACTGCATTAAATTGTAAAGGACCAGTGCTTTCTGGTAAGACTCTTTCTGGAACACCAGATAAGAATTTTCTGATTCCTTGTTTGATTTCACCACCGATAATAGAATATCTTACGCCAGTCATGCCTACATCTGTGATATAGAGCGTTCCTTTTGGAAATTTTTGATTATCTGCAGTAGGAACATGGGTATGCGTACCCACAACGGCATTGACTCTACCATCTAAGTAGTTGATGAAAGCATATTTTTCGCTTGTTGCTTCAGCATGAAAATCCACAAAGATATAATCACTATCAATTTGAGATAATAATTCATCCATTTTCGTGAAAGGACTGTCGATTTGATCTCTCATAAAGACTCGGCCTAACATATTGATAATTGTGATTTTTTTTGAATTATAGTTAATCGTTACATATTCATTACCAATGGTTCCTTTACCATAGTTTGCAGGACGGCATACATTGGGTAAGGACAACACTTTTTCAGCTTCTTTACGTGAAAAAGCATGATTACCTAAAGTAATAGCATGAACGCCTTTTGTCATCAAATCTTTATAGATTGGTTCAGTAATTCCATTCCCATTCGCAATATTTTCACCATTTACTATAACAATATTTGGACGATATTTTTGTTTAACTTCTGGATAAAATCTATCAAAGGCTTCTCTTCCTTTTTCCATATAGACGTCTCCAACAAATAATACTCTCATCTTTCACCTCTAAAAATTGATAGCCTTCCCTAGGTGGGAAGGCTATGTTTTATTTTGCAATATCTTGAGCGCGTGTCTCGCGAATCACGGTTACTTTAATCGTACCAGGATAGCTTAGTTTCTCTTCAATTTGAGTTTTTATCTCTCTAGCGACTAAATGTGCCTTTTGATCATCAATTTCATTTGGTTTTACAATAACGCGAACTTCTCTACCAGCTTGAATAGCAAATGCTTGTTCAACGCCAGGAACAGAAGTAGAAATTTCTTCAAGTTGAGTTAAACGTTTAATGTAATTTTCTAGCGATTCTGATCTTGCACCTGGTCTAGCGGCAGATAAAGCATCTGCAGCAGCGACGAGTACACCTATAATTGTTTTAGGTTCTACATCACCATGATGAGAACTGATGGCATCGACAACGGCGATATTCTCATGATACTTATTGGCTAACTGAATACCGATTTCAACATGACTTCCTTCCATCTCATGGTCAACAGCTTTACCGATGTCATGAAGTAATCCAGCTCTTTTAGCAATAACTTCATTTTCACCAAGTTCTACAGCAAGTTTTCCTGCTAGGAATGATGTTTCAATCGAATGGCGAAGTGCGTTTTGACCATAGGAGGTTCTAAAATGCATTCTACCTAATAATTTAACTAAATCTGGATGCATTCTACCAACACCGGTTTCAAAGATTGCTTTGTCACCCATGTCACGAATGAATTGATCCACTTCAACTCTAGTTTTATCAACAATTTCTTCAATTCTCGCTGGATGAATTCTTCCATCCGTAATTAAAGTCTCAATGGTTTTTTTCGCAATCTCTCTTCTGACTGGATCAAATCCAGAAAGAACGACTGCTTCTGGTGTATCATCAATAATTAAGTCAACACCAGTTAATGCTTCAATGGTACGAATATTACGACCTTCACGACCAATAATTCGACCTTTCATTTCATCATTTGGTAAATTCACAACCGATACTGTGGTTTCTGCAGTAACGTCTTGTGCATATTTTTGAATAGCTTGAGTAATTAATTCTTTTGCCATTTTTTGGGCATCTTGTTTTGCTTGTTCTTCTTGTTCACGAATATACTTATCGATTTCAACTGCCATCTCATCTTCTACTCGTTCCATGATAACTTGTTTTGCTTGTTCTTCTGTAAAATTAGCGATTTCAAGTAATTTTACATTTTGTTCTTGAATAATGCTTTCCAGTTTGCTTTGTCTTTCCTCAATAGCGATTTTCTTTTCGTCCAATACTTCTTCTTTACGATCTAAATTAAGCTCACGTTTGTCTAAATTTGCAGAACGGCGTTCTAGCAAATCTTCACGTTGGGTCAACTTGTTTTCAAGTTCAGAGACCATCGCTTTTTTCTCTTTAATTAATTTATCGTTTTCAGAGTTTAGATTATAAATTTCTTGTTTGGCTTCTAATAATTTTTCTTTTTTAATTTTTTCCGCTTGAGTGTTTGCATCGTCAATAATACTTTGTGATTTATTACGTGCAGTTTGGAAACCTTTTTCCACAAATCTAACACGCGATATGAATCCAATTAATCCACCGACAACTAAGCTAAGCAAAATGGAAATAATAATCTCAACTGGTGACATTTTATTACCTCCGTTTTATTTAGTTGTTATATAATCAAAGCTTCACGACAGTGAGGCAAGGAATATACTCCATAATTCTATTCTATTATACCTTAAATTGTCTGTTTAGTCAAAAATTATTTCCTTGTTTTATCGAGTTCTTTATTTTCACCAAAATAAAAAAACCGGAGACCGGTTTTCTATTTAACGAATGCTTTTTCTCGAATGATATTTTCTAACTCTTTTGCTAAATCAGGATTTTCTTGTAAGTACTTTTTAACGTTTTCACGTCCTTGGCCAATTTTTTGATCATTATAGGCATACCAAGAACCAGACTTTTTAATGATTTCTTGTTCAGTCGCTAAATCAACGATTTCTCCAAGATGAGAAATTCCTTCACCAAATACGATATCAACAACACAGTTTTTAAATGGTGCTGCTACTTTATTTTTAACAACTTTAATTTTAGCTTGATTTCCGGTGATGTCATTACCATCTTTAATTTGATCTCCACGACGGATTTCTAATCTGACTGAAGAATAGAACTTCAGTGCCCTACCGCCTGGTGTCGTTTCAGGATTTCCAAACATCACACCAACTTTTTCGCGTATTTGATTAATGAAAATTGCGATACATTGAGACTTAGAAAGTACACCAGATAATTTTCTCATTGCTTGAGACATCAGTCTAGCTTGCAATCCAACATGACTATCTCCCATTTCACCTCTGATTTCAGCTTCAGGAACTAAAGCAGCTACAGAGTCAACAACAACGATATCTACTGCACCACTACGAATAAGTGCTTCTGCAATCTCCAACCCTTGTTCTCCAGTATCTGGTTGCGATAAGATTAACGCATCCACATCAACACCTAGAGCTTTTGCATAGACTGGGTCAAGTGCATGTTCAGCATCAATAAACGCTGCATACCCACCTTTTTTTTGTACTTCCGCAATGGCATGAAGTGCAAACGTAGTTTTCCCTGAAGACTCAGGACCATAGATTTCGATGATTCTTCCTCTTGGATATCCGCCAACACCGAGTGCAATATCTAGTGCAATAGATCCACTTGAAATGGATTCAACATTCATATTATGTTCTGCTTCGCCTAAAATCATTACAGCACCTTTGCCGTATTCTTTTTCGATTTCTTTTAAAGCAACTTCTAAACTTTTCCTTCTTTTTTCATCTGCCATATTGGGCCTCCTCGTTAAGGGTCGTCTTATAAATGATACGTAGAATGATATATGATTCTTTAAATTGATTCTAAAATAATTTTTTTGTTTTTATTAAAATAATCAACACCCGAAACAATTGTTAAGATTATGCTGGCAGATGTTAATATAATAGCGATAATATCAAATACAGCAGTTCCTGCAAAACCTGTTAGGAAGAGATAATAAGTAATCGTAAGCATCGTTACCGCTGTCTTATATTTACCCATTTTTGAAGCGGCAATAATCTTTCCTTCACCAACCGCTACTAAACGTATTGACGTGACGATAAGCTCTCTTGATAAAATCACGAGTGGCACCCAAAAAGGCATCCAATATCCGCTTCCAAAAGTGAAAAAATCAGATAGAACGAGTAAGGCAGCCATCACTAATAATTTATCAGCTAATGGATCAATAAACTTACCAAAAGTTGTTACAAGACCTCTACTTCTCGCAATTTTCCCATCAAAGTAATCTGTCAATGATGCAATCACAAAGACCACTCCTAGTAAATAAAAGACGCTATTTCCAATATAGTCTCTGATAATATAAAGTACGACAAATACTGGAATCAAGATAATACGAAACATTGTTAATTTATTTGGTAGATTCATCCTATACACCTCTAAAGAATATTATATCATAAAATGAATATTTATCAAAAGAATCTTGATAAAGAAAAAGCAACAGAATCGTTGCTTTTCAATTATTCTTCTTCAATTGGTAAATTGATATTATGGAATACTTCTTGAACATCATCAATTTCATCTGTCATTGCGATAAAACGATTAAATTTATCAAGATCCTCTTGTGCGATATCAATTCTATCTCCAGGTAAATAAGTAACTTTATCTTCTAAGAAGTTGAGTTCTTTTCCTGTTTCTGTTAACGCATCTTTCATGTTATCTAAGTCTGAAGGTTGTCCTGTGATTGTTACGATACCATCTTCTGATTCAATATCTGTAATATCAATTCCTTTTTCCATCATTAGTTCTAACACTTCATCTTCGCTGATTCCTTCAACGCTGATTAAAGCACAATAAGTATATAAATAAGCTACGCTACCAGCAACGCCTAATTTACCACCAGTTTTTGTGAAACAAGAACGAACTTCTCCAAATGTACGGTTGACATTATCAGTTAAACATTCAACGATTAATGTGCATCCACCTGGTCCGAATCCTTCATAGCGAACTGGAGAATAGTCTTCACCAACGCCACCTTTTGATTTTTCGATATTACGTTTGATAACATCTGCAGGAACTTGGTTTTGTTTTGCTCTTTCAATTGCTCTTTTTAAAGCTAAGTTTGAATCAGGATCTGGTCCGCCTGCTTTTGCATGCATATAAATTTCTTTACCGAATCTTGAATATAATTTACTTTTTATCGCAGCGGTTTTCGCCATCGATGCTGCTCTTACTTCATGTGCTCTTCCCATGATTAATCTCCTTTATTTTTTTAGAATTGTTTTTGTTTCAGAAAGTTCAACTTTCCCTGCTTTATATAACGAACCAAGGGCTCTTTTAAATGCACCTTTGCTCATGCTAAAGGCAAATGCAATTTCTTCTGCAGCTGACTTGTCAGTATAACGCATTTCGCCACCATGATTCACCATATAAGCGACTAATTTTTCACCATCAGAATTTAACATTTTTTCTTTTTGTTCAATCATTGAACCAGTATATTCATGATGGGCATTCATCTTTAATATTTTTACTTGAACGAGTTCTCCTAAATGATATTCTTTACGACATTGCGTAAAAGAAATATAAATTTCTTCCCCTACGAGTGTAAATGCTAAATAGCCATCGTCTAGGATATATTGTATATATGCATCATATGTTTGGCCAACAACTAAATCATCCTTCTCCATGTGTTGAAAATACGGAGCGATTTGTTTTTTACCCAAAATGCGTGCATATAAATGTTGTTTCTTTTCTTTCATCGATACAAACATCTTATCTCCTGGCTTTGGCCAAAGATCAAGTTGTAAAGGCAAGTCATCAAGTGATAAGAGTAAATCTTTCACTAAATGATTGTCTAGGAATACACCATATTGATGATTGACGGAAACCACATCTAAAAAAGCTGCTTTTTGGATAGTAGTAAGTGGCTCTTTTGTAGAAGCAGTAATTCTACCTACATTATCAACGTATAAAAATACATCGATTTTTTCTTCAGGTAAGTAAGGACGAAGTGCTTCTTTTTTGTGTAAAAAGATTTCTTCCACACCATCGGTTAAAATATAGGCAATATCACTTTCTCTTTTTACAGTAAGTGTATTAAAATCTCCAATTGTCATCATACGTTCACCTCTCCCAAGGGAAAAAAGATAAATAAGAAAAAATAAACCAGACGATGTTGTAAAGGCTCTTTGTTATTTAGGCGAAATAACGAAAAAAACACAAATCGTAATGATTTGCGTAAGTTACTTTCCTCGTAATAAAGAGTGTTTGACATAAAATTCCTTCTTTTCTTCCTTAAAAACTAATACTATTATACTAAATATTTTTTATTTTGTCGAGAAAAAAAGGAAGCCGGAGCTTCCAATTTATCCAATATAGGCAGGTAATACAATTCCTTGATAGTTTGTCGTGATAAAGTTACGCACATCTTCTGATTGTAGAATCGATACTAGCGTGACAATCGCTTCACTATTTTCATCGCCTTCTCTAACCGCAATGATATTTGCATAAAGAAGTGCTGCTTCAGAATCAGCAGATTCAGATGCTAGTAAGTGATCAATGACATTACTGCTTAAAGCATAATTTCCGTTGATCACACCAAAATCCACATCTTGTAAAGCAGCTGGAATCGATGCTGCTTCCATCTCTACAAAATCAATATTATATGGATTTGATGCAATATCAAGTACTGTTGCTTCAAGTCCAACTCCTTCATTTAAGGTAATAATACCATTTGCTTGTAGTAACAACAAAGCTCTGGCACGATTTGTCGAATCATTTGGAATTGCAATTTGTGCTCCAGTTGTGATTGAACTTAAATCGGATGATTTCCCGCTATAGATTCCCAGTGGTTCAAAATGTACTACACCAGCAGATACTAAATGCGTATCGTTCTCAGCGTTAAAGTATTCCAAATAGGGAACATGTTGGAAGAAATTAGCGTCAAGTTCTTCATTTTCTAATGCTAAATTCGGTAATACATAATCTGTAAATTCAACAATTTCAAGTGTATATCCCGCCGCTTCTAGTTGTGGGCGAATATATTCAAGAATTTCAGCATGGGGTGTCGTTGAAGCCCCAATGACTAATGTAGAATCGTTTATATCCTCTTTTGAATTACATCCAATAAGAGCAAATGCTGTAAATAAGATGGTAAAAATGGTTAATAGTTTTTTCATGTTTTTCTCCTCTGTTTTTTATCGATTTTTTTTGCGAGTGTTGTAAAGATGATTTGAAACATTTCAACAATGACGATGATGATTAAGATTGTATAAAGCATCATAGAAGTATCATAGTTGTAATACCCGTATCTTATTGCAATATCTCCTAATCCTCCGCCACCAGTTGCTCCTGCCATTGCACTATATCCAATGAGCGCAATAGCGACAATTGGGACTTGACGGACTAGAGATGGTATGGATTCTTTTAAATATACATTCCATATAATTTCAAACTTACTTGCACCAAAGACACGAACAGTATCAATGGTTAACTGGTCAATTTCTTCGAGTGAGGCTTCAATCATTCTCGCCACAAATGGCGTTGCAGAAATAAAGAGTGGTACGATTGTTCCACTTACTCCAATCGATGTTCCTACAACAAATCGTGTAAATGGAATTAATAAAACCATTAAGATAATAAAGGGAATACTACGCATTATATTAATAATGGATGATAAAATTTGGTGTAATCTTGGGGCTTGCATTAGTCCGCCAGACTTGGTAAGTATTAAGACAATCCCAATCAATAGTCCAAATATATAAGCAAGTACAAGCGAAATTATGACCATAAGCAATGTATCGATACTACCTTCAATTAATAATTTTAATACATTACTCATCGTTACACCTCCCTTCCGAGTAAAAGTTTAGTCGTGGTTTCTTTTGGGTCATTAAATAGAACCTCTGTATCATTCATTTCAATAACTTTTCCTTTTTCAATCACAAGAAGTCTATTTGTTAGTAATCTAGCAACATTTAACTCGTGTGTAATCAAACATATAGTTAATTGATTTTCGGAATGAATCTTTCGTATTAAAGCAATAATTTCTTTTGTTGTGAGCGAATCCAGCGCTGAAGTAGGTTCATCAAGTAATAGTAGCTTCGGCTCAATAACTAGTGCCCTAGCAATAGCTACTCTCTGTTTTTCTCCTCCGGATAAAGAACTAGGATATTGATTTGCTTTAGCTTCTAAGCCAACTTTCTTTAAGATGGCTAGAACTTTCTCCCTGATTACTTCTCGCTCAACCTTTCTGATTTTCAGTACAAAAGCTATATTTTCATAGACGCTTTGTTGCATCAGTAATTGATAGCCTTGAAAGACAACTCCAATTTGTTTTTGTAAGGATGAAATCACCTGTTCATCTTTTTGATAAACCTTTTTACCTTCATAGATGTAATGCCCTGATGTAGGTTCTAGTAATCCAGATAGAATATGCAAAATTGTTGTTTTTCCTGCGCCACTCATTCCGATAATTCCAAAGATATCTCCTTGGTTAATTTCGAATGAAACGTTATTTAAGGCATGAAATAACTCGTTTTTTAGTTGATAGGTTTTTGTAATATTATCAAATTTAATCATAAGTTCTCCTTTACAAAAATAAAAAAGGGTGACCGAAAGTGAGCACCCTTTTAAAAAGTTTTTATAGAAATAAAAAAAGCAGTGTTCAAGTACGTCGTGACGATTATACTCTATTGCTGTAACGGGCAAAACCGATGTTGATTACTAAAGACTTTTCACCAACACTACTCCAAGATCATCACTTCTATAGACTCTCTATGCTTGATTTCACCATACTCAAGCTCTCTTCTAATAGATTTTTATAGTCGCTCTTCTTTTCTGCGTATTTATTTTATTGTCTATATTATAACGAAGGTTTATTTGAATTGCAAGAAAAAAAGAAAGCGAATATCAATGATTACGCTTTCTTTAGATTTTTATTTTCTTGTCTTTTTTTCTTCTTCTACTAAACTTTCCGAAGATACATGGAAACGACGGATATAATCTCTTAATGAAACGCTGTCAAATAACCATCCCTTTTCTAGTGCAGGGAGAATATAGTCAGAAAACAGCACTGCGAGATTACGGTCTTCCCATGCCTGAATTGCAAATACAGTATTGAATCTCTTATTGACAATAATGAATTGGCTCTTCCAGCCTGCTGCTCGATAATCACCAAAATCATTCATCCAGAATTGATAGCCATATCCATATCGATCTCTTTCGGTTTCGTTTTGGATTGTTGAGATATGTGACTTTGTCGCTTCTTCAATATATGCTTTTGAAACGATAACCTCATTTCTCCAAACACCATTATCGAGAAGTAATAATCCAAATTTTGCTAGGTCAATCGTCGCAAGTTCTAAGCCAGTAGCGCCTAGGCTAACATTTCCAATACTTTTCCAAAGAGGTTTATTGATTTCAAGTTTTTGATATAGATATTTATCAAGAAAATCATTTAATGAGGACTTCGTTACTTTTGATACAATCGCAGATAAAATAAACGATGCAGCATTGTTATATAAAAATGTTGTTCCTGGTTCATTCAAGAGGGGTGCATTAAAGAAAATTTGATAAGGATTTGCATTTTCAACGAATTGAGAAGATACGTCTTCAGCTTGACCAACAGACATTGTTAGTAAATGTTTAATGGTTAGTGACTCATAGCCAGGAGCTGATGAAGTAATATCTTTTTCAAAATAAGGTAAAACTTTGTCAGAAACTTTCAGTAATCCTTGATCTTGACAAATACCAATTGCAATACTTGTGAACGATTTAGAAACACTATAAATGTCTTCGCGTTGATTTGGAACAAATGAATAAGCATACGCGTCAAATATTTTGGCACCGTCCTTAATTAGTAGCATTGAGTGAATATTCAGTTTTTCTTTTTCGATGTAATCAAACATATCGGCTAAATAGCCTTTGTCAATATTAGCATCTTTACATGATGTTTTTTCAAATTCTTTGTGTGGAAAAACCATTTTTCTTACCTCCTAAGGTTTCTTTTTTATAGTATATCATATTGGAAATCAAAATACTTCTCAACACCATAAAATTCCTCGAAAAATTCATCATTTCATCACAAAAAAAAGATGCAATAGCATCTTCGTTTTTATCTCTACATCATCATTATTTTTTCTAGTGCTGATTTATGTCCCATTTTCGCTGCTTTTTCAAGGTACATTTTTGCGCGATCAATATTTTTTTCTATGGTTTGAAAGCCATTTAGGAACAATAATCCATATTGATAGAAAGCTTCAGCATCATCATTTATCGAGACGGCTTTATTTAGATAAGATAAAGCATTTTCTAATTCTTTCTCTTTTAGCAGTAAAAACATTTTGATGAGACTCGTTGTTAAATTCAACTCTGCCGCTTTTTCTGTATAATAACGGGCTGCTAGAGGATTTGTTTTTACGCCATAACCAGTTTCAAATGCATCCGCTATCGTTTGATAGGAATAGGCTTTATTCAGTTTAGAGGCATCCTCAAGGTCACAATAATCAAGTAACATTTCATAGGCTTTGGTTAACTTTTTTTGTCCTGATTTCGTTAATCTTTTCTCTGCTTTGATTTCATCATACATAAAACATGCATATTTATAAATTGCGCCAGTATGTTTCTGTTCAAGCGCTTTTTCAAAATGTTTCTTTGCAAGGGCTGCGTTTCGTTTTGTCCCGACCCCTTTATCGTAGAAGATACCAAGCCAATAAGCAGCTTGTGTATTTCCCTTTTTATATGCAGATGTCATATACTGAAATGCGAGTTCAAAAGTAGCACTTTTTACTTGCGCTCGATAATGAAGCAATCCTAATTGTAGTAATGCATCATCATCTCCTAGTTTAGCACCCTCAACATAATAATCTTTTGCTTTTTCAAAATGAACACTATCTTCAGCTTCTGCCCTTTCGATATCGCCAAGTCTTGAATAAGCTTTAGGATAATTCAAGTTTTTAGCCAGTTCAAAGAGTTGATATGCCTTCGATAAATCTTGTTTTACTTCTTTTTGATACAAGTAATGAAGTCCTAACCCGTAATATCCAACATCGATTTTTTTACTTGCAAGGTCTGTGAAATAAGTTAAACTCTTTTCGTAATTTACTTTGATAATGTCACTGCCAAAATAGTAGGTCATCGATACTTCTTTCAAATCATCAATATTTCCAGCTTTTGCACTGAGTTCTTGGTAGTAAAAGACCATTTCTCTTAGATAGGCTGAAGATTTTTTGGAAAAGTATCGATGTTTACTTTGATAAATGTTTTTGAGTTCTAGAATCGCAAGTGGATGCAAAAGCGTCGCTGATTTATCAAGATAATGAAGAGCTTGTTCCATGTTCTTATTATTTTGTTTTAGCGAAAGATAAAGCATTCCAAGTTGATATAATCCTTCTGGATGATTCATATCAGCGGATTTTTGATAATAACTCCACGCTTTATTTGGATCCTTTTTAACACCGATTCCTTTATAATAGAAATTCGCAATCAAATGGAATGAATCCGGCTCACCTTGTTTCGTTGCTTCAAGTAAGTATTTGAATGCTTTTTGTTTGCTCTTTCTTTGACCAATCCCTTTTAATGCAAAGTTTGATAACTCCAAATAAGCAAATGAATATCCTAACGCTGCAGCTTTTTGCATCGATAATAATGCTTGTTTTGGTTGATTAATTTCAAAATAATACCGACCAAGATTATAATATCCGACTGGATTTTCCAAATCAGCGGCTTTTTTAAAGTATGAAAAAGCAATCTCGATATTTTTTACTTGGCCATTGCCTGTGAAATAACTTTCACCAATTTCATTCAATTTTTTAGGATTCGAATCAACGTTCATAGATGTCACCTCGAATCTTTTTTAGTGCACTCGTCGCTTCAGTGTATTCGCATTCAATTGCTTTTAAATAAAACGATTCAGCTTTTAACAATGAAGAAAGGCAACCCTGACCTTGCTCATAAGCTTTGCCTAAAAGAAAGATTGAATAACCATCTTTTCGTTTCGCGCCTGTTTCTAATAATTCAAAATATTTTTCATAGTTAATATTCTGTGACGATTTCATTAAATCGATGAGTTGATGAAGCGCGCCGTTATGTCCTTCATTTGAAGCAATTTCGAAATAGATAAAGGCATCCTCTTCACGCTTATTCGTGACTAACTCCATACCAATTGAAAAAAGTTGTTCTTTTGTTCTTATATCACTTGAAGATTTCGATCCGAGAAGTCGAAATTCATTCATCGCATCCGTTGAACCTTGGAGCAGTGCTTTATTCAACCATACATGTGCATTTTCTGTGCTCTTTCTGATTCCTTCGCCAGTTAAATAAGCTTTGCCAATTTTATAAAGTGCGTATGGATGATCTTTTTTAGCACATTCCACATAGGTCTCAATGGCCTTTTTCATATTCTTTTCTACAAAATAACCTTGTTCATAAAAGTAGGCAATTTTAATTCCTGATTCACTATGTCCTTCATGAAAGGCTGCTTGATAGAACTGATAAGCTTGTTCATAGTTTTGCTCGACGTATTGACCTAATTCATACATTAAGCCAATCATATATGATGCATCTATAATCCGTTCTTCTTTTGCTTTCACAAAATAAAGGTAAGCGTCTTTACTGTTTTGTTTGAGCCCATTTCCATAATAGGACATCAAACCTAAATAATACATACTTTGAGGGTCTTTGAGTTTGGCATACTTTTTAAAGATGGGTAAGGCTAAATCATATTGACGAACTTGATAATGCTTTACTGCTTCTTTTAATTCTGTGATGACATCCATCTTACAACCCCCTTTTTTTAAAATATTATATCATATTATCCAAGAAATTCGATGATTTCTTTAAGAGATTCCCATCTTTTGATTGTCTCATCTAGATAAGAATATCGATTCCGTTTTAACCAGATTTCTTTGAGCTTTGTGATTATTTCGTCAATCCTTCTACTTGGTTCGAATAAAGTAGAATCTTGATGATTATAATGATAATGAATCTCATTCATGAGCAGTAGAATGTCAATCATTAAAGATATTTCAAGCGATTCTAGTGAAACTGTCTTTGTAAGTTGAATTTTACGCAAAGTAAATTCTTCCTTTAACTTCAAATGGGATTCATCATTTTGTTTACGCGAATGAAGTCCTGAAAGAAATTTGGTGCTTCGTTCTTCAACGGGAATTGATTTGTCAGGGCTCGCATACATGATTGGGAAAAACATCATCGTGCCATTATAAACATAAATATTTTCCAAGGTTGAATATTGGCTTAGTTGATAGATCAAGACACTTAATGAATGATCTTTGATAAATACTGTATCGAGTATTTCAATGACATCTAAATCTGTTGTATTATACCAAGATTCAAGCGATGCTGTGATGATTCCAAGATACGAAAAGAGAATTGGTTGGATATGCCCATGATCTCCCCAATCAGTTGTAATTATACCATCACCGTGATATTTTTTTGCAACTTGACACGCATCCATTGTTGTTTTGTACATATCAGCATAACGAGAAGTAAAACTATTCCATGAACTCGTTCCTGGGCATAATAAAAATGAAAGATTGGATTGACTCAATATTTTTGCATGTTCCTCAAACGGATAACCCTGATCATATCCCCAGTCACAGTAGATAAGATCTTGTGGACATTCACTAACTAGTTCGGGGTGTTCGAATATCACATCGGCCCACATGAGTGGAATTTTACCCATTCCCTTTACGTAACTAGATAGCTTATGAACCCAAGACAAGTAGATTTTACCTTTACCGATTTGTTCGGACAGTTCCTTGCTTTTTCCTCTTCCAAGTTCAAAAGGTTCATCAAGATTCATATGAAAATAAGGAGACGTAGCGGTTTCAATTAAGGGTTGATATAGCTGCTTCACTAAATCAAAGCTTTCTTCATATTGAGGATAAATCGTGGATGGTTGATAGAAATTACCCCACTGGATAAACCCATCTTCTTTTTCCGCAAGATGTTTATATTCTGGTAAACTTAACCATGAACTCATATGTCCAAGCCCATTCATATTTGGGACCAAGTCAACAGCGAAAATGGAAGCATACTGTTGTAATTCCTTGAATTCTTCTTTGGTGAGCGAATTTCGATAATCCGCTTTTCTATAAGAGGCGTCGGTAAATGAAAATCCTTCTATATAGAGTTCGAAATGATTCATCTTTAGGTAGGAAAGTTGTCGAATTAGTTTTTTTATTTCTTCCATCGTCGGAATTTTGTTTCGAGAGATATCAAGCATGAATCCTCGCGTCTTTAAATCAGGAAAATCGTGAATTTCTACTGTGCAATTCAATGAAGATTTTTGGAGTTGATCAAGTGTATATAATGCATAGACTCTAGAACTATAGGAATGATATTCAACCACAATTGACGAATCAATTCTTAGTTTGTACTCATCGTTTAGTAAACTATCATTTTTTTGCCAAATCACAGCACGATCCGCTTGAAAATCATTGAAATATAACCTCGCTACTTCGAGGAGTGATTCACCTAAATCTTCTTTACATAAATATACATTGAAGTTTTTGTCAAGCGTAGCGCCATACTTTATCTGTTTTACTTTTGGAAATATCATGATCTTACCTCTTTCATTTCTGTGGATATCAACGAGTATAAAAATCCTTTCATTTGGTGATTTGGAAAATAACCTTTTAAATAGTCCATGTATCCTGTAACCTGCATTATGTAGGCTTCATCTTCGATATTTTTTAGTTTGTAGTCGATGACTATTACTTCTGTTTTCTTGATGATGATGAAGTCAATCACACCATGATAAGTTTTGTCCTCTTTATTTTCTGTAAAAGCGTATTCTTGTAAAATGGAGATAGACTCTTTGATATCTTCTTCAAATCGTTCATAAAATTTTTCGATGTATCGTTTGAAACTTGGATCAACTAAAGAAATAGCTTGATGATAGTTTTTCCAAGGAAATGCTTCCATCTGTAAATGGACCTCACTACCAAAGTTCATCGCTTCAATCTGTGATTTTGAAGGAATACTGAGTTGTTCTTTCGAAAAATGAGTCATTTCAACATTCTTTGATACGAAAGAAATTGTTTTTCGTTCTTTTGGGTACGTTAGGCGTTCTTGGGATGGTTTATCAGGAACATAGACATCTGAATGAATCAGCGCTGTTTGATACCTGCTCTTCAAGCCTTCAACCATCGCTAACAATGTAGAAAAAGAGGATATCTTCTCTCTTGTGGAAGGGAGTATCACACCAAATGAATCCTTATATAGCGTCATTGGTTTCATCTTCGACTCATCAACAATAAAGATTATTTTTTCTTTTGCTCTGGTAAGTGCCACATAAAAGAGTCGAATTTGTTCTGACAGAAAGGATTCCTTAGAACGTCTGTCCATTAATAATTTAACAGCTGAATCATAAAACCCATTCATATAAGGAGGGATATAAAGCCCATAGGCTTGATCAAACAGAATAGCTGACTTATCAGGTTGAAAATTGAATTTTTTGGTCAAACCACTAAAATAACAAACAGGGAACTCTAACCCTTTCGATTTATGGATGGATAATAATTTGACTTTGTCTTCTGAAAAGTCAATCATCTGAGTATATTCAATATCAAATTCACTATCATTATAGATTTTATCGAGATAAAGGACAAAGGATTCCAAAGTATACCCTTCTAACTCAGACGCAAGATGATAGAGGTGATGAACTCTTCTTTGTGAATCAAGAGGATTCTCTAGTTGAAGCATTTTGTTGAATAAATCAAATTTATTAATAAAGGTTTCAAAAAACATCGCGAGCGGTTCTATTTTCGATGCTGCATATAACACCTTAAATGACTCAATAAAGTCTTTACCAATTGCGTTTGATATGATTGCTAAATCCTCTTGCATATTTCCTTTTAAAGACACGATTAGATCAAGAGCCTTACTATCTTCCACTTGAAAGACAAAAGACCTTAGAACCCCATACAAAGAGGTTTTAAAGTATTGTTTATAGTAGGTAGTTTCGTTCGTAGCTAACATAAAGCGTAACAATTGATGTATTGTCAAAATTTCAACTTCAGAACTAAATGAAGAGTCAGATACCTTTAAAATAGGTAACCCATTTTCTTGAAAAATACGCTCATAAATGTCAAATGAAGATTTACGGTCGATAAGAATCGCAAAGTCTTTTGGCGATGCAAGTCGTAATTTATTTTCATCTGTATCAAATACTTGGTAACCATTCTTAATTTTATGAATAATGTCAGCACAGACAATCTTAGCTTCATATTCACTTGAATTAAAATCGCGATTCTTTTCTTTTTCTAGCACACTATCATAAACAACAACTTCGCTTTGATAGTTCTCTACTTGATGACTCAAAAAAGCCTCTCTGCCAAAAGTTAATGCTTGACGGTCATGATAATTAATTCCACCAATTCGTTCATCCATTAATTCAGAAAAAATCATGTTAATGTCTTGTAGGACTTCATTTCTTGAACGATAATTTTGATCTAATACAATCACCTTACCAAGCTGATCTTTATCATAGGAGAGATATTTTCTTAGGAAGTTTGCTGGATTTGCGTTTCTAAACCCATAGATGGATTGTTTCATATCTCCAACCATAAATAAATTGTGATTGCTAATTAAGTTCATTAAATACTCTTGAAAATCATTCGTATCTTGATATTCATCAATCATAATTTCTTTAATTGAGTTTTTAAATTGATCTCTCAGTAATTCATTCTCTTCAAATAGTGAAATTGCTAAATTCATGATCCGATTATAATCGTAAATTGATTCAGAAAAATAGGTCGATTCAAGTAACTCAAAATAGCGATGCGCTAACTCAACAAACAGGGTCACATGTTCTGTCGATAAATGGTAACTAGATTGAATGTCTTCTGTTTTCTCGATAAATAGCGTTTTAAGTTTCTTTTTCAGATTTTGAATTCCTACTTTAAATACATCATGGGCTTCTGTAAAGGATTGATTCCAATCTGGATCCTCTTTGAGTGTCGGTTTTCGAGGAAAACTGATTGTTTGGATATAAGATAAAAGATCATCAGCTTCTCTCGATTTTAAATTGGAAATAATGATGTCATAAGTTTCAAAAAACTGTTTGATTTTATCTTCTATCATATAGAATTCTTCTTTGAACGGAAGATAGGAATGATAAATGTCTGTGATTTCTTCTTGGAGTAGAGAAAAGAAATCACCAATGATTTTTTGTTCAAAGTCGTCTGTGAAAAATTGATTTTGATAATTTCTCAAATAATTAATCGGTAGCGGAATCCGTTCAAGCAAATTGATAAACTTCTTTAATCCGCTGACTAAAGTTTGATCACCTTTGTCAAATAACAATGACAACGTAGAGATAAACTTAGGATTGCTTTCATGATAAGCTTCTTCTAATACTTGATTAAATACTTGTTCTTTCAACGTTTGAACAATGAGTGCATCTGTAAGATGTATATCACTAGGAATTCCATTATAATAACCATAGGTTTTCACAATTCTCAAACAGAAACTATCAAAGGTCGAAATCATTGCATTATCTAGTCTTACCAGTTGCGTAAGAAGCGTTGGTTCAAGTTTTATCTTCTTTTTAATTCTCGTTTTCATTTCTTCTGCGGCAGCTTTTGTAAAGGTAAGGATGACAAACTCATCAATATTCAACCCTTCTTTCAAACGTTCTATCACACGTTGTGATAACACTGCAGTTTTTCCAGATCCTGCCCCAGCACTTACAAGGATATTGGTTCCACGAGTAAAAATCGCATCATTCTGCGCTTTCGTAAATTCCACTGTAATCACCCTCTTCCTCATCATCTACACTGAACACGGATTGAACACTACTTTCTAGATAACAGATGTTTTTATATGGACAATATTCACAAGAAGGTGATTTTTTCGTCCCAGGTGTTACTGGATATGGTGTAATGTCAAACTGACCATTTTTAATTTGAAGAATAGTATCTGTAATTTTTTGATCTAATTGTTGGATGATGTTTCTCATATCTTCTTTTGAAAAGAGTCTTTTTGTCTCAGAAAATGTACCATCATTTTTTACTTTAATTCCTCTTACTTTTGCGTGAGTTACAATTTGCTCTGCGACAGATGATTCAATCGTAATCCCATCATAGGCATAATCACTTAATTTATAACCTTCATCAATTCTCTTTTGTCTTTTTAAGTGAACCTGTTGGTAATACATTGCACCAACTTCATGCCCATCTTGTCTTTTTTCATGTAAATATAGGTAATAATACATGAGCAATTGAATCTGTTTTAAGGAAGTGATCTGTTCATAGTCAAAACTAGTATTTCCCGTTTTATAATCAACAATAATTGCATATGTTTGGTCTTTATCAGTGTATAAGTATACTTGGTCAATCTTTCCAATCATGATAAACCTAGTATCGAGTTCATGATGGTACCCTAGCGATACTTCTGACTCGCTTGCAGAGAATGTTTCATCGAATGAAATTTCAGGCATTACTGCTTCCAAATCCTGTAGTCGTTGTTCTAGTATCGGCATATATAGACTAAACTTATAGATTTCCTCCTCAGGAAAATCTTTTTGATAATCCAGTAGAAGTTGATGATAATCTGTCGGAGTTTTTTTTGTATATTGTTCAATTAATTTATGAATAACATTTCCATAATATAAATAAAATGTCGTCTCAAAACTGTCAAATTTCAACAAATAAGTTAATAAATAGTGGAAAGGACATTCAAAAAAGACATTGAGTGATGTCTGTGATAAATGGATATTTTTCGCAAGTAATAGATCCAAAGTAGAGGAATGAATTCCTTGGAATTTGGGATGATAAAGTTCCTTGTCAATTTTGTTCCCTAAGTATAGTTGATAGTAATCCTCCATCGTAGGATAGATTGTATAAAGAGAAGATTCTTTCATTGAATCTTTAACAAATTCAAGTCCTAGTTCAGGTAACTGATATGTTGTTGTCAGATCATTCTTATAGTGAATCACTTGTATGTTTGAACTACTTGACAAAAAATAACTCGCTTCTTTATGACGTGTTTGGTTACAGAAGGATGTTGTTCTCATTCCTAATTCTTCTTTTTCAGTATCTCTTATATAATCATCATCTATTTTAACTTTAGGATACAAACCTTCATTAAAATGCAGCACAATCCCATAATCTTCACTGTTTAGACTTGTCGTGTCATCGAGTAGTATCGTTAAGGCATTTGTCAAATTTGCACTCGAAATAGTTAGTTTCTGTAATTCATAGAAGAAACAAGTTGGATGCGATAAATATTTTTCTTCGTCATAAAACGCAAGTATTTGAAGGATAGCTGAACGTATTTGAACTTCTTGAACACTGCACTCTCTTTCAAGAAGGTTATGAACTGCAGTTTCATAGGAAAGTTGTTTTAAGTCATGAATAAATGAAAGATATAACGGAAACATATCAATTCGTTGTCTCGAATGAATCGCAAATGGAATATTTGCATCAAAAAGATATTTTTTAATTTCAAATAAATCTGATGACTTCGCGTTAAGAAGGTATATATGTTCAGGTGAAACGCCTTCAAATAAGAGTGAACATACTTCTTCCATTGCTTGATGAATCATCTCAACATCATTGTTGACGGTGATTAATCTAGGACGAAAGTTTTCTTGATTCATCACTGTAATGGTTTCATATGAGATTCCTTGAAGATCAAGAAAAGGGATGCGTTCTATTAAATCGACCACAATGACTTTTTTTCCAAAAAACAATAATGGATTGGGTTGTTGAATGATGGAATCGTTATGTAGTGATTGATAATAGTTTTGAAGGTCTTGTAACTTCTTCGATTGATACTTTTGATCTAAATCAATGAAATTTAACTCTGTTCTAAAAGCATTGCTGATTAATGGGCTTAGTCCAAACCGCTCTTCACAGTATAGATAATATTCATTTGAAAAACGTAATGAAACATCCTGAACTGACATAAGTTTTGCATAACAAAAAAAATGGGACTGGTTCATTTCCTCAATTAGTCTAGTTTTATCTCGTTCTGTTAATATTATGATGTTTGAATTGTTGCTTAAGTAAGGCTTTAAAATACTTAACATGAACATCCCTCTTTTTACTATCCATTATAACATAATCATAGACAAAAAAAGATATTCTACTAAAAGAATATCTTGAAAGAATAAAAAAAAGCACCACGTTATTGTGGCACTTCTTTCTAATTATTCAATCGTGATGTAAGATTTTGATTTTACGTTTGTCCCTTGTTTAGGAATGAATAAATTCAAGATTCCTTTTTCGTAAGTTGCTTTGATGTCTTCTTTAGCAATGTCATCACCAACATAATAACTTCTTGCGGCGCTTCCCAAAAATCTTTCTCTGCGTAAGTAATGTGCTTGTTTGTCTTCTTTTTCTTCTGTATGTTTAGCTTCAACAGTTAAATATCCATTTTCAAGACTGATTTTGATATCTTCTTTTCCAAATCCTGGAACATCAATATCTAGTGTATAACCATTCTCTACTTCTTGAATATCCGTTCTCATACAAGAACTATTACTTCTGTAAACTGGTTTCGCAAAGAAATCTCCAAAGAAATCATCTAACAAAGGGAACTCACTTGTTCTTTTTACAATATTACTCATCATATACCTCCATTAAATATATCTTATATTAGCACTCTACTTCCTCTTGTGCTAATTATATTATATCACTTCTGTTAGCAGTGTCAATAGATGAGTGCTAGTTATTTTAATGAAAACGTTTTCAATTGATTATAAAAAAATAGTATCTTTAGATACTACTTTTCATCAAATAATGGGGTGGATAAATAACGTTCTCCAGTATCTGGGATTACAAAGACGACATTCTTCCCTGCAAATCTTTCTCTCGAAGCTATGTCAACTGCAGTTTTAAGCGCAGCACCCGCTGAGATTCCAGAAAAGATTCCTTCATATAAGGATAAATATCTTGCGTATTCAAACGCTTCTTCATCTCTTACAATGAATATCTCATCATATATTTCTGTATCAAGCGTTTTTGGAATAAATCCTGCACCGATCCCTTGAATTTTATGTGGACCAGGAGTTCCTTCTGTAATGACTTTCGAACCCTCAGGTTCAATTCCTACAACGTATAAATCTTTCTTTTTCTCTTTAATATATTTCGATGTGCCACTGATTGTACCACCAGTACCAATTCCAGCAACAAAAGCTGCAATTTCACCATTTAGATCTTTCCAGATTTCTGGTCCGGTTGTTTCGTAATGAACTGCAGGATTCGCAGGATTTTCAAATTGATAAGGCATAAAACTATTTGGAGTTTCATTTGATAATCGCGTTGCTTCTGCGATTGCCCCCTTCATTCCTTTGGCACCTTCTGTTAAAACAAGTTTAGCTCCATAAGCTTTCATGATTTTTCTTCGTTCAACAGATAAGGTATCTGGCATAACTAAAATCACTTGGTAACCTTTCGCAGCTCCAATCAGCGCTAATCCTATTCCTGTGTTTCCACTGGTAGGTTCAATGATTGTAGATCCCTTTTTTAACAAGCCTTTGGCTTCCGCATCTTTAATCATATTATTAGCAATTCGGTCTTTCACAGAACTTCCTGGATTAAAAAACTCTACTTTCGCATATAACTTTGCCAAGGTATTAAATTTCTTTTCCAAATTTTGAAGTCGAACGAGTGGTGTATTCCCAATCGTTTCAACGATAGAATTATACAACATGTTTTTCATCTTCTTTCTTTGTATATGTTTTTATTACTAATTCTGGTACTTTTATCGATACTCTGCTATTCGCTGGAAGTGAACCTGTTATATAGACATTACTTCCAATGGTTGAATTTTCGCCAATTACCGTGTTTCCTCCAAGAATGGAAGCGCCAGAGTAAATAGTGACATTATCCTCGATGGTCGGATGTCTTTTCGTTCCTTTTAAGTTTTGCCCTCCGCGAAGCGAGAGAGCACCTAAAGTAACCCCTTGATATATTTTTACATTTCGGCCAATCGTTGTCGTTTCACCAATCACGACACCAGTTCCGTGATCGATAAAGAAGTATTCACCAATCTCAGCTGCTGGATTAATATCAATGCCCGTTTCTCGATGAGCAAATTCCGACATCATCCTTGGTAATACAGGAACGCCAAGAAGATGAAGTGCATGTGCCAAACGATGTACAGTGATTGCGTAAAATCCTGGATAGCTAACGACGATTTGATCTTTATTAAAAGCTGCTGGATCACTTAAATAATGTGCTTCTAAATCAGTGTGCAATGTTTCTCTGATTGATGGGATGAGTTTAATGTATTCAACACATAAAGAACAAGATTTTTTCTTAATATCCTTATCCTTTGAACTATCTGCTAGATATAATAAAGCAGTCGATATTTGGTCTTTTAATTTTTTATGAAGTTTCTTAATTATTTTTGCTGTATAACGGTAATCACCATGAACATCGACAGTTCTTTTACTGAAATAACCAGGGAAAAGCAATTCTTTCGACAACATAACAATGTCTTTGATTTCACTATTCGAAGGCAGCCTACAAGAACAATGATCTTTTTCAATCGGTAATAACCGGTAACTTTTGAAAATACTATCAATAATCGGTTTTAGATTCAAAATAACACCCCTCTTATACACTATCATTATACGCTATATTTGCATAAGCAGTCTTGATAATGCATTTAAAAACCCTTTCTTTTGAAAGGGTTATAAATTAAACATAATTATATTTGGGAAAAAGATTAATAAAACCCCAATCACTAGCATAATGATTGCTCCTACAACAGTAGAAATTCGGGAGTATTTATTTGATATTCCTGTCGCTTCAAATGTAATCATCGCTATAACAAAGACAACAATATCATCAATTAAGAAAAATAAAATATACAATCCAATGTAGCCATAATACGATGCCATAGGTAGGTGGTTATATGCCAATATTTGTGTATACAGCAAAGGCAGTCCTGCACTACATGCCAGTTCAACCAAATTGACAGAAACAGCGAGCGCCATGATGCCAATAAGTGCTATCCATATACTCTTTTCTAAAACGACTTTTTTGACTTTTTCAAGGATTTTTATTTTTTGATTTTCAGTCGTTACTTCACAACCAATATCTTTTTTCTTTAAGCTTTGTATATATTTTATCAGGTGGTATAATCCGAACCCAATCGCAAACAGACCAATGATAATGCGTATCCAGATAACAGTTGAAATTTGGATCGCAATATTGAGCCAAGCAGCCATCACAAGGAAGTACATGACGGCAGAGGTTAATAAAAATGCAACGCCTAAGAACCACATCTTCTTGCGATTCTTTTCCCTAATCAATAGTGTAATCAAGAAAATTAACACCCACATAGCGCAAGGGTTAAATCCATCGACAAACCCGATCACTACAGCCGCAATACCCAAAGATAATTCATCGAGGTTGACTGTTCCAAGAATAGGCAGCGTTACTTGACTTGAACGAAAGTCTTCAATATTCAATATATCCGTTGCTAAAATATCTTCGTTTTGGAGATATTTTGCGACAACATCAACCATTTCATTGTTTTGATAATAATCAATCATCGTATAAATATCTGATTCTATTTGGTCATTAAAACCACTGAGTGCAACCCCACCAATAACCAAATATGGTGCTAAAACCCCTTCATTATCAAAGATGGCTTTCACATTTTCAAATAGATCGGCATTTCCTGCGTCGGAAGTAATTTCATATCGATGAATAACAACATTGTCGTAGTTTGACTCAATATTATCTAATACTAGTCCTTCTTGGTAACAATGTACACAGGCATCATCATAAAAGAAATAGAGTGTAATTTGATTTTCAGCCATGATCGATGAAACACTTAACCCAAAGGTGATAAATATCGTGATAACGGCAAGTAATATCTTTAAGTATTTTTTCATAAAATGACCTTTCTTAGCGACTCCTCAAGGACTTTTTCTTTCATCTCACCAACAATTCTTGCGACTTCTTGGTTTGATTCATCGATGACAATCAATACTGGAAGAATATTTCCGACTTGATATTTGTCTCGTTCAATAACATCCTCATCATAATCAAAATCTATCAGTTCTACATCAAAATCAGGAAGTACTTTTTTCCATCTTTTTTTCATAATCAAGCAACTACTACACCACATTGCAGTGAATCGGACTATTTTCATTGGCAAAGCTCCTTTAAAGCAAGAATGAATCGTTCTATTTCCTCTTCTTTCGTTAATCGCGATAATGAAACTCGAATACTTGAACGAGCACGTGCTTCATCCCCGGTCATCTTAAAAATGATTTGAGAGAATGATGAATTTTGACTACATGCACTTTGTGTTGATACGTAAATATCTTGATCGCTTAAGAAAGATTGAACATCAGAAGAATTGTGACCTAATATTGATATATTAAGAATATGAGGAACGCTATCCTTTGTTGAGTTAATCGTAATTTGAGGAAGTTTTTTTAAGGATGATACAAGTAAATTATTCAACCTTGTCACATAAGTCAAATCTTGATCGAAAGTAGCCATAATTTCTTGAAGTGCGTCTTTTAATGATAATACTAGGGGTGTAGCTGGGGTACCACTACGATAGATTGATAATGAATGTCCACCACTAATTTGAGATTCAATCAAAACACTCTTTTTTCGAAGTAAACAGCCGATCCCTTTCATACCATAAAACTTATGCGCAGCTAAACTAATCATATCAACATCATTCAAATTGTATTTTTTCTTTCCAATGGCTTGTGTTGCATCTGTATGAAATACGAGATGAGGATAGTTCTTTAAAAAAGAAGCAATTCCTTCAATATCCTGAGAAACACCAGTTTCACTATTAATTGCCCCAATGGATACAAAAATTGTATCTTCTTGAATATAGGACTTCAGTAAATCAGGTGTAATTAAACCATCTTTTGTCGCTTCAATTACATCGATATCAAAACCAAGATCCGATAATTGTCTAAAAGCACTGACAACACTGGAATGTTCATAAGGAGATACAAGGATATGTTTCCCTTCTTCTTGATGTTTCATACAATATCCCTTGATGGCTAGATTATTCGCTTCTGTTGCGCCAGAAGTATAGATTAACTCGTGGTCATCAAGCCCGAAAAGATTCAATATAGATTCAGTTGCTTTATTAATCTCAAATAGTGCAGCTTGTCCTAATCGGTGCATAGAATTTGGATTGGCAAAAAAACGAACTGTATTCTTAGTGAATTGCTCTAAAACATGAGGATTTACGGGTGTCGTAGCACTATAATCTAAATATACCATGGGTCTTCTTCCCTTCCAATTTAAACTCATTATAAAACGTACATTTTATAATGTCAAACAATGTCATAAATTATTATTCAACGAAATGAATTGCTTCTTTCAAAAATCCAAGAGCACTTTCATGAATTAACTCTTGTGTTGTTGGGTGAGCAAAGATTGTTTCTTTGATTTTTTCAAAAGAAAGATGATTGGTCATCATCATTGTAATGGCGCTAATAAGATGTTCTGCATCATCGCCAAAAACCGTTGCTCCAAGAATCTTTTCTTGATTTTCAGACACAAGGTATTTAATAAACCCAGTACTCGTACCTTCTACTAAACTTCGTCCACTGGCTGAGAATGGTACTTTTTGAACTGAATATGGTATTTCTTTCTCGGTAAGTTGTTGTTCATTGAATCCTACTGAAGCAATCTGCGGTGTTGTAAAGATAACACTTGGAACAACGTCGTATTTCATTGAAGATACCTTTCCAAGGATATGATCCACGGCGACTATGGCTTGATGAGATGCAACATGTGCTAGTTGCATTTTTCCTGTTACGTCCCCAATAGCATAAACATGATCAACATTTGTTTTCATCGTTTCATCGACAATAATTCCGTACTTTGTATGTTCAATAGATGTATTTTCCAGCGCTAAGGATTGTAAATTCGGGCTTCTTCCAACCGCTTCTAGTACATAATCTGAGTCTACATATTTCAGAACGTCTTTTTGAGTATAATAAGTTCTCATACGTCCATCTTCTAATTGTTCGATTTTTGTAACGCCACTATTAAGATTTAAATTGATTCCTAATTGTTTGATATATCGATGAAGTCTTAAAGTAACATCTTTATCAATCATTGGAAGGACTTGTCCTAAAAACTCAACCACTTCAACTTTGACTCCAATTTGAGCATACATAAATGCAAATTCAAGTCCGATGATACCGCCACCAATGACGGTAAGGTCTTTCATTAAGATTTTGTTATTCAGTAGTGATGTTGAATCAAACACCTTCTCTAAATCAACACCAGGTACCGGTAAGTGACGACTACTTGAACCTGTCGCAATGATGATATCTTGAGCTTCAATCAAAACTTCAATTCCGTCCTGATAAACACGAATTAAGTGGTCATTAACAAAAGAAGCTTTGCTAAGAATCACTTCAACTTGATATTTTTTTAATAAGAATTCGATTCCCTTCACTAAATCGACAATCACAGAATCTTTATGCGTAACTGCTTGGTCTAAACGAAAAGTAGCATTTTCTAGTTCAATCCCTAGTTCTGCTGAATGTAGCGCTTGATAAAAGATCTTTGTTGAATGAATTAATGCTTTCGTAGGTATACAGCCAACATTGAGGCAAGTACCTCCAATATATAATTCATCGATTAAAGCTACTTGAACACCTTTTTTTGCGGCATGAAGTGCAGCGACATATCCACCTGGCCCTGCTCCGATAATGACAAGTTGTTTCTTCAATGTCTCCATATGTAAACCTCTTTTCAAATGACATGATTATGACTAAAATTATACCAAAATATAGACAAATGGTCAATCAAACGAAAAGAATATCGCAACCAACTTGTACTTTTCAAAAAGTAATGATATATTAAAATAAAGGAGTGATCAGTATGAATTATTTAGATATTGAATTAATGGGTAGCGATCAAGTATTACATCGACTAAGAGATTTTAAAGGCAAAAAAGTGGTTTTGTATTTTTATCCAAAAGATAATACAAGCGGATGCACATTAGAAGCACAAGAATTCACAAGACTTCAAGATGATTTTATGAATCTTGGATACAAGATAATTGGCGTCAGTAAAGACACTGTGAAATCACATCAAAATTTTATTGAAAAACAAAATTTAGATCTTCTCCTTCTCAGTGATCCGGAAACTCGACTCATTGAAGCATTTAACGTCTATGTAGAAAAATCAATGTATGGAAGAAAGTACATGGGTATTGAGCGAAGCACATTCTTACTTGATGAAGAAGGTCAAATCGTTAAAGAATATCGTAGCGTTAAAGCCAAAGAACATCCATCCAGTTTACTTTGTGATTTGAAATAGGGAGCAATCCCTTTTTCTTTTATCACGAATTAGCACTCCTCTATTGACAGTGCTAGCAAATAGAGTTATAATAAATTGAAAACATAAAAGTGAGGTGATTTTTATGAATCCAGAAATGGAAAATTATCAAAGTGATCCAAAAATTCTTGAGAAATTTGGTCGCAACATTATCGATGAAGTTAAAGCTGGGAAAATTGATCCTGTCATAGGTAGAGAGGAAGAAATCAGACGTATCATTAAAATATTGTCTAGAAAAACAAAAAATAATCCTGTTTTAATTGGTGAACCTGGTGTAGGAAAAACCGCAATCGTTGAAGGACTTGCGAGACGTATTCTTGATAAAGATGTGCCTCTAGGATTACAAAATAAAATGATTTACGAACTTGATTTAGCGAGTCTACTCGCAGGCGCAAAGTACCGTGGTGAATTCGAAGAACGACTCAAGGCAGTCCTCAAAAAAATCAAAGACTCTGAGGGAGAAATTATCCTTTTTATTGACGAAATTCATATGATTGTTGGGGCTGGACGTACTGAAGGAGCGATGGATGCATCCAATATGCTGAAACCAATGCTCGCAAGAGGAGAATTACATTGTATAGGTGCTACAACACTGAATGAATACCGCAAATATATTGAAAAAGATAATGCTTTAGAGAGACGTTTCCAAAAAGTAACCATTGATGAACCAACAGTCGACGATACCATATCTATCTTAAGAGGACTTAAAGATAGGTTTGAAGCGCATCACGGTGTTCACATTAGTGATGGATCAATCATCGCTGCAGCAACTTTAGCAAATCGATATATTACAGATCGTTTTTTGCCAGATAAGGCAATTGACTTAATCGATGAAGCTTGTGCTTCAATTCGATTGGAGATTGATTCAATGCCAGCCGAACTTGATACTTTACAACGAAAGATTATGCAACTAGAAATTGAAAAAAGAGCTCTTGAAAAAGAGAGTGATGCAGTGAGTAAAAATCGTCTAAAGATTCTAAAAACTGAACTTGAATCACATAAATCATCTGAAGAAGATTTAAGAAAAGAATGGGAAGATGAAAAAAGAGAGCTAAAGAAAATTAAGGAAAAGAAAGAACAACTTGAATTATTAAAAAATCAACTTCAAAATGCTCTTAATGATTTTGATTACTCGAAAGCTGCAGAACTCCAATATTCGAAAATCCCAGGTTTAGAGAAAGAGATTCTTGCTTATCAAGAGAACAGTACAAATAAACTTGTCAGCGAATTTGTTACCGAAAGTGATATCGCATCGATTGTCTCTAAGTGGACCGGAATTCCTGTTTCTAGACTGATGCAAGGAGATATTGAGAAGTTGCTGCATTTAGATGATGAACTTAAAAAACGAGTTATCGGCCAAGATGAAGCCATTGATTTAATTAGTGAAGCGATTATTAGACAGCGTGCTGGTATCAAAAACGAATCAAGACCGATTGGATCATTTATGTTTCTTGGTCCTACTGGGGTAGGAAAAACAGAGGTCGCAAAGTCTTTAGCACTACAACTATTTAATAGCGAACATCATATTGTCCGCATCGACATGAGTGAGTATATGGAATCATTCTCGGTATCACGACTCCTCGGTGCCCCTCCAGGATATGTCGGTTATGATGAAGGTGGTCAATTAACTGAAGCGATTCGTAGAAAACCATATTCAATTATCCTATTTGATGAGATTGAAAAAGCACACCCTGAAGTATTTAACGTTTTGTTACAAATTCTGGATGATGGTAGGTTAACCGATAGCGCGGGTAGAGTCGTTGATTTCAAAAATACAATCATTATCATGACATCGAACCTTGGTAGCGACTACCTAACAAAAGAAAATGAAAATCCAAAAGAACTTGTAATGTCACTGGTTAAAAAAACTTTTAAACCAGAATTTATCAATCGAATTGATGAAATTGTTATTTTTAATCCACTTAACTATGAAACTCAAGTAAAAATTACTGAGAAAATGTTAAAAGAGTTAAGCGAAAGAGTCAAAGAAAAAAATATTGTTATCTTCTACACTGCAAAAACTAAAAAACAAATCATTACAGATGCATTTGACCCTGAATATGGGGCTAGACCAATTAAGAGATATATTCAAAAACATATTGAGACATTAGTTGCCAGAGCGATTATATCCTCCAAGATTGAACCAAATCATCAATATGAAATTGATTATGACAATGAGTTTATAATTAGAGAAATCAAATAAAAAAAAATGGCGATTCATTTAGAATCGCCATTTTTATTATTATAGAACTAAAGATGGTGCTGTATAAACTCTTAATGCTAATTCTTGATCAAGAAGATAAAGATTATTTTGAGCCCATTCATATTTGCTAATTAACTCAAGAGAATTTTTTTCTTCTTCTCCTTGTTCTTTCACGAACCATTGTAAGAATTGTTGTGTACGATAATCATTCACACTTGTAGCTGCTGTAAAAATCGTATTAATTGAATCCGTAACAAATAACTCATGATTATAAGCTTCTCTGAGTGGTTGAAGGTAATTTTCATAAACTATTGTAGGTTTATCTATTTTTTCAAGTGTTACTGCAAAATCATTATTTTGCAAGTATTGAATAAATAGTAACGCATGATCCATTTCTTCTTTCGCTTGGATATTATACCAGTTTTGAAAACCAGTTAATCCTTTGTTCGCATAGAAATTCGCAATATCTAAGTATAAATACGCTGAAAACATTTCTTTATTGATCTGCTCGTTTAGTAATTTTGAGACTTTTTCATTTAACATAGATTTGTCCTCCTATCTATCATTTCTTATTTATTATAACATAGTTCGTTGATTAAGACTTCCCGATGCGTTTTTTTATTTCGTCTTTCTCTTCATACATTTTAATCTCAGCTACTCGAATGAGTTCTTCCATCGCTTCAGAATGATGTTTTGTACAGGAAGTACCAAAAGAGACGGAAATGTTATGACCTTCAATTTTGGTTTGGCTAATTTGTTTTTTTGCTTCATTTAGTAAAGATTAGGTCAACTCTTTCGTGGAATTTTTGATGATTATCATAAATTCATCCCCACCAATTCTCGCCAAGAAATGTGGTCTACAAACAAAGGTTAACACTTGCGATACTTTACATAAGAGATCGTCTCCTGCTTGATGTCCATAAGTATCATTAATATACTTTAATTGATTAACATCAGCCATAATGAGGCAGATAGGATAATTGTCATTATGATTAACTTGAACAAGATAATTTTCGTAAGCTCTACGATTATATAGTCCGGTTAAATAGTCATGATTGGATACGTATTCAAGTTCCATTTCTCTTTCTTTAGCTAAGGTCACATCAAGACGTGTTCCAAACATTTTGAGTGGTTTATCCTCGTCCCATTCAGACACACTTCCTTTATCTAAAACCCAGATACTGTGTCCATCTTTATGAATCATACGATAGGTATGACTGAAACTATCGGTCTTCTTGGTGAAATGCAAGTCTAGCATACGATTTACTTCTTCTAAATCAGCAGGATCTACTAATTTTTCCCATGTTGTAATGGAGGTTGGTTTAAGTTCAGCAGTAGTATATCCTAGCATCTCTGCCCACTTATCATTAATTTCAATCAGACCAGTTACAATATCCCATTCCCATGTTCCAGTGTTTGTGCCATTAATAATTTTCTCTTGTCTATCCATTTGATGTTTTAATTCTAGATAGGCATTTTCAATTGCGGAGATATCTTTTACCATCATCACTAACTCATGATCAACATTGGTGAAAAATCGAACTTCAAGTGTTCTATTCTTCATTCTGAATTTATTTGTATAACTTAAATCGGATGTAATCACATCATAAATCTCTGGAAGCTCTTCTTTAGGGATAAAGGAAACTAACTTTTCAAATTCTGTATTTACAATCTTTTTGAATTCACCAAATAGGTTAGTGGTAAAGTTCTTATTTTGAAATACGAGATGAAAATCACTGTTTGAATTTCGTGAGAAAACGCCGATTCCTTCAGACATTTCAATGATTAAATCACGATTTCTCTTTTGTATTTTTTTTATCGCAGATTCGCTTCTTTTTTTATCTGTAATATCATGAATGAAGACATAGACTTCAAAATGATCATTATCAAAATAAGGCGATGATGTAACTTCTGCGTATGCAAGTGTGCCATCAAATCGTTTAAACTCGTATTCTGCAACAGGATTTCCCATATGAGTTTGCGCAATTCGTGCGATTCGATCATGATAAAATTGTTCATAACGTTCAGTAATGATATCTTCGATTCTTTTCCCTAATAGATCGTTTGGTGTTTTCGCTTTAAAGAAACTTAAACATGCTGGATTGGTATAAACAATGACTCCGTCTTCAGCAATATAAATCGCTTCTGCAGAATTCTCAATCAAGTTTCGATACCTAAAATCCATTTTTCTTTCACTAATCATTAGTTCTTTATGTTTTGAAATATCTGTGATAAACCCCTCTATGTAAATACACTGTCCATGCTCATCATAGATAGCGTGTCCAACTTCAGAGACCCATTTTTCTTCATTCTTTTTTGTAATGATGATATATTCTCCATAAAAATCTTCATGTTTTGCGACTGACTTATCCCAATCATTTCGTACCATTTCGCGATATTTCGGATGGATGATATCTTCAAAACTAATCGCTTTATTATCGATAATCTCTTCCTCAAGATAACCAATGAGTTCATAGGTTTTTTTACTGACATATTTCATCGTCCATTTGTCATCATTTAGACAACGATAGGCCATTCCATTAAAACTTTCAAGCAGGGAGAGATAATTGTGATAGAAATCAAATCGATGTTTTAACATATTTCTTCTGGTTTTATCAGTCAAATATACATACGTCAAAAGGCATGTAATAATCACAGTTATTACAATAATTCCGATATAAAAAACAAGTTCTTCGCCTAAAACGTGACTCGTAAAAACAACATCAGAGATATCAAAAAATCGAGACATCACATGGATCACTCCTTACACACCCACAATTATTATAAACGTGATAGCGCTTTTTTTCAATATTCCGTTAAAAAAAAGAGATAGAAATCTCTTTTCGATTATTTAAATAGTGGTTCTAGTTGCTTCCGTATTGGAAGGTATAAGAAGGCAATTGTAACACCATTGGAAACTGCCATAATCGCTTCTGCCGGAATATCCGCAAGCAAATATGGCCAAAATTTGAACCCGGATAATAAGATCATATTCCCAGGAATAAAAGACCATCCGTATACAAAGGCAAAGAAAACTCCAATAATAATTTGAACATATAATGGACTGAGTTTAAATCTTTTTGCGACTAATCCAAGAATAATCCACATAATCATCATTGGAATAACATAGACTGGAATAAACGATCCCATCACTAGACTATCAATGATCACATAGCCGATGATTACGCTGAAGTAAAGTGATAAAGGTAGAACAACACCATAAACCATAATGAGTACAGAAGTTAAGCTTACATTAGGAATCAGGACTAAAAGTTCTTCTTGAGCAACCAAAATGGCAAGAAGCATCGCCGCAAGCGTGATGCTTCTTAAAGTCGTCATTTGCTTTTTAGTAGGTTTCATATTTGAATTGGTACACATTACCGTCTACGATATCCATCGAGTCAATACCTGATGTGGCATATTCTCCATTGATATAGAAGGCGATATAGGTTCCAGTTTCAAAAGCGTGAACATCGCCGATACCCATGATATAAACACCATACGCTCCGACATAGTCACAACTTTCACTTGGTTGTCCTAAGGAATCACCACAGTATACTGTGAATGTTTCTTGGAGTAATCCAAATAAAGTGTCTCCTGATTCAAAATCAACTTCTTGTTGGGCAACCATTTCGCCATCTTCATCATATACTTCAAACGTGATTTGCCCAAGACTTTCAGCTGTTATACGTGAAACTGTACAACCAAAAAGACCTAGGAATACGACGAAGAATAGCAAAAAGCCCAGTACTGTTCTTTTCATTCTTTTCCCTCTTTTTTTATATTTAATCAATAGATTCAGGTCTCCCGACTTGGTTTCTACTTAATAAATGACCTTCTCGTTTTCACAATGGCAAAACCATTTATTAATCCACTTCACGGTTGCTGGCACAGTTGAAGATTTTAACTTCAATTCCCTTTACCTATTCATTATCAAAATTGTCTATTCTTATTATATCAAATATGAACTCTTTTACAAGTATAAATATTACTGATTAATTCGATTCATAATGTCGATGATTTCATCAATTTTCTTTGAACCATCAGCACTAAGTGTATTTTTTACACAAGATTCTAAATGTGCTTTTAATACTTTTTGATTAATCTTCTTTAAAATAGCAATCGACGCTAATAATTGATGAGAAATATCGATACAATACCTGTCATCATCAACCATCTTAATGATACCCTCTAATTGCCCTTTTGCCATATTAAGATATTTTTTTACTTCATCATGATCTGCTTTCATTTGCTATTTCACCTCGATAAGATTGTACCCTGCTTCCTTGACTACTTCTTTTAGTATATCTTCTGAAACATCATTTTTCAAGTCTACAATACAATTTTTATCTACATGATTTGCTTTTGCTTTTTTTACTTCTTTTAAATTCGATAATGCTTTTTCTACTCTCATTTCACAATGATGACAACTCATACCTTCAATAACTAGTTCTTTTTTCATTTTTTTCTCCTCTGTTTGGTTGAATTAGTTTTAGTCGTAATGCATTTAATACTACAGTAACACTTGATAAACTCATCGCAAAACTTCCATATACTGGATTTAACTTAAGTCCAAAACTTGTAAAGAATACTCCTGCTGCAACTGGAATTAGTACAACATTATAAATAAATGCAAAGAACAGATTCATTCGCACATTATTCATCGTTTTTTTACTTAATGTTAGCGCAAAATATGCATCCATTAAATCATCTTTAATAAGCAATACATCTGCAGCACTTTTCGCAATATCAGAACCCGTACCAAGGGATATACCGACATCTGCTCTTACAAGTGCAATGGAATCATTTATTCCATCACCAATCATTGCTACTTTATTACCGTTATCTTTATACTTTTGTACGATTTCATCTTTTTCATTAGGGAGTACTTGATAATATACTTTCGTTATTCCAAGTTCTTCTTTCCAAAAAAGTGCACTTTGTTCATTATCGCCAGTAAGCATAATGACTTGATCAAATTTCTTTTTCATCTTTTCAATTGCTAGTTTGCTACTAGGCTTAATTTCATCTCGTAGAGCGATGACACCTAATACATTGTATTCGTCAAAGAAATAGACAATCGTTTTACCTTCTTTTTCTAACAAGGAAATTTGATCTTGGTTTTCAATTTGTTGAATATTTAATGTATCGAGCCATCTTTTATTTCCAACATAGTACGCTTTCCCGAGGTATTTTCCAGTCATACCAAACCCTGGTGTTTCAGTAATATTTTCTAACTTGATATAAGCAATATTTTGTTTTTCATAATATTTGAGAATGGATTGAGCCAACGGATGAGTTGAATTCGATTCTAATGTTTGAATAATCTCATTATATATTGGATTCGAATCATTCAAAAAAATCATATCAGTTACAATCGGTTTTCCAAGTGTAATTGTGCCGGTTTTATCAAGAATAATTGTGTTAATTTTCTCGCATTTTTGAATTGCTTCAGCCGTTTTGTAAAGGACCCCATATTCAGCTCCTTTTCCTGTCCCCACCATCATTGCTACTGGTGTAGCTAGTCCTAATGCACATGGACAAGATATGACGAGTACTGTAATACCCATAGAGAGTGCAAACGAGAAGGTTTCGCCACTAATTAACCATAGTGCAAAAGAAATCGTACTTACAAGGATGACAAATGGTACGAAATAAAGCGAGATTGTATCAGCTAATCGTTGAATGGGTGCTTTTGTCATCGATGCTTTCTCAACAAGGTCGATGATTTGATTGAGCGTTGTTTCATTTCCAACTTTTTCCGCTTTGATGATAATTCTTCCTGATTGATTGATTGTAGCTGAGATAACCTGGTCTCCAATATATTTATCTACGGGTATACTCTCTCCACTAATCATTGATTCATCAATCGTTGAATTACCTTCAACAATGATTCCATCAACTGGAACTTGCATCCCCGGTTTCACAAGTAAGAGGTCGCCAGTTTGTATCTGTTCAACAGCAATCTCAATTAATTCGTCGCCCTGTACTCTATAGGCTACTTTTGGTTGTAATTTCATTAATTTTTCTAGTTCTGACTTGGTTTGACCTTTCGATAA
>JBFXGX010000011.1:0-55976 GCA_050177605.1 Candidatus Izemoplasmatales bacterium | reverse complement strand
GTGAACGTTACCGTAATGACATAGTCATCACCTGCGAAGAAATCTACTTCGTAATCACCCGCTGGCCAGTCCCCCGTTGGCTTTGTCAAACTGATATATGCGTTTTGATCATCATACGCTACCGTTACTAAAGATGAATCAATATATCCATCAAATGTATCTGTAACGCCATCTAAATAATACCAATCTGCTTGAATGACTGTTCCGATTTCATAATCTCTGATTGAGAAAGTAATAAATATTTCTGGTGTTGTTGTGGAAAAAGTATTTTCCTTATCTACTGGAAGATAGGTATCAGTGTCAATGCTTGTCGCAGTCTCAATGTTATAAATTGGTCCGTTATCCGCAAAGAAACATTGATATATGAAAAAAACGATGGCAACACCAATAACAATTTTAATGATTTGGCCAAAAACACTTTTGTTTCTTCGATTCCCAAAACTAGTGCTTCCACTTGTTCCCACAGAAAACTGCGTTCCTTTGAATGCTGATTGTTGGAAACCTGGATTTTTACTTTCATCAACCGAGTGTGTTTCAAATGGTTTTGGACTAGTAAATCCAGCCTCTACTTTGGTACCACAATTTGGGCAAAATGAAGCATTGTCTTCTAGTTTTGATCCACATTTTTTACAAAACATTTGTTTCCCCCCTATGTACTTTAGTTAAAATCTTATACTCGCATTATATCAAATATATTTAGATAAATCTTATAAAAATGAGAAAAACTTGATAAAAATCAAGTTTTTTTTACTTTACTCCTATTTTTTTAGTAACCTAACGCATTCATAACCGCATCGATGATTCCATCACTTGTTTCCGTTGCGCCAGCAACAGTATCGACATCAAACTGTTGTTCTGAAAAAATACTATTCGCGACAGTAATGGCCGCTGCTTCGAAATCGACACCGCGCTCGGGTTCACTTGCACCGTCCTGCAAGATAGAAATATTCGTGATATATCCACCAACGACTGTAACGACGACTTCAACGGTCGCGCCTTTATATGCAGTTGAATAACCAGTATAACTACCATCTGAAACTGCGAACGGTCCGAGATTATCTCCAGTTAGTATTACGTCCTCCGCAGGATCTTCACCACTGGTTGTTGTAGCAATTGTATTATCAAGGACACTGCCAGTTATCGAATCCTCCCCCGTAATCGTTAACGATGTATAAAAGAATACTCCAACAACTACTAGAACAGCACTTGAAACTACGTATTTTAATGCTTTCTTTGTTTTTAGCAATGAAACATTAAGTTTCATAACTGTATACAATCCAAAGATTACCGCGTAGGCTAACTGGTGATCTACCTGTGCAACCAAAACTAAATGAATAAAGATTAACAAATAAACAAAGTATGCTGCTTTTTGTAGTTGAAACCATTTTTTTGTAGGAATATTCTTTTTGATAATACTAAATGAAGTTATAAATAGCGGAATCATAATCAAAAACGCAGCGACTCCAAAAAACTCCCAAGCGAGACTTCCTCTTAGATAAGCAGATAAATAAATATAAAAATGGGGCAAAAGAAATATAAATCCAAGAATTGAGTATTCTTTACGAACCGCTTTCAGTTTCTTTGATAATTTTGATCCTTGCGTAAAAGCTCCGGCAAACATCACCACAACATAAAATGCAAGCCCAATGTAGCCAGAAACAATATATTCTTCAAATATCGGGATGATTTTGAAAAGGGGTATGGCGGAAAGAATCAACGACAAAGTAATCAAATAGAATAGTCCTTTGCGAATATATTTCCCTAAAACAACCCCTGTAACACCTAGTAAAATAGCCAATAAAAAAACAATCATAAATGCTCCTTTCATCTACAAAAAAAAGAAAATCATGTAGGTTCTTAGTTAATATACTGCTTGTTTGACTGTATTATTGGATTTTTTTGTTAAGGTAAGAAAAAATTAACAAATAAACAGTATTTTATGAATATTTATGTTTACAAATAAAAAAAATTCTATATACTGAAAATATAAGTATATAAAATTATGATTGAATATAAGGAGAAAATAAACAGTATGCAACCAAAAAAATGGATTGGGTTATTTATCAGTTTAATGTTCATAGTCGGTCTATCCGGATGTAATAAGGATGACTTGAAAGTCACATTGATGATGGGTGACGAAGTATATCAAGAAATAGAAGCAAAGAATGATGATATGATAAGTTTGCCTATTCTCGAAAAAGAATTATCTGTTTTTGTCGGCTGGTCTGATGGAAATAATCTTTATTATGATGAATATCAAGCCAGCGAAAGTATAACACTTATCGCAACGTTTGAATTAATCTCCGATGTTTTTGAGTATCAAAGTTTTACTGAAGGTGATTTGAGTTACATAGGAATCACCGGGTATACAGGGGCTGCGACTCACTTGAAAGTGCCAACCTATATCAATGAAAAAATTGTACTGACCCTTGAATCCCACTCATTCAAAGAATCGAATTTAGTTGAAATAATCTTACCAATAGAAATACTGCTTCACGATTATGTCTTTGAAGGAAGTAATTCACTTGAATCAATTACTTTCTATGGAGAATATCTGATTCCTTATGTTAAAACATTGAGCCAAGTAGAGTATAATGAAGTCATGAATCAGTATTCAGATCTGTGTGTTATTACTTCTGGAAGCATTGAGGAAGGTGAGTATACGTTCGCAGATGGATGTCCGATTATAGAGGTAACTCAAATTAAATCGGTGAATATAGCGGGTACTGTCTATACAAATTACACGACTTTAATGGATAAAAATGCCTATCCAAATTCGACCCAAATGACCTTTGGTCCATTCTCTCTACAAGATATACCTAATCTTACTACACTTGAAATACCAAAGAATACATTTATTGTCTCTCCACAAATATTTGAGAGTGTTCCTTCATTATCTACATTCATAATCAGCGACGATCATCCTAGATATCAGCTTATAGATGGCGTTATCTACTTTTTAGATGGTTCAACGCTTATATACTATCCAGCAGGATTATCTGCAGAATCATTTACTATTCCTAGTAGCGTAACTGATATCAATCAGTATGCTTTTTATCAAAACATAAACATCAAAACAATCACCCTACCTTCTACCTTTAGAGGTGATTTCATCATTGATGGACTATTAGGACTTGAAGAAATCATCGTCGAAGAAGGAAATACAGTTTATCAAACCATTGATGGTGTTCTTTATAAAGGATCGGAATTAGTGAAGTACCCGGCAAATAAGGATTTAGAACAATTTAGTCTTCCTTCTGGTGTTATAAGTTTAGGGAGTTATTCCTTCTCTTCTAATCAAAACCTAACAATGCTCGACCTTGGAAATGAATTAGTGCGAATCAACGCCTATGCTTTTGTATCTACAAAAAGCCTAAAGACTCTGTCTATCCCAATTTCAGTAGATACGCTTGATAATTTTATTTTTAGCAATAGTAGCGTAGTCACTTTATTGATTTCTCGAGATTTTGTAATATATGGTGATATGACACACTTAAACTATTCACTTGGTCTAATCGATGAAGATCAATTTGCGATTTATGTTCCTGATGCTAGTTATAGTGATTATCTCAGCGACGATACTTGGGTACATTACGAATCATTCTTCCATCCATTATCAGAGTATACGAATGAATAAATAAGCATAAAAAAAGATGTCCTCCGACATCTTTTTTTTATGATAAAGCATCTTTTACAGCTTTAATAATTCCTGATGTAGTATAAGTCGCTCCAGCGACAGTATCCACATTCGTCGTTTGACCTAAAACGATATTCGATACGGTGGTAAGCGCAGCTTGTTCGAAATTGATACCTCTTTGAGGGCTTGTCCCTCCGTACTTAACAACTTCAATGTTGGTAATATATCCATTTTCAAGTGTAACAACTACTTCTACAGCAAGACCATGATATCCAGTAGAATACCCTGTATAATCACCATCTACTAGTTTAAAAGGGCCTTCCACTGATAGAGATGAAGTTGATGTTGTTGTCGTGGAGATTGAGTTAGACGTCGATTCCGCTATCGTTGTATCGATTAAGGAA
Organism: Candidatus Izemoplasmatales bacterium; assembly: GCA_050177605.1. GTDB lineage: Bacteria > Bacillota_I > Bacilli_A > Izemoplasmatales > Hujiaoplasmataceae > JAHIVB01. The sequence goes on along the minus strand of JBFXGX010000011.1, from coordinate 51,935 downwards.
GTTGTACTGGAAATCGTTGTGTAATAAGTTGTATTTAATATTTCAGTATTATCAGCATTCACTGATAACACATAAGTAATACCATATCCAAGGGCAATAACTAGTGCAATACAGGTAGTCATATACTTAAAGAAATATTGATGTTCAAAAACATAATAAATTGCTTTTAAAGAAACATATGCACTCACAAGAAAGATATAAATCACGGCATGAGATGGTTCACTAACTCGAATTAAATGAATGAAGATAAGCAAATACACTAGATATGCGTATTTTTGTAAAGTCATCCATGTCTTGATATTCATTTTCTTTTTGATATATGTAAAGGAAGTAATGAATAGTGGAATCATGATTACGACGCCAATGACCCCAAAGATTTCCCATAACAAACTACCATTTAGAAATGACATAAGGTAAATGACGATATGTGGAAATAAAACGATGAATCCATAAATCGAGTATTCTTTACGAACGCTTCTTAGTTTCTTACTGATTTTAGAACTTTTTGGAAATGCTCCCGCAAACATCACAACGATGTAAAATGCAAGTCCAACATAGCCTGTCACAAGTGTTTCTTCGAATAATGGAACCACTTTAAATATAGGAATCAGTGCTAGAACAGAAAGTATCAATAATGTTTGAATAAAGAATTTGCGTACAAATTGTCCAAAAAAGTATGCAATAAGGCCAAGTGCTAACGTAAATAGTAAAGTCATGAAAGCCTCCTACTGTCTCATATTATTTAATTTACGAGATAATTGTAGGATCTCCATCACCAACGACTTCTCCGCCTTGGTAGTACTCAACAACTTTTCTCATAAAATAAGGTCGTTTAGGGATTAAGAAATAACCAAGTGCTAATCCTACTAGAAACCCGCCTAAATGCCCTGCGGGACTTACATTTGGTACGGTTAATGTAATCACTAGGTTCAAAATAACCATAATCCGAATAGATTGGATACTACGAGGCGTAAACCAGTCTTTTCGTATATAGGTAATCAGTAACAAAGCTCCAATAATTCCGAATATTGCGCCACTGGCACCAATTGTAACAGAATTGCTTGGGGACATAAAAACAACAAAGAATCCAGAACCGATGCCACTAAGGAAATAAAGTAGACCATATTTCCAAGGCCCAATGGATCTTTCTAAAGATCTGCCTAAATAATATAGTGCATACATGTTCATCAAGAAATGAATAAATCCTCCATGAAGGAACATCGCGGTAAGAATTCGGTAATACTCATGATTCTGTGTAATGAAAACTGGTACATTCGCACCTAGTTTTGATAAGGTAAGCGGGTCAAACCCACCAGCAAAAATAGTAATAATAAAAAACACTAAATTAATTGCGATAAGGACGAAAGTCACGGGTGCTCCCGCACCATACTTCTTCCAGAATTGTTTTAATTCATTCATCCAATTCACCCCTTTGATAGTATTATATATGCAAGAATATGAGAATTCAAGCAAAGAATCTCTTCTTCACAGAATCCTCATTTTATCTTCACTAACTCCAAAAAAAAGATGCTTGCGAAAACAAGCATCTATTCTTTATTCAACTGTAACTGTAAAAGAGACGTTATCACTTGTATCAGTGATGACCGAATTCACCGTAATCGTGATATTCATTGATCCACCTTGGTGCCAAGAATAACCGCTTAAGTCAAAACTACCTGCTGTCAAGATATCTGACATAGAGATATCGGAATAATCAAGCGAATTATTATTATCTGCTTCTAATAGTTCCGCAAAGAAATCGGATGTTCCATCGTTGTTATAGGAGAAATAAGTATCCCAGAAGGATGGATTATTGTAAAGTCTTGCATCAACGTGATAGACAATAATCCCTGCATGATCTAATACATATGGTAATCCAACATGAGCGTTATAGAGCCCTTCAGGAGTATAGAACATAATGATTAAGAATTCATCAAAAGCATCTCCATCAGCAAATTCATTATTTGAATACGGAATGACTAATGCACTTCCTAGTCCATCAGTGTCTAGCGCGTAGGATTCAAGAGTTACATCATAAATACCTGTCCCCACCGTCACATATGGTGTTGACCATCCAAATAATACTTTGTGGAAAGGATCATGATCTCCACAATTATAATCCATCATTCCCATGGATCCAGTTGGGCCGTAATCTTCTGTATAAGAATACATATCAAGAGCTCCCATTAAATGACCAGATTCATGAATATATGTTTCTGCATCTAATATTAAGCCAGAATATCCTTCAATTGTATCCTGTGAGAAACTATAACTTGCCCACATATAATAAGCAAATTCTTTCCCATCTAGTAAGCCAACTTCATCTGCTTTTCCGTATTGAGCTGCGTATACCCAAGCCCACCAAGGATCTTGTTCATAATCGTAATTGACAGAATAAATGAAATACACTGCATCGATTGTACCATCATTATTTGTATCGTAATGGCTAAAGTCTATCGAGGAATCTAACGCAAGTAATGCTTCATAAATTGCATATTGGTCTCCATCGCTTCCATATCCTTCATAATAGGATTTAGGGTGCGTTGTAGTATATTTATTTGCAATATCAAAGGTCATATTAAGTTTTCCATAACTACTAGTTTGATAGAAACTAGATACACTTTGCCATCCAGTTTGTGCTGGCGTACCATTAAATAAGATATCTAGGTTTGCTAGGTAATCAGCTGGGAAAGGATATCCCTGTATCTCTACTGGAATAACTAATACATCAAATGTACCTGTAGATGGTAATCCGGATTTTCCAAAAGTAGCTTCTTCATACTGATTAATTGATTCCATTACAGGAAGGGTACTTAATGTTTCACTTTCAAGAGATGGATCAAAGGACCAAATTGTATAGGTCACATCGTTCGTATTCAAAGTAACATAGAGCGCATAAGATAAGTCTGTATTCACATTATAGACATAAACATTTGCACTATTGTTAGTACTTAACGTGTTATCTAAAACAAAACCGTTGGTTTGTAAAGAAGCAATCCAATCGTTCACTACGGTTTGATTATTCGATGCATTCATCACGCCAGAAATACTTAATTTTTGACTGGTTAATTGCGTAATTGTTAGTGAACCCACGTTAGACATTGAAGGTATAATTGATTCCAATGTCGTGTTATTAAAGAAAGTAAATACCTTTGCGAAGGCACTATCAAAATCTGGGTAAGTGACGACTTCAGTTGTTTTATCACCATAAATACCGATGCCATAGACTGTTTCTCCAGGATAGGTATCTGTATCTTCATAAACATAAAGGAAATAGTCTCCAATAATCCATGATTCTTCGGTATCATCATAGGATAAGACTAAATCAAGGGCATCCATATAATCAAGGGCATTATTTTCTGTCCAATCAAAAATATCTACATAGATTTCTAGGAAAGTAGCGTCACTAAAGTCAAACACATCATAATCATTCGTTGAGATTGTCGGCATGAGACTGTAAGCATCAAATCCAGCATAATTATTCAGGGTAGTTTCATCAAAAGATGTACTTTGATTGTTTTCACCGTATGAATAAATTCCAATGCCATAGACTGTTTCTCCAGGATAGGTATCTGTATCTTCATAAACATAGAGGAAAAAATCGCCTATGATCCATGACTCTTCAGTATCATCATAAGAAAATACTAGATCAAGAGCATCCATATAATCAAGGGCATCCTCTTCCGTCCAATCAAAACAATCTACATATGCCCACGTTTCACCATCACCGCTATCATCAATTATGAGATAATCACTTGAGGATATTTCAGGTAAATCGGCATAGATATCATACCCAATAATCGCGTTTAAATCTGTCGGGTCAAAACTGCTTACTTCTATCGTTTGTGCAGTGAACTGCGCTGTATAAGTTTGATTTTGCGTTGCGGATGTAATCGCTGGTGACCATCCAGAAAAAGTATAAGCTTCCGTGGATGTGCTATCCTTCTTAGGAGTTTCTCCAGTGTAAATTGGAGTGACACCAGCATTTACTGTATAAGTTAATAGAACCGTACCATCTTCTAACTGAAATATAATCGTGAAAGAGGTCTCTTCTACTGTATTTAAACTCCATAAAGCATATAAGGTAATTGTTGATTCACTTTGATGTGCGCTAAAAGTATCTTGAGAAAAAGGTTCTTCCGTACAAGTCTCATCAAGGTACCATCCTACAAATGTGTATCCGTCTTTCGTAGGGTTTGCAGGTAATACAAAAACATCATTAGCATTTAAATCCAATGAAGCTATTTCACTTCCTCCATTGGTTTGAAAAACAATCGTTTTCGTCGCATCTTCGGTGCAACTTACAAATGAAAAACTAAGTAATAAAATCAAAACTGCTAAAACTTTTTTCATATATTCTCCTTCTTGTGTTCTTTGTAAAAATCGTGGTTAAATGATTATATCATATTCCTAATCAGAAAAAAATACATAAAATGTAAAACAAATCAAAGATTCACAATAAAACTATAATAATATTACGCAAATGATAATTTTTTTTTAACAAAAAGTGATGTTCAAGTCAATTTAACAATAATGTATATTTTTTTGTGTTTGTTCAGTTATAATAGTTGATATGAAAATAAATGATTTATAGTGTTTAACAATCAGTTCTAGCGAAGATAATAATAAAAATTATTATATTCAGTTTAAAAGCCTAATTGATTCAATAGAGCTAATAAATCAAATAAAATAAGATATTGCTTGGGCTAGTTACGATATCGAATAGGTGAATGATGAAAGAAACAATTTTAAACAAGATTAAAGAAATAGAATCCAAAGAAAAAATAAAAATTCTTTTTGCAGTCGAATCTGGCAGTAGAGCCTGGGGATTTGATTCACCAGATAGTGATTACGATGTTCGTTTTATCTACATTCGAAGAATGAAGGACTACCTGAGAATTGATTCACCTTCCGATGTTCTAGAATATGCTATCATGGAAAATTTAGATATTTCCGGATGGGACATAAAAAAAACTCTTATCCTATTAAAAAAATCAAATCCAGCTCTTTTTGAATGGTTTAGTTCCCCAATTGTTTATTATCAAACTGAATATTTTGATAAACTCAAACTTCTATCAAGAGAATTTTATGACCAAAAAACAATGGCATTTCATTACTTTAATGTTTTTTTAACGCATTACAAAAAACATATAGAATCAAAAGATATCGTCCGAATTAAATGGTATTTATATGTTCTGAGGGAAATTTTTTCCTGCAAATATGTATTAGACTATAATGAGAATCCGCCTATGAAATTCGAACAACTTTTATCGATATACCCTAATGATCTAGCTATGGTGCCTATTGATCACCTACTTAACCAAAAACGCAATTCCACTACCTTAAAAAATGTCCCGCTAGAACAAGGAATTGAAGATTATATTCTCAAATCATTAGATGAACTTCCTAAAAGATTAGCTACACTCATTGATAAAGAGAATCAATTTGATATGCTTAATGATTTTCTTTTTAAGGGGGTTGAATGGTATGAAGATGAAATTACCAAAACTCGTATATGAAATTATAACATTACTTGAAAGTGCTCATTTTGTAGCCTATGTAGTCGGAGGTGCTTGTAGAGACTATCTGCTTGGAATAGAACCTAAAGATTATGATATAACCACTAGTGCATCAGTTAACGAAATGCTTATTATATTTAAAAACTATAAAATCATTGAAACAGGTTTAAAACATGATACAATCACAATCCATAAGAATAATCTGGATATCGAAATCACCTCTTTTCGAGGAGAAAAAAATAATATTGAAGATGATCTAAAATTGAGGGATTATACGATTAACTCCTTAGCATATCATCCAAGAAGTGGAATGATTGATATCACAAACGGAATAAACGATTTAGAAAATAAAGTGATAAAAATAACAGAAAATAATGCATCGCTAATTGAAACCGATCCCTTAAGAATTTTGAGAGGAATTCGTCTTGCTTATAAGTATGGATTCTCAATTGACAAAATAAGCGAAAAAACATTTTTTGATTATAAAGACAGACTCGTAGACATCTCACCAGAAAGACTGCGTGAAGAACTCAATCAAATCATCGTTTGTAACTATGCTTCAGATGCTTTTCTAAAATATCTTCAGATATTTGAGACCATCATTCCAGAGTTAAGTCCCATGGTCCATTTTGATCAAAATAACTACTATCATATCTATGATGTTTATATTCATACTTTAAAAGTTATGGATGGCGTAAAAAGAGACAAAATCACGAGACTAGCTGCTTTGTTCCATGATATTGGCAAACCAACCACTTATACAGTTGATAATGAAGGAAATGGTCATTTTTATGGTCATCAAGAAAAAAGCGTAGAGATCGCAAAGAAAATAATGCTAAGACTCAAGTACCCAAATAAAGAAATCGACGCTGTTTTGCTTTTAATCCGTTTTCATGATTATCAACTTTCCAACAGCAAAAAAAATGTGCGTAAATTTCTCTCGAAATTCGGTAGTGAATATCTGAATGAACTATTGGATTTAAAGCAAGCAGATATCTTAGCACAAAGCCATGACTATATTTATCGTATAGATGATTTGATGGCTGTCAAAAAGACTATTGATGAAGTAATTATGAGCGCCCTTTGTTTCTCGATTAAAGACTTAAATATCAACGGTAAAAATATTATTGAACTTGGAATACCACAAGGCCCCATCATAAAACAAATATTGAATGATTTATTAACAAAGGTGATGAGCGAAGAGCTTGAAAATCAATATGATAATTTATTAGAATTCACGAAAAACAATTATTTATAAGAATTAAATCAAATCAAAAGTTAGGTGCGTCGATTATGAGTTTTATCCAAGAAAATATTATCGAAATAAATCTTCACCTTACAAAAACGTATACCCTGATTCAAATCAGTGATGTTCATCTTGTAACCTATCGTCTTTGGGACTCAGACGAAGCGATTCAACAAGCCCAAAACCAGGAATCGATATGGATGAAACAACGAGTCGATTTTGCGACCAAATTTAACGAAAATTTTGATCCTTCATTCCTGTTTCCCTCAAATGAATGTCTAGATCAGTTAATAGACTTTTCAAATGAATTACACCCTGACCTTGTTCTACTGACGGGAGACATCGTTGACTATTTTAGTGAAGCTAACTACGCTTATTTAAGCAAAGCTTTAAACAATCTGCAGAGTCCTTTTTTATACAGTCTTGGAAACCACGAATCTCCTAGCTATCAATTTCAAGAACTATGCCAAGGAAAAACTGATTTCAATTATATTGATTTAAATGATTTTTTCATTGTTTCTATCGATAACTCATTAGGTAAAATCAGTCAACAACAACTCGAATCGTTGAAGAATCTAATTGAAACTAATAAGCCAATCCTTCTAGCAATGCATATTCCTATCATGACTGAATTGAATGAAACTGATTTATCAAAACTTGATTCTTATTACTCCATCAAATACAGTCATTGCGATGAAACCACAAGTCAGTTCATCAACTTAATAACAAATGCTTCTGAAATAAAAGCGATCCTATGCGGACATACTCATGGCTCAATATTATCTTATATCGCCCCAAATAAACCAGAATATTGTTGCTCATCAGGACTCATCGGAAAAGTAAATAAAATAATCATAAAATAGTGGACGAGGGAGTAAATAATGATTTTTATATATATAAGACACGGAGACCCTATTTATGATCCTGATAGTCTTACTGATTTAGGAAAAGACCAAGCTGAAGATGTTGCTAAATACCTACTCAAATATGGTGCTGACAAATTATATTCTTCTACTTCAAACCGCGCCATATTAACAGCCAAACCATCTGCGGAAATTCTAGGAAAAGAAATATGGCCCTTGGATTTTGCAAGCGAGTACCACGTTTGGGACAAGTTGACATTTGAAACACCAACTGGGAAAGAATGGTTATTTAAATTATCTGAAATCAAAGAGTTATTTCATAGCAAAGAAATGATTGATCTCGGATACGAATGGTATAAACATCCAACTTTTGTAAATAAATCCTATGAAGAAGAAATAAAAAGAATTCAAACTGAAAGCGATCATTTTTTTGATTCCCTTGGATATCAACATCTAGGAAATGGAAAATACAAGATTATTCAAGAAACGGATGATAAAATCGTAATGTTTGCTCATCAAGGTTTTGGTCTGGCATTTCTTTCTCTTGTCCTTGGTATTCCATATCCTCACTTTTGCACTCATTTTAATCTTGGCCACGCAGAGATAACAATTATTGAATTCAAAAACGAGTGTGGCTATTCTTATCCAAAAGTGAAGACCTTATGCTATGATGGACATTTAAAAAAGAGTAATTCTAATCACTGACATCTATTCTCATAAGTCATAAAACAAAAAAAGTCACTTCCAAGCCAATAATGTGTACCTCATGTCAAGGACACGGAAAAAGACATCTAAAGTTGTTCTAATGAAGACGATCGTTCAAGGATATTTATCAACAGTGTATTTGATTTTTAATCTTGTTTAGTTATAATACTAGTGGTGATATGGATATGAAAATAACAATTATTAGTGTCGGTAAGATTAAAGAGAAATACTTTGTGGATGCAATTTCTGAATACAGCAAGAGATTATCAAAATATGTTAGTCTTGATTTTGTTGAAGTAAAAGATGAGCCAACGAAAGAAAATAGTAGTGATAAAGAACTTGAGGTAGTAAAGCAACTCGAAGGCGAACGTATTATTGAAAAACTACCAAAAGATAGTTATGTGATTACCTTAGAAATAGAAGGACAGATGAAGTCTTCCGAAGATTTTGCATCAGAGATCATTCGGATAACCAACTATCACTCTTCTTCGATTGTTTTTGTTATAGGAGGATCCTTAGGACTATCAAAGGATGTTTCAAACAGGTCCAATTATAAATTGTCATTTTCGACTATGACCTTTCCTCATCAATTAATGAAAGTTATTCTCCTAGAACAAATCTATCGTGCATTTAGAATTAATAATAATGAGCCTTATCACAAATAGCTGTAACTTATGATATCAATAACATACCAATGAGATTTGTATATCATTAAATAATGTGAGTATAATATAGAAAAAGGTGACATTTTGAACTTAGCGATAAAGAAAACTTTGGATAAGTTTCAAAAAGATTTGAAAGAACGTTTTGATAGAAAAATAATAGATATAGTTATATACGGGTCAGTAATTCGCGGAGGATTTAATTCGAAGAAAAGTGATATTGATTTCATCGTTTTTTTAAATGAAGAACTCACAGAGGTAGATATAGTAAAAATCAAAGAATTGCATGCTGAATATAGAATGACAAGAAATTTATTATCTTTACTAGAAGGAAGATATATAGCAATAGATAATAATCGTTTTGTAAATGGATATTATGTAGGTACAAACGTTAAAGGATGGAAGCAGTTAACTGAAACAGGATTTAACGATATTGAAGTTGCAATGATTTTGGATAGTTATTTGTCTCTTTTCATGACGAATACAATATCTAAGCTACTTCATTTTGATTGGATTGAAATTAGAAATCAGATTTGTATGCAAATAGAGGGATTTTTAAATAATGAGTTATTGTTAAGTGATGAAGGTTTTAAAAAATACGCCTTAATTACAGCAGCTCGTTCTCTATACACCTATCTAGAAAGTGGATTTATCTCCAAAAACCGGGCGCAACAGTGGATTGAGCATAATTTTCTAAAAATAGATTATCAAAAACCAAGAGAGTGTTTAATTAGGATAAGGGAGATTATTAGAAAAAATAGTCTTAATTCAGATAAATGGAGATATATCACAAATAATTGATATAAATTCTTTTACGCTTTACGATGCGGATTAAAAAAAGATCACCTGAATAATAGGTGATCTTTTCAATTATTCTAATTTCATAGGTTCTTTCATTGGCGCATAGAGTAATGCATTAACTTCATTTAGGTAATATAATTCAAAGAACTGATCATCAGCTTTGTATATTTGTTTTAAAACGGGATTTTCGTTTAAAAATTGTTCCTTAAGTTCTACGTTATCGATAAACTCTACAGCTGCAAATACTCGTACATATCCACCTGAAACCATAAAAGTCATCGCAATGTTAGGATTGTTAGAAAGTTCCTTATACATTAACTTTCTATTATCAGTATAGAAATAATATTTCCCTTCATATTTCAAAAATCCATCACCCTCAAAACCAGGTTTTCCACCAATAGGACGATTTGACGGCCCAGTTTCTCTCATTGTCGCTAAATAAAAGACTTTTGCCTCTTTTAAGTACTGTTCTAAGCTATTCATAATACTCTCCTTTTACTTTTCTAAATATATTATCTACATTCTACATTAAATAATATATATAGTCAAAGTTATTGCCTAGGTTTTATATAGTATATTAAAAAAAACAAACTAAGAAAACATTAGTTTGATTTTTTATATCAATTTAGAAAAACTTCTAGAATTTTTTAGCTAAATCTTTTGCTTTTTGAATCGCTTCAGACATGATTCCTTCTACATCTACTCCAATAATATCTAAACCATCAGCACTGATTGTATTGAATTCTTTCACTCCTAAGAAACGTAATAGAACATTTAAGTAACGTTCTCCCATTTCTAAATTAGAGAATGGTTCTGCAAGATAATTTCCACCACGAGAAACAAAATAAACCGCCTTATCGCCATTGATTAAACCTACAGGTCCTTGAGCTGTATATGCAAATGTAATTCCAGATACAGTAATGTAATCAATGTAAGCTTTTAAGATTGCTGGGAAACTTAAGTTCCAAAATGGTGCAGCAATAACATATTTATCTGCTTCTTTGAATTGATATGCATATTTAAGAATTGGATGGTCTTTACCAGCACCAGGTGTTGGTGTATGTAATTCCCCTAATTGTCCTTTTGGTAAGAAACCAATATTTTCTTCATATAAATCCAACATAATGATTTCATCATTAGGATTAGATAGTTTGTACTCGTTGATGAATGCATCTGAAATTTTGAATGTTCTAGAATCTTGATCAAATTTCGCATCTGCTTTGATATATAATACTTTTGCCATAATTGCCTCCAAAAATTGTTTTTGTTAGTAAGAATACTAACCACTATTATCTTATCATAATAATTATTTTTTAATAGGTATAAATGGAGTCAAAATTGGTAAAAAGGTCGTATCCTAACTGTTTTTATAATGTAAAGGGTTACTACCTGAACGTACTTTAAAAAATTTACCAAAATGCGATTGATCAGAAAATTTTAAGTAGTCCGAGATTTCTGCAATTGACAATTTACTATCTTTTAATAAAACTTTCGCTTCCAAAAAAACTAATTCTTTAATCCATTCTGATGCGGACATTCCTGTTTCTTCCTTAATCACTTGGGACAGATACTTTTTTGAAAGATGGAGTTTCTCTGCATAGAAGGATAATTCTTTATGTTCTTTAAAATGTGCAGAGGAAAGAAGTTTGAAATCTAGAACTAACTGCTCATTTCGAGTCAGAATACGTTTGATTTTTGGAAGTGAAGATTTGACTATTTCATCGATTTCATTGAGCAATATATATATCCATGAGCGGATAATCTCGCCAGTATTGATTGAATCCTCAACAATTTGTTCTTCGATGAGTTGATAATACTTTTCCATTTTTACGCTTTGTTTATTTGTGAGAGGGATGATATGTCGATCTTTTTGTTCAAAGAAATCGTATTGACTTAAAAATGTAACATCAATTTGATTTTGCAAGAAAAATTCTTTGTTAAAAAACAAGACTTTCATATTGACTTCTTGATTCGTATCAATGAATTTTCTAATTACATCAGGAGCAATCACGAATAGTGCTGGCGCTGTTGCTTCCTGCATAATAAGATTGGTTTCAATTTTCAATTTCCCTTCAGCTAGATAACAAATTGCATATTGTTCAAGTCGGTGTGCTCCAACATCAGAATTGGTATTTTTTACGTTTTCATAATAAAATGCCTTATTCGAAGTTTGATACCTAGGAATTGATTTTGATGTCATAAAATCATCTCTTTTCTATATCTAAAGTATAACAAAAGATTGCGGTGACTAAAAGCGATATGATTATCATTGATTGAATTTTTAGAACTGGCTTGCACACCACCTAAATAAATGATATGCTTTGTATGTATGTAATTTCATTTTTAAGAACTATGTATCAAATACTCTATCATTTTGGAAAAGGAGAAAATAAATGAATACCTTTCGATTAGTAAAGTATGACCATACTACAAGCGATCAAGCCTCAAAAGACATCATATCGAATTTTCTTAATTTACACATTTCGAAATTAGAGATATCAAAAGAAGATGCATACGAACAGTTTATGCTCGAAATTGTGGCTTATCAAATGAGAGTGTATGTTGCCTATGACGGAGGATATCCCTTTGGAATTGTAGTTTGTTCCAATTTGACGCTTTATTATCATCAACTCGTCCATTTTGTTTATGTGGAAGAAAAATATAGGACTGTACCAGTCTATCATACTCTATTTGATTTATTACTACAAAACAAAGATTTTAAAGGCTTATGCATGATTTCAAACAAACCTATTACAGAGGACTATTTGAATGCAGGATTTGTTAAAGTTGACTATAAAAACCCTGATAAATTATTGATATACTTCAGGTCAATACCTGAATTGAATGAATCAAACAAACAGGAATACCTTAAAAAGCAAATGAACTACTTAAAAAAATATAAACTTCTATTCAACTTATCGATTTACTCGATTGTATTTCTGATTTTCAGTCTGTTTATAACACTACTTGTTGTATTGAACGAATCTGCAAGCGTCGTTTCAAAAATTCTATTGCCATTGATTTCTATCGGGTTATTGATTGCGTCATTTGTATCACGATATTACCTGAAAGAGTTTAATGAATTAGGAAAACGCTCCTTTGGTTTTATATATGATCTAGGTTATATAAGTAGGTATCAATACAAATTTAATCAAGTCTCCAAAGATTTTCTCTCTTCTATTTTTCTTGTCATTATGGATTCGGGAGTATAGATAAAGTTGTTATATTTATCTGCGATAGTTTAACAACAGTAATTATCCACAAAAAATAAAAGAAAAGAATATAATTTTCTTGAATTTGGATACATTCAAAAAAGGGAAACCATTCGATTGTTTGGATAAGAACCTAATCATAATCGATGAAATGTTATTCAAATTTTTAAAAGGAATATCACTCTTCCACCTCTGGAAGAGTTTTTTATTTGTTTTATATTCATTATTCGTTCTCGAAAAAACCAAATCACTCACTTGCCTATGTTGCATATCAATTCTATTTTGGAATTCTCGTATAATTCGATGAAATTGATGACTTTTTCGCATCATTAATATATAATAGCAACTATCATACGCTCTAAAAATGGAGGTCATCATGGTCAAACATCAACTACGTAAAAAACTCGCATTCGCATCTGCCGACATCTTTGGTGGAGGTTCTTTCAACATTATTAATTTTCTCTTACCAGGATTTCTCGCACTAACCGTTGGTATTAACCCATTTTGGATTAGTTTCGTAATGTTAGTCGCAAGAGGATGGGATGCCATCACAGACCCGATGATGGGGTATATCTCAGATCACACTAAATCAAAACTTGGAAAACGAAGGATTTATCTGGTTATCTCCGCGCCACTTGTCGTTCTTGGAATGTATATTCTATTTTTCCCGTATTCATTCTCTAGTGAAGGACTTCGTGTGATTGCGGTTCTTCTCTCCTATTTAATATTCACAACAATTCAAACCAGCATCATGATTCCTTATTATTCACTCTCAAGTGAAATTTCGAGTGATTATCAAGAACGTGCTTCATATAATTCATATCGCCTTGGTTTCTCTATCTTCGCTTCGATTCTCTGTGTGGCTGTACCAGGAATTATCGTTGATTCTTTCGCAGATACTGCTATAGGATACCAAGTGATGAGCCTCAGTTTTGGTCTTTTCTTCGGTCTTGCAGTTTTGATGACTGGGCTATTCGCTAGAGAAGAGATTACCACGCCTATCGTTTCGACAAAACTTTCTTTCAAAGAAATCGGAAAACCACTTTCTTTAAAACCATTTCGCCAATACCTTGGAATGTTTTTAGTTTTACAAATGTCAATGGCGATAATGAGTGGATTGTTTTTCTTCTACGTTGATTTCTATGTCACGAAAGATTTAACCGCTTCAGGTGCGACTTCGATGGTGGGATTGATAGCGGCTGCATTAATGTTCTCAATGCAAATCGTTGCATTACCTATCTACCTTAAGATGATTGAGAAGAAGGGGAAAACATTTGCTTATCGATTTGGTGGTTATTTATGGATTGTGACAGGAATTATCTTATTTTTCTTGCCAGCAAACGTCAATCCAATAGCAATCTATTTTCTAGGAGCTGCCATGGGATTTGGTATCAGTGGACCAGGACTTGTCCCTCACACAATGTATGGAGATGTCGTTGATGCAGGTCAATTAAAATTTAAAGATCGACTCGATGGCCAAATGAGTGGATTCACCAATTTTATTAATAAAGTTGCACAAGCATTAGGCTTATCACTCGTGATGTTTATCATTGGTCTAGCAGGATTCCAGTCACAAGACCTGACTGCACCTGAAATCGTTAGTCAACCCGATTCCGCAATGCTTGCAATACGGATTATTATGGCGCTTACACCTTTGATTTTTATGAGTATTGGTAGTTTCATTTCCTATAAATATCGGATAGATGCAACAAAACAAAAAGAAATCGCTTTAGCAATTAAAGAAGGTCAGTTAGATAATACTGAACTTCTACAAAGTCTCTAGAATGAAGCGGCCGAACCCCTTTCTGTTTTTCACCTTAGGGGGGATTCTTAAAATCACCGGTTTTTTCAAAGGTCAACGAATCCAGCGTCTCTCAAAAATCAAAGCACCTTGTATTGTGCTTTCAAACCATACATCCTTTTCTGATTTTATCTACACAACTGCAGCGATTTGGCCAAAAAGGGTCAATTATATTGCTGCATCAAAAATGTTCCTTCAGCCTGAAAGAGGACTTTGGCTTCGACTTGCTAGAGCAATTCCAAAAAGTCTATATCAGTCCGATCCGAGATCAACGATCGCAACATTTAATATTTTAAAAAAAGGTGGAATTATTTTGATATTTCCTGAAGGACAAATCTCTCCAACAGGCGTTACAATTCCAATGAATCCAGCCATTGGCAAACTATTAAAAAAAGCAAAGGTTCCAGTGTATATCGTAAAACATAAATTTGCCTATCTAGTGAACCCACCATGGTCTACGAAAACTTTTGCTGGAAAAATTGAAACGGTGGTAGACCAAATAGCATCAAAAGAGGATTTGAATCATTTATCTGTTGAAGAGATTAATCTTCTCGTAAAAGAATCTCTTTACTTCAACACACATGAAGAAAATGAGATACAACGAAATGAATACATTGTACAAGATATTGATAATCTTGAAAGCGTCATTTACCGATGTCCATCTTGTCATCAAGAACACTTATTCACAAAAGGGAACCAACTTATTTGTCCTGATTGTCATGCTTCATTTGAATATGATGTATATGGAAAAATTGGAGGATTTCGTCTCGATTCTTTATATCATCTACAAGAGCAAGCACTTCAAAATGAGATTGATCAAAATAAAGAATTCACGATGTCTTCTCCAGTTCGTCTAGAGATGTTCCGCGACAACAACATCGTTGATGTCGGAGAAGGGACTTTGACTTTGTCTCGTAACCTCTATTTGTTTGAGGGGCTAGTCGATGGACTTCCTGTCAATTATCAGTTTCAACCAAGTCACATTGCATCTCTACCTTCTGATCTTGGTATCAATGTTCAAATATATGATCATGATCAATTGTATCAATTTGTTTTCTCGGATCGTCATTTTCCGACAAAATTCGTCATTGCTTCAGAGTATTTTTATCAAATCTTGATGAATGATACGAACTAAGCACTTCAAATGAATGATTCATCTCGGCACGAACTTCGGTTCTGCCGTTTTTTTTTATTAACGATAGATTAATCAAAAAGTGATATTGATAATAATCATGAAATCCGATTCAACATAATACAGAAAGAAAATGTCAAATCTTGAACATTTTTCCATTTTTATCTATGATATAATGAAATAGATCCTACTTTTTAAAAAAATGTTTTGTCAGGAGACTTACTTATGATCAGAAAAATCATTTTTAGTATCGCTATCATAGCGATTAGTATATCATTTTACGGATGTCATTTAACAAATGATGCAACAACCTCAATCACAACCTCAACAACTTCTTATTCAGACACGTCAACTTCAACGACTACTTCAACTGTTTCAATCACATCTTCTTCTACTGAAACAATCAACTACACCATCAGTTTTGATTCAGTAGGTGGAAGTAACGTCAGTTCAATCATCAAAGAAAATGGAGAATCAATTGATCTACCGACTTGTACGAAAGAAGGTTACATATTTGTGGGATGGACGCTTACAAACACACCAGACGCAGAAACAATCATATCTCCTTATACCATTACATCAGACATTACTCTTTACGCAAAATGGGAAGCAGAAGACTGGAGTGATGTACAAAACTATTTATCGCAAAATATCCCTTCTGTTCTCTCAAGTGATATCGACTTACCAAAAACTTTCTCGGAGTATACGATATCTTGGACTTCTAGTCATCCAGACATTTTGAACAGTATGGGTGAATATCTTAGGCCATATCAAGCCACACTGATTACCTTGACCGCAACAATTTCAATTGAATCAAGAACCCATACAGAGTCATTTGAAGTCCAAATAGAGGGATATAAGCCTTTAACTGCACCACTTGCTTCAAGTTATATCTATCGTGACTATTATTTAGTCAGTGATGCCTTTTTTACAACACTAGACATTATTAATTGCGCTTTTATAACAGCTGATTCAGAAGGAAATTTATCTGGAACAAGTGTCTTAGCCAACATCAATACTTATATTATGCCAAAAGCAAAGGAGAACGGAAACTGGGTTCTTTTCTCAATCGCTCCTGATTCTTCTTGGTCTTCTATCGCGGGAAGTCCAACAAGAGTAAACAACTTCGCAGATAATATTGTTGCCATGATTAATCAATATGGATTTGATGGTGTCGATATTGACTGGGAAACACCAACTGAATCTGAAGCAACGAAATTTACAGAAATGATGCATGTTATTTACACAAAAGTGAAAGAAAATAATCCAAATCATTTAGTTACAGCGGCAGTTGCTGGAGGAATGTGGCAGCCACCTAGATATGATTTGGTTAACTCTCAACAATACCTAGATTATATCAATATGATGACCTATGGAATGGTCAGCAACAACGGATACTATCAAAACGCATTATATAAATCAACAACTAATGCTAATACAACCAATTTGGTTGGAAAAACATTAAGTAGTTGTTCCATCGCTGAAAGTGTTGCGATTTATAATACATACGGCATCCCAAATAGTAAAATCATCGTTGGTGTAGCCTTTTATGGCATAAAACAAACCAGAACATATGATGCTGGTTCAGGAACTTGGTCCGCATGGACAAATGCAGGTTCTGTATCTTATACTTATATTATGAATAACTATTTAAATAATAGTAACTATAATTATTACTATGATTCAAAAGCTGGTGTTCCTTATATCATCAGCACTGATGGAACCATCTTTATTTCATTTGATAACCCAAGATCAATCATGGATAAAAGCGATTATATTATTAATCAAGGTCTTGGAGGGATGATGTACTGGGAAAATGGCCTAGACTCATCAGGGACATTGCTTCTAGCGATGGAATCGTCGCTAAAAGAATAACGAATACAAATAAATCACTTTCTTATTTAAGAAGTGATTTTTTTTAATTCTCAATTATGCTAAAATAAATACATCAAGGATATGGTTAATCAATAATCAAAGTCCTACGTTTTTACAAATGCGACATTGAAGAGGTGAAAATATGACTGTTGGCGAAAAGATTATTGCTTATCGAAAACATAAAGAGTATTCACAAGAATATATTGCTTATAAATTAGACTTAAGTGTAAAAACGATCAATCTATGGGAAACAAATCAAAGTCAACCATCGAAGAATGATTTGATAAGATTATCCGAACTTTTTGAAGTTCCATTAAACAACTTAGTTGATTCTTCTGATGAGGAATTTGACTTAGATCCAGTGATAGCTTCTGCCACTTATCGTTTTTCACAGGCTTTGATTCAAGATATTACAAAAATGACTCATAGAAAATCATATACCATTTCACGACTCATACTCTTGTTTTCATTTTTCTATCTTGTATTTTCCTTTTACGTAGATTCGAGAATCAATGTATATGTAGTAATCATTCTAGGTGGATTATGCCTTGTAGCTGTGATAAGAGACGTCCTCACTAATAAAAAAATGATTGATCGTGTGAAAAAAGATCTCTCAGTCAATCCTAACAAATCAATTACATTCAACTTTTATCTGCATTATTTAAAAATCACAGTGATTAACGAAAATAAGCAAAACGATATTCAACTCTTATATAGCAATATTATAAGACTATACGAAACTGATTTTGGTTATTATATCAATTATGCAAATCAACTCTATCCGGTTCCAAAAAATGTACTCCAAGGTGATTTTTTAAAAATTAAGAATAATATTCTGGGCCACTCTTCTAGCCAATCTATAGATCTTGTCAGTTCAAAGAGTGTGAAATTCTCAAAAATTCTCTTTTTGATCAATGCCGCTACTTTACCTGTGGCTGTATTCGCAGCCGCACTATACAAAAATACTCTTTTTTGGTTTTCTTCTGCAGGGATTGTATTGTCAATATGGATTCTTTTACTATTCCTACCAATACCGATCGTTACACTCATTCTTTCTAGAAAGACCAATGTCGCAAAAAGTAGAAACACAATATCAAGTTTGATAGTTCTATTTATGCTACTCAGCGTTGGTTGTATAAATTTAGCCTTTCACAATCGGATTTATGTCAATAATGATTATTTATTTCAAGTTGAAGAAACCTTACATTATGATTTTCCATCCAGTATGATGGTTGTTTCGACTAACACGCATTACTCATTCTACACGAACGTTTCGGTAATTCTTGAAAGCGACATCCTTTTTACAAAAGGGGCAGAACTATCTGATTTTGATGATTTTGTCTTGAATAACTATGAATCCAAAGAAAGTATTCAATCCTTGTATGACGCTATCCTTCCATATCCAATAGTGAGCGAATCTATATACGAGTATTATGCTCTTTACAACATTACCAATGATCATAGGAATGAAATAATGCTTGAAGCTGGAACTTATCAAATGATGATGATTGCCTATGATATTGATCAAGGTGTGATGAAAATCACTGTTTATAACTTGACAATTACTGCATAATGATTCGAGGTAATCTTATATCTTGGATAACTTTGATTTACAGGTAAAGTGTTGTTTTATAAATTTACTGTAATTTGAATGTATGCTATAATGATTTTTAAGATTGAAACTTACAACATTGAAAGAAGGATAAGATGGAAAAATCAAACAAGAATATTTATCAAGAGAATGGCAAATACTATACCACTGCAATCCAAACGTTAGATTTCTCAGATGAAGCAATTGAATTATCATTTTATAAAGAAATCTTTGATTTGATTCATGATGATGAATTTACAATCGTGTATGACGCATCTGAAGAATTAGATGGGTTTGCGTTTATTTGCTATAAACATCAAGGAAAATTGGTTGTTGACGAGGCGTATTTGGAAGATGAAGTTTATACCGTTTATATTGACTTAAGTGTTTGGATGTACCCAGAAATGAAAGAACTAACCTTGAAAGAGCGTGTAGAGATGTATTACAAGATGAATGAATGGATTGAACAATCAAAGATTAATCTTGTCATTCATGGATTTAATCGAGTAAAAGAGCCAAAAAAACTGATAGAACAATCTGAAAAAGATCAAATTATCCTTTCAAAAGAACAAGAGAAAAGGACAATCATTTTTTCCTACCTCATTCAATACGGTCTTTTAAGTCTTATTGCAATTATTCCTCTACTTTATTTAGCTTTGTCTCATGCATCTGCAATACCTTTATACACTCTTGGAATTGGTCTGTTTTTCTATGGTTTTTACTTAATGTTAGGCGTTCTTAAAAAATGGCGACATGTCTTTTGTGTATTTCAATCATTTTCTAGAAAGAAAAGGACTCCTAATGAAATCTACTGGAATACACTCGCAAAAACGGATGTATATGGGATTCCTTTGATTTTTATGATCTTGGGATTTGTTACAATCCTAGCACATTTTCTAAAATAACCAAAGAAACATGGAGGTACCTCATTGAAAAAAATCGGCGAAGGAAAGACAGCTACTGTCTATTCAGACACAGAGTATGCGTATAAAAAATACCATTCGCATTACGATAGTAATAATATTCATTATGAAGTGAATGTACAAAACGAGATATATCATAAAACAAAGTTGAATGTCGCTAAATACGAAATTATTGAAGATTACATCAAGATGACTTTATTTCATGGGGTAACTCTAGCGGATCGTATCTTGGTCGAACATTATCCCAATTGGTTAAAAGACTTTGTTGATTTACAATCTCAAATCTATGAATACAAAGATTTAGATTTGTATCAATCTTATCCAATCTATGAAAAACAAATTATTGCTTCTAGTCTTGATGAAACACTAAAGAATAGCGCACTAGAATCTTTGGCGAGCATCGATAAATTGACGGTTCTGTGCCATTTTGATTTTCATCCACTCAATATTCTCTACGATAATGAATTGTACTATATTATTGATTGGACAAATGCTAAACTAGGACATCCAGCAATGGATATTGCCAGTACCTACATTATATATAGACAATTTCTTCCAAATCAGGCTGATGAATATTTACAGATGATTCTTGAAAAAACAGGAATGAACAAAAGAGATGTACTACTTTCTTTACCGGTGATGTCATTCATAAAACTACGAGAAAATGAAGAGCCCGAACAAGAATCTCTACTGATCTCTTTTATCGATAAAACAGACAGTATATTTTATTAAATTTAGGAGTTAGGATGGAAAAATTACCCGTTAATCAATATAGCAACTTATTAACCAAGTTTCCTTTAAGTGATCAAGCTAAGTGGTTTCTAGAATATATTCAAACACATCAAAATGGACATGTGTTTGTGGATAACATCATTTCGATTTCATCATTTTTAATCCTTACACCTTCTCTAGAAATTTTCTATGGAGGGAATTATAGCGAGAATTTCATGTTTGATTCAATAGAACACATTAAGACAAACATTCTTCCGTTTAATGAAGACAAATTAGCTTTTTTTTATCCGCTAAACGACATTTGGAAAAATCATCTAATTGCCGATTTGTCACCTTACACTTATCCTGAGTTTGGTCAACTTATTATCCGCAGGATTCATCAATTAAACTTGGAAAAATACCATCGTTACAAAGAAGTTCTCAAAGTTTTATCTTCCGATTATCAGTTTCAAGAAGATTTCCAATCAAAAGAGTACCGGATCAAAATTTTGTTTGAAGGAAAAGAAATTGGGTACGCTATGAATGCAGGTGAAGCAATGAATATAGTGGATATCGACGTTTTCGTTGATGAACATCATCGACGTAAGAACGTATCTTCCCATGCCTGTGTATTATTTATTGATCACTATAACAACATTGGTAAAGCAGTTCAGTGGGGATGCTTTACTGTAAATCAAGCTTCCTGTAATATGGCAGTGAAACTAGGATTTGAAATATCCAGTGAAGCAGAGGTTATCCTCGCTAATTTTGAAGAAGAGAAAAGCTAGACATTTAATGCCTAGTTTTTTTAATATATTTGTTTTTTGATTATTGAAATGTATCCTTTCATTCATAATTCATTTATTTGATTAAAAGAAATACGACATAGTATACATGATTAAGATGTATAATATAATAAAAGGAAGGAGCGAATACAATGGCTGACTTTTATTTACATAATTATATCGTAGAACAGGTCACAAAACAAAGTACCTTCCCTTTTGTAAAACCTCTTTTATATATTGGGGCTCAAGGACCAGACCCATATTATTATGTATTAGATTCAAAAACACAAGGAATCGCACATAAGATTGCTAATCGATGTCATGATGAACTCACGCACGATCTACTAACCAATCTTGTACAACTAGTGAAGGAGAACTTAACGGAAGAAACTTATACATTCTTAGTAGGTTTTTTAACTCATTATATTCTTGATGTAACCCTACACCCATATGTATACTATCATGTTGGTGAATATGACCCCAAAAATAAGTCGACTTATGCGTTTCGCGGTCTCCACCTACGCTTTGAACGTTCAATCGATTATGAGATGATAAGGTTGAATGAAGGCGTACGTCCTGAAAGATTTGATTTCAATCAACGATATTTTCCAAAATATGAATTGCCAAGTTCTATTTCTTCTCTGATGAATGAGGTCGTGAAAAGAACATATCAAGAACCGCTAGCATCCGGGCTTTACCACAAAGGTGTCTTAACGATGAAAAGAGTTTTAAAACAATATGCCTATGATCCGTATGGAATAAAAAAATGTATTTTTAGAATCGTCGATGGGATGAACAATACCAAGCCTTTGTTACTAGCGGATGTTTCAATGTACCATCATACTTCTAAATTTGATTTTTTGAATCAACATCATCGCGTGTGGTATCATCCTGTATCCAATCATCCTCATAATGATTCTGTTAGTCAATTACTTGATCAAGCTGTGAATCATTCCAAATCAATGATTAGCGACATCCAATCTTATTTATTTAATCATCAAGAAATTGATTTTGAAAAGTTATTTCCTAATCTCTCATTTAATACTGGGGTTCCCTGTGGCATGAAAATGAACGCTTTTAACAATTACACTAAAATGAAATATGGAAGGTGAATCTATGAAAGAAGCTTTGTTAGTTGTCGATGTGCAAAATGATGTTGTAAACAATGCGTGGAATAAAGATAATGTGATTTCTACGATAAAGGAAGTCATTAAAAAAGCAAGGGATAGAAAAATCCCTATTATTTGGGTTCAACACAATGATGACTATTTACTAAAAAACACTGAAGGTTGGAATATTGTATCTGAACTCGTACCTATGAATGGAGATTATCATATTTATAAAGAATGGGGAGATGCCTTTGTGAACACGCCTTTAAAAGCATATCTTGAAGAGCTTGGTGTCACAGATATCGTCTTAGTTGGCGCTCAATCTGATGCTTGTATTCGGATGACCAAACATGGCTGTGTAAATAGAGGGTATCCAGTGAGATTAGTCGCAGAAGGACATACGACTGAAGCTACTCGTTTTGGTGAGTATATGTTTTCTGGGGAATATATTATTGCTTGGGAAAATAAAATGGCATGGAATACTTCACTTCCAGGTGCTTCTTCATCACTTGTGAATTTTAAAGATTTGTGGAATGAGTAGGTAAGTATATGGAGCTACGTATTGAAGTATTATCAAGTCATAATAAAGAATCATTTTTTAGTCTCTTTAATGAAAGTTCCTTTCAGCATCAACAAAACTGGTCATCATGTTATTGTAGATTTTATCATACAACCTGTTCAAGAGATGAATGGATGAACAGAACTGGAGCGTTTAATAAACAAGAAGCATCTCAAGAGATTGATCAAGGATTGATGAAAGGTTTTTTAGCCTTTGATGGCGATATATGTGTTGGGTGGTTGAATAGTGCCCCAATCTCTTTATATCATCGGCTCTATCCAATCATCGAAGATGAGTTTAAAAAAAAGAAAACAGCACTGTCAATCTGTTTCGTCATTCGTGAAAACTATCGTGGTTTAAAAATCGCTTCTTCTTTACTTGACTATGCTATAGCGTTTCACCGATTCGCAGGAATGGAAACACTCATTGCAGTACCGATTGAAGCTGGGAAACAGGAAATGAATTATCGTGGGCCAAAGGATATGTACCTACATCGTCATTTCAAGGAATATCAAGCAAAAGATGGCACCATTTATATGGTTCTAGATTTATGATAATCATTATGATGAAGAATTGATTTTCAGATATAATCAATTCTTTTATTTTATAAAAAAAACAATAGTTCTATTTTTCTTTCATCCATTACAGCAACTGCTCTTTATGATATAATTTTTCATAATACCTATTCTAGGAGGAGGCTTTAATGCATAAAGATCAGCTATATTTAAAGATTAATCAAAATATTTCACAAATTCATGATGATATATTCCCAGATATTGCCATCGATGAAATCTTATCTCATGACGATAAAGGATTAACACTTGCGTTAGAAAAATATACACAATACTTCAATTATACGGAAAATCAAGAAGAGTATAACCTAGATTACTGCTTTAAGACGACGTTAGATGACTTAAATCGCTTCTATTCGTTTCAAGAAGAACGACTTAAAGTAATTCAAGAAGATTCATCAATATTACTTTTGGAACACAAAGTAAATCAACATATCTATGACGAAGTTGTGACTTGTCAAAAAAAGGTAAAGCGGTTTTACTTTTTCAATATGTTATTTTCTTATTTGCTTACCTTTCTACTTCTGTTCGCAATCAATCAAATAACACACTTACTGGAAATAAATACAATTGTCGGCGGAACGCTTCTAGCACTGATTCTTGCGCTGGCAAAAGTCTTAATTGATAAATTGTATCTTGAAAAGGTGAGTAAATCCGTAGGTTGGAAATCTTATAAAAGAGCGGTAAAAAGGTCTCTAGCTTTTTATTTTGGTTCGATTATTTTATTGATTCATCTAGGACACATTAAGAATAAGGATATAGATGAAACGCTTTTATTAAAACTTAAAGGTCAAGTCCACGAAAGTATCGATATCTTGTTATCAGATATCATGTAACCTATGAAACAGTCAACAAGACTGTTTTTTTTGTTTTCTGTTCTCTTGTAACAAAAAATTGACCTCTTATGTAAAAACAAATCCAAAACGAATTTATTTTTGGTATAATTTGAATGGGAGGGAAAAAAATGAAGATACGCATCGTCTCAAAACCAGAAAATTATAACGAGTATAAAGAAATGCTTGAAAAAGCTGGTTTTTCAGTTTCTGACGATGCAGATATCGTATTTCAAGAAACAGTTCCTCAAAAAGATTCAATTCTTGGTGAGAAAAATGGACAACTTGAAATTATCCCTTTCGATCGGATTATCATGATAGAAAGTTTCGGTAGACTGATTATTCTTCATACGCTGAATGAACAGTTCTCAATTAGAGAAAAACTATTTGAATTAGAAATACAACTTGATAATTCAAAGTTTACTCGAATTAACAAATCAATGATTATTGCGAAATCTGGAATCAAAAAAATCATTCCTTCAATCAATGGAACAATGTCTCTTCTACTAAAAAACAATATGAGAGTCACTGTATCAAGAATATATCGTGCTTCTTTTAAAAAGTTTATTGGCTATTAAGGAGGTTGTAAAATGGAGCTTAAATACATCATTATATCGTTTCTTGTATTGTCAATTTCATATGTTGCTTTCTTTCTCTACTATAAAAAATATGAAAAATATGTTAATCAAGCACTGTTTTTAGAACATCACAAAAAAATGCTTAGTCCAACAAGATTATTGATTACAGCGAGTTTAGCATTCACGATTTTTGTAGTTCTGTTTAACATCTTTCCAATACTACACCAACCTATCCTTGAAGTTAGTTCTTTGATTCAAGAAGATATTGTTACTACTGAAAGAAAAGATTTTTACGATGATTATTATCATGAATACGACTTCAAAAAATTAGACCAAGGGTACATTGTCGCTTACAATAATGATCAAATGAATTGTTATGGCCTTCCTGGTGACGAATGTTCACTTACCTACGTATATAGCGCTTCGATGATAAGTTATTATAATAACGAGGATGAACTTGTTTGGAGCGTAGGTGGAAAACTGGCCGCAAATATTGACATTTTGTATGAGCACTATCAATTTCAAGCATGGTCAGTTGATCAAATCGACAACGGTGATTTTGTTTCTTTAGGAATGTATGTTGACCTTGACAATAATCTTTTTGGCATAGGTATTTTAGTCATTAACGCTCAAGGAGAAATAATCAACCTGGTCAATGTTGATATCACGGCGTATGGAATAGATGTGTTCGGAGGACATGCTTATTATGATCTTATCTCTACGGATGATGGTGGATTTGTTATTAAATATCACACGCTATTCGATGGATCTATTGTAGTTAAATATGATTCGGCTATCAGTCCACTTTGGAGTTATTACTATAATGATCGCCAAGACACTCCTTACTATTCTGGCGTTACAATTTCATCTTATACTGAAACATTATTTTATGAAAATAATAACTATATTTTTTTGCGAGATAACAAAATAACATGTCTTGATGAAAATGGAAACCTAAAATGGGAATATTTCGATAATACAATATCTTTGTCTGGCATGCAAATTGTAAATGGAGATATCTACTTATATGGCTTTGTGCGAGAATATTACAAAGATATGTACAATCTACTTCATTTGATACAATCTGATATCCCTTTCTATGCCGTTAATATTCTGCGAATCAATATGGATAACGGAAAACTTGAAGATAATATGGCTTTTGATATTAAATCAGTCTATTATGAATATGAAAGATACACTTATTTACCAAGGTACTTATTTGTCGATGAAAACGGAAATGTTAATCTATTGATGTTTGGCAACCAAGGCATGATGAACTCAAATTTAGATTATATATTGTATCTTGTTCAATTTGATGAAAATGGTGATTACAATGGCTTTTCAGTTTTTCAGAGTACACTTCTTTCCTATAATGGCCTGGATAACTTAGAACGCAATTATTATGAGATTTCATTTTACGATGATGGTGATGATGTTGTCTTATTCTCACCACTATCTTTCGCTTATACGAAGGTATCTTTCAACCAAGTAAATATAGACACTTCAATACCGAATCATTTTCATAGTGGACTCTATTCTTTTGTCTCATCAGCTCGTGTGATTTTGAACAATTTATTATTATGTATGTATATTTCTCTTGCCTTTATATTCGTTGTATCGATGATTCGTTTTGATTACAACCATCAAAAACATGAATACAAAGAAAAAGATGGAAACGATTTTTGGGATGAAGTATTTCATTCTGGCGAAAAAAAATAATGCAAGCGCAAGCTTGCATTTTTTAGTGATCTCTACTTTATCAAAAGTACCTTTTCAATGAAGATATCGACGAGACTAGGGTCAAATTGGGTTCCCTTGAATTTTCTTAGTTCTTCAACGGCTTCTTCTTTCGTCTTATTCTTTTTATAACTTCGGTACGAAGTCATCGCATCAAAGGCGTCAGCTATAGCAATAATTCTTGCTTCAAAACTGATATCTTCTCCTTTAATTCCTTTTGGATATCCAAAGCCATCGTATCGCTCATGATGTTCAAGAACATAATTAGCGATGACATCCATATTCCCTATTGAATGAATAATGCTATATCCTTTTTCTGAATGCGACTTGATAATCGTATATTCATCAGCATTTAACTTTCCTTCTTTATTCAAGATTTCATTGGAAATTGTGACTTTTCCAATATCATGTAGCATTCCTGCAACTTTAATATCACTACATTTCTTTTGAGATAGATTACATGCTTGGGCTAATTCAAATGCATAATCAGAAACTCTCCGAGAATGTTCTTCGCTATTATTATCTTTTTCAAATAGTGTATTGGTTAATGCATCTATAATTTTGTTTCTAAAGCTAAATGTTTGAGACATTTTATTAAGATACATCTCATCTTCTGCTTTTTTTAGAATGAGATCAAATGAATCATGATTATTAAGTTTCATTGCAATTCCATAAGCAATTGATAAATTGATATTTCCGATTTTTTCACTATTGATAAATCCATTGATTTGTTTCATAAACTCTTCTGCTTCGGACAAAGTGGTATTGGTTAGCATAACCGCAAATTCATCGCCACCGATTCTTGCCAAAAATCCATTTTCATGCATATTATTCTTAATCACAGAAGCAACTTTCTTTAATACCAGATTCCCAGCGTTATGTCCAAAACTATCATTAATAATTTTAAGACCGTTAATGTCTAAAATGATGTTTGCCACAGGCAAATATGACTCAATACTTAAATGCTTTCTTTGTTCTACAAAATATCGACGATTATATGTGTCCGTGAGTTCATCATGATAACTAGCATAAATCAGTTTTTCTTCTTCAACTCTCAACTCTGTGATGTCATGAATGACACCGAGAACTTTATATGGTTTGCCATCCAAATATTCACAAGTCGCTATTGAATTAATATGATGAATCTCATTGTTTGGATTGAGTATTCTAAAGAACACGTTATAAGGGATTTTTTTGGTTAATAGGTTATTCATTGCGTAATCCAGCTTTGGCCGATCTTCCTGAAACACCATTTTTCGAGCAATTTGAAAAGAAAATGAATTGTCATCTGTGACTGGGATACCATAAATGTGAAACGCTTCATCACTGGCCCACACGACGTCATTTTCAATATCTAGTTCCCAAGTCCCAACATGAGCAATTTGTTGACTTTGTTTTAATCGCTCAAAGCTAACACTGATTTCTTTTCGAAGAAACTTTTGTGTTTCACTCTCTTGTATTTGCACTTCATAAAGTTCATTGTAAGGAAGGATTAAATTAACGACGGCAGTTAAGTATAAAATCAGCATGAACGCCATAAACTTAAACCCGAGACTAAACGAAGCTAACAAATTCGCTCCAGAGAAGTGAAAAACGCCAAAGATTTCGGATAAAAGTAATAAGATTATTGCATAACTCAATATTTTTATTTCGGAATCCAAATACAATTTTCGATAGATATACCAAAGACAAAGCGTTACGATATATAACCAAATTAAGAGAACCTGTGAAATCATCAATATAGAATCTGTATTTTGATTTTGTGCCCATTCAGTTGTCGAAACAAAGAAAAATAAGATACCAAAGATAGTAGCGAGGGCTAAATGAGTTGTCGTTTTTATTACCATATGACGATCAAGAATAGCGACAATAAAACCCATCACCAAGATAAAATTAGCAAAGAAATAATTGAAAAATGTAAAGTTGTTTCCGACATTATGAATAATGTTCATCCCAGGAAATGAAAGGATATGGATTAACATTAAAAACGTATAGATGAAGATTGCCGGCGAAATTCTTGAAAGAATATTATCTTTTAATCGAAATGAACTGATTATGCCGATGACTGGAATGGCAATACCAAGTGTAATCATCCCAATTCCCAAACTAGTATGAAACAAAAGAAAGTTTTGGGTTGAGATATATTCAAACAGCGTTAGGACAATCACTGTCGCGGAAGCGACAAAATAGAGCATATATTTTTTGTCAAAAACTTGATTATTCATTCATCCACCCCACAATATAATACAAAAATCATTATACAACGAATCGGACATTTACGGTACACATCATCGAAAAATATAACAAATTTGCACGATTTTCTCATCATTATCGATATTTCACAATCATCTAATAAATACATATGATAAAATATAGAATAAACGTATACTTAACAAGGAAGTCAATATGAAGACAAAAATATCACTGTTATTTGTGGCCATCCTTTGCAATGGTCTAGGTAGTGCAATTACTTATCAGACAAAGTTAGGAATGAGTGCTTATGGAGCGAGTGCCGCAAACATTAGCAACTA
This sequence comes from Candidatus Izemoplasmatales bacterium, assembly GCA_050177605.1. GTDB lineage: Bacteria > Bacillota_I > Bacilli_A > Izemoplasmatales > Hujiaoplasmataceae > JAHIVB01. The sequence goes on along the minus strand of JBFXGX010000011.1, from coordinate 22,190 downwards.
TCTTCCGGGGGTTACTCCAGGAATAGCGTTTATACTAATCAGTGCAGTGATGTATATAGCAGCAGTACTGATTCACAAAAAAATTACCTGGATTGATTTTCTAGGATCATTGCTTTTTTTGCTTCTATTCAGCAGTGTTCTTGATTTATTTATAATGATCATACCTCAAATGGAATTCTGGCCACTGGTTTTAAGAGTCTTGATGAATATCATCGGACTACTTATCTTGTTACTTGGAATCGCAGTGCATCTAAAGGTTAACATTGCAGTACACCCAATGGATGTATTTTTGAAAGTAATGCAAGAAGATGTCTTTAAAAGTGTCGTAAAAGGAACTTATTTCTCCTATGGACTGGCTTTCATCATTGCTATCATCTTTGGTTTACTGAATGGACAAATTACAGATATTGGATTTGGAACTTTATTTATCTTAACTCTCGGTGGTGTGATTATGTCTTTCTATAATCGATTTGTCCTAAAAAACATTAATATTGGTGCTTCATTGGATACTCAAAAAAATTTAAATCAAGTTGAACAGCCAACAATTCAAGAATAAAACAAAAAGTCATATTCGATTATTGAATATGACTTTTAATTATTAGTTTAGAACAACTGATTCAAAGGTATTTGCCTGAATCGTATAAGTCATTAGTAACCCTTCCTGATTATAAAACTCTATCGTGTGCGCACTCTGTGTTGGATTCCAAACCATAGCGGTATAGATTCCATCAGCGTCAACATACACAGTTGAAGATACTGAAGTATTTAGTTTCATCCATACCTCACTAGTTCTATTTCCAAGACTAGCAAGACTATGAACCATCCAATAACTTCCCACTAGTTCATTAGGATAATCATCATTCAATATCTTTGAAGCATCAAATTCACTGACTGCTTCGATTGGATCGACAATCGCCATGACTGCCCACATATTGGAATACCATGTATCAATGACGCCGTTTTTAGCTGCAAGGTAAGTTTCAAAGATACTAGATAATTTTGTAAGTTCTTCTTCGGTTAGTGCATAACTGGTTAAATATTCACCTGTTGGTAGCCACTGGATTCCGTAGATGAAAGTAGGGTTAGCACCAAACCAGGTAGCATAATCAAATTTTCCACCCCATACCATTCCTGCAACATCAACATAATCTCCATAGGCTGGATCCCAGTTTGTATCATCGTAATCAAACCAATATTCTTTCGCTGCACTTAGTTCAGTAACAAAACCATAAATTGCAGCTTCCATTCTTTCAGTGTCACCTGTCGCAAGTGCCCATAAATACCCTGCGTTCCACGAGTTTAGGGCTTCACTAGATGATTCTAGGTTATTTCCTTCTGCAAATGTCCCAAATCCATGAGCCCAAGAGTGGCCAGCAAATGGATCAAAGTTTCGAAGGTAGGCAAATTCAGCACTATCTTTTTCAGTAAACATATAATCGTTTAATAGTAAATCAACCATATCGCCATAATTGTCGACGAAACTTGGATCATACATAGCAAGAACACTTGCGGCATAAATCAAATATCCGTGCGTAAAACTATGGTCACTCAGTGTTGAAGCTGTCGCAAAATCATCATTAGAATAATAGACACTACCCCATGTATTGTTATAGTACAAGAATTTAGTATCTGTAGATCCAGAATAAGTGAACCAATCTTCAAGAACAAATTCAAGTTTTCCAATAAATTCTTGTTTTAATGTTTCTAACCCTAATTGATCCGCAATAATCATTCCTTGTGATAGAGGATACATCGCTTTAGAATTCCAATAAGGTCCATCATAATTGATGAAATCTTCACTATCCATAGTATCGATATTGTCATTCAAATTATTTAAATAAGTTGTCGCGAGCGAAGAATCAAACGCTGTATCCGTAGGGGTTGTAAAGCCAGGTAATAATCCACTAAACCCAAGTGAGGTTTCAAAATAACTACCTTCGTGAACCTTTAATGTTCCTCGAACAGTACGATAAGCGTATTCTGTCAAGGAAGCATCACTGTTTTTATAGTGATGTGGCATCATCGCTATTAACACTTTGGAATCATCTTTTAAATTACTTGCGCTATAGGTATAGTGAGTCCTTACAACACTATCATCATAATTGATATTATAACTTATATCGGTTGAATTAATCAGCGAGTATCCATTTTGATGATAAAATGACGCTTCCGATAAATTGTTAATCGCTGCAATAGATAAATAATTACTGTCTCCTAGATTGATGATCAACTCATTTTTGAGCCCAAATGGATGATTTGCACTTGTAATTGTAAAGACGGTGTTATCTGGTGTATTGACTAAGTAATATTTATCACTATATTGTGGCATACCCACATTGGCAGGTGGTGTCGTAACATATCCACTATGACGATGAACTAGTTTTACGATAATTGCATTTCCCGTATATGTTGAAGATGTAATTAAATTTCCTTCGACATCATAATATTCATAATTATCTACGGCATTTGTATCAAATTTGTACGTTAATGACTCTTTGTTTGCCACTTCGACAAATACATATGGAGATCCCTGTACAAGCGTCGTGACCATTTGATCAACACTGCTTCCAACATTTCTAAGTGCCACTTGTACAGCGGCATCAGAATAGTTGATTACATGTGTTTCGTATCCAGCATTTAAACTGGTTGCTTTTAAATAAGAGTCCCGTAATGAGAGTGGAAACTGAGCTATTGTTTGAAGACCTTCATTAAACCAATATTGGACAAATCCATCCTCAGGATTGGTAATTTCCATGCCATCATTCGTATAAGCTACGCGTAACGGATTTGTATAGATTCCATTGCTTCCACCATAGTTTTGAACGAGCAACGATGTCCACCATCCACTGGATGGTATAGCGACATCATACAAATCATGGTCGATAAAGGAGGGACTTGCTGGATGTGAGATACTTGTGTTTGTTCCACTGAAGTAGGATCCACTTCCAAGTAGATTACTTCCAGTTGTGACAACTGGTCTACTCAGATTTTCTTGTGTATATGTTCCATTGATGACATGAATAATTCTTTCTGCTGAAAAAGAGTCTTCGAGATAAAGAAGCGAATAGGTTAATGTATAATCACCAATCGTTCCATAATCAACATGTCCTACGATTGATACGTAGGATGTTAAATTCACGCCTTCTTCTGAAGTAGCTAAAACGCCATCAAGAGGATTAAAATAATGTCCAACAATGATATTTGTTTCGAGAATACCAGATACTTCTTTAATTGAATCTGTTGTTTCTTGATCATCCAAAACACATTCATTATTTTCTATATGAAAGCCTAAAGAACATGTTAAAGAAGAGGAAGTATTCGCGGTTGTAGAAGTGGAATCTTCTGTACAAGCAAATAGCACTGACGAAAGTAAAAAGATAAGAATAAAACTAAGCCATTTCTTCATTTGAGCACCTCGATAAATTAAATCTTATACTTAATGATACCATAATGTGAAACCATTTACACATTTTTATTCAAAGAAAAAGACAAACTGCTTGTTTGTCCTTTTTTATATTTTACCTTGGTAAAGAAACTGTCACGATATTTCCGTTTCGATTGTTAGTACTAGCTGTAATCCCAAGTAACTGATCCCTTACATTATCTGTTCTTTTTGAAACAAAGGTGATAATACTATAAGTTGTTGTGGATGTGCCACTGACAGCACTCAAAAAATCTTGATAAGAGTAAAAACGATTCGGGTCGCTTTCGACATAGTGATCAATCATCGATACAATTTCTTCAACTCTTGAAGTAAAATGATCAATTTGATAATAGTTTTCAATGAGCATAGTCATATAAATATGATAACTTTCAATATTGTCTTGGTTTGAAAAACAGGCATCAATAAGCGGATAATTGTCCATTGAATTCACCACGGGTTCATCAATTAAATATGCGATTGCTGCATTATCTGTTAGCCTTACGCCAGGGAACCCATTATAAGCCATATTCAGGTCCCAAGGAATCCATTCAAAGATACCATTATTATTATATAGATAGTAATTGTGAAAAATTCCTCCTTGATATGAATCTAAGTTTACTGTATAGGTTGATACCGCAAGATACTTTAGATATTGAGCCATATCAAATACTTCTCCAATTTGATTGTTCAGTTCGAGCCGTTTCATCAAATCGATAATTTTGGTATTATCAATAATCAGCGTATCATTGAATTTGTCAATCAAATTTGAGTAATCGAAGTCATCACTTACATAATCTAGGCTCGCTCCACCAAGGGATCCAGCTGATCCTTCTTCTATTTCTGGTTTGTAAAACTCACCTTCAGAATTACCAAATCGATTATCTAAAAACTCATTCCCTACATGTTCTACCGAAAGATAAAGACCATAATAACTTTGATTGATAAATAATGCGATAAATGTTGTTTTCGATGAAATAACTCCAAGTGAGTCCATCGCTTCATAGGCGGTATATTCCGCAATCATTGAAGGATCCATGTAAAGGTTATTTAGTATCAGTTTATCAAGTCCGAATAAATCTTGGTCTTCAAAATAATTGAGATCAATATTATAACTAAATCTAGTACCATTGCTTCTAGCAACATCTCTTAAACTAGAATTCCCCTTTGTACGAATCGCGACGTTATTCAACGTAAATCCGTTATAGGTTATATTACAAGGATGATACTCTTCTAGGGTTGCATTGACAATTAAATCTGAGTATTCAGTATCATCAATATCGATATTGACTTCAATGACCTGATTATGAGGATAAATCAGGGCATCGATTATCTCTTCCTCGCTACTGAATGAACTAAGATCAGTTGTATTGGGCTCATTTGAATAGGTAATGTCATTTGTAGTTGCGGCTTCGGTGTTTGTACAAGCAATGAGCGAAAAGAGTGTAACCACCAAGGATAAGCTAAGTACTATTTTATTCATCTTCTTCCCTCCTAATATCTGGAGGATGAGGTCGGTCCATCATCAGTCTAGAAATGAGTTGATAGGACTGTTCTAAAAGAGATTGGTCCTCTTCGGACAACTTACTAACGAATATTTTCATAAAATCTTGTAATTGCTCCTCAGCTTCTCTTACCAAAGATAATCCTTTATCCGTGAGTACAATAGATTTATGTCGTTTGTCGAATGGATTACTTTTCCTTACTAAAATCCCTCTTTCTTCAAGAACATCTACCATATAGGTGAAGGAACCTCTTTCGAGCCCAATATGCTCAGCATAAAAAAATAGAGGCATATTCGGTTCTTTCGCTAAAAGGGTAATAAGATGGATTTCACGTCCTCTTAATTTTTCACTTAATTTCGGATGAAAATCTCTCATCACACCATCTGCAAATTGTCTAAAAAGGGTAATATTCATCGTTTCACCTCATATTAGTTAGAATTCTAACTATATTATACTATCTTTTAATGAATTGTCAAATGAACCTTTCTATTCTATGATAAAATAGAATTGTGATGTTTAGATATAGCTCTTAAGAAACGAGGAATTTTATGAAGCGAATTTATGTTCTAGGAAGTATTAATATGGACTTGGTATTTGAGTTAGATAAACTTCCGCTAAAAGGTGAGACAGTTCACAGTAACAAATTTTTTATGACACCTGGAGGAAAGGGAGCCAATCAAGCTATCGCTTGTGCAAGACAAGAAATTGATACTTATATGATTGGTTCGGTTGGGAAGGATTCATTATCAGAAGCCTGTTTACAATCACTTAAATCTGCAAGCGTCCATACAGAATATGTTACAAAAACCGACCAAGCAAGTGTTGGTGTCGCAGGAATATTGCTTGAAAATAACGATAATCGAATTATCGTTGATTCTGGTGCGAACAAGTATCAAAAACTACAAGTGATTGAAGAAGCCCTTGCAAAAGGTGATGCTTTTGACATACTCATCGCTCAACTAGAAATTCCTTTAGAAATAATTCTATCTAGTTTCAAACTTGCTCGAGAGAAAGGAATGAAGACAATCCTTAATGCAGCCCCAGCTTACCCTCTCCCAATAGAACTATATGAACACGTCGACCTTTTAGTGGTCAATGAAACAGAAACGAATATTCTTACAGGAATCGAACCAACCAACGAAGAACAAACACTGAAAGCTTTGAATCTGTTTTTAGAATATGGCGTCAAAGAAGTCATCATTACACTTGGTGATCAAGGAAGTATCTACTATTCAGCGAACAAACAGATCAAAGAACCAGCAAAAAAAGTTCAGGTAGTAGATACCACTGCTGCAGGTGATACTTATCTCGGTGTGTATGCAAGTTCGATGTTACAAGGATTTAGTATTGAAAAATCGATGAAATTAGCGACCATTGCTAGTTCTATCACTATTTCTAGGTATGGCGCTGGCGCATCAATCCCTACAAAAAAAGAAATTGAAGTAATCTATAAGGAGGATTTTCATGAATAAACTACCACTTATACTAGACTGTGATCCTGGCCATGATGACGCTATAGCGATTCTTCTCGTTGGACATCATCCTGCTTTTGATTTACTTGGTATAACTGTTGAATGCGGTAACCAGACGCTAGAAAAAACAGGAAAAAATGCATTAAACTTAGCATCTTATTTAAATATCAATGTCCCTGTATGTTTAGGTACACCAGAACCACTCATTAAAGAGGTTGTTGTTTGTGAAGCAATCCATGGTGCATCAGGACTTGATGGATTTGATTTTGATGAACCAAAATTTGGTTTTGATAAACGAAACGCTGTAAACTTTATGATTGAAGCTATTCATCATTCAAAAGAAAAGGTGACGATTGTCACGACAGGACCAATGACGAATTTAGCATTGGCACTCAAAGTAGATCCTAGCATTAAATCCAATATTAAAGAAGTTGTATTAATGGGAGGATCGATTTCAAACGGAAATGTTACACCCGCTGCTGAATTCAATATTCAATCCGATCCTGAAGCTGCCTATATTGTTTTTAACTCAGGATTAACCGTGAAGATGTTTGGCCTTGATGTGACTAGAAAAGTGAAAGTATTGCCAAGTGTGATTGAGCGTATGAGAAAAATCAATAATCATGCATCTGACTTATTTGTTAAATTAATGGAAGTATTCAATCAAAACCAACGCCAAGTATTTGGTTTTGAAGGTGGTCCACTGCACGACCCAGTCACAATCGCTTATTTATTAGACCCTACCGTCGTAACACTTAAACATGTTCATTGTGATATTGATATAGCGCATAGTTCAAGTTATGGAAGAACCAATTGCGACATATTTGATTATATGCATTTAGAAAAAAACATCTATGTCGCAACAGACATCGATGTGGAGAAATACTGGGATATCATCGAAGAAAATATTCGAAGATACTCCTCAATCTAAATATAAAAGGATCTTGTAAACAAATGACAAGCTATTATGATATTCATGTAGAAAATGAACTAACGAAAAAAAATACTTTCAAAATGAAGCCTTTGAAGGTTACCACTGTGCCGTCAATAGAACATTTTATAAAGAATACACCTAGGATAGCATGGAGTAACAACGAGGAAACAATCTCTTGTTATAACTATGCATGGAAACAAGCATATTCTTCACTGAAACCAGCTAACGACTATTTCTATAAACCATTTATAGACACTTGTTTTAATGATCACTTATTTATGTGGGACAGTGTATTTATGATGCATTTTGGTAAATATGCCGCGTCAGCATTTCCTTTTTTTGGAACGCTCGATAATTTATATCAAACGCAGCATAGCGATGGTTTTATTTGTAGAGAAATTCATGAAGAAACAGGTTTAGAAAGATTTGAAAGGTTTGATTATAGTAGTACTGGACCCAATCTATTTGCATGGATAGAATGGGATCGATATCAACTCACTGGTGATCTTGAAAGACTAAAAAAGGTCTATCCAGTAATAACGAGTTATCATCAGTGGCTCAGAAATTATCGAACTTGGAAAGACGGAACATATTTCACTTCAGGATGGGGTAGTGGGATGGATAATTTACCAAGACAATCGGCTGAATATTCTCCTGAATTTCATCATGGTTTTTTATCTTGGATCGATATGACAGCCCAGCAAGCTTTATCTTGTGATTGTCTCATCAAAATTGCAAAAGAAATCGACGTAAAAATTCCAACAGATATGGAAGATGAGTATCATCTTTTATCTGTAAAAATCCAAGAAATGTGGGATGAAGATACTGGCTTTTTCTATGATAAAAACCGTTTTGGTCAATTAACAAAGATCATGACCATTGGATCGTTTTGGGTAATGCTCTCAGGCCTTGCAAGTGTTAAGCAAGCCAAAAGAATGGTTGAACACCTAATGAATCCTTCTGACTTCTATACAACGATGGTGATTCCTGGACTCGCGAGTCATCACCCTTTATGCGATGATAACTATTGGCGAGGTGGAGTATGGGCACCAACAAATTATATGGTATTCAAGGCACTTGAAAGATATGGTTACTACTCTGAAAAACATCAACTAGCAAAAAGATATCTTCAAGGAATTGTTCAAGATTATAGTGAATTTCAAAAGTTATATGAAGTATATGAATCCAAAACAGGAAAGCACCAGTCGATTGCTCGTCCTGATTTTGTTGGTTGGACTGGACTCGCTCCAATTACAATCCTTATTGAAGATATCTTTGGAATCAAACTAAATTATCTTCATCATGAACTTTATATTCACATTCAAGAACAGAATGCCTATTCAATTGATCAACTTCATATAGGAAATGATTGTTTACATATTGCATATCAGCCAGAAAACGAGCAAGCGTTTATACGTGTAACTTCAAACGAGTTGTGGAATGTTACCGTGTACGACAGAACTCACGCTCAGCATTCTTTCCACTCAAGTATACGCACAAAGGACGAATAAGATGAAAAAAAACAAAATTTATGACATTGCGTTTTCAACTGTGTATCCTCTTTACATCCAAAAAATAGAGAAAAAGGGGAGAGAAAAGTCTGAACTCGATCAAATCATTTATTGGCTCACAGGATATAATGAAGATGAATTGCATCACGTACTGGAAAACAATCAGACAATGACCGTTTTCTTTGAGCGTGCACCTCGCCTAAATCCGAATCGTTCTTTCATCACCGGTTCAATTTGTGGCGTGATTATTCAGGATATTGAAGAAGATTTAATGAAAAATATACGGTATCTTGATAAACTAGTCGATGAACTCGCAAAAGGGAAGGCTTTAGAAAAAATATTACGATCATCAAAATAGCAAATCTACTAGAAATTTTTGTAAAAAATGCAATAAATAAGTCAATTTTGACCTTTTTTCTTGATATTGAGTTATAATGGAATTGTCCATAAAATATATATATGAAGGGGGATTTATTGTGGAATTTATTATTGAAAACTGGTATTATTTCATTATTGGACTAGTCATCTTGATTGCTTTCATTTTTATCCTTACTAGTAAACCAAAGAAAGTAGCCACTCCAGAAAAAGTGGAACAAGCTAAAGAAACCCCAAAGGAAATTGTCCCTGAGGTAGTCGTTCAAAAGGAAGTTGAAAAAGAGGAAACCATTGTTGAACCACAGGTAGTGAAGGAAGAACCAAAGGAAGAAATCGTTTTAGAACCTCAAACTATTACAGAAGAAAATACAGTTGAAAAAGAAAAACCTGTTACAGAAGAATTGAAAAAAACTCCTGTAAAGAATCCGAAGTATCATGTGTCTCAAAACAAGGATGAAAAGAGTCCGAATTTTAAGAAATGGCGTGTACGTAAAGAAGGTTCAGAAAAAACCATTAAATTTTTTGATACTCAAAAAGATGCGATTGCATTTGCAGAAGGTTTAGCGAATGCTGCTGGATCGTCAGTAGTTATTCACAAAGTTGATGGTTCCATCAGAAAACAAGATTATACAAAACAATAATTACTTCGTATAAAAGAGCCAAATGGAATACTATTCCAAATGGCTCTTTTTGTTTTCATTAATCGTTGTTTTTTAAATACGCTTCAATAGCTTCAACATCTTTATCTCCTCTACCAGATAGATTAACGATAATAATTTGGTCTTTCTTCATCGTTGGAGCTAATTTCATTGCATAAGCAATCGCGTGACTCGATTCAATCGCGGGGATAATTCCTTCAAGTTGTGACAACTTAAGAAAAGCATCTACTGCTTCCTTATCAGTAGCAGAGAAATAGGCTGCACGTTTCGTATCTTTAAGTAAAGCATGTTCTGGTCCAACACCAGGATAATCAAGTCCAGCACTGATAGAGTATGCCTCTTTAATTGAACCATCAGGATTCACAATTGAAAAAGTATTCATTCCGTGAATCACGGTTTCTTTCCCAAGAGTTAAGGTTGCTGCGTGTTCATTTGTATCTAGTCCTTTTCCCGCAGCTTCAACTCCAATAATGGATACTTCTTCATTTTGGATGAAATCTGCGAAAAGTCCGATGGCATTTGATCCCCCGCCAACACAAGCCATGACAACATCGGGTAACCTTCCTTCTTTATCTAGAATTTGTTGTTTTGCTTCCTCACCGATGATTTTTTGGAAATACCTTACGATTGTAGGGTACGGATGGGGCCCAACCGCACTTCCTAGTAAGTAAAAAGTATCGTCTATGCGATCAACCCAAGTTTGAATTGCATAATCTACTGCATCCGCTAGTGTTTTTGTGCCTTGCTCAACACCAGTAACCTTCGCTCCGAGCATTTCCATACGAAAAACATTTAACTTTTGTCTTTTCATATCGAGTGCCCCTTGGAACACTTCACATTCCATACCAAACATTGCAGCTGCAGTCGCAGTCGCTACACCATGTTGACCTGCACCAGTTTCCGCGATTATTTTTTTCTTACCCATTCTTTTAGCAAGTAAGATTTGCCCAATTGTATTATTTATCTTATGTGCCCCTGTATGGTTCAAATCCTCTCTTTTTAAATAGATTTTTGCACCACCAAGTTCTTTAGTTAGATTCTCAGCAAAATATAACGGGGAAGGTCTACCTACATAGTCTCTCAAATAGTAGTTTAACTCATCAATAAAAGAAGGATCATTGATTGCCTCATTAAATGCAATTTCTAATTCATTTAAAGCCTTTATTACAGCTGGTGGAACAAATTGTCCACCAAATCTTCCATATTCTAATTCCATTTTCTATTTTCTCCTTTAGTTTTTGTTTGATTTTTTTTATACGTTAAGTTGTCGATAGAAAATGCTCTTCAAGTACCCATTTTAGTACCTCCTTAAAAATTAAAAAAACCTCTACACAAAAAATGTGTAGAGGACGATTGAATTCGTGGTGCCACCTCATATTTCGCTTAAAAAAGCGCTTATTCAAGTACTAACATACTCTAGTTCTGTAACGGGAACACCCGTTTTCTTCTACTTGATTCGAAGAAACTCTCTTGGACCCATTCAAGATAATTGATTTCACCAGTTTTCACCAAACACTGACTCTCTAAACAAATCAAGATATCTTTACTTACTTCCAATCAACGATTTGAATTCATTATATTCTCTATAAGAGTCATTGTCAACAGTTTTTTTGGATGAATTATTATTTTCGATAGGCGTAGTTGAACTATGTCTTAATTCTGGGTTTATTTCTTTCTTAACTTTTTAAGCACACGATCCGCAGCTAGTTTTCCAGTCATAACTGCAGTTGGTATACCAGCTGGTGAATAAGCCCATTGACCAGCTTGCACAATATTTGTTAGACCAGTGAGGACAGATTTTGCGACTTTTGGAATTTCATTGACTGAAGGATTCGTATCGTTTGTAAATGCCCATCCGGTAATTGCGCCATCTGTGGATTTAACTCGGTTTTCTACCGTAAGTGGAGAAGCAATAAATGAATCAAAAATTTGATCTTTGAAACCTTTAAACAAGGTTTTGTTCAATACCTCTATGATTTTTTCAGTGACGACAGATTTGAACTCATCATACCATCCACCGTTTCTAATTTGAGTCATAATTTCGTAGTCCATTAACGTTGAAACGATAATAGCACTTTTGCCTTTAGGAGAAAGCTCTGGATATCGATTTGATGGTATTGATATTTCATAAGTCGTATACTCTAAATACTCTTTTAAAGCAGAAATCATTGTTTCTTTATCACGCCCATCTGCATGACGAATGAATTTAGTTAAGTCATAGGAATGAGTTGAGGAAGGCGTATAGAATAAATGTGGTGTATAGGATTTTGGATAGTTTTGGGAATCAATATTTGTCAATAAATATAATGACAAAACGGAATCTCCACCTTTTTTATCTTCCAAATATGTTCTTCTATCTTCGATTAGTTTCTTTTCTTTTGGATGAGGAATATGTTCTATATTCAACTGTCTATAGAGTGCTTTTTGATCTGCAGCCCAAACCAAATAATCATAATGATATTCTCTTCCTTCAGAATCATAAACAGTTTGAGTATCCATTCTGACTTCGCTGACTCGTGTATTGAGATGAATATCCGCGCCATGTTTTTTTATATACTCACCTATTTTCTCAACAACAACACCAGTCCCTCCTTTTGGATAATAATAGTCCAAATAAATAGAGAAGTAACTTAAAGCAAATAAAACAGGAGTTTGTTGGAAAAAGTGTTGAGAAATAATGTCAATCAATTCTTGATTATTCGTATATTGATTTAAGTGTGGTTTGATTGGAGTATCATACTTTTTGATTTTTCCAATGGTTCGTAAAAACTTAAATAGCCAAGGAAATATTTTCTTGATGAAATAGTCACGATCTTCTTTGATATCTAGAAAGAGAGGATTATCGATACCATATAAAATATCCATATAATCCATAAATTTTTTTATATCATTAAAAATATGGCTGATTGCTTCTTTTTCCTCAGGAAATTTACGAACCAAGAGGTTTTGATAATCGTCAATATTGTCTTTGGAATGAAGAATCACAAATTCATCTTCAAGCCCAAGAGAAACAATACTCTTTTTCCACTCAATATCGTCTATGCCAAGATGTTTGAGCATTGGAAATAAGACACCGTTGTTTTCGATTGATCGTGCACCACCATCTACAGTGAATCCTTTGTAATTAAATGAAGATACTAATCCACCAAGCTTATCACCTTGTTCGATTAGTGTCACTTGATGTCCCATTTTTAACAAGTATGCTGTGGCAGTTAATCCACTCATTCCTGCCCCGACGACGACTACATTTTTCATTTGAACACCTCTTCTTCTTTTAATCCTATCGCTGAAAGTGACCAATCGAATACTTTCTTCGATTGGGATGATTCTCTAGCGTGTTTTGCAGGAAGTTCATCAATTGTTAAATTATAAAAGCGTCCAGTTTTTACTTCGCTTTCATCGCATGCAATATGATAATAAATAGCACTTCCTGAGACTTGTACGGGTTTTAAAAAAGGATTGATAAATATTTTCTTATAGGTTCTGTAAAACCATCCGTTATTCATACCAATATTACTTTTTACTTCTCCAGGATGAACGCAGTTAATGGAGATACCTTTATTTGATAATCTATCTGATAAGATATAAGTCGTATGAAGTTGTGCAGTCTTCGATGAACCGTATCCTTTGAGTCCTGTATAATGACGTTTATTAAAACTTGGATCCTCGATTTTGAAATTAGCAAATCGATGTCCTTCCGAGTTAATTTGGATAATTCTACGAGGTTGTAAATCTAACGTTAGAATTGCAAACAAGAACGATGCTAAATGATTGACCGCGAGAGACATTTCATAACCATCCTTTGACATTGATTTCTTTGTCAGGTAAACTCCTGCAGAATTTACTAAAACATCAATTTTATATACCATTTGATGTAATAATTCTGAAGCGCGTCTAACTTCGTTGAGGGATGAAAAGTCGGCGATAATATATCTAATTTGGTCTTTATATGTACTGAGTTCAGTATCCAGAAGGTGTAGCAATTTATCTTCATTACGAACAACTAAGATAACATTCCCTTGATGAGATAAAACCTCTTTTGTCGTCTCTAGTCCTACACCAGATGTTGCGCCAGTGATGACAACCACTTGCCCTGTAACAGAGTTCAAAGTAGAATACTGTGGTTTTCTAGCGTTTTCTATGAAATTAAGTTCTTCAGGTAACTTCATATTATCCAAACACCTTTCTCATAAACCATCGATAAAATCTTCTCCATCCAGGAATATTATCATAAATGTCTCCCCAAAGGTCATAATAATCACGTTGATGGATGATTTTTCCTTCCTCATTAAATGTAAGTTTTGAGGTACCATACATGTGTGATGAAGGATTTCGACGAAAAGCAATCGTCATAATCCATTCCATTAAAACGATATTCTCTTCTTGCATAATTGTTACAATCTCCATATGAAGAGACTTGGATCTTTTTGTGAGCCGTTTACACATATTTTCAAAGTTTTCAAATCCCTTAATCGTTTGAATGCTATCTTGAAAAACAATGGATTGATCATAAAACGGTAAAATGTGTGACCAATCTGGTTTTCCTTCTTTGTTATAGGTTTGAGACCAATAGGTTTTAATTTCTTCTTTTGTAAGCATAATAATCACCTCATAAAATTATTATATCATAGAGATAATAAAGATAAAAATTATTGCTTTATTGTTTTTATATCTTACCAAAATTGTAATGATATTTCAACAAGTGCACTAAAAAATTTACATAAAAATGTGATTTGATTTCAACCATATTTTCTATTAAAAAAACGCTATATTAAGCGTTTTTCTTGTTTTTATGAATTAGTTTAATCAATCCTCTAATTGGATGATGATTCAGCAAGTCAATGATTCCTTCACCTTGTCTGAATGTAAGAATTCCGCCACTCATAATGATGAGAGATCTGAGTGGCATTTCTCCCACCATCTCTTCAATCATCTTTTTTGATCCAGCATCCAAATCTTTTCCTAACATCGTTTGCATTTCTTTCGCAACCATTTTATGTATTTGATTTCCAACGATTGAACCTTTAATTTCATCAAGTGTTGAGTTCATATGGAATGGTTTTTGTTTCAGAGGTTCACTTACTTTTTTTCCATAGATTTGTTCGAACACTTCTCTTGATGGATAGAAATGATGGTCAATATTTTTATAGTATTGATCATTAACCTCTGTCACTATATCTTTTGAATGAATGTGAATCTTCTCAGTAAATTTAATATCTCTACTAGAAGACCCAATCATCACCAAGTATTCTCCAGGTTCAACTTTAAACTGATCAATATTGTATACACCAAGTTGAAGGGCAGGAATCAAAATTTGCGCTGTCTTTGTTTCTGCAGGAAGGAGGTTGACTTTCGTAAATCCTTTTAATTCTTTTGCTGGTCGATAAACAAGACTATCTTTTTTACTGACATAAACTTGAACAATTTCTTTACCAGTCAAATTCCCCGTATTAGAGATATCGACGCTAACGGTAATTAAATTATTCTTAACAGAAATCATTGGATTATCATAACTAAATGTTGTATAACTAAGTCCAAATCCAAATGGGAATAGCGGGTCAATATTCATTGTATCATAAGCGCGATATCCAACGTACAATCCTTCTCGATACTCCACTTGCTTATGTATCCCAGGAAAATTTTGATTTGATGGAATTTCTTCTAATGAATTCGGAAAAGTTTCCGCTAGTTTTCCCGATGGATTAACATATCCAAAGATAATATCAGCTAATGCTTCGCCACTTGCCTCTCCGCCAAGATATGCTTCAAGAATAGCTCTTACTTCATTTTTCCATGGCATCAGAACAGGCGCACCGTTCGCAAGAACAACAACTACTTCTTTGAACTCTTTTGTGATTGCATTGATTAATGCAGTATGATTCATTGGTAGATCCAGATGCTTTCGGTCAAAACCTTCGCTTTCATAAGTTTCAGTTAATCCTGCCATGATAACAATGACCTCTGCTTGTCTACATACTTCCAAAGCTTCATCGATAAGCACTTGGTCTACTTCATCAGTAGTACTATCATACCCCTTTGCATATAGAAGTTCATCATGGAGTACATCCTTAAATGCTTCATAGGCATTTGACAACAGATTAGGATTAATTAAACTGCTACCACTTCCTTGGTATCGAGGTTTTTTAGCAAATTCACCAATCAAGGCTACACGTGTGCTTTTTGGAAGTGGCAAGATGCCAGAATCATTCTTAAGTAGAACCATTCCTTGGGTTGCGATATCTCTAGCAATTTGGTGATGGGTTTCTTCATCATAATGATAGTGTTGTTTAGACAAAGTCTCTTTTGATTTTAATATAAGGTCGATAACACGTTCAATGCGTTCATCCAATATGTCTTCACTTAAAGTTCCATTTTTAACTGATTTGAATAGTAATAAGTCATTCATTTCATTACTAGAAGGCATTTCTAAGTCTTGACCTGCGATGATTCCCTCCATTCGGTTATTACAAGCTCCCCAGTCAGTAACCACAAGGCCAGGGAAATTCCACTCTTCCTTTAAAACCTTTTGGAGCAGTCTTTCGTTTTCGCTCATATAGGTTCCATTCACCAGATTATAAGAACACATCACTGTCCAAGGTTGACTTTCTTTAATAGCGATTTCAAAACTTTTGAGATAGATTTCTCGAAGAGTTCTCTCATCAATGATGGAATCTGAGACTAACCGGAATGCTTCTTGATTGTTTGCGACAAAGTGCTTCAAACTTGTGCCAATACCTTGACTTTGAACACCATTGATCCATGCGGAAGCCATTTTTCCACTTAAGAAAGGATCCTCGCTGAAGTATTCAAAGTTTCTGCCACAAAGTGGATGTCTTTTGATGTTCGCTCCAGGTCCTAACAATACGGAGACTTCTTCACTAATACATTCTTGTCCTAGAGCCTCACCCATTGAAAAAAGAAGCGATTCATCCCAAGAACTGGCGAGCAAGCTTGCGGTTGGAAAACAAGTGGCTTTTACACTTGTGTTGATTCCAATATGATCACCAGACCCTTTTTGTTTTCGTAAGCCATGCGGTCCATCGGTAACCATAATTTCAGGAAGATCTAATCTATCTATTGATTTAAGATGCCAAAAGTCTTTTCCTGAAGCTAAACTACATTTTTCTTCTAAAGTCAATTCGCGAAGTATTTTTTTTGCCTCATTACTCATTGATTACTTCACACTCCTTCAATAGACTGTACTAATTAAATATTATATAAACATTGAGAAAAAATCAATAATATAAATCATTATATTGAAATGAAACTTCAAAATTGATCGCTTTAGTTGTATAATTAAGTCAATCAAGAAAGGTGGATATTTATCAATGGATGAAAAACTCAAAAATACCATAAAAAAGGCTATTCCTATTTTTTTGCTTATTCTTTCGATTTGTTTTTTAGAATGGATTTTATCGCTGATTGCAAAAGACTCTAGCGTATTCGTTTTCTGGGGTACTTCCTCCAATGAAGGAGCGATTAATCTAGCAAATATTAGTGTTAGATCAAGTGCTAATTTTAATTGGACTTTCATTACACTGTTTGCGATTGTCATATACATCTATTTTAGTGAATTAAAAAATAAAAACTATAAAGGGCTCATGGCTGCTTTAGCACTCTACGGCGTACATTGGATCTATGAGATTTTGAATGCTCTAATTCAATCAATCTCAGGATACGCTCTTTGGACTGTATCGCCAGAAAGCACATCATTCATTCTGCTAATTGGTGTTTCATGGGAGTTATCGATGATGTTCGCCATCGCTGGGCTCGCCATGTCAAAACTACTTCCAGAAAACACGAATTTAGAAATTCTAGGCATGAATAACCGCATCTTCTTTGCTATTTTGAATGCGGCATTCTTTAGTTTCTTTGAAATCTTCTTAGCTGGAACACCAGCATTTTTATGGATTTATCCTTGGTGGGGAGCGATTCCAGTTTTTATCACAACCTATATTCCGTTCTTTTTAGCGGCATTCTTAATCTATGATGCACCGATTAAAAAGCAAGTTAAGTTTATCTCCATTCTTTGGGGTGTTGTCCTATTATTACTTGCAACACTGATTCCATTAGGAATTATTTAATAGTAAATGTTGATAATTATTTCTATTTCAAGTAAAATAAAAGTATATTTGCATTCAAATATTTACTTTTAGGAGGTAATGATGAATTCATATTCAAAATATACATCTCTTTTAAAAACTCTTGTTCAAATTATTGTCGCTCTCATTATCATTGGGGTACTCAATAAAATAATCTCTTTATACTATAGTGAGGCTCCTGATATCTTTGAAACCGTTAGAATCATCTTTGGCGGCATTAAGACTGTGCTGATTATGTTACTCATCGTGTTATTGGTTTTTCTCTCATCACAAATCGCCAGATATTTTAACTCTGTATTTTACCGAATCTACCGTGTGAACATATTTGAAGCCTTATATCATGGCATTATGGATATTCATATTGTTTATGATCAAGTTCAACAAGGAGGAGTCAAAGATACGGATATCACAGTTAATCTACAGACTAGAATGATTGTATTTGACAAACACGGAAAAAGTTATGCACTCTATTTCGCCGATATTATGGGAATAGTGAGTGGTAATCCTAGTTGGGATGAATGGAGCATTCGAGGTGCTAAATTTAAACAAGACGGCAGAGTCAATTATAAAACGAAAGCAAAATTCCCAAACCCAATTAATGCCCTAAACAAAAATATTGCATCGTTAAAAACTGAAACAGGTAAGGAGTATAATGGATATGTGGTGATGACCGGTTTTTATAAACTTGGTTTTAGTTCACCTAAAATTATATTACCTTACGAAATTCCAAGCGTAACAAAATAAAGGAGGAGATTCGTGGTGTACTCGCGTGAGATGAATTTACTGAAAAGAATCATTCCAAAGGTTTTTGAAGCTACAGAAAAAAGTATTAAACAAGTTTCTTATAAATCAAAAGATGAAATTGTTACTTCTTCTGATTTATATATTGAAAAAGAAATCATTCGCTCAATCCTTGAAGAATTTCCAAATGATCGATTTTTCAGTGAGGAATTTCATAAAGACTCATCTCTTGAAGATAGAACATGGTTGATTGATCCAATCGATGGTACAAGCAATTATGCACATGGTCTGGATATGTTCGTTGTTCAAGTTGCTTTGTATGATCATAATGATTTTGTTCTTTCTTATATTTACGCACCTAGAATTAACAAAACTTTCACTGCTATTAAAGGGGAAGGTGCCTATTTAAACGAGGAGAGAATCCATACGGAAAAAGACACAACTTCACCAAACAGGCTTTTTTCCTTAGTAGGTATAACCCATCAAAGCGATAACGATAAATCTATGTTTCAAGAAATGATTCAATTTAGTCAACGAAACAAGATAAAACTAAGAATGTTAGGAACAATGGGTTTTGAAATGGCCCATTTAGCACAAGGTGCATTTTCTCTTTTATACACTGATGTATATAATCCTTGGGATATTGCTCCTGGGATTGTTCTTGTGAAAGAGGCTGGTGGTATTATTTCAAATGAATTTGGTGAGCCTTACAAAATAGGCGATACTCATTTATTCGCATTCGCAAATCAAGTTGTAATGAATGAAGTAATTCAAAGTATAAACAATAAGATATAGGAGAACTCAAAAAAGTTCTCCTATTTTTTTAAAATTCTCTGAAAACAAAATAAAGTGCCGAGTCGTCCCCATAATATGCCCTACATCGTTATTATTTCTGCCACCAGCAAGTAACGGGGCACAAATCGGTTGCGATCCGATTTTATCCGTCTCTTAACAAGGCTGTAAAGGAATTGGTTATCCTCAAGTTTCACACCATGGTAGCCTGAAAAATCTCTCTATATTCCAGTTTATTTTGTCATTTTGTGCTACTCCAACTCAGTCTTCTTTTATACATACCGTTAAGTATCTCAACGACAAAAGGGATTGTTCGCGTTTCAAGGTTTGGCCTGTAGTTGCGACTTTACTTCCCTAACTTGATTTTTCTACCTAGTAGCGTCTATTATCTCCCCCAAGAAGATCTGATGCATTATAACGAATAAGTTTCAACATACCACCACTACCCTCCCTATGTTGTTTCATAGGTGATGAGACACTACTACTAAAGACTATCGCCTTTCTTCCGTGCCGAAGATAGTGTACATGTTAGGTTATGAGCCTAATCGTGACATGTTTGCACTCTATTTTCTTTTCAAAGAACTTATGATAAGCCTATTATACTTATTTGAAATCTAGGAAACAATGTACTGAAGGTACAAAAATCAAAAGACATTCTCTATTACAAGAATGTCTTCGATTTGTACTTGAAGCAAGGTAGATAAAACGACCAAGTGTTCTATATTTGGCATTTTAAATCCGTTCATCCAATCATAGATAACTCTAGCGCTACTTAAATCAAGTTCATTTGCAATATCCTCATAAGAAAAGGATGATTTGCGAATAAAACTTTTGATTTTTTCACCCGTCTTATCTTTGTTTAACACTTTTTTTAGATTCATAGTAACCCTCCTCAATTATTTCCTCTATCAACCTGAAAAACAAGAAAAACAAACTACTATTTCTATTGAGGATTATTTTTGGATATGAATCTACTTTTATTATATCTCAAGGCAAGACATTATTACAGTAATAATTCAATTTTGAACTTTTGGTTCAATACTTTTTACAGTAAATGTTCGCTAGAAAAGCTGTAGACATCTCGGATTCTATGATGATACATTTGAATGTTTTTTGCGACTTGATTAAACTTAGACGAACTAAAATTCAACTGACTTTTTTTGTTATTTGGATCAATTGTCGCAATCAAATGGCTATATTTTTGAAGATAATTCGCTTTTATATACTCAATCAAATCCTTTTGAATATGAAAGCCCCTAAATGGAGTATCAACAACTACTGTATCAATCACTAGTGTTGCTTCAGGATGCTCAGTATACTTAAGCAAATATTTGCGTTTTTTTACTGGAATTACGCCTATGTAGCCTTCTAACCCAAACGCAGCTTTTTTAACAAATAGATTTTTATGTAAAAACATTTCACACAATTCAAAAATATGACTTTTCACAAACATGTTTTTTTGATTTTTCTTTATTTCTTGACTAGTCAGGTTTTTGTTTTTCTCTAGTTTTCTTAATTGTTCTATAACTGGTCGCGAATACTCATATTTATGCGTACGGTTTTGAATTAGTATAATTTTTAGAAAATCCAAAAAGGAAGCTTTGGAAATCGTTGTGTTGTTTTCTTTTATATGAAGGAGAGAAAAAATATCATTACTTCTTTCAAACAAATTGTGATTCCACAAAACAACACTATCTGTGATTTTTTGATTATTTTTTCTACAAACTTTGGTTCTGTACCTTAACCACTTATTGTATAAGTTAAATATATTGACATATGAACTCTTGATATTTGGATTCAGCAATTCTAATTCTTGAATTGTTGGATTGTTCACCATAATGAAGAACCGATACCCAAACAAATCATCAATGTTTTTTATTCGGATAATTCTTTTTTTGATAAAATCATTTAATGTTTCAAAGAAAGTAAAATAGATTACAAAGGATAGAACGTCGTCTTCGTTAATTTCAGAATGATCATTTTGCTTTCGATAATCATGTTCTAGTTTCTTATATAATTGACATATTTGTTCATTAGACACAAAATCGCGATTTAAATTAGCAATAAATTCTGCTTCCTTAATTAGTCGTGTTTTACTAGACTCATAGATTAACTTAAATAACCCTGAAAAAGCACCAATAATTGTCGCTGCTTCGATATAATGACTCCATTGCTCGAAGAATAAAATCCCTAAAACTAAAATGACTGAAATGAGTGTAAAGAAAAATCCATATAACACTATTTTATTATGGCTCATTGTCTTCCCCCCCTAATATGCGTAATTTCATTATAAAACGAATGATACAGAATATCTAGCCTAGCGATAAAAATATACTAAAATAATTCATTAATTATGAATTCATCGCACATCTATGATTCTATGGTACAATAGAATTATTGAAGCAAACGAGGTGAAATAATGTTACAACCTGTCACAAATCAATCAAGACTTGCATTATCTTTGAATGGCCTATGGAATTTTAGTCTCGTTGATATTCATTACAACCCAATCCATCCATTAGAAAACAGTAGGATGATTGGCGTACCTGGT
Organism: Candidatus Izemoplasmatales bacterium; assembly: GCA_050177605.1. GTDB lineage: Bacteria > Bacillota_I > Bacilli_A > Izemoplasmatales > Hujiaoplasmataceae > JAHIVB01. The sequence continues at coordinate 127 of JBFXGX010000011.1, read as the reverse complement.
AGTTATAACGATTTATTTACAGAAAAGGAAATCCGCGATTACGTGGGAAAAGTTTGCTATGAAAAAACCATTGAAGTGCCAAGTTTACATACTAATTGGAGACTTCGTATCGGCGCAGCTGGGCATA
>JBFXGX010000010.1:0-58214 GCA_050177605.1 Candidatus Izemoplasmatales bacterium | reverse complement strand
AACCAAAGAAATTTGTTTATATATCCTGTAATCCAGAAACATTAGCATCCGATGTTGTAGAGCTTGTTAAAAATGGTTATACAATGCATGCTGTACAACCAGTGGATATGTTTCCACAAACGAATCATGTGGAATCCGTCTCATTGCTTTCCTATTCACTTCCGTGATTTTCCTATAAACAATCATATGATTTTGAGTAATATAGTCAGAAATAACTATTAATGACGCCATTGAACCCGTCTTAAGGTTGAATGGCGCTTTTTCTCTTTACGAGCCAATTTCGGATTTTGTGGGAACATGTTTTCCTGTGAGTATGAGTTCAACTGGAACTCAGAAATTCACTTGCATACCTATCTCTTAAATGATATGCTTTGTATGGACATGATTTCATTTATATATACTGATTTAATTTCAACTAATCCGTTCATCTTGTTGAATTATTCTTCTACCTTTGCAAGTCTCGAGCGTGTATCATAGTTCTTACATGCTCGGATTCGAATTATGCATAAGGAGTAGAGTTTTCCTACGAATCGTAGGTTGAAGTTGTGGAATATTTCGATATAATAGAGTCGGAATTGAAGGAGGATTCATATGAAAATTGATGTGTTGATTAGGAATAAAAGAAGAGAGAAGAATTTGACCCAACAAGAACTTGCTGATATATTATTTGTTAGCAGCAAGACAATCTCGAAATGGGAGACGGGGAGGGGGCTGCCGGAATTGGCGTCCATAAACAACCTGTCCCTTGCCTTGGGAATTTCACCTGATGAATTGATGGGATCCGTCAATGAAACAACGGAGTCGTCTACAAAGGAGATTGATTTCGGAATAAGAAATGCGATTATTATTTCAACTGTTCTTCTTTCTGTTGGCGTTTTTATCGCTTGTCTAGGTTTTTCCGGGTGGTTTAGAGGCGATGAATTTGTTCCATTTTTCATCACCTCATTCTTGGCAGTCATCTTATCCTTTGGGACATTCTTTATTATGGAAAATGGAAGAAATGCAAAAATAGGATATCGAAAGCTCTCAAGAATCAACCGTGAGCGGATGATAATGTTGTGGATATGGATTTTTGGACTATGCCTTGTTCCATTATTACAATATGCTACTTTTTTACCGAATAACGGGAGTTATTCCATGACCGAAGTAGTCATTTCAATTTCGATTGAATATGGGGTTTTGGTCATTTTGTTCGTTTTGCTTTATCGTTTATTAATTAAAAAGTAGGCTAACTGCTAAAAGGTACCCTGTATTGTGGACACACAAAAAAGGTGTGAGAAGCAATGCATGGTATTTTTTGATAAATATACTCAAAAGGTGAGAATATGGCAAAGATTATGTTTGATCAGGAAACAATTGAAGAATTATGAAGAATCCCAATGTATGACGAGTAGGAAAATTGGAAAACGCCTATACAGTTGTTTCAAGGCAATATGATCGTAGGAACATATTTGACATGCTACTGCCCTACATTTTCCATTTGTGCAAATGGCACAAAATATGTTACCAGACTACATTATTCGAACGGTTTTGTGCCGTTTTGAAAGCAATCCGCTATACTCCACGCACGTGGAAACAGTTTCATTACTTACTTATTCACAATCTTAACTAGTATATATTCAATTCATCTAAAAAAACAATCAAAAACGCCATCGTGCTCTTTAGGAATGACTGATGGCGTTTTTTTTTATGAAAAAAAATAAACTAATAATAAATATTTATTTTAAAATATTGACAATATTTCGGGGGGGTATATAATGAAAATATCAGTTTGGTTTATTACTATCATTTTTACTTTACATCTAGGGTGTGCACACAAGTTGCATGCCTTTTTTAAGGAGAAATTGACAATGTAAAAATGGTTAGAACATGAAGTTAGCACAGAATTCACATTAGCACTTGCGCAAGACTTCAATGGAAAATGAGACGCTTTTTCGCAATCCTAGGCATCATCGCGATGCTCGGAAGCCTTCTTCCGAACATACAACAAACTTACGCCAATTCGCTTCCAGAAACGACAACGAATGAGGTTGTGGCAAGCGAGTTTTATACATATGATTCAAACGGCCATCTGATCCAGGCGGTGGATGAGGAAGGAAACATCATCAAATACATCTATGATGTTTCTGGAAACTTGACATCTTTATATTTTGAAATTGTTGGCCAATCTTCTACCACAAACTACACATATAATGAATGTTTCTTGTATGATGAAAACGATGCTTGCATCCAAACTTCGAGCTTGTATGACAAAACCGAATATGAGTCCGCTTCTGGTTTTGATATGGTGAAAGACTATCATTACGAAGATGAAGCATTATACCGACTTGAGTACATCAATTTGACTTGGAGTAGTTTGAACATCAAGCAAAACTTCGTTTATTCGGGCAATACAACCAGAATTAATCAAATCACCTACGAATTGAATGGGACAGGAGTAGACTACTAGTACTCATACAATTACGATTCTCTTGGAAATATTATTCGAGAGTATTACTATGAAGGAACCACACTCAAGCTATACCGAAATTATGAGTACGATGCGCTCAATCAATTGATTGTAGAGGACAGTAGAGACTACAACTATAGTTCAACAACCCTGTCTGCCTCAAATTACACCAAATATTACTATTATGATTCTCATGGAAACCGAACTGATGTCAAGACATTCTTGTATGGGCAAAATGATATAATAACACCGACAGCCCCATCATACTACCAATCAAATTCCGGGCTATATGATGCTAACATGCTTTACAATGGAAACAAAACGTATCAAAATATGTATTACCTAAATGTTGGTCAAACGCCATCATTATCATTTGCGTACTATGATGAATGGGATTTTGATCATGAGTACCCGATTTCAGGAATGACCACAACAATGACGTATGATAATCTCAACACATCAGTGGCTGGCTATTATTATCGCCAGTATACCGCAACGGACGGAATGTACTACACCATTTCATTCCGAATTGTAATCAAGGTGGGTACTCCACTACCATACAATACGATACCTCAAGAACATCTTCATTACAACTACAGCAGCAACTGGGAAGCCCAACTCTTAAGCTAAAGTGAGATTGAATACATCAACGGAGTTCCTCAAACGGAAGCCACCCTTCAGCAATACACCTACGACAATCAAGGCAACCCGACTTATATCACGAATTTCGTTTACAACGGGACCACTTATTATGGCGCAAGCTTGTCATGGAGCGGAAGAGAATTGAGTACTATCACGATCATGTCGGGAAGTTCGACTCCTGCATATCAAATCCGTTACAAGTATAACGACCAAGGATATCGGACTTCGAAGGCTTTCTACACGTTCTCTGGCTACACCCCTGTTTTGACTGAAACGGTTACTTATGAGCTAATTGATGACAAAGTGATATACGAAACAAACGGAACTTATGGTATACTGTTTACGTATGATTTCGATGGGACCTTGATCAGTTTCAACTACGATTCAAATGTCAACGATCAATATGCTGGAACCGAATATTTCTACCTAAGAAACCAAATGGGCGACATTTCACATATTGTGGACAGTTTTGGGAATGTTGTGGTGCATTATGTCTATGATGCTTATGGCAATATCACTAATCAAACTCCGAACCAAACCATTGGGGACATCAATCCGTATCGATATCGCGGATACCGCTACGATGAAGAACTTTCTTGGTATTATCTCAATAGCAGGTATTATACACCTGAAGTGGGAAGATTTATCAATGCGGATGGATTACTTGGTCAATTTGGAGATATCCTTTCAACGAATATGTTTGCGTATTGTGCTAATAATCCAGTAATGTATACAGACAGCGACGGGGAATTTGCTATATTTGTCTTTTTGATTGTGACAATTATGACTACTCTTGCTGTACATGGAGCAATGAAAGCTTATGAAACAGCAAAGGATCTTGGTTCTGAAGGCTGGGAACTTGCAGGATATACTGCATCAGGAATAATCTTAGGTGACTATTTACCGGTGAAAGATAATTGGGATGAAATATCATCTACAATTATCCCAAACCCAGACCCTAATATCGACATGATTGATTTTTATTTTGATTTGGAAGGCAATTCGTTTTATAGTTGCTACACCGCAGGTCTTTATGCGAATTATCTCAAGAACACATATTATTCTAACAACTCTCGAAGAACTGAATTGGGAATGTATATCGAACTACAAGGGCATTATATAGCATATGATTTGGGACTTTTCCCAGATCATAGCAACCCAGCTGCTTTAGGAGTTCCTGTTTGGGGTTCTGATCCAACCGCTTTTATTGCGGAATCGCTCGCTGAAATTTTATATGGAATTTCGAATTTGTCCCCAATATACTAATAGAAGGAGGATGATAATATGAAAAAAATAATAACATGTGCTCTAATAATTGTCTTTTTTTTGATAGGATGTTCTTCGAATTCGAATGGTTATCAAAAGGTCAATATTCCTGATGAAAAACTAGGTTCAGTTGAACTTCCGCTAGATTGGGATTTCGTTGAAAGCGATGGATGGATTTCAATAATAAATTCTGACACCCAAGAAAGTTTAGCCATTGAAGAATATCATGGAATGTATGGGGAATGGGCATACAATGAGTATTTTGAATCATATTCGCGAATTGAACTAATTAGTAGTGATTATTCAGGGTCAACCGGTGCACATTTCTCACTTTATCGTTTTTCCACTCCTGACGGTGAAATGGAGTTGTATACTATATTTATGCAAAGTAACAATGATCCTGGTTATTCTACAAGTTTTGTCTTCTTAGTTGAAGCAATGGACACTACTATTCTACAAGAAATAATTGCATCATATTCATATGCCAGAATATAAGATTAATTAAGTGGAAATTGTATTTGACTTCTCTATTTCACGTAAATAAAATTAAGTTTACACAGTGGAATTATAATCTCAAATGGTGTGTGTTCATAAAAACATTTTTGTCTTGTGTCTACTCCTGGATACATTACTCCAGTAATGTTAAACGATCCAAATGGGTTTATTGCAGAATGGATCAAAGACGTTGGTCGCTTTATTGGAGGAGCAATTATCACAGCCTTATCAATCTCAGCACTTATAGCTACTGCTCCTCTAAGTTTAATTCCCGGTCTGGCATCCGTTCCACAATTTTTGATGAATATATCAGCTTATGGATTTGCTATTATGTCATCGTCGTGGGATGAAACAGTATATGAAGATATTAAAAGAATAAAGTGGAATCCATTTAATAGAGATGCTAATCTAGCATTTGATTCAGAAAAGATCAGTTTTTATAAAGGAACAGCAGTTATTAGATTTGAAAACTCATTTCTTTCATCGTTTTCATTCGGAATGATTTTTCTTGAAAGAACAAGCGATGTAACATCATTACAACATGAATGGGGGCATACAGTTCAATTATCTATACTTGGTTTTGCAGGGTACGTTGCTATAGTTGCTATACCATCGATGACAGTTAATTTACTTGCTAGGAAGTACCAGTATTATTACGATCATTATTATGATTTTCTATGGGAATCTACAGCCGATTATTTTGGAGGAGTAAATAGATAGTTATGAAAAAATATATATTAATGTTTGTTTTGCTTATGCTTTTTTTAGGAGTAATTGGATGTCAAGGTGAGTATTCCTATTCATATGACGAAATGGTGGAAAATGTAGACCATATATCCATCGAGCAAATTATTCTTAATTCTAGTTCCCGGAGTGTACAAGAAATAATATTCATAAAAGATTTAACTACTGACGAAGCGGATATATTCATAGATGAAATATCACAAGTTAAGTTTTATTATCCTTTAGGAGATCTAGACAGTGTAAGAGGATATGTTTTTGTTATATATGACAAAGATGGTAGTTATGAAAAATTAAGTCAATATGCAACCGAATTCTATTCAAGTTCTGGCGAAAGTACTGGAGGGTTATATAGACAATGCTCTGAGGAAGATTTTCTTCGCATATTAGCATTATTTATTGATATTACCTCATAACTGAAGGTTTTCATTAATTGGCTTTTTATTTAAACTAGTTTTCTTATATTTGTTTCTTTTTAGTGTTCAGATTCTTATAGTTAAATATACAGACAAAGTATTATCTATCAAGCACAAAAAACATATTGGATAGGTATTATCTCAATAGCCGGTATTATACCCCTGAAGTGGGAAGATTTATCAATGCGGATGGATTACTTGGTCAAGTTGGCGATATCCTTTCCACGAATATGTATACGTATTGCGCAAATAATCCAGTAATGTATCTAGACAGCGACGGATATTCATGGACAACATTTTGGAAGGTTGCTGGAGGATTGGCGGTTGCAGCTGTGGCTGTTGTTATTGTTGTCGCTACTGGTGGGGGAGCTTTGGTCGCCGTTGCAGCCGCAGGAGCAGGATACCTACTTGGCTCCAATGTTGCTACAGTCGTTGAATCAGAGATATATATCAACAATAGCGATGTTTCTACAATGGACAAGGATAAGGCTGAAAGCATATTGAGAGGAAACAATACCACCGGTCTCAGCAGAGAAGAAAAATTGAGTTTTATTCTCTATCTACAAAATCAATATTCAGATCAATATTCTGATTGGACTACCGGACAGATGTTAAGGGAATTTGAATATCATGATAGATTATACAATTCATTAACAAGTCTGAGATTTGACTCAAATATCAATGGAAATTGGTTTGAACAACAAGTCTATCGAGCACAATATGTTGATTTTGAAACGACGCAGACCCCCAAAACATATTTTCGCCGTATTTTGGGAAATGCTTGGCCATTTGGAGAGTGAAAATATGAAAAGAATATTTTTAATTTTGGCATTGTTCCTTTTTGTTTTTGTTGTTGGTTGCTCCTCGAATCCGAATTATGCTTCCTACGCAAACTGGAATGAAAGCGATGAAGACTTTGTTGGAGTGTATCTATCTGAAGTATTGACACTAATTGACGGGATTGCTCTGGAATACGATTTCGATGGAAATCCGATAACTCAAATTCTCGGAAATGATAGTTTTGAAATTCAATATATATTCAACGATTTCGAGATTGTTTTTCATTTCACAAACGATATGAATGTGGCATTCTTTTATGCCCAATTATGGCACTACGAAGAGAGTTTTGAGAACTTACTAGAGTATTCAAAATATGAAAAATATATATCATTTATTGACAATGTGACAAATCAAGTGATTTTTGATTACCAAGGTGGTGTAACAATATATAAGCAGATATTTGAAGAAAAACAAACAGACGAGGATGTAACTTGTTATTACTATCACTATGATGATATGACAGGTAATATTGGGTATTCAATAATGTGGGACCAACAATATTCACAGGAAGATCCTCGAAGTGTCATTTTATTCACATTTAGGGGGCTCCTTAGAAATTTAGGAAATTTTCAGTAGTAGGGAGACATGAGAATACACGCATCGAAAAAGCAAGGTAACAGATATGGTCAACTCAATTACCGAAAAGACGTTTGTATACTCTCGTATACATTACTCCGGTAATGAACTTTGATCCTGATGGGGAAATGGCGCAAATTTTTAATAGGAGCTATTGTTGGAGCCTTATTTGGAGCTCTTAGTTATAGTTTTTCAATATTAGTAACAGGTGATGAATTCATTTTGAGGGATTTGCAATTGAAACACTAAGTGGAGCAGCCTATGGAGCTCTCGTAAGTTCAGGACTTGGTGCAGCATACATTGTAGCAGGAAAAATTGCTTTAGCAACAGCAACCTCAATTGCGCATAGCATTAACGACGGGTTATCCTTCAAGGAAACAACGATTAATGCATCTATTACTTTTGGAACAGCTGTAGTGGTTCAATCTGTATTATGGTTTCTTCCGAAAGCTCCAGTTGATGCGGATAAATTATGGCAACAGATTAATTTAAACCAGAATATCGCAATTGCTCGATTTGTAAGAGGGGTAATACGCGAAGTTTTTGTTGATAATGACTAAATTAGGGAAAAAATATTATGGATTGTCATGGGATTTACAGTACGGAAGATTTCAGGACCAAATGCAGACATAGAAAGCAATGAATGGAGAATAGCCTTGAGAGTTGGAACAACAATCCCAATTGGGACAGGTGGACATGGCAAATATGTATATGACTATCACTTTATGGTTCAGACCAATACTGGCCAGTGGGCCGAGAAACACGGGACTGGTGGTTCATCTATTCTTCACAAATCAGGGTTGACGCCGGACCAACTTTCGTGGGATTTAGGTCCGGCAAGTGGGTATTACGATAGTGAAATCATATATTTTGCAGTGGACCGGAGGTGAGAAAATGAATATTTCGTTTAAGAGTTTTCTCCTTTTCCAAGTGTGCTTATGGCACAAAACATGTTACCAGACTACATTATTCGAATGAATTTGTGGTGCCGTTTTGAAAGCAATCCACTAAACTCCATGCACGTTGAAACTATCACGATGCTTTCTTTAAAAACAGCTTAACAAAGCCATTCATGCAACAGTAGAAGAAGCATTTAATCCCTTCAAACAGGATTAAATGCTTCTTTTTTCATTTTATGCGTAATGTGGAAACATCAGACTATGCATTAAGCATATATTTTACTTGAGTGGGGGGACATCAATTCTTCTAAAAATTATATCACCACAACTCAGGTAAGCATCTTAGTTAATCCATCTTTTACGTGATATGTTTCACAATAATCGATTGTATTTTGAATAATACTAATTACTTTTGGTAATACGCTACTAATTAGAATAAATGTATTGATTGTCTCCATATAATTGCATATAATAAAATTAAGTGGAGGAAATAATATGATAGTTACAACATTAAACCTAAAAGAAAAGTATAAGGATTATACGGATATTAATGGCAAAATCAAAAGGGACATCGACAAAGGTTTCTTATTTCCTCTAGTACGAGGCATCTATGAAACCAGCAGTTCTATTGATGGATTTTTACTTGCATCTTATATTTATGGACCATCCTATTTATCTTTTGAATATGCACTTTCATATCATAATCTCATTCCTGAAAGAGTTGTTGTTTATACGAATGCCACATTCAACAAACGAAAAAGCAAGTCCTATCAAAATCATTTCGGACTATACACCTATAGAGATGTTCCAAACGCTGCGTTTCCTTTTGCGGTAAATGCTCATGAAGAAAACGGGTATGCTTACTTTATAGCGAGCCCAGAAAAAGCACTATGTGATTTACTATATATACGAAAGCCTGTAACAAGTATCAAAGAATTAAAAATGGTACTTCTTGAGGATTTGCGAATAAATAAAGATATGTTTGAACAACTTAACTTTGATGAAATCCTGTTTTTATCCGATAAATATATATCGAACAATATGAAGTATTTAAGAAAATTCATTGAAAGTGAGTATATCAAATGACAATTATTCAACAGATGATCAATAAGTATAATCCGAAGACCATAGAAGATAAAAAGAACGCAATAAAAGAAGTTTTACAAGAAGTGGTTTTGGCTGGCCTTTCTAAAACCGACTTTTTTACCCATGCTGCTTTTTATGGTGGAACAGCCTTAAGAATTTTTTACGGGATGGATCGATTTAGTGAGGATTTGGACTTTACCCTTATTGTAGCAAATGATGCTTTTGATATGAGTAAATATTTTAAACCGATAAGTGACGTTGTGAACTCACTTGGACTCGATTTTGAAGTTTCCAAAAAGGATAAGGCATTGAACTCAAATATCGATTCTGCATTCATTAATGGCAATACTAAAGAAACACTGATTACTATTTATCCGAGTTCATCGGATTCTAGGTTTATTATCCATAATGAGAAGATCATCATTAAGTTTGAAGTTGATGTGAATCCACCGCTATATGCACATACAGAAATTAAGTTTCGTTTACTACCATTTCCATACCAAGTTAGGGTTTATGATGAATCATCGTTATTTGCTGGTAAAATTCATACTGTGATTGCTAGAAGTTGGAAGAACCGCATAAAAGGTAGAGATTTATACGATTATGTATATTATTTAAGTTTAGAGACAAAAGTGAATTTAAAACACTTAGAAGCTAGACTGAAACAAACAAAAACCATAGACGATAACATCAAATTGACTAGAGATTTGTTAATTGACATACTAGAAAAAAGATTCGAACAGATTGATTATGATATTGCGAAATCCGATGTTAGACCATTTATAAAAGAGCAATTTACTATAGACCTTTGGAGTCGCGAATTTTTTAAATCCATTACGAAGCAAATTAAAGTAGATTTGGAGGATAATAATGATTAAACCCAAACAACTTAAAATAGGTGACAAAATCGCAATTGTAAGTTTATCATCAGGTATCCTAGGTGAACATAAAGTAAGACACCAGTTAGAACTTGGTATAAAAAGATTAGAGGAATTAGGTCTTGAAGCTGTCTTTATGCCACATTCACTAAAAGGATTAAACTTTGTGAAAAACAATCCAATTAAAAGAGCTGATGATTTAAGACTTGCATTTAAAGATCCGACTATCATGGGCATTATTTGTGCTATTGGCGGGGATGATACTTACAAAACGATACCTTATCTTATGAATGAGGAATTCGCAAATATTGTACGCACAAATCCAAAAGTTTTTGTAGGGTTTTCAGATTCAACCAATAATCATCTAATGCTAAATAAACTGGGATTAGTAACTTATTATGGATTAAATTTCTTATCAGATCTTTGTGAACTACAAAATGAAATGATTCCTTATACACATAAAAGTTATCAGAGGTTATTTCTGAATGATGAATCATTTGAAATAAAATCTAGTTCGAAATGGTACTTGAATAGAACAAATTATGACATAGATCAACTATCTGTGCCACTGATCGCTTCAGATGAAAACAAAGGGCATGAGTTCTTAAATGGATCGGGTGTCATTGATGGTGTTTTTTGGGGTGGATGTCTAGAAAGTATCTATGATTTGTATACAAGTGAGAGGTATCAAGATCAAAGACATATTTATAATCAGTATGGGTTAATTCCTAGCAAAGATTTTTTTACTGACAAAATCATATTCCTTGAAACAAGTGAAGAGAAGCCAACACCGACAAAGTTTCAAAGTATGCTTTACTACTTAATTGAAGAAGGTGTTATCAGTCATGCTAGGTGTTTAATGATTGGCAAACCATACGATGAGGTCTATTATCAAGAATATAAAGAAGTATTATTGAAGATATCTAATGATATTGATTTACCCATAGTATATAACTTAAATTTTGGACATGCATTGCCAAGGACCATTGTTCCTTATGGAATTAAAGGGAAAGTTGATTTTGATAAGAAGTCTATTACAGTAAACGAAAAAATGTTTGAATAGTGATTGATATCTACTACATTATCCAGTAAAAGTAAATTCCAGTAGTGTTTACCAATTATTCGATATATTTTATGGTGCTTTGCTATTATAATCAGGATCCAAGCTTGTAAAGGTAAATAAATTTTGGTCGCTTATGATGTTTCTTTGATACACACAAGATTCAATTTGCATGCAATATAGGTTTTTCAACACACGTCGAGACTGTTACTATGCTTGAATTAAAAAAGTCATAAAAAAAGTTGAAGACTCAAATCTTCAACTTTTCTTCATCATAATTTCAATGCCTGCATGATGACTTTCATCTACCATGATTAATTTCTTTGACGCATAGAGAGAAATCTTTAAGTACCCAAATAATCCTTCTTTGATGCTATTAACCATCAACCCTTCAAGGGGGGACTTAAGAGGCAACGTACTTTCTGTCTTTGCATCGATTTCTAATCTATATTTGCCTTTTTTTAACACCACTTTGACAATGTTTTCTTCAAGGTGGTTTATTTTTATTTTCGATAGATTATACGTAGCGAAGCGAAATTCTTTTTCTTTATAGACTAAATTTGCTATTAGTCCTTTGAACGAAAGAAAACCAAAAGGAATTGTTGCGTAGGAAAACATTAAGGATGTCTTTTCGTCAAGAAAAGAGTTGGATTGTATCCAGATATATTCCTTAGGAAAAGATTTTCCCCAGTCTTTTTCAATGTACCCTTTTGCCTTGGATAAGGAAAACCCCTTTCCATCTACTTCTAATTCACCCGTCACTTCATGATTCATGGAGATGACTCCATGGTAACATTCCATAAAGTTTAAATATCCAAATGGCCCCATAATATTCGGTATCCAAAGGGATGTTTGGATTGGAACAATATTTTCAATCAATAAGTCTCCCTGAATTTGAAGTATATCACTCATGTTTTAATAGTGTTGTATCTGTGGTTACTTTCTCAAATGGTCTTGTAGTAGACCAATCTCCATTGATGATATTAGGAAACTTATCAGATACCCCTTTTGGTCTTCTAAACGCTCTTCTACGCGCTCTAGAATATATCCCCATTTCTTTAAATCATTGATACATTAAGTAATAGGATACAATCCATCCTGTTTCATTTATGATATCCTTACGTAACGCTCTATATCCTTTTTCAGGATGGATCGAATGGTAATTCTTAATTAACATTTTAAGCGTTTCTTTTGTCTCTTCTCTTGCGGTTTTATTCTCTCTTCTTTTTAGCCATCTATAGTAACCTGATCTACTGATTTCCATATATTCACAAAAATCAATTATATAATATTTTAATCTGAATTTATGGACTAAAGTATACTCATAATTCAGGATTTCTTTTTTATTACGTATTTCGCATCTTCACTATTATAACCTCTTTTTAATCGTTCTATTTCTACTTTAAGCATTAGGATTTCATGCTTTAAAGATTCTACTGATTCCTCTTCCTGATTGGTTGGTATTTTATCTCTTATTTTTCTTTTACTAACTAGTCCACTTATCCCTTCTGTTGATATTTATGCACCCACTGTCTTTGTGATTTTGTTGCTACATTATATTCTCTCATGATTGATTTTTTACTAATATGTTCGTTTAATATCATCTTCACAATCTTTAGTTTAAAGTCTACACTGTACTGATTCATTCCTTTTCAACTCCTTTGTATTAGTATACATTATTCTCATTTAGGTGGTACCTATGTGTCCCACTTTTTCGTAGCAGAGCAATACCTATAAAAAATATTGCAGGCTAAATTTAGCCAGCATTTTTTGTGTTTAGTGATTCTTGATGTCGTTTTATTAAGTCAATAGGATTTATCTTGTGATCAAGCTCGATTTCTTTGAAAAACACTCGAAGTTCTTCAGGATTATCTTTAGCAATCGCACAAGCAATACATCGAGCAGCTTCAATTTCCGCTTCTCTCTTTCTACCAAGTTTAAGCAAAGAATGTGATTTGACATAATACAATCGCCCCATCGATGATAAATTATTGTATTCTTTTGAAAACCTAATTCCAGATGAACTAAGAACTAAAGCATCTTCAAATCTATTGATTCGACATAGGAATAGACTAGCGTTTGTGTATATAGCGGGATACATATGATTTGTATCTGATCTAGCAATTATCTTTTTATGATTATTCAAGATATCAATAAGTTTATCTAGCGTTAGAACTTCATCATACTTTATTTGAATCTCAGCAATGAGCATCAAGACATTTATATCCACAAAATCAAATGTGTTTTTGTCAAGGCACACAGGATAATCTACTAATTCAAATAGCTTCTTAATAATCTTTTCGTCACTTTCAGTTTTATGAACAACAGATGATTTCAAAATACAGTATTCAAGAAACTTCTCATTTTGTTTTGAAATGAGTTTTTTCCTATTTATTTTTGATAGTTCTTCAGTAAAACGAGAATAATCATGTGTATAGATCATTTGATATAAATTATAGATTTTCTGTAATTCATAACGATCACGCTTGCTGGCAGTGTAATAAAAGTCACTTGGTGATAGTTTGAGCTTTTCACAGAACTGAAAAATTCTTTGATGTGTAATATTTCTTTCTCCTGAAAGCATCCTTCGGTAAAACCTTGGATCGCAGATCCCATTACAGAAGGTTTCAACCTTTATTTTATATTCTATTCTTAATTCATCGATTAATTCGATGTAATTTCTTGTATTTTCTTCCATATTTATGCAAAACGGGCCTCTCAGGCCCTTTATAACCTCCTTGATTCGTTATATGATAATGTTGAAAGGAGAAGAAGATGAAAAAGATAATCGCATTAGTACTCGTAATGGTATTGTCTTTATTCTGTTTGTCAGGTGTTTTAACTCAGAATCCATCACCATCAATCAATTCATCAATGGTTATGGATGGCCCTGGGGATGTGCCTCCTGATGTATTACCTCCAACTGTTACTCCGTGATTATTATATAACAGAATTTAGAATAAATACATTGAGTAGTCGAAAATAGTAGACTAATAATCTACATTTTCGTACGAGTGATTACATTTCATCTATCAAGAATTATGAATAGAGAAACGAGAATGAACGAGATTGTAAATATAGAACTTGATGGCATTTCAAGGACCATTATAGAATATTCCACTGATCAGTTCATAACAAGTTATGCAGAGAAGTTATGTAAAGTAGAATTCAGAAATAATCCTGTGTTTCTGAAATCTTTGGTCGATCGTATTAGAATATGGTATGACAATCATATTGATGATATCAAGAAGAGTCAATACGTTCAACATAAAGATTTACATCAGAAAAGTTATGAGATTATTCTTGAACTTTCAAAACTGATGGAAGAATAGATATATAAACATTTTATAAATCGGAACATCAATAAAGGGAGGAAATTACTATGAGTGACAATCATAGAATTAAGATTTTTCTTGTTAAGAAAGATATAGACGACCCTGATGAAAAATTACTCAAGTATGAAGAAGGAGATAAAAACTACCCCCGCATACTCAAACTAGGAGATGAAGAAGAAACCGTATTGTATTATCGAGCATATGGTGGTAGAAATCCAGGATGGTTCAGAACATATCTAGATCAAGAGGAATCAGATGTATATCTGGTTGTTTCATATGCAATGGGATTGATATTTAGAAAAATAGTATACAAAGAAGAAGAAAGAAGATTCGCAATTACTTTTGGTAATGGGGAGAACATGCTTGACATGGAGAAATTTGAAGACAGATTTGGAATGAAAATTGCATTAAATCTAGCGGATAAAATCTACTCAGTAAACAAAAAAAGTGTAAGCAGCACGATGTCAAGATCGAAAGAAAGCGCAACACACGAACAGACTCTAGATGAATTTGTCTTCGATATTGAGCAAGATTTACTGTATGGAGTGAGTGTGAAACCCAAGACAAATGATTTTGCGATAGGGAATTTATCTGGACGTGAATCTTTGTCATTAGTTACTCATTTTGGATTTGATGAGTTAAATACACTTTTAGAAAAATGCATGAGTACATATGAAGAGGATACATATAAAGAAGAATACAGTTTCATCGATAATATGAAAGAAATTACAGAAAAGAATCCATTGATACCAAAAATATATGAAGAAATATTGAAAGCCTTCTTTGCCCAAGATACCGGTAAGGTTTGGTTTTCGGTTCCAGAAGATGTTAATTGGGATGTGATTGAATCATTTCTGCTATATAAAGGAAAAGCAATAGATTCAAACCTTGCAGTAGCAAAAGAAGTTGATTCAATAGATTATGATGTAATTCATGAATACTTGGAACCATATTTTAGCGAGATTGAGAAACTGGAAATCCTTAAGAAGTTCAAAGTCAAAATAAATTCAAGTGATGGTAGCCTAGAACATATCAATTGGAAATTGTTTAATTGTATGTATGCATCAGTTCTGGTGGATGATGCTCAATATGTTCTGAATGACAGCAGAATTTTCGAAGTACGCAAAGAGTTTTATCATCAGTATGAAGATGAGTACTTGAAGATATCTCCTTTTCCGACTTTGATGCCATATACTAGTGAGAATAATGAAGCTGAATATAATAGAAAGGTTTATGAAAGCAATAAGGATAAATATATTTTATTGGATCATAGAGAATTTAGTGACTCAGGTAGAAAATTAGAAATCTGTGATTTGTTTGACAAAGCAGAAAAATCATTCATCCACATTAAGAGATATGGAAGTTCAAGCGTATTAAGTCATCTGTTTTCTCAAGCCGCTGTTTCGGCTGATCTATTTAAGGATGGATATTTTCACGACAAAATACTTAAGAAAATGAACGATGAAAACACTGGAACTAAGATTGGTTCTTTTTCAAGTGGTGAGTGTAATGTAATAATGGGGATTGTTACCAGTAAAGAAATACCAGCTTCAGGTAAGTCTCACATTCCTTTTTTTAGTAAAGTGAATGTAGTAAGAACCGTAAATCAAATCAAGAAATGGGGATATCCAGAGGTTGGTTTAACATTTATAAGATATATCAAACAATAAAGATAAGACACAAAACTGATATATAAATGAAATTTAAGGAGGATATATAAAATGGATTTTTCACAGTCAGTAATTAATCAGGTTTGGGAAAAAGCGACACCTATACAAGGGGTTGATCCAAACCAAAAAAGAAAAGACAAATGCGGAGCAGTGATTGCAAAAGCATCGTATGGAATGCAGACAAGATTTGGTTGGGAGATAGACCACATCAATCCAATCAGTCGTGGCGGAAGCAATAACATCAGCAATCTACAGCCTTTGCACTGGGAAAACAACAGAAGCAAAGCTGATGGCCCAGATAGACCAAGTCAGTATTGTGTTAAAAGAAGTTAGAAGTGATAAATAATAACAAACACGTGTAAACGTGTATTTTGTACTGCAAAAACATTTATAGGGGAAAAGAAAAATGTTAAGAAAAATTGTATCAATAATTTTATGTTTATTTATGGTTGCAAACAGTGTTATTCCACAGAACAATAGGTTGGTTTATGCTTATGATTCATATGATTCCGGTTTGAATGTCGAGTCAAATGCTGATGAGGTAATAAACTACAAAACCACATCCGATGTTGATTTTGATATATCTAGTTTAGAAATAGACAGCGAAGTTATATCCAAAAGAACTAGTGACTCTAAAACTTTCAGAAAAGTAGATGGAACTTATGTTATGGCGATATATAATAGCGTTATTCATTATGAACAAGATGGCGAGTTAAAAGACATTGATAATTCGTTGATTTACGATGAATCTACTAACGAGTACGCAAATACCGCTAATAGTTTCTCTATTAAATTTCCTAAGGAAATTGATGAAAACAAGAAATTCAAACTTAACTATAATGATTATCAAATCAGTTGGACGGTTACGGGTATTGATAAATCTGATATAAACTATTATGACAAT
Organism: Candidatus Izemoplasmatales bacterium; assembly: GCA_050177605.1. Classification (GTDB taxonomy): domain Bacteria; phylum Bacillota_I; class Bacilli_A; order Izemoplasmatales; family Hujiaoplasmataceae; genus JAHIVB01. Next base: position 40,957 of record JBFXGX010000010.1, on the reverse strand, counting down.
GCAAAATTATCAAATAACATTAAAGATTTAACAAATATCAGTCAACAACTTGTTTATGATAATGTCCAAAACAACGTTAATCTTGAGTATATCCTGAACGGAAATGAAATCAAAGAAAATATATTACTAGAGAAATATATTGAGGATTTTAGGATGTCATTTACATATACTCTTAAAGGTCTGATTCTGTCGGAAGATGCAAACGGTAATTTTGTGTTTATGAATGAGGAAAACGAAATAATCTTCCTGCTTAACAATATGGTTATGTTTGATTCCGAAGGCGCGGAATCCAGCGACATTGGATTAGTAGTTAATCAAATCAAAAAAGATGAGTATCAGATTGAAATCAAGCCTAATGATGAGTTTTTGAAGAATGCCAATTATCCAGTTACTATTGATCCTACAGTTACCTATTATGGTGACGACAACCTTATTAGAGATAAATATGTTTTTGGTTCAAGCAGTCTGGACACAAACTACATAAAAGCAGGGTATAGTGGTTCTGTAGCTTATAGAAGTTACTTGGAATTTGACATAAGTCAGATACCGGATGATGTTAAAATTAATTATGCACATCTATATCTTCAAACCTATACTGGAAGAAATTATTGTACAAACGATTGTACTATTCTTGCAAAAGAAGTGCTCGCTACTGTTGATTATGATAATATAAACGCAGAAGGGTTGAATATAACTAGTTCCAGAGAAATTGATTTTGCAAATGTTCTCTATTCCGATGGAGATACCGGAACATATATGTTTGACATTACATATAATATGCAGAGGTGGACTAATAGTTCAACTCCATACAGAACGATAGAATTGAGAAGCCAGGATGAAGGAGAATATGGCTATATTTGGTTTAATTCTGAAAACTACAGTAGTACATTGGGGCCTGTTGTCGAAATTGGTTTTGTGAATACTTTTGGAATTAAAGATTACTGGACCTATAATTCTCAAGATATTGGGATTGTTGGTACTGGCTATGTATCAGATTATACAGGATATCTTACTTTTACAAGAACCGACTTTAGTTTTGCAACGGATAAACAGAGTTTAGGTGTGAGTTTTGCATACAATAATTCGGAAAAGGATAATAATATTGGCTATGGAGACGGTTGGAATGTTAGTTATAATACTAAGATAGATTATGATGATGATTTGGATTTGTACTATACCACGGACTTTACAGGGAATATTGTCTATTATTATCCAACTTCATGTCCAAGCAATTATCTCTCCGGATATCCATATACAGACACATGTTATGTAAGTGAAGATGGATCAGCAAAAATACTTAATAAAAAGACAATATATGGGTCATTAGCAGGTTATTATATATATGATGGAGCAAATAGATTTTCGTACAATAATTCAGGTTATTTAACAAGCATAAAGGAGATTGAGTATAGCCTTTATATAACCATCAGTAGAGATTCAACATATCCCGATCGAATCAACTATGTTAAAGATTCATCGAATAATTACTTAAGATTTTACTATTCAAACGACAGTTTGTCGTATATTTTACTTCGAACAGCGAAAATAGAGTCTGATGGCACTTCAACAGACTACCTTGAAAAGGTTGTTTATACATATGAATCTGGAACAGAGGATATAAGTCAAGTTAAGTACTATTCTGATTATGATCAGGATAATGATACCAATATTGATGCGACAGCAAATTATGACTATGACTATTATGATAGACTGCAGTATGCGTATGTAACAAATGGAGAAAAAATAGAATATACTTATATAAACACAATAAACGATAAAATTATGACTATAGAGTCGTTTTTCGATACAACAAAATTTTCAGAAGTAAATTACGATTATGGTTTCAGGGAAACAACGATTACTGATCACACGGGTAGTTTTGTTATTTACAAATTTGATGATTATGGTCATACAACAAATATAATTGATAAAAAAACAAATACAGTCTATTACAATTACATAGATATTTTTAATGATGAATCAACATATGTTAGTGGTGATTATAACTATTATAGAAATAACGAGTTGATTTATCAATCTGTACCACAAAAGCTAACATACAATCCGGTAGAAAATTACAGCTTTGAAATTGGAACATATACAGGATGGTCATTATCACAATTAACAGCATATAAATCATCAATTGAATGTGTTGGTAATTATTCAATAGCAACCAATGATTTTTCAACTGGGGGATATGCCTATCAAGATATCGTGCTAAATGAAGGCGTCTATACATTTAGGGCAAGCATTTATAATACATCTGGATCTGATAATGGAGCATATATACAAGTTCTTGGCGTATCATCAGAAGAGGTCGAGAGTGGTAGTGGATGGCAGAATGTCAGTGTTCCTATTTATGTTAGAGAAGATAATACAGAGATTACACTATATTTGTATAATGAAACTGGTGGAAATGTACGATTTGATAATGTGAGTGTAGTAGATGGCATTAATGACAGTAGAGTCAATATTGTTGAGAATTCCTCATTTGAAAATAATGGTACAACTGGATGGGTTATTTCGGATCCAAACTATACGACATATTATTCTATCAATGATGGAAATAATGACATTAATGATACATTCGAATGGATTTTAAGCGAACATGCTGTTGGTATAAAAGGTTCTGCTACTGATATTAGAAGCATCTCAACAACAATCGAGAAAAACTATTTCGATCAGATTGGAAATGGTGGAACATTTTATGTTGGTTCTTGGGCGAATACATACTCTTCACCTCTTGTTGGAAATACAAATTATGATGGTGATAAGGTTTTTAGAATAACTGTAGAGTTTGTTGACAGCAACGGAAATGTAATAAATAGCGAAGACACACAACATGTGGATTTTAATCAATGTATATATAGTTGGCAATATATCTATGGAGAAATTGATGTACCAAGTTACACTTACACATCAGCAAGAATCTCTTTTGAATATCAAGGTTTGGGAGAAGTTATTTTTGATGGTATTTCTGTATTTTTTGAAGCTTCAAATAAAGCTTATGAATATGATGATCTTGATAGGTTAATTAGAATTACTTGGGATGATGGAAAGGAATATAACTTCCTTTATGCAAGTGATGAAGATTATTATCCATATCAGGCGATAGATGAGAATAATAATGTTGTCATGGAGTTGGATTCTGATGGATCAGAACTCGAATATGTAGAAAAAAACAATATCAAATCCACACCAACTTATAACAGTTACGGTCAAGTTACAGGCATGGAAATAAGTGGATACGGATCATATTATGAAATGACGCAGGGATATGAAACAACCTATTTTACAACTAGTACTACATATATGTGGAATAGCCAATATCTTGCAACTTCGACTGATGAATTTGGAAACACCACTGAATATCAGACTGAAGAATTAACAGGTTTATTAGAATATATTGAGAATGCAAAAGGAGTGAAGACTCAATATGAATATTATGATAACGGAATGTTATATAGAGTTTATGTTGGTGAGTCATCGACTGGAGCTCCTTATGTAAAATATGTTTATGATGATCAGAATCGTCTTATTGAGATTGAACTTGATGAAGATTATTCATACTTTATTCATTATGATGATGCTGGAAGAATGGATCAAGTTATGGTTAATACTCAACTATTAATGAGTTATTCTTATTTGGAGAATGAAGTAAATTTGATTAATGTATACGATTTTGGAAATAACAATATTTATGAGTCAAGCGGAATAATTTATACAAGTAGTGGTTATTCAACTGTAACCTATAATGATGAAACTGTTGAACTTCAGGCAAACCAGATTAATGTTGATCCTAATTTTGGTGGATTTATTGAGGTAGAAGGAAGTACAACATATACAGTGTCCGCGGATATTCTGTCAATAACTGGATCAGCAATGTTCAATATTTTTGAATATTCAGGAGATCCTAGTACATCTACATATATTCGAGTTCAGAAAAGTTCATATATCAGTAGCCCGGGAGAATTGACAAAAGAGTTTACAACAAGCAGTACAACTCAGTATGTAATAATTGCTTTCTACAGTTCTTCAACATATACTCTTGAATTCAGAGATTTGTTACTTGATGAAAACGATGGTGTTGAAACAGGAATATTATCTAATCAGACATATGGAAATGGTGATGAGATTTCTTTTGTTTACAATGAAGATGGTCAAGTTGAATATATTAGATTTACCAATAGTTTTGGTACAGAAGTAACAAGATTTCATTATTTATATGATTCATATGGCAGAGTATCAGTGTATGAAGATCTGGTGAACGGAACCTCTGAAAATTACGAATATGATATGCAGGGAAGATTATCAAAGGTTAAATTTAGTAATGATGATGAAATTGTTTATCAATATGATGATCAAGGCAATTTGAGTAATATTGAATACAATTTCGGAACGATAACATCAAATACTTATTATAATTTTGAGACTGGTGCTGAACAGGATTTCTATGATTTTACATTATATAATAACGGAAATAACACAATCAAGAAAGACTACATCTATAATGATTATGGTCTACGCAATCTACTAGAAATCAAGTATTTCTTAAACAGCAATTCAACAAGTTATTTTAATTTGGAGTTTGATTACGTTACAAACACTACTAGGATTGACGAGATCACATATAATTTTACTTATTCAGGATATACGGATATTTCATATAAATATTATTACGATAGTCTTGGTAATATTACCAAGGAAGAATATAAGGAAAACGGATCTGTTCAAGTTAAAAAAGAATATGTCTATGATGATTATAATCAATTGATTCAAGAGAGTTCCAGAGACTATCAATACACAACTGAAAGTGCATACGAAAATACAAATTATTCCAAATACTATTACTATGATATAAATGGAAATATAATTGATATTAGAGAATATGGATATGGCATCAGTGATACAGTAAGCCCAACTATTCCTTCCTATTATTTGAGTAATAATGGTAGTTATACAGCAGTCATGTTCTACAACGGAAGTAATGATTATATGGATACTTATAATCTTGCCATTGGACAAACCCCATCGCTATCATTTATATATTATGATATGTGGGATTCAAATCATGACTATCCTTTAACTGGAATGACAACTGCAATGACTTATAGCAATTTGAACACCTCAGTTGAGGGATATTATTATCGAACATATCATGCAACATATAGTAACTATGATTTAACATTCAGGATAGTCTTTAAAGTCGGTAATCCAGTCGGTGATTTCAGAAGTGCTGAAAAACATGTTTCATATACATATGATGATGATTGGTTGGATCAACTTGAGTCATATAGTGTTTTAGATAATGGAGTGACTAAAACAAGTAATATCTCATATGATAATCAAGGGAACCCTACTCAAATAACAAATTTCAATTATATGGGAACGAAATACAACTTTGCGACCTTGCACTGGGATGGTAGAGAACTGGTCAATATAACTGTTTACAATTCATCGCTTGCAGTTGTGGCTGAAATAGATTATACTTATAACGATGAGCGAATAAGAATCAAGAAAGTCATTGAGGATCCTCTTGGAATGACAACCTATGATTACATATTGTCTGGATCTTCGTTAGTAGCAGAGATCGTGGATAATGGATATGATAGTATAACTGGACTAAGAAATCAAGATTACAAAATACTATATAATTACGATTATTATGGAACTATAATAGGGTTTACTCTATATTCTCAAGGTTATACGTTTGATTACATTTATGTTATGAATCAGTTTGGGGACATCACTCATATCATAACAACCTCTGGAACGGTTGCTGTTGAATATAAATATGATGCTTTTGGTAACGTTGTTAAAGTAATTGGTGATGCCTATATAGCAAATGCAAACTCATTTAGGTACCGAAGCTATAAGTATGATACTGAAACGAGTTTTTATTATTTAAAAACACGTTATTACAATCCTGAAATTTCCAGATTTATTAATTCAGATGGATTATTAGGAAGAGATACTAGTCTTAAGTCAACAAATATGTATGCGTATTGTGAAAATAACCCAATAGCTTATGTTGATCCAGAGGGAGAATCCATACTATTAACATTAACTGTTATATTAGTGTCTTCGCTTGTTGCTTTTTGTGTTGTTGCAACAACACCTGCTGACAGCGGTACAGGAGATAATATTAGTGTATCTGCAGGTGGAGGAACACCTGATTCAGCTGGATTTGGTGGTGATGCAATGGGAGTAGGTTTTGGAGTTCAAACTAATATTACAAGTGAGTCATGTAATGCATATGGAGAGTGTTCAGAGTCTACCACAACAGTTAATGCTCAAGTTGGTCCTTTTGGTGGAAGTCATTCAATTAATGAAGATGGATCACAGTCAATTACAGCATCGTTCTTAATATTCTATGTATCAGTAGATCCAACCAATCCACTTGACTTACAATCTTATGGAGCTGGATTATCATGGTCAATTTCAGGTGGACAACCAGGAGTTGGTTCATTTTCTGCATCGTATGATATTGATTTCTTTGGTCTGATTGTTGACGCATTTAAAGGAGGAAGCGATAATGAAAGTGACTAGAGAAGCAATCAAGAAGTATAACAAAAGTGTGTTGTTTGATCAGTTTATGTTTTTTATACTTACCATTCTGGTTTATTTGGTAATGTTCTATATGTTGGAACAACAAGGATTCATTTTAACTATATCTATATTGATAGTGTTTATAAGTTTTTTTATCTCGGATAGGATTTTTGGTGGGAGAAGTTTAGGAAAAAGATTATATGGTATTTCTATATCGAGTATGAAACATACATCAAGTGAGAGAAATAATCTAACTTTAAAGCAAATAGCTTATAGAAGGATTCTAGAGTTAATATATAATCCGTTTTACTATAATGACCAAGAAGAAGCTTGGAAAAGAATACAGTCCAAAACTAATAGCAAGATTTTTTTGTTAGGAAAAAAGGATTAAACATTATGAATAATCAAACTTTTAATAAAATATTACTAAATAAGTATTTAATTAGTGTTTTAATAGACATACTTATATCAGTTACGTTGATAATTGGTTTTGCATTATTATATAATACTATATCTCAATCTTTTAATGGGTTAGGTACTTATTTATTTTGGTTGTATATGTTTTTAATTGTTATTCACCATATTTTCTCTGATAGACTATTTAAATTTCAGAGTTATGGTAAAAAAATTATGGGTATAATAATAACTTCTCAAGTTCACAAAAATGCAGCATTGAAGAATATTTTTACTAGGAGAATAGTCGAAATACTTATATTTTTTAAAAAAGATAAAGAGAAATATTTTTATGTTATAAATAAGTTAACAAAAACTGAAATTTCAATTAAAAAATAGTATATAACCTGATTAATCTATAATAATATTTACTAACAAGCAGTGAGTGTAAACTTTCTGCTTGTATTATTATAGTGTTTTAAAAATGACGATTTATCATAGAGTTGAATAGGGTTTAAGTTTAACTTGTTTTTGACAAGAATGTAATTGGACTGTGATGGAATTTAAACAGTAAGGTTTTGGAGTATAATGATTATTAAACAGTGGTTACATGTGATGTCATATGCATAAAAGAATGCAACTTGTTCAAGACAAGAGTGAAACTGGATTGGTATGGTTTTTAAACAGTGTGTATAATAGTATATGCATATAAAAATAAAGGGATTCTAGATGTGAAGTCTAGAATCCCTTTTTGTGGAGAGCCAGAGTAAAATATGTTACTTGTGTACATTGGAATTGTGGATTGGTATGGTTTTTGAACAGTGTGTATAATAGTATATGCATACAAAAATGAAAGGAAAGGAAACCATGCCAAGTAACCGTAGTAAGTATTCAGAAGAGATGAGAGAGAAAACAGTGAAGTTTATTCTCGATTCAGGAAAATCAGCGACGTCAGTCGCAGAAGAGATAGGCATTGATGTCAACACAGTATGCAGATGGGTGAGAGATCACAGAAGAAAGAATAATATGCCTTCCTACGCAGAGGAAAAAGGAATTGTTAAAAGACCCTACAAGCGAAAAGATGAGAAGGATCTTAAAATCATAGAACTGGAAAAAGCACTCAAACAAAAGAATAAACTTTTAGAAGAAGAGAAAGAGAAGGTAGAGATCCTAAAAAAATCCCTGCGCATCTTCATGGAACAGCACGAATGAAGTATGAAGCGATTCATAGGTTGACCTCGGAACATAGCGTGAGGAAGATGTGCATTGTATTAAGAGTTAAAGAACGAGGATATTATCAATGGCGAAGACAAGAAGACGGAAGGAATCTCAAAAGCGAAGCTGGCTTAGGTCTTGTTAGAGATGTAGAGAGAGTATTCAAAGAGAGTAAAGAAGTCTACGGAAGCCGAAAAATACACAGGCAGCTGACAAATGAAGGATTTGCAGTCAGCGAGTGGAAAGTCCGCCAAATAATGCACCAGAACGGATTCTACTCCGTTGTGAAAAAGAAATACAGAGCATACTCCCACAAGAAGACCAGTGGAAGATTCGCTGATGATATATTAAAACAGAAATTCAAAGTGGAAGAACCAAACAAAGTTTGGGTCAGTGACATCACATATATCAAGACAACCATAGGCTGGTATTACCTTGCTTGTGTTATGGATCTATACAATAGAGAAGTAATTGGTTATTCTGCCAGTAAGAACATTGATACAGAACTAGTAAAAAGGGCAATAGGGAATGCTATAGCCAAATACCCTAATGTAGAGGGTACAATATTTCATAGTGACAGAGGCAGCCAATACGTTGGTGCTGGATTCAAGAATATCCTTAATGACAATGGAATGATTCAGAGTATGAGTCGTGGAGGTTGTCCATTTGATAATTCTTGTATCGAAAGCTTCTTCTCTTGTCTTAAGAAGGAATGTATCTATCGAAGGGAATATCTCAATCCATCTGAAGTAGATATGGATCTCTTTCGCTATATTGAATTATTCTATAACAGAAAGAGAATGCATTCCTATCTCAATTACATGTCTCCTATTAGTTACAGAATTCAAAATAAGGCTTTTATATCAGCCTAATAAGTGATATAATTCTATGTATACATATTCATTATTAGTACTGTTAAAAAAGCAACTAATCCAACAAAGTATTATATAATTACGATTATGATGGAAGCATAATTGGCTTTACTCTATATTCTCAAGGTTATACGTTTGATTACATTTATGTTATGAATCAGTTTGGGGACATCACTCATATCATAACAACCTCTGGAACGGTTGCTGTTGAATATAAATATGATGCTTTTGGTAACGTTGTTGAAGTGATTGGTGATGCCAATATAGCAAATGTAAACTCATTTAGATATCGAAGCTATGTTTTCGATGAAGAAACTTCACTGTATATAATTGATTTATGCTATTACATGCCAAATGTAGGAAGACACATTACTTTTACAGATTCTTTTGCAAAACTTGGTGATGTATTATCTATGAACGGATATTCAGTGGTTTTGGAAGATTATGAAATATCCTTTTCAATAAGTGACCAAATTATCTCATATACAAAAGAAACAACCTCAGTCGACTTATCGGTTGAAAAAAAATGAAGTATATGCTTCAACTTATCTCAATCAATCTCTTGGATTTTCTGTTGGAGTGCTATATCATCTTCGTTTAGCAGCTGAATCGGTAGCGAGTTTTGCTCAAAATATAGCCACCTCGTTAGCGGCTGAGGGACCTTATTTGGCTGGAAGCGTGTATAGGGCGATTCCAGATGGATTATCCGATGCATATATCGCTTATTCTAATAACTGGATGTGTGTATCAGAAACGGCGGAATTTGCTAGTAAAGCAGCGACAGCTGTTGCGGTGGTCCTTGTTGCAGTCGATATTGCAATTTCACTAAATGAGAATTTTAGCAACGATGATCTCTCGTTAAATCAACAAATAAGTTATTCTGCCCTTGATATTGCGTTTGCTATACTCCCTTTAGCAGCTGGGATTTTAATTCCAGGTATTGGTGGAGCAATCGCCTCTCTTGTCATTTGGTATTTATGGGAAGAGGTTCTAGAAGATCCGATGAAGAACTCAATATCATAGGATTGAGGAGATGGATATATGGAGAAAGAAAAGTTAACCGCATTTATAGAATCGAAACCCTATATAAATAATTCAATAATCCTGAGGTACACAATTGGGATTAACTTGCTTTATATTTTAGTAATTGTCTGTTTTTTTATCGTCAATTTCACTCTACATTCTGTTATATTAGCATTAATATACTTGATATATATTGTATGCGCACTTTTTCTGCGATATAGAAGTCTAAATAAGCAAATTAGGGAGTATGCATATTATATTTTATCAGCAGGATTTCTGATTGTATTGGCAGATTTTGTAGTATATTTGATTTTAAGTGATGTTTTTGGTGACACATTATTCATTTTAATGGTTGTATTTCAATTAGGTGGCCTCTGGTTGTTTTATAAATATATATATAGGAATATAAAAAATAGAAACTTAAGTGTGAAGGCAAGTAAACCCATAGGCATTTCGACTATAAATATTATTATTTATATCACCGTAATAACATTCGCTAAGAACAATGATGGTATTTACCTAGATGCAATAATATCTTCAGTCATTATGATATTAATATTCTCATTAATATATGTGATTTCGAAGTTGTTGGTGAAAATTAAACTATTTCGAATTATAGAAAATGAGATGAGGTCTATAAGTTGATCCCATAATGGGATAACAGAATTTGCCTTTTTTAGGTTATTGGGTAATTGAACAATGTATACTATGGAATATGCATACAGTTTACTAGTGGGGAAATATAAATAGAAAGCAATAGGTAACACTCGAGGCAGATAGTAAGTATTGATTTTCCAGCGATAATTTAGCAAATATATGTTTCTCCAATACACTCAGCATATGTGTGAGGGAACATAGAATGTGCTTAAATATGTCTGTTTTTATGTTACTCCAATATACACAACTCTACATTTTGAAAGCAATACCGTATACTCAACACACGTCGAGAGTTGCACATTGCTTGAAATGAAATAGTTCAGCCGCTAAGAGATAATTTATAAGAGGCGACTATCCTGCCATTTTACAGGAAATCACCTCTTTTTTTATTGAATCATATAGTATTAAATTAGCATTGTTTCTTTTGCTTTCATTTTTGTATGCATATTATTATACCTTCTGTTCAAAATACAACTAATCCAAAATCATAAAAAAGTTGAAGACTAATATCTTCAACTTTTCTTCATCATAATTTCAATGCCTGCATGATGACTTTCATCGACCATGACTAATTTCTTTGACGCATAGAGAGAAATCTTTAAGTACCCAAATAATCCCTCTTTGATGCTATTAACCATCAAACCTTCAAGAGGTGATTTAAGTGGTAACGTACTTTCTGTCTTTGCATCGATTTCTAACCTATATTTCCCTTTCTTTAAAACCATTTTGACAACATTATCTTCAAGGCGAATTATTTTTATTTTCGATCGGTTATAAGTAGCGAACCGATATTCTTTTGTTTGATAGAGTAAATTAGCAATTAATCCTTTAAACGAAAGAAATCCAAAAGGAATAGTTGCATAGGAAAACATTAAAGATGTGCTCTCATCAAGAAAAGAGTTGGATTGAACCCAAATATATTCCTTTGGAAAAGATTTTCCCCAGTCTTTTTCGATATACCCTTTTGCCTTGGATAGGGATAATAGTTTACCATCTACTTCCAATTCACCCGATACTTCATGATTCATGGAGATGACTCCATGATAACATTCCATAAAGTTTAAATATCCAAATGGTCCCATAATATTAGGTGTCCAAAGTGAAGTTTGGATGAATGTGAGGTTTTCAATCAATAAGTCTCCACGAATTTGAAGTAAATCACTTTTTAAATGAATATGAAGTCGTGTTTTTGAAAAAACATTTTCACCGATTTTTATTTCAAAAGGATTATCTTGGAAACTAAATTCATTGGTGTCGAATACGAAGTAATCACTTTTCAGAGGGACGCTTTGTTGATTATCTTGATAGAGGATCACTTGAATAAATGCATGCGAATTCTTTTTGTTTTTGCTAATTCCAGGAATCAACGCAAAACTAATCGAATTCTGAGGACTGACTGTTTTGTAGTACCATCCTTCAAAAAAATGATTTTGTTTATTTCTTCCTTGGTAGATTTCCGGTTGTTTTATTTTCTTGAAGTACATATGTCCTCCTTAGCAACTGTCGTTTTATTTTCCGTTTCTTTATAGAAATCATTATATCATAAATATACTTGATTGCTGTTTTTGAGACGATTTCTATATTCATTTTTTCTGTCTTATCGCTCTCAATTATGATATGATGGAATTAGTATTAATAATATATAACAAAAAATGGAAGAAGATGAAATAATGATCCATCTCGAAGATGTAACTAAAGAAAATTTTTTTGAAGTCATTTCTTTATGGGATACCCTTGATGAAAGTGAAAAAAGAAGTGTCGCTCCCAATAGTATTTCGATTGCCCAGGCGTATGTGAATCAAGATAGGGCATGGCCACAAGTCATTTATAACGACCAAGAAATCGTCGGTTTTTTAATGCTTGCTTTACACGATGATGACATTCCGCCGGTTGATCAGCCTGCCTATTACTTATGGAGACTCATGATTAAGAAGAATGCACAAGGAAAAGGGTATGGCAAGGAAGTACTTTCTATTATCAAAAAGAAATGTGCAAATGATCATCAAAAGACGCTATATGTCACTTGTACGATGCACAGTCCAATGCCATATCAATTCTATATAAACAATGGATTTATTGATACACTTGAGATGGACGATGATGAACAAATTTTAAGAATGGAAATCAAAGACGGAAAATTATGAGATTATCAAATTTCGAGATTAAGAAGTACTATCAGCCAAAGACAAATCCAATGATTCTAGAAATACCAACATTCAAATATATTACGATTGATGGCATGGGAAACCCTAATGGGGCGCTTTTCCAACAAGCAACAGAAGCGCTGTATGCGATAAGTTATGCAATCAAGATGTCGTATAAGAAAGAGACACCCCCAGAAGGATACTATGAGTATAAAGTCTTTCCACTGGAAGGAATCTGGGATTTAATAGATAAGTCGAAACCAAGTACGGATAAGGATAATTATCGGTACACTTTATTGATTCAACAACCAGACTTTGTCACTGAAGAACTTTTCAGAAAGTATCTAGGCGAAGTAATGATAAAAAAATCAAATCCTAAACTGAAAGACCTGAAATACCAAGAGATGAGTGATGGGCTTGTATGCCAGATGTTACATATTGGTCCCTATGATGATGAACCTGCGTCTTTTAGCGCGATGAAGGAATTCATGACTTCAAATGGTTACATTCGAGATGATCTAACACACAAAGAAATCTATTTGTCAGACCCGAGAAGAACCGATCCATCGAAACTAAAAACGATTCTACGGTTTCATATAAGAAAATAGTCTATTGGAGGAAATATGAAGAAAAAAATTAAATGGATTATTTTAAGCTTTTTCATCATAGTTCTTGCAGGACTAGGATATGTTTATTTTAATTATTTGTTTATTTCCAACTTCACGAGTAATCAAATCAAGCAACTCGAGTTGCTAGAACTTCCTAAAAGTGAAGTCTATAAAGTGACTTCAACCGCCAAGGGAGACAATCAATCGAAACTAGCGCGCTTAGGAGATACTGTATTTACCTATTATTTAGATAATTCCGGTTGTGTAGATGCTTCAGCCAGAGGAAATGATAAAACAATGAGACTCCTTTTGATTTCATCCAATGGAGAAATTGTTGAATTTGATTCTATCGATGTGTGGATGCACGGAAATGTCCTCGTCGATGAAACAAGAGAGATCATCTATTATACTACTTATGAAGAAGTACTTGTTGGCCAAGAATATTTCGGACAAGTCAAAATCTATACTTATGATTTTCATCAAGGAGATCCAGTTAGAATTAGTGAAACGATGTTGAAAGATGATCAAAGTTATCCTTTTGAAGCGAATCCAAGGGTTGGCGCAGACATTGATCAAGATGGAAACATTGCCGTTGCCTATAGCAATTACCAAGGAATGATGTTTGTTCATGTCTATGATGCAGTAAACAATACATGGACTGAGCACAAAATAGAATATTACTTAGATACTTATTTATACGACTGTAATCTATATCCTTACGTTCGATTGGATGGCACGAATCATATCCGACTCATCGCAAATCGTGACACAAGTGTAGGACCAGACGGAAATTATACAGAGGATCTTGCAAGGGATTATACAAGATATTTTTCATATGAGAATGGCGTTTGGACCAATTGGGTTTTTTCTGACTTAAGGGATGAGACTGAAAAAAATGGCGAGTCTTCTACATCTGTTCCTATGGATTTGTTTTTAGATTCAAATGATACGAGTCATATTATTATGAAAGAAGACAATCAGCTTGTCTACTATCTTATTGATCGAGAGGGAAATACAACGTATCATGAATTACCAGACTTGAAACTAGATGTAGCAGTTCAGTTTATAAGGATTCTTGAAGTGAACCAACGAATGTTTTTCGTTGTATCAGGACAAGGCATTACAGGATTTTCACGTGTTGGGTATCTTGCCATCTATGATTATGAAACAGAAGAATTATTATATCAATCAAATCAAGCATGCTACACACCTTACCTTTATATTATCGAAAAGCCCACCTCTTCAACCATTGATATTATGGTAATTTCAAGAGATAAGGATTATGATGAACATAGTAGTACTTACTATTTCCAATTACAACTTACTGAATAAGGAGAATATCAATGCACCGACCGATGAGAAGATTTAAACAAGAATTACCAATTGAATTTACTAAAACTTTATTACTAGAAGCAACTTCAGGTGTTTTATCTTTGCTAGGGGATGATGATTATCCTTATGGTGTTCCATTAAGTCATGTCTATGATGGGGATCTTACAATCTATTTTCATAGTGCATTATCAGGACATAAAATGGATGCTATAGCTAAACACCAAAAATGTTCTTTTACTGTCGTTTCTAAAGATGAAGTAGATCCAGAAAAATATACAACGTATTACCAAAGCGTGATTGTCTTTGGTCAAATATCTGTTGTAGAAGATTTAGAAGAAAAAAGAAGAGTCGCAATCATGCTTGGAAATCGTTTCTCACCAAATCCAGAAGAGGTAACGATGAAGGAAATAGCTAAAACTTTTGAAAGATTCCATATGCTTCAACTCAAGATTGAACATATGACAGGAAAAGAATCGATGGAACTGGTCAATCAAAGGAGATTGTAAAGATGGATACATTAGTAGAAGAGTATGTAAACCAATTAAATGCTGAAGAACAACGTTACTTTCATTCTTTTCGCGAGATGATTTATGAGGTATTTCCAAATGCTGAAGAACGTTTGTTTGCAAAACAACCTTATTACTCTTTGCCAACCAAAGAAAAAATCACCTTTCAAGAAAGAAAAGCGATCATTATGAATTTTTTTAAAGATCATATGAATGTTTTCGCACTAGGGAATGCATTATATCAAAATAAACTAAAGTACAAATTTACAAAAAAACACACGATGCAAATCTATTTTACTGAGAAATTAGATGTTAACATATTAAAACAATTAATTAAGGATTCGTTATAAAATTACATTCAAATATAGACAAAATTAAAAGCCTTGAGTTCTGAATTCAAGGCTTTTATATTTATGGTTGCATTGCGCCAAATAGAACTAACCAAGCAAGAATCGACTTTGCTACAAGACTAAGTACGATATATGTTCTCTCACCGTATAAATAATCTTTCCATTTGCCTATTTTTTTGTATTGTAAAACCATATTGATTGGGAAGGTATTAAATGCGACAAAATAACTTCCAATAATCGCCCAAACAAACCAAGGTACTTGACTATAGTTTCCATTTCCTACCATATAAAGAATGATCGCAATCCATGGTGCAATTCCAGCGATACTTCCCCAGATGAACGGCCCCCAATTAACCTTTTCATTGTTCTGTCTTTTTGCATTCATTTGTTCCATCACTAAACCAAATAAATTCATTGTTGCATTGACGATAAAAATGAGTACTAATGATGCGATATCATAAATTCCAAATAATGTGGATATTAATACAATCATCACTGAGGAACTTAAAGCATACTCAAACCAACGAAATTGATTGATACCTTTTTGTAAGTCAGAATTATATTTATCATTGAGTTTTTTAGGAATAGAAATTAATGCATGAGCCAGTGCAGATAATAACAAAAATACTGCGACCATGATGCCAAAAGGTAATTCAAATAGATTCTTGCTAGTGAGCTCCAGTGTCAAAGTAGTTTGATTAAAGAATAAATAATTTTGCGTGATAACAGGTTTAAACTCTCCTATTTTTTGAATCACTGAAAACGCTAAAAACATCATCAAAATTCCTTGGATAAGATGTAGACCCCCCATAATCAGATTAAAACGTCTTAATTTGACGAGACTAGTATTATTCATTATTTTTCTCCTTTTTTTGATTAATTATATCATGAACTAATTTTCTTATGATATAAAACGCTTCATTTTGAGTCAATAGCCTTTTGATTTAATTATTTTTCGGTTATAATCAAATTATTCATTCTTATAGGAGGGTTTTATGAAAAAATTTATATTTGTGCTGCTTTTTACACTGGCATTAATTTCAACGAGTGCATGCCAGAAAAATAATGATGTTTTACGAGTAGGAATGGATTTGAGTTATCCACCTTTTGAAACCGTGACTACTCAAAATGAACCGATGGGTATTTCGGTAGATATAGCTATGGCTTTTGGAGCGTACTTAGGAAGAGAAGTAGAAATTGTAAATACCGATTTTGGTTCTTTAATTCCAGCACTTAATTCTGGTGAAATTGATATTGTTATTGCTTCAATGAGTATCACAGAAGAACGTGAAAAGTCTGTTGATTTTACTGATCCATATTTTTTCTTTAAAATCATCTCACTTGTCAATAAAGATTTTGCGGATGCGAACCAATTAACAGAAAGTTCGACAGTGGAGGATTTATTAGCGATTGAAGATGTTACCTATATTGGACTAGCTTCTCAAGTTTCAACATCCATTCCACAGTCTTATGGCAAAACTGTAATTGAAGCTACCGACCTCGGTACTGCAGTTGAATCAGTTGCCCAGGGGACAGCGGATGTACTACTCATGAGCGCCAATCCTGTTGTAGATGGATACAACGCGAATCCAGATGATACAATCATTATTTGGGATTCTTTTGTATCTAGCCCAATTGGAATGGCTGTTGCGGAAGGGAATACAGAGTTGTTAAATCAAGCCAATGCATTCATCGATTCATTTGCTGATAATGATGGCTTGTACTCAACATTAAAACAAGAATGGGACGCTGTAATTCTTTCTGAATTAGGCAAGTACGGACTGGAATTCTATATCAATGAGTAAGAAGATCGCGTATATAGGAGCTGTCTTTACAATCCTGCTATTAATCCTTTTTATTGTTTTAAGACAAACGAGTTCCTTTCATTTAGACGCATATTATGATTATTCTGGTCTTATATTTGAAGGGTTTATCAATACGATTTTTGTTTCGCTACTTTCATTGCTTGGAAGTTTACTGCTTGGATTTGTTTTTTATTTGCTATCGATTTCAAAAATGAAGTACTTTGTCGCGTTGGTTGATGTCATTACTGAAATTATCTATGGGACGCCCTTACTTGTATTAATCATTATTATGGCCTTTTTGATAGGACCAGCTTTTGGAAGTTACCAACGGAATTTTCTTGGTGTTTTAGCGCTAATTATCTATATGACACCTTACATGAAAAATGTATATAAATCTGCATTTTCTAGTATATCCAAAGAACAATATATGGCAATGGACCTTTTTAGATTCACGCCTTTTCAAAAATATAGATATATCATTATTCCTCAAGTAATCCGTATATTAATGCCTCCAATGATGAATAATTTTTCACTAATCATCAAAGGGAGTGCTCTTCTCAATGTGCTTAGTTACACGGAATTATATTATTCAATTCGTGTGAGTCAATCTCAGACCTTTGCGTTCGTTGAAGGTTATGTTTTAATGTGGGGTCTTTATTTACTTATAACGATACCGTTATCCCAATTGACGAAATATGTCGAAAGGAAGGCAACAATATGAATCTAGAAATCAAAGGATTGTCTCATCAATACGATTTAGAAGTATTAAAGAATCTCAATCTTTCTATCAAAAACTATCACTCAGTCGCAATTATCGGTGTTTCTGGGTCTGGTAAGTCAACTTTACTAAGGATCTTAGCAGGGATGGAAAATCCTACGAAGGGTGACATTTCTATTAATAATCTTCACGTTCAAGAGGATGAATATAGAAACCATATTGGGTTTGTTTTTCAATCACATAATCTATTTCCGCATCTTACTTTAAAAAGAAACATTACACTTGTACTTGAAAAGACACGAAACATTCCTAAACTAGAAGCAGATAACATTGCTTCAAAATATTTGGCGATGTTACATCTTGAAACACAGATGAATAAACTTCCAAGAAATGTTAGTGGTGGTCAAGCTCAAAGAGCTTCAATAGCTCGTGCTCTTAGCATTAATCCGAATATTATTTTTCTTGATGAACCTACGGCTAGTTTAGATCCTATTTTGAGTTATGAAGTATTACAAGCTGTGAAGGAGTTAAAGGGATTAGGTAAAGAATTTATTTTTGTTACACATGTCATGAGCTTTGTGAGAGATTTTGCTGACTACGTCGTTTTTATTGATGAAGGAGAGATTATTGAACAAGGTGAAGTTTCTATCCTTGATCATCCTAAACACCCTTCATTTAAACAATTTATGGATATGGTAAAATAATTTTCTGCTTATATTGTTAGGATTTAATCTTTTTATTCAGGTTTCTTGATAAAGGTATATAATGAAATAGAGGTGATTCTTTTTGAATGTAATTGATTGGTTGCTTTCTGGAGATGCGTCTATCGCAAGATTAACAAAAAAGTATCTTTTAGAAGAAGAAGTCCTGTATACAAATGTTGGATGGATTACTCAATATTTATCCTTCTATAATCACGAACACAAACAATGGGCCAACGGACTTAATAAAACCGAAGGACCTTTTGGTCATGGAATCTACAGCCCTAAATGGATATCAACATTCTATACGTTAAGAGAATTGACACTGTTAGAAATCAATCCAGAAGATCCAATCTATCAAGAAGGCATGAAGACACTTCTTCATTTCTTTTGGAATAAAGATCTCTATCAAGTTAAGGATATTTGTGTTGTAGGAATGTTACTATCGATGGTTATCTATGCTCAATGTGATCAGCAATATATCACGGAGATGGTGGATTATTTAATTTATAATCAAGTATTTGATGGCGGATTTAATTGCGAATCAAGATCTCATCAAGTCCATAGCAGTTCGATTCATACAACCTTATCTGTATTAGAGGGGTTCGAAGCACTTATTCAAAGTGATTACATATTTGATAAACAAGTTATCTTCAAAATAAAAAAAGAAGCAGAAGCGTTTTTGTTGAGAAAGCGCCTCATGAGAAGAGAATCAAATAATGAAATCATCCAATCTTATATTGTACATTTTCACTACCCAACTAGATGGAAATATGATGTACTAAAGGCATTAATCTACTTCGCAAATTCTAATCATCCTTATGACACTAGATTTGACGAAGCGATGAGTCTTCTTAAAAAAAGAATCATGAAAGGAAAGTTACCGAAAGGACCATTCCATTCAGGATTATTATTCTTCCCTCTCGATAGTGAAAATGTTGCACGAATGAACTCTTTAAGAGGATTAATCGTATTAAAGAAATATGATTTTGCGTTCTATCAAAGTTTATTATCGAAAAGTTGAGGAAAACGATGAACATCGAATCAAAGAGGGTCTATTTACGTGAAATACAAACATCAGATGAATTTGAAATGAGTCAATACTTATCGAATCCTAAAACGATGTGTTTTTTTGATCATGGTGCGCTTGATTCTGACGGAATCAAAGCTCTCCTAGAAAAAAAGGAGAATATTTATCCAATTATCCTAAAAGAAACGAACCAAATCATTGGCCATTTTGTATATCATCCCTGGTTTATGGTGGACACCTATGAAATCGGTTGGGTATTAAGAGAGGAATATCATAATAAGGGAATTATTACTGAACTTGCATTAGAAGTCTTAAAGGATGCATTTATCAATAAATCAGCTCATCGTGTAGTTGCGACATGTCAACCCGAAAATATTCCGTCTAATCGAGTCTGCCAAAAAATCGGTTTGAGACAGGAAGGTCTATTTAAAGACTGCATTTATGTTGCACGACTAGATGAGTGGTGGAGCGAAGTGTTTTATGCAATGCTTGCGAGTGAATATCAGTTCAATCAATCGAAGAAGGTGTGATGTAATGAAGAGAACACTGAAAAAAGAACTCCTTCAAATCTTCGCTATTACTGTTGGTGGTCTTTTTCTTTTTAATTTATCTTTGATGATGTATCAAGCCATTTATTTTCTCGTTGAGTATGCATATTATGAATCAAATCCGATGAATGTCCCTGTAGGATTATTACGGTTTGGAGGTTCTTTAATTCTAGTGATAGCTTATCTATTTGTCATCAGGCTCAAACTCAGTGAAATTGTCAAATCTACTTTGCTTATCGCACCAGTTTCAATGGTTTCAATTTCAATGATGATGATGTTGTATGAACATTCAGTCTTGCTTATTTTGGCCGATTTCATTTTGATTGGTTTATCGAAAAGTATCGTCTATTTCCTTAAAAAACCATGGTTCTATCTTTACGCATCATTCTATGCGATAGTGCTAGGAATAGTTTATACCTTTCTTTAGTGAAAAAAGTCAATCAAGGACTTTTTTTCTTTTATAAAGATTACTTGAAAGACCTCTAAATACAAAAAAGAATATGGAAAGAAATGTTCTCATGAGCATTTCAATTTATCTTTTCATACCTAAAAAGGTATAATGTAATTGAGGTGATTAGGTGAAAGCATTTCAACTATTTTTAGATCAGTTACCAAATCAAAATATTCGTAACCGTTTCGAAGAAGTACTCGGATTTATCCGTGATGAATATCCCGAACTTGAGTCAGTAATCAAATGGAACCAGCCGATGTTCCTACATCACGGAACGTTTATCATCGGATTTAGTTGTGCTAAAAACTACATGTCAATTTCACTAGAAAAGCCAACACAAGATTTCTTTTTAGATAAAATAGAGGGGGCTGGCTATAAACACACGAATAATCTTTTTCAGATTATTTGGAAGGAAAATGTTCATTATGAACTGCTAAAAGAAATGATTGACAAGAACATGAAGGATAAGGAAGAAATGACTTCATTTTGGAGAGTTTAAGGAGAACCTGAAGGTTCTTTTTTTTATTTTTTTGATGGGTATCTTTTTTTATGTTAACTAGTGTGATAAGATTAAGATTGATGGGGTGATAAATCTTGAAAAAATTCATCAATCAACTTTTTCTAAAAAAAAATCCTTACGATATTCACAAAACAGAAAAACTGTTTGTGAGAGCAGTAAAACTAAACGCTATTTTTCATTATGAACACAATGAAGAAATCAAACGTATTTACGATGAGGCACACTATTCAGTGTACAATATCGAAACGACGGAGGATGTAAAAAAAATACCGTTTATTCCAACGATATATTATAAGCATCATGAAATGTACTCATTACCTAATAAGAAAATGTTGATTCGAGCGACCTCTTCTGGTACATCCTCGGGCATTCAAAGTCATATTGGTATGGACATCAAGTCGTTATGGCGTGGACTTTGGATGATGATCAGACTTGGGAAATATCATCATTTATGGAGTATAAAACCTACAAATTATGTAATCTTTGGGTATCAACCTTCAAAGCATAATAAAATGGGGATTACCAAAACTGCTTACGGGTTCACCTTAATGGCACCTGCGAGAAAGAGAACATATGCATTAAAATATACCGAAAATGGATACCGGCTAGACCTCGAAAATATCAAACAAACACTTATCCAATCTTCCAAAGGCAAAACACCTGTTCGAACCTTAGGATTTCCCGCCTATACCTATTTTTTATTAAAAGAGATGAAAGAAGAAGGGATTAGGCTCCACCTTCCAAAAGGGTCACTCGTAACCATTGGAGGCGGTTGGAAACAGTTTTACGCTGAAAAAGTCGATAAAACAAGCTTCTACGCTTTGGTCAAGGAAGTTCTTGGGGTCGATGATCATCATGTTGTTGAATTTTTTGGCGCTGTTGAACATCCGATTCTTTATGTCGATTGCAAAGAACATCACTTTCATGTGCCAATCTATTCTCGCGTCTTTGTTAGAGATCCAGATACTTTTGAAGTACTGCCCAACGGCAGCGTAGGTCTGTTAAACTTGGTAACACCAATGGTGGACGCTACACCGCTTACTTCGGTGATGACCGATGATTTATGTATTTTACATGATGAACCATGCAAATGTGGTCTCGCTTCCCCATGGTTGGAAATTATCGGCAGAGTAGGAATAAAAGATATCGTTACTTGTGCCGCTGGAGCCGAGGAACTCTTGAAGGGGGAAACAGAAAAATGATTTTATATCAAGGTGTAATCTATGGAAACATCGAGCAAAACCTACTCATTGATTCCCTTTATGATGACTGTAAAAAGACGTTATCTACAACAAAAAAACTGACCCCTTTGAAAGTAATCTATGCTTGTGATAAACTAGCAAAAAAAGTGAGAAATAAAGAGTTTGATCAAATCATTCTTCCTCTACTTGAAGACCTAGATATCACCTATCCACAGTTTGAACAATATATTGCTATGTTTGAGATAGAAGCCTTAATTAGAAAGGTCGAAGTAGAACTTGGAAAACAATATATGGAGGATGTTCATCTAGAAGATAGTCTGCAACGAATTGTGCCACTGGGAATATTGTTTCATATTGCTGCTGGGAATGTTGATTTGCTCCCTGCCTATAGTATTGTTGAAGGACTTCTAGCGGGAAATATTAATATTCTTAAATTACCCACGGGTGATAATGGATTATCAATCAAGTTATTAAGTGAACTTATTATGATTGAACCAATGTTAAAAGAATATATCTATGTTTTCGATGTTCCATCGACAGAAATTCATACCCTGGAAAAATTTGCGCAAATCGCAGACGGAATTGTGGTATGGGGAGGAGACCTCGCTGTCGAAGGTGCAAGGAAACTAGCTCCAATTAATACGAAAATCATTGCTTGGGGACATAAACTATCATTTGCGTATGCCACAGTTGATGTCACTGATGATGATTTAATAGATTTAGCGAAACATATCTGCACAACGAACCAATTACTCTGTTCTTCCTGTCAAGGGATCTTTGTAGATACATCAAGTAGGGAAGAACTTGAGAAGATAGGACGTCGATTCTTTGATATATTGAAAGAAGAGAATCATCTTCACTCTCCAGTTTCACTGGGTATGCGAAGTAAAAATGCTTTGATGATTTATAATGAGATGCTTGAAAAGCATGCCTCAAATAAAACGATTTATTATGAAGAAGGTGTGTCTGTGATTATCAGCGAAGATCATGAACTAGAATTATCACTTCTTTTTAGAAACGTATGGATCAAACCGCTAAAAAGAGATCAGATTATTTCACAACTTAAATCACACCGAAATCACTTACAGACAGTTGGACTTCTCACTTCTCCTACAGAAATCAATGAGCTATCTTCAATATTAATTGATGCAGGTCTGATCCGTATAACGAAAGCGAAAGATATGTCCAGAGTTTATGTTGGCGAAACACACGATGGAACCTTTGCTTTACGAGAATACACAAGAGTAGTGGAAACAATCTACAACTAGGAGGGTTTATGAAAGACTTTTTTAGTTCTACAGTCGGAATAACTTTTGAACCTTTTGGTGTTTACCATATCATTATTTTATTTATAACTTTTTTAGCCATTTTCTTAGTCTATCAATTTCGTCTTCGAATTAGGTTATCAAAACATGAAAAAGCCTTTCGATATACACTCGCTTTTATCGGTATCTTTTTTGAACTGTCTCTACATCTATGGCAGATATTCAATGGAATATGGACGTATCAAGATAGTTTTCCTTTAGCACTTTGTTTCATTAGTTTAGTTCTTGGCATCTATGTAATGTTCACTAAATCATACAGTGCTTTTGAAATTGGATATTTCTGGGCGATAGGAGCGGTTGCAAGCATCCTTTTTCCAGATATACCTTATGGCCCAGATCGCTTCAGATTTTATCAATTCTTATTTAGTCATATGAACTTTTTCATCATGTTTATGTATATGGTATTTGTTCATCAGTATTACCCTACCTTTAAATCATTTAAAAAGAGTATTATTTATTTAATCCTACTAGTGTTCTGTATTGTCTTACCAATCGATTACTTTACGAACGCAAATTTCTTATTTCTAATCAATTCGGCAGGGACACCGTTTGAAATATTTGAAGGATACGGTTATGGAATATATCTACTTGGAATTGTTTCGTTATCAATCCTTGTAGAAATCATTTGGTTTCTTCCTATTTATTTCTTCACTAAAAATAAACTGAAAGCATAAAAAAAGGGATCGTCTGAAGATCCCTTTTTTATTGTAATAAAATTGATATTGCAGATTCTAGAAGCACAAGCGCCATAACAATATTGAAAATTTTGTAATATTTGTTAATAAAGTTTTTCAGGGCATAACCTAAAATTCCCCAAACCCAAATGGCAATCAAAGAGTTGACGACCAATATGAGATAAAACCAAAGTAAGTCTTGTAGGCGTGAATAGTTTGGTAAAAAGAAGGTAGAGACAGCAGTGAAACCATATAGAATCACCTTCACATTCATAAATTGTAAAACAAAACCTGTCCAAAACGCTGGAATCTTTGTATCACTACTTTCAATCGGTTTCGCAGTCATTACTTTATAGGATAGATAGAAGATATAGAGCGCTCCGATATACTTTAGATAAGTAACAACCATTGGTGCATACGCTCCAAAGAAGAAAGTGATTATACTGGTAAAAAATATTAAGAGGGTGAATCCGACTCCAATTCCCATCCGAAGAGGGTTTGACTTCCTAAAACCATATGTTGTCGTGGTATTGAGCGACAAAATATTGTTTGGCCCAGGTGTATATGCGGTCGCAACCGCATATGAAATAAACGCAATCCAAATCGAAATACTCAACATTCTCACCTCATATAAATCGAAATTATATCACAAATCGCCGTAATTTCAACAATTTTCAAAAAAATGTTATGAATACTCGTCGCTACCTATCGCCGATAATGAATAACAAAATGAAAATAAATTATCATATAAATTCATATTTATTCAATGAAAACATTTTCATTACGAATATGTAATATTTTTTTTTAAATAGGTACTTGCAATACCTTAATGAGTGTAGTAATATACTTCACAATATTTAAACAAAGGAGAGAAAACAATGAAAAAAATAGCTTTATTATTATTAGTTTTAGCCTTTGGTGTAACGTTAAGTGCTTGTAATGCTCAAGGAGATACAGTAAAAATTGGGGTTATTGGACCGCTCACCGGAGATTATTCAATGTATGGACTAGCAGTTGCTAATGGTGCTCAGCTTGCTGCTGATGAAATCAACGCTGCTGGAGGCGTTTTAGGAAAAGATTTAGAGATTATTGCATACGATAGTAAAGGAGATACAGTTGAAGGCGTAAATGCCTACAACCGTTTAGTTCAAGAAGATGAAGTCGATGCGATTGTTGGTGGAACATTTAGTGGTGTTACATTGGCATTTAAAGATTTAGCAATTGCGGATGGTGTTCCTGTATTAACACCTACAGCAACAAATCCACTTGTAACTTTAGATGCTCCTAATATCTTTAGAGCTTGTTATACAGACTCTTATCAAGGAACAACAATGGCTACTTTTGCAATGGGAACTTTAGAAGCGACAAAAGCTGCCGTATTCTATAACATCGATGATGCTTATTCTGAAGGATTAGCAACAGCTTTCCAAGATGCATATACTGCTGCTGGAGCTGGTTACTCAGTTGATATGTTTACATTTACAGCTGGGACAGATGATTATAGCGCTGCTTTAACATCCATTAAAGCTGGTGCTTACGATGTTGTATTCGTTCCTGCATATGTTGCTGAAGTAGGAGCAATCCTTACACAAGCTGATGCAATGGATTTTGGAGACACTGTATTCTTAGGTGGAGATGGTTGGGATGGAATTGAAGCTGATTATGCTGATGTAGCTGAAGGTAACTATTTCGGAAACCATTATGCAAAAACTGACCCTGCTGAAAATGTTCAAGCCTTCGTAACGAACTATGAAGCTACATACAATGAATCACCAAATGCACTTGCTGCTCTAGGTTATGATGCAGTTTATGCAATGGTTGCTGCAATTGAAGATGCTGGTTCAACAGATTATGCAGATGTCGTTGATGCTTTAGCTGCATTACAATATGATAATGCTGTTACTGGTGCGATTAAGTTTGATGAGAATGGTGATCCAGTTAAAGCGATTGCTATTATCCAAGTTGTCAACGGTGAACATGTAGTCGTTGCTAAAGTACAAGGAGAATAATTTTACTAAAATAAAGTATAAAAGAATAGGGGAGTTTCCTCCCCTATTCATTCATTACTAGGGGTGTTTATATGAATGAATTTTTACAACAAGTGATTAATGCACTTAACACAGGAAGTATCTATGCGCTCGTCGCGATTGGATACACAATGGTTTATGGAATCATCAAATTAATCAATTTTGCACATGGCGACATTATGATGTTTGGCGCCTATTTTGCTTTTATATTTGCAACGGCATTTCCTTTCGATATTCCTGTTGTATTTATCATCATACTGTCGATGGCTCTTGCTGGATTTATGGGATTCTTAATCGAAAGAATCGCTTATCGTAAACTACGAAAAGCACCTCGAATTTCTGCATTAATTACTGCGATTGGTATGAGTTTGTTTTTACAAAACTTGGCATTATTAGTATTTAAGGCAGAACCAAAAGTCATGCCTCATTTAATTTCAAAAGATCAAGTGAATATATTTGGGCTCGGAGTGCCTTTATTAACACTTGTGACCATCGGTATTTCAGTAGGTTTTATGATACTGTTAACATTATTCGTCAAGAAAACGAAATTAGGGAAGGCGATGCGTGCTGTATCACAAGATCAGGATGCCGCAAAATTAATGGGAATTAATGTCAATAGTATCATCTCACTTACATTCGCTATAGGTAGTGCTCTAGGAGCTTTGGGTGGTATTTTCTATAGTGTTGCGTATTCACAGGTTTATCCAACACTGGGTGTAATGCCAGGTTTAAAAGCGTTCGTTGCCGCTGTGCTTGGTGGAATCGGAAATATTTTCGGTGCGATGCTTGGGGGATATATCATTGGTTTCATTGAAACCTTTACCAATGGTTATATTTCAACCCGTTGGGTAGATGCAATTGTATTCTCACTATTAATATTTGTGTTGTTGTTCAAACCTTCAGGAATATTAGGTAAGAACACGAAAGAGAAGGTGTAATGATGGATAAATTGAAAACAAAAAAACCTTTTCTCCAATTTAGTAAAGTAGCACTTGATAAAACCTTACCAATGATTGTTTTTGTTTTAGCAATCTTCTTAATTTTGAACACATTGATTAACCAAGGAATCTTATCAAGATATTACTCTACAATTTTAGTGATGGTCATGGTGTATATCATTATGGCTACAAGTCTCAATATTACCACAGGTTTCTTAGGTCAATTAGTTCTTGGACATGCTGGATTTATGGCACTTGGAGCTTATAGTGCTGCACTCACCGCACTGGCATTAGCGCCTTATATTGGCAGTCCGCTTTTACTATTTTTCATCTCGGCGATTGTCGCAATGATCGTTGCTGCTTTGGCAGGAATTATCGTTGGGACGCCTGCATTAAGACTTCGAGGTGACTATTTAGGAATTATGACCCTTGGCTTTGGAGAAATCGTAAAGGTAATTTTAACCAATTTAGAGATTACAAACGGAGCCCAAGGATTAACTGGTATCCCTAGAATCATGAGTTTCCCGTTAGCATATTTCACAATGATTTTTATTGTAGCGATGATTGCACTTTTTATGAATTCAAGACATGGCCGTGCAATGTTATCGATTCGTGAAGATGAAATCGCAGCTGAAAGTGTTGGGATTAATATCACCAAATATAAAATCATTGGTTTTGTAATGTCATCAATGTTTGGTGGCGTAGGTGGAGCAATTTATGCATTTCAAATTGGATTCTTAGCACCTACTGCATTCAATTTCGTCCAATCAATCAACATTTTCGTTATTGTTGTTCTTGGAGGGATGGGAAGTTTATCTGGTTCGATTATCGCAGCAATCGTACTTACCTTCTTGCCAGAAGCACTACGTGAATTTGCGACATATCGTTTACTAGTTTATTCTACATTATTAATCTTGACGATGTTATTCCGCCAACAAGGATTAATGGGAACAAAGGAATTTTCAGTCACTTATTCAGGACTCAAATCTAATTATTTAAAAATTAAGAACTTCTTCAAAAAGAAAAGTTTGAAAAGGAGTGATGAACATGGCAATACTTGAAGTCAATGATCTAACGATTATGTTCGGCGGACTGAAAGCTGTGGATTCCTTTCAAATTACGATACATGAAAATGAGCTTGTCGGTTTAATTGGACCGAATGGTGCAGGAAAGACAACCATTTTTAACTTACTTACTGGAGTATATAAACCTACTCAAGGAAGTATTACGCTGAATGGGAAACCAACGCATACGTTAAAACCAAATCAAATTGTAATGCTTGGTAGTTCAAGAACATTTCAGAATATTCGATTATTTAAAAACATGACAGTCTTAGATAATATTTTAGTTGCGTATCATAATCGAATGACTTATCATTTTGTGGATGGAATCATCAAAAGTAAAAAATACAAAAAAGAGGAAGAAGAAGCAACGAATGTAGCGCTAGATCTATTAAAAGTATTTGGAATGGAAGAGTATAAAGAGGATTTAGCGAAAAATCTTCCATACGGTAAACAAAGAAAATTAGAAATAGCTAGAGCTTTGGCTACCAATCCTCAACTTTTGTTACTGGATGAACCAGCTGCAGGAATGAATCCTACTGAAACTGAAGAACTAATGAAAACAATCAAATTAATCAAAGAGAAGTTTAATGTTTCAATCTTGCTCATTGAGCATGATATGAAATTAGTTATGGGAATCTGTGAACGAATTGTCGTTGTTGACTACGGCAAAATAATCGCAACGGGGAAACCAGAAGAAATTCGGAAGAATCCAGCAGTCATTAAGGCTTATTTAGGTGAATAGTATGTTAAAAGTTGAAAATTTACATGTATATTATGGTGCTATTCATGCGATAAAGGGTGTTACCTTTGATGTCAAACAAGGAACGATTGTTTCGCTGATCGGATCAAATGGCGCGGGGAAGTCAACCATCCTAAAAACTATTTCGAATCTACTTGATGTTACAGAAGGATCAATTACTTTTCTTGGTGAGTCCACTGTGAAATTAGAAGCCCACAAAATCGTTGAAAAAGGAATATCTCATGTTCCTGAGGGAAGACGAGTTTTTCCTGAGTTGACAGTTTATGAAAACTTACAAATGGGTGCCTATATTCGCAAGGATAAAGATGGTATAGAAGAGGACTTGCAAAAAGTCTTTAAACATTTTCCAAGACTTCTTGAAAGAAAAAATCAATTGGCAGGGACTCTCTCAGGTGGAGAACAACAAATGCTTGCTATGGGTAGAGCATTAATGAGTCGCCCTAAGATCATGTTGCTCGATGAACCATCCATGGGACTTGCACCTTTGTTAGTAGATGAGATTTTCCATATTATTGAAGAAATCAATAAGTCAGGAACAACGATTTTACTAGTAGAACAAAATGCAAATCGAGCTTTACATATCTCTAATTATGGTTATGTACTGGAAACAGGAAAGATTATTGCGGAAGGTCCTTCAGAAAAACTTCTTAATGATCCAAAAGTCATCGAAGCTTATTTAAGTGCATAAAAGTTCAGCGATTGCTGAACTTTTCTTTTGGATATAGCATATCGCTCTTCCTTGTGATAAACTATGTATATGTTACATTTTCTAAGGGGGAATATAAGTGAAACGTTCCATTTTAATTGTATTTATTCTTTTGGTCGTCTTCAGCATCATTTCATTCTTAAATGCAAGTTATGAATTTGGTTGGGTTACCTTCCATTTTGAAATTTTCCAACAATTCGAGCTTTTTGCTTTATTAAGTAGCCCAATTTTAGTATTATATTTACTAATTGCGAGTATCAAACAACTATCCAAATCGAAAAATCTTATTTATTTAATTACCATATTCATTCCGATTGCTTTACTAGTGTTCAATATTTATTTGTTTTTCGTTCGAATTATTAATCTGTTCTTTGTTTAAAAAATATAAATAAAAAATTACTAAGGTGGAATTTATGAAAAAGAAAGTTATTTTGTTTCAAGGCGATAGCATTACAGACTGCGATCGCTTAACTCATGATGGTATTGGAAATGGGTATGTAAGTATTATTGCTTCAAAATTACCTGATTACGAGATTATTAACCGTGGAATCAGCGGAAATAAAACCAATGATTTGCTGGCAAGGTGGCAAAAGGAAACCATAGATCTTCAACCAGATATCCTATCGATTATGGTCGGTGTGAATGATTTGTGGCACCAACATGCTTTTGGATCTGGCAATAGTGTTCAAAAGGCGATCGAGAATTATAAACAATTACTCGAGTGGACAAAAAAGGAATTACCGAACACATTAATATTGATGATGGATCCTTACCTAATAGTAACGGACGATTTTCAAGCTTCTTGGAAAGAAGAACTCGATGAACTTGCAGAAGAAGTGAAAAAACTTGCTTTTGAATATAGTGATTTATTTATCCCTACGAATGCTTTGTTTGAACAAGCTGCACTCGAGTACGGTAAAGAAAAAATACTATATGATGGTATTCATCCTAACGATTTTGGTCATCAATTATTAAGTGGATGGGTTCTCGATAAATTATCTTTATTTTTATAAAAAGAAGCTGACGTTTGGTGCATTTAGTTGATAATATTGTTCAAATAGTCATTCTTATCGACAGATTCTAAGATATCAGTTATACCTAGATCACTTTGGAAGTTTCCATAAGTGATCTTTTTGTTTATCTTTTTAATTCTGGATTGGTATGGTTTTTGAACAGTGTGTATAATATCCTATTCATCATCAAGTATTCAAATATCGTATTCATATAACCAAAATGGAATTAGAGATTCAAAAACAGTTAATAATGTGGTCACAACTTATTACCTTGATGGAGCATATGTTTTGTATGAGACTGATGGAACGAACGATATTTATTATTCCTATGATGTTGATGGAACATTAATTAGTCTTAATGTTAACGGCATCGAGTACTTTTATATATATAATATATTCGGCGATGTTTCATATTTAGTTGATACGTCAGGAGTTACTGTGGTAGAATATAGATATGATGCATTCGGAAATATAACTTATCAAACTCCAGGAACACTTTCGGAATTAAATCCATATAGATATCGAGGATATCGATACGATGTAGAGAGTGGGCTATATTACTTACAGAGCAGATATTATAATCCTGAAACTGGAAGATTTATTAATGCGGATGGTTTACTTAAAGCTAGCAATACAGTGCTAGGACATAATATGTTTTCATACACTGAAAATAATCCTGTAAATTTTGTTGACTTTGGTGGTTATTGTTATGATTGGACTGATGAAGACGGAGATGGAGATAGAAATGATCAGCAGGATGATGGAGGATGTGGTAGTGGAGGAAACCAAAGTGTTAACGGAGAAGTAACAAGTAGCCAGACTAGTTCGTCTGGTAGTAGTTCTGGATATACAGTGGTTAAAGTTGCACCAGTCGATAATCCAGGTATGAAAGTGGAATGGGTACATCCAGAATTCTCAACTGCTAAGGGAAATGAAGGAAAACCTTCAAATGCAAATCAGGAACTTCACTGGACGATAGTGAAGCAATACGGGAATAGTTTTGTCTATTTAGAAGATGGAACATATTTTACAACAACAACAATAAAACATGATATGAGAAATTTTATTTTTGGACCAAAATGGGATAAAGTCGTAAGTGTTATGTGGGGCCCTGACGGAGTACATCTTTCTTCAATGCATTTTGATTATCATCAAACAGATAATTTTTATACAGATGCTAAATTTAAATGGTAGGAGGGTTCAAATGAAAGTTAAATGTGTTCATCAATATTATTTTTACAATATAGATTACTCAAATCCAGATATTAGAGACATGGTGTTAAACGCTATAGGCAACTGTAAAATAGGACAAGAATATGATGTCTATGGAATGATTATTGGAAATCCAGTAAATTATTATCTTGTGTACACCGACCCTCATATAGTGTATGTCAATGCAGATTTATTTGAAATTATTGATCACAAATTATCTAACGATATATTTTTTGCTTACGAGTATGATTTTAATCAGGGAACTTCTTATTCAATAACAGTTGGAAGAGAAGAAATGATGGATCCCGATTTGCCAAATTTAGATCAAGATACTGTTCTAAAAATGTTAAAAAAAACAGGTATCTAACTTACATTATGGGAATGGAGAGGATGAAAGATGAGAATCAAATATGTTCATGAGCCCCAAAAAAAGAATGACTATTCATTTAATACAAGATATAATTTTCTTAAATTAGAGGAAGAATATTATGTATTTGGGATTTTGGTGAGCAAGTCAAACACGTTATATGTTGTCTTGGTAGATGATTCTATCCTTTTTGTTGAAGCCAAGTATTTTAGCATCATTGATCCGACTTTGTTCAGTCCTGCATTTTTTGGAAAACATATCTCTCAAAATGATGTATATACAGTTTTTGGCTCTGAAGCTATGGCTACAAATTATGATTATTTAGCAAGGCTATACGGTAAAGAAAAAACTGCAGTAGAAGAGTTCAAAGAATATACGAAATTATGTAAAGAATCTAGTATTCTTATTCATTAGTATATTAGGATATGGCTACTAACTAGACGCTTATTATTTATCGATTATATTCAAAATATAGGTGATAATTCTAGTGAATCTATCCCGGAATATACTGCGCGATAAAGGGTAATAATTAATAAGGAAATTTTTAGTGCATTGTTGATAAATGAAACTTGATAAGTCCTTGAAAATAACTGCAACTCCCTCAACGTCATTTTTTTAAATGGATTCAGATTTATGTGTATATTTCTGTGTTTCTCTAAGAGTTGTATGGCCGAGAAGTTTCTGTACATGAACTAGATCTGCTCCGTTATTAAGAGCTATAGTTGCATATGTATGTCTAAATTTATGAGGACTTATTGATACCTTTTTAGGTATTTGTAAGTCCTTTTTTATTTTTTCTAGCATATGATCAATTTTCCTGTTTGTTATTGCGTCATCTATGTATCTATGATTTATAAGCAAATATTCACTATTTGACTGAGGGCGTAACGATAAATAGTCTTCTAGTATTTCAAGAGTTTTTTCTGAAAGGTATAAGTATCTGTTTTTGTGAGTCTTTGTCTGAGTAATAAGAATTCTAGGTTTGATATATTGCACTGCTATGATTTTCTAGGGCACATATGTACCACCTTCGATAAATAAAAGGTTATTATTCTATATTTGAAAAGGTGTAATTTGTAATAGTTTTTTTCCAGAAAAAGGTGTAAATTAATCATTGAAAATTGGCGAAAAAGGTGTATATTGAGATTGAAGAGGTGTTACAATGTTAAAAAGAAAAATTGAAGAAATTCTCATGTTGTGGAAAAACGAAAGAGGAAGAAGGCCTTTTTAGTAAAAGGCGCGAGACAAGTAGGAAAAACAACTAGTATTAGAGCCTTTGGAAAATCACAATACAAGACCTTCATCGAATTGAATTTCGAACGCAATCCTGACTTATGCAATATTTTTTCCGGTTCTCTGGATGCCAGAACTATTCAGCTCAACATGTCAGCGATGGGATATGGTCCTTTTGTTCCTGGAGAAACATTGATTTTTTTTGATGAAATTCAAGCATGCCCCAAAGCCAGGACTGCAATCAAATTCCTTGTTGAAGACGGGAGATATGATTTCATTGAATCAGGTTCCTTGTTGGGAATCAATTATAGTGATGTAAGTAGTTTTCCCGTAGGTTTTGAAACCCAGCACGAAATGCATTCGCTCGATTTCGAAGAGTTTCTTTGGGCGAAAGGAGTTAGCGAAGATGTCATTCATGAACTGAGAAAATGCATAAGCGAAAAGAAGAAACTTAACAATGCAATCCATCAAACTATGATGCGCCATTTCCGTGAATTCATGATCGTTGGTGGAATGCCCTCAGTTGTGTCTAAGTTTATTCAGTCGAATGACTTATCCATTGTGATTCAAGAGCAAAATGATATCCTGAACAGCTATCGAGATGATGTAAAGAAATACGCAGGCTCAAACAAATCCAAAGTGAGCGAAATTTTCGACTCAATTCCAGCGCAACTCAATAAGAAAAACAAACGTTTCTATTTGTCTGGATTGAAAAAAGAACCTAAAATGCGCACCTATGAGGAAGCGATAATGTGGCTTTTCGATGCTAAGATTGCCACCCCTTGTTATAATGTCGCTGCCATTGAACTCCCTCTCGTACTCAATGAAAAACGCAATCTTTTTAAAGTCTATATGAATGATACAGGGTTGTTGACAGCATTATCTCATTTGGGAATTCAAAGCGAGATATTGAATGGGAATATTGAAATAAATGAGGGATCAATCATCGAAAACGCATTGGCAGATGCTTTTTTGAAGAACGGATATCCTCTGCACTATTATGATCGGAAGAAACCGACATCTATGGAAATCGATTTTGTGATTCAGGTCAGAGGTTCTATTCAAGTCATTGAGGCAAAATCAGGATCAGATTTTGAAAAACATGATTCTCTAAACACGCTTTTGAATGAAAAGATTGTTGGAGAACCAATCGTTTTTTGCATCGAAAACATCCACGAGAGGAATGGAATTTTGTACCTGCCCTATTATCTTGGCTTCGCAATAAGTGATTTTAATTCATATTTACCGTAATACCAATTCCCCAAAAAACCGAAGTGTATCAATTCGCGTAGTATCCGAGATGAAATGAAGTTTTTCCTCGAGTGGACGCCGAAAATTCTCTAAGGAGTAACCAGTGTGTTAATGGAACTCCTTTTCTGTCACCAATATCATTGAGGAGGAACCCAAATGAAACTTGGAAATTTCGAAAATGAATTCGAGGACCGTATTCTCTCCCGTGGCAGAGAGTATTTTCAAAGTGGGAGAATCACGGATTTGAACAAAGTTGGAAATCGATATTCAGCCATCGCCCATGGAACCGAGAAGTACCAAGTCGAAGTTGTAGTCGACGAGGATGACGAAATCCTTGACGCTAATTGCGGTTGTCCATATGATTTCGGAAATCACTGCAAACATCAAGTGGCCCTGTTCTATGCAATTCGTCAAATCGAAACGGCCCAACAACAGGATGAGCAGACACGAACTTCTGAACCGGCAAAAAAACCGATCGAACATTTGATTCGGCATTTGTCCAAAGCTGAAATGGAAACGTTACTTGTGACCTTTGCAAACCGTTTCGAAGAAGTCGAAGACCAGATTCGGTTCCGACTTGGAACCGATCAAGAAAAAATGAAAGCAGCGAAAGAAATCATTAAGTTTCACCTTCGGAACGCAAGACATAGAGGGTTCATTGAAGCATCGGATGCGTATTCCGCCTTTTCAGGGGCCAGAATCGTTTTTCAAGAGGCATTGTCCTGTGATTCACTGGTAACCGGAATCGCATTGTGCGTTCTAGGAATCGAATCTGTGCATTCGGTTGATGCAATCGACGATTCGAACGGAATCATCATGGAAATGTACGACTATGGAAAAGAGTCGATCGAGCAATTGTTGTCAGAACGATTAGTTGACGCGACCAAACAAGTACAAAAAACAGTGTTCAGTCAGATGATGAAAATGATGAACAAGCTATGGCAAGAAGACCTTTCCTATACAGGAGGGGAACTCATAGAAACATTGCTGCCGTTTTGCACGACTCCAGATTTTGCAAAGGAATACAGGAATTTCCTCGTGGGTTTGAAAACACGAATCGTCAATCAAAGTTCCTCCTCCAGAATCTATGGCCTAAACTCCATTGAAATGTTGGAACTGCACCTATACGATATCGAAGATGATGCAATAGGAAGAACGAAATTCATTGAGGAACATCTTGGCAATTCGGAAATCCGCGAAATTGCGATTCATGAAACGATTACGGACAACCGTTTTGATGATGCGCTTGAATTGATTTCCGCAGGGATTGTAGCTGATGAGAGATTCCCCGGGCTTGTTAACAAATGTAATCACCTTGCTTTTCAGGTTCACCAAAGTCTACAAAATCCTGTGGAAATACGGATTTTGTCCGAAAAGTTTCTACTACAGAACGAAATCTCTTTTTATGACACGTATTTGGAAACCTATTCGCAATCCGAGCACGATTCCGCTGCAGATGCCATCTTGTCCAAGTTAGAAGAGAAGAATTCTATCAATGATACTTATATTGGTATCCTGATTCGTGAAAAGAGACTCGAAAAACTGATGTTGTTATGTGAATTACGCTCATTCCGTATCAAAACGCTCTATCCGTACCTTATCGATGGATTTCGGGAACGGGTCCAAGCTTCTTTCCAACGACATATTCGTGAAAATGCGGCCCTTGCGACCGACAGAAGAGGATATCGACGAGTCTGCAGCATTATTAGAAAATATAGAGATGCATTTCCACATGAATATCAAGATTTGGTTCAAAAATTGATTTCAGTTTATTCAAGAAGACCAGCAATGGTGGATGAATTGAAGAAACCTCCTTTGCCGCGATATTGAACAAGCATAATCCTTCTTTGAGCAAACTTATTTGTGACAACCCCAAAAAAGACACAAACTTGGTTATGACAAGACAATATTTCGATTAAAGACAGTATCAATACTGTCTTTTTTTTCTGACGTTTGGTGCATTTAGTTGATAATATTGTTCAAATAGTAATTCTTATCGACAGATTCTAAGATATCAGTTATACCTAGATCACTTTGGAAGTTTCTATAAGTGATCTTTTTGTTTATCTTTTTAATTCTGCTGAATAAATCATCAATCATATCATTTCTACTATCAATAATTTGGCGATTATTACTATATTTCGACTTTGGTGTATGATTGTAACGATACACGAAAAAGTTCAAATAGTGTTGAAGATTCATTAGTCGATAACCGGCATGTTTAAACAGATATCTTTTTATATTACTGTGTAATGAATCTACCAAAAGAGTATCGTATGCTCCATCGCATTCTCTTCGGGCATCAATATTTGGGACGTCAAACTGACGCATAAATTGTTTCTGTACTACCGATCCATCATGAATGAATTTGATTACTTTGCCTACGTTGTTTGTACATAAATCTATGAATTTTAGTGGTGATGGATTTCCTCTCGATGATACTTTTGCTATAGTCATTCCTTCTAAATTTATTTATGTAATCACACACAAGTGATTAAAGGATATTCCCCTTATTCCTTTGCCATCGGTTCTATACAATTTATAGTTTTTATCACTGATTCTGACAAATGTTTCATCAACCAATATTGTCCCATATAAAAATACCTCATCTTGTAATCTCGTAAAGATTCAAAGACAAGGTATCTATAGTATAGTGCTGTTTTGATATCGATATTTAAATTTCTAGCTATCACTTCAAGTGTTACATCATCTACCATAAATCCAATAAATCGTTTGTACAAATAATCAGTATTATGAAGGTAACTAGTAGTAGATTCGTCTAAAATGAAAGTCTTATGACAAGACTTACATTTGTATCTTTGTTTATGGCTTATGTCCTTTCCGTTTTTCACTAAACTGTTAACTGTTCCTCATTTCGGACATATCCTGTATTTTGGCATATTACTCCTTAAGACCACAAAAGAGAGTATTTCACCCAATCAAGGAAATTCGCCAAACAAACCAGGGTAAAATACTCGCTTTTGCGGTTCCTTGATTAGTTTTGTTTCGCACTTATATTATACCATTTTATTACAAAAAATTTTGTTCAAAATAAAAAGGCTGATATTTGGCACAGTTATATTGTTGAAAGTAAATTTTATCAACTAAATGCACCAAACGTCAGCTTTTTAATTTGCATATTCGTTCTTTAGTTCTTTATTCTTATGTGTTAAAACGAGATATTTGACAAAAAATGGTAGGTAATATATGTGAAAGAAAACAGGGATTCCAAAAAGGAATATATTGATTAAATACCAAGGGTGTTCACCGAATAAATCAAAGGCGGTATTGGGACCAGGTTTAGCCATCAAATACATATAGTTTCCACCTACTGCGAAATTCACAGCGAGATCGAATAAAGCAAAGGCGGCAAGAGAAAAGAAATTATAAAGCAAGTATTTATATTTCATATCCTTTTGATAATCCATAACAAAGAGGATGAAAGTAAAATTAATCATAATGAGACCATGAGAGATAAAAAACTGAAAGAAACGATAATGTGGAAATCCATACCCACCTTCAATCGAAGGGGTTAGTAGTGCAAGAGTAGCACCAATCATCATCACAAAGAATGTTGCATAAAAATACTTTTTGTCTTGAAACAATAAAACATACGCTGTAGATAAGACAGCTAAACCACATAAATGAAGTGGTAATGCTGTAGCTAAAGACCAGGTACCATTCCATATACGGAATATGTGTAAGCTCAGTTCTTGTAATAAAATTAATACTGCAAGAGTAATTCTAAATTTATTAAATAATCTTTCGTTTCTTAGTTGCTTCTTAAAAATAATCACTAAAGCGATGACAACTGAAACAACGATAACCGCTAGAATATGCGATAAACCATAGGATACGAATGTATCTTGAAGTGATGTGTCAAACATAGCAAGTCCTCCATGGTGAAATGTTTGAAATTCAAAGTTCTGGTATCATTATATGACTACAACAAGATAAAATCAAGAACCTATTTCTAAAGATTCCTTAATCTTTGAAACTCCTTACAAAATACACATTTCTTTGATATAATACAATTATCAAATTTTTTGGAGAAGGTGCCATAGAGAATGAGTGAATTGTCAAAGGCGTTAATCATCGGTGGAAGTGGTTTTCTTGGTTCAAAGATTGCTAGTCTACTGAAAGAAAAAAAGATTGAAGTCGTATCAATCGACATCAAAAGAGATAGTGAGTCTATGCCTGATACATATATAGAGACCGACCTATCTATCATGACGAGAGAACAAATCGAACAACTCTTCTTACCTTTACACTGTGACTGTATTATTTACGCTCTTGGACCAGATGACCGCACGATTGTAAATACAAATCCAAACATCTTTTTTCAAGAGAAACTAGTTGATCTTACAAGGAAAGTATTAACTGCCGCAAAAAATGTAGGCATATCTAAGGCGGTTGTGCTTGGCTCCTATTTTGAACATTTTAATGAAATTCTAAAAGGAAAACTTGAAATAAAACATCCCTATATTAAAGCAAGGAAAGAACAAGCAACAGTCGTATCTGCTTTGACAGATGATTTTTTTCATGCCGTAATTTTAGAACTTCCGTATATATTCGGCATTAAAACAGGGACTGCACCACTATGGAAAGAACATTTCTTGGATGTATTTGCATCTTTTCCAGTCGTATTTATTCCCCCACAAGGTGGAACAGCGATTACGACAAGAAATAATGTAGCTTGTGCTGTGTATGGGGCATTATTATATCATGATTCTGTCTTCATAAAACTCCCTCTATCGGATCTCAATTTATCCTTTAAGGAATTACTGATTGAAATGCTTTATTCATCAGGTATCCACAAAAAGGTGGTTCATCTTCCTAGTTATATTCTATTTTTAGGGACTTCAAAGTTAAGAAGAAAGATGAAAAAAGAAAACAAGTATTCTGGTCTTCATTATGGCTATTTAATGACCCAAATCATGAATCAACAATTCTTTATTCCCGAGAAAGAATATGTTCAGAAGCTTCATCTTGAATCGCTTGGGCTAAAACTAGAAGAGAAAATATTAGGAATCATCGATGAAACGATGAAATACGCTTATGAAAAAAAATGAGACTACCCGAAGTAGTCTCTTTTTAATTGGTAAAATCTATTTTGATTTCAGCTTGTTCGTTTGTAATACTGACTATATCGACAGTGAATCCAAGACTTGCACCACTGTACCAACGATATTGAGGATACACATTTGAACCAAGAATATCTCCTTCTTGAAATAAATCTGTGTTTTCAGCGGAGGTATAACTGTCAATATGACCATTCATATCCGCTTCGATGATTTTGATTAATTTATGAATCGTATCTGTATTGTTGTAATTGAAGATTGAATAGTAATAACTGTTTTCATCATACCCACTACCAATTTTGGCACTGATGTGATAGATTACAATTCCTGAAGTGGAAAACAAATAATCTGGATCATCGTCATTTAAACCATTTGGAGTAAAATAACTAATTAACAAATACTCATCGAAGATTGTCCCATTCCACTGTGGTGTTATAAGTACAACCTCTCCCTCTTCTAAAAATGGAGTGATATCAATGGTAAGTGAACTTTGAACTACAATCGGTTGAATCCATCCCAAGAGTAATTTTGAAAAAGCATCATGATCGCCTACTGCAAAATCCATCATGTCTGCGCCACCGAGTCCTCCACTATTATTGTAGATATCCTCTTCATAGTAATCATAATAGTCCTCAAGTCCCATCATGTGTCCCGTCTCATGGATAATTGTTCTTGCATTAAT
>JBFXGX010000009.1:24918-64298 GCA_050177605.1 Candidatus Izemoplasmatales bacterium | reverse complement strand
AACGTGTGATAAAACTGCACTAATGACAGTGAATGTACCACTGACACCACCAGTTCCTGGTTCCGCAAAGACTAACATCTTAGAGAAATCAGTAGCTGTAAAAGTAAAGGTTTGTTCTGTACCATCGAAAGTAACGACAGTTTCAGTTGCGCCTAAATCATTTGGTTTAAGAAGAACAGTTAATCCTGCTGTACCTTTAACAGTAATTGTCATTGTATTAAGTCCAGCAACTTCTTGTGCATCAAATAAAACTTTCATGAAAGCATAAGTTTGGTCTTCAGTTTTTGTATAAGCTACTAAAACTGAACCATCTTCTTGTGCTGTGAAAGTATAGGTAGATGCATCATTTTCTACCCATGAACTATTGAAATCAAGTGTAGCTTGTGTTGAAGACACAACAACGCTCTTAATTGTAAATGTACCTGTTAATCCATGGTTAAATGGATCCGCAAAGATAATGATTTTTACAAGTGGATCAGACAAAGTAAATGTTAATGTTTGATCTTCACCAGTGAATGTTACTGTTTGTTCGTAAGCACCATTATCATTTGGTTTAATTAAGATTTGTTGACCAACTGTACCATTGACAACGATCGTTAATGTATCATGACGGCTTAAGTTTTCTTCTACATCTAGGTAGAAATATTGCCAGTCATTAATCACAGGTTTGTTAAAGTCAACTTGAACACCATCCGCAACCGTTGTGAATGTAAAGATTCCACCGTCTTTATCAACCCAAACATTACCAAATGTCACATCAACCCAAGGGTCAACTGCATCTGGAGCGATATAAGTTAATTTAGCGGAAAGAATCGTAAAGGATCCACTTACTGATTCTGTTCCAGGCATTGCGAAGATAATCATGTTTGTAAATGCTGTTGCACTTACCACAACCGTTTGAACAGTACCATCAAATGTAATTGTTTGTTCTAAAGCACCGTTATCGTTTGGTTTAATTAAAATAGAATTCCCTGAAGTACCTTGTACTGTAAATGTTAAGGTATTAAATCCTTCAGCGTCTACAGTAAATGTATTTTTCATAAATACCCAGCTTTGTCCAGCTGCTTTTGTATAATCTACTGTCACTGATCCATCTGCATTTTCAGTAAATGCATACGTTGAAGCATCATTTTCTACCCAACCAGTAGTGAAATCATAATTAGGTTCAATATAAGTTAATGTTGCGCTTAATATCTTGAATGTTCCAGAAACACTTTCAGTTCCAGGCATTGCGAAGATAATTAATTTTGTAAACGCCGCATAAGTAATTACGATTGTTTGTTCTGTTCCATCAAAAGTAACTGTTTGTTCTAAAGCACCTAAATCATTTGGTTTTAATAAAATAGATTCTCCAGCAGTTCCTTGAACAACTAATGTCATCGTATTTAAACCTTCAACTTTAGCTGCTTCGAAGACACTTGACATAAATACCCAGCCTTGTCCAGCTGCTTTTGTATAATCAACTTGAACATCGCCGCCACCTAAGATGCTAATCGCATAAGTGTCCGCATCATTTTCAGAGAAAGTCTTTGTAAAATCAAAGATTCCTGTTGTTGAAGCAACAACTTTAGCAGATACGATTTCGAATGAACCTGTAAGTGATGCATTAAGAGGATCAACGAAAATTAAAACTTTCGTAGGTGTATCTGTTAATGTGAATGTCACAACTTGATCTTCACCAGTGAAGGTAATTGTTTGTTCGTAAGCGCCGTTATCATTTGGCTTAATGATAATTTGATCGCCTGCAGTACCTCTAACAACCATTTCGATTGTATCATGGTTAGCTAGGTTATCTAGGAATACATTTTTGATGTATGACCAGTTTTGTTCTGCTGTTCTATCCCAAGAAACTGTCACTACACCATCGGTTGTTGAGAAGGTATAAACGCCTTCATCATTAGCAACCCAGTTGCTGTTGAAGTCATAAACGACAGAAGCATCTAATGCATCTGGTTCAACATAAGTTAATTTCGCAGAAAGAATTGTAAATGTTCCACTAACGGATTCAGTACCAGGCATTGCGAAGATTAACATCTTTGTAAATGAATAAGCTGTTACAACAACAGTTTGTTCTGTTCCATCAAATGTAATTGTTTGTTCTAAAGCACCACTATCATTTGGTTTAATTAAAATCGATTCACCAGCTGTACCTTGTACAACGAAAGTAAGAGTATTAAATCCAGCTGCGCCTTCAGCGTCAAATTCGTTTTTCATGAATACCCAGCTTTGTCCAGCGGCTTTTGTATAAGCAACTGTAACAGTACCGTCTGTATTATCTGTAATCGCGTATGTTGAAGGATCGTTTTCTACCCAACCAGTTGTAAAGTTATAATTAGGTTCTTCAATTGGAGATTCTGTAGCGAAATAAGCACTTAATATTTCGAATTGTCCTGAAGCAGATGCACTTCCGCCTGCTGCGAAAATTAAAATTTTCGTTAAGGCATCAAGTTGTTCGTCTGTCCAAGCACTGACATCAATCACAGCTGTAACTTCTTCTCCAGCTTCAAATGAAATTGAAACTTCATCTTTGACTGAACTACTTAATTCAGCTTTAA
The DNA here is from genome assembly GCA_050177605.1 of Candidatus Izemoplasmatales bacterium. Taxonomy (GTDB): domain Bacteria; phylum Bacillota_I; class Bacilli_A; order Izemoplasmatales; family Hujiaoplasmataceae; genus JAHIVB01. The sequence continues at coordinate 61,743 of JBFXGX010000009.1, read as the reverse complement.
AAATAACAGAACCAGCAGTAACACCTTTAAGATTTAAGACGATGTAATCAAAATCTGAGAAGTTACCACGAATCGTAGCGACCATATAAGCCCATTCAAAACCAGCAGCTTTTGTATAAGAAACGATAGGGTTTGTGCCAGATTTGTCGATAGTATAGCAGCCGTCGCCATTGTCTACGAATCCAGTTTTGAATTCAAATGGAACACCACTACCATCATATTCTAATTCGTTTGTAGGAATATTGGAGTCGCCATTTTCTAAGACTGTACCGTAAGCTGTTCCTTCATCAAATGCGAAATTAGTAATTGTAAAATTACCAGTTCCGTCTGCTTTACCAGGTCCTGCAAAAAGGTAAACACCTGTAACGCCACCTAAGAATTGATCATAATCACGTAGATTTAATTGATAAGTGACTGCGCCAGCAGTTAATTGAATTGAAACTTCAAAGGATTCAGTTGCGCCTTGAATCTTCACAAGTAATGTGCCTGAACCAGAAATGGTAAACACTAATTTATTGTAGACTGATAAGTCTTCAGTAATTGGATATACCATATTTGCCCATGCGAAACCTTGTTTATCATAAGTTACGCTTAACTGTGTATCACTTTGAGTAATTGTGTTGACACCGTCGCCGCCATCAGTCCAACCATTGATAATGCTTAAATGGGCAAGACCAGCCGTAGTTGTGGTAGAAGTCGTCGTTGTCGTTGTAGTCGTCGTTGTTGTTGTCGTACTTGTTGTTGGTGTTGTGTCTTCTGTACATGCCGCTAACGCGAATGCGAATGATAAAGCCACAACAAATAAGAAAATACGTTTTGCTTTCATTTTAAAAATTTGTTCCTCCTTTTATCTATTTTTTGTTTTAAAAATATCTATTTAAATCAATTCATGTGAATTGGATTCACCTAACTTAAAACTTGTATTTCTAAAGCTTCATATCCATTTTGAACAATTTCACTTTGCATCATGTAATACCAAATTAAACCCGATCGATAATTTTCAATCATTAAGAGTGATATTCCTTTATCGATTCCAATCACGTCTGTGTCATACCATCCATCCAAAGGAATTGGACGAACTGGACGAATAATCGACGCACTGGCTGTATCTGTTAATCCAAGATTAAAAGCATCGACGTAGCCGTATTTACTTTGTAAGTTCTCAAGTGATTCATAATAAGCCATCGCTGGAAGTACTAAATTTGGTACAAAAGGAAGTGAACCAATCGCTCCTGCTGGAGCGAGCGTACCATCGACATAAATCGTACCTGCTGCTGGGAAGTTTCCGTACGCTCTGTAACCATCCGGACCATCAGATGCAGTGTTTCCCCAAGAAACAGTTGAGTAAGTCTTATAATTTGCACTTTGGAACTGTGCATAATCATATGCCGCGATACTTGCTTGAATAGAATTGTTAAACCAATTGATATTATCCCTGTCAAATGCTGTTCTAAAATCTAGATAAGCGTGACTGTATTGATACGTAAACAGCGTTCCAGGATAAGATACATAGAAGAAATCACTTGTGCCGTACTGTTTTCTTTGAGAATTGGCTTTCATCATATAATAAGCTTCTTTCCCAACGGAATAGTTTTCACTCGCTGCCGCAAGAACATAAATCATTAATTGTTCAGCGTAGGAATCCCAGTATCCTGCAAATCCTGTTTCAGGTTTGTATCCCATATAAAACATTTGTCTGTCCGTATTGTAATACCAATTCCATTCGACTGCTTGATAAATTGCATTGACTCTATCTTTGATTTCCCCACCAAAATATTCGCCAGCCACGATCATGCCACAAAGCATTAATGCTGTGTCAATGATCGAAACTTCTGTGGTGCCGCTTCTCATAGCAGTATCCATGGATACGAAATGGTAGAAAAAACCATGAGTTCTTTGCATATTTTCAATCGTCGTTAATGTACGTGAGACTCTGTCATAACCTTCATAATACGAAATCCAATCATTTTCAATCCCTGCAGGAATCGCAGCTAAAGCGAATCCTACAGACGCAATTGAAGCATCTCCATAAGAGTTAGTGGCGGTATTATAACGGTCACTCACCATGCCATAACCGTTTGATTCTGGATCACCATTGACGACTTCCCAGAAAAACTTAAAGGATAATCTTTCCTCATTTAAAATAAAACTATCAACTTCAAGCGGATCATAAACATATCCTTCTTCTGATAAAGAAGTCGTATCAGAAATACTTCCTGAAGTCGTGGTGGTAGTTGTTGCTGTGCTTGTATCACTAGTCACCCCACAAGCACTGAGTGCTGTTCCTAGGAGTAGAAACAGTAATAACGATAGTATCTTTTTAATAAATTTCACCTCTATTCACCAGTCACACCAGTACGATCAATACCTTCTACGAATCCTTTTTGCATGATAATGTAGACAATGAGTACTGGGAGAATGATTAAAATTGTAGCACTATACTTAATGGCTTCATTGACCGCAGTTTGTGTTAATCCTGAAGACAAATTAAACTGTGAGTTGAAGTTAAGTAACTTAAGTTGTAATGTGTATAAATCACTGCCAAGGAATAAACTTGAAATATATGTTTCATTCCAATACCATACAAACGAGAATAAGAACGCTGTAAGGTAAGCAGGGCTAGCTAAAGGAACACCGATTCTCATAAATATTTGATAATCGTTTGCCCCATCAATTTCAGCGGATTCATCCAAGGCAATTGGCTGCATCCTAAAGAATTGATAAAAGATTAAAATGAAGATAGCACTCGATAAACCTTGTCCAAAAGTTGCTGGAAAAATAATCGACCATGCACTCGATAAAATCCCTAGTTTGTCAAATAAAACGAAGCGAGGAATCATATACACTTGTGTTGGCACAAGATAGGTGATGAAGATGAGTACAAAAATCACAGCTTTTCCTTTGATTCTAAACTTCGCTAATGCATACCCTGTAAGACTTGTCGTAATCGTTTGTAATACCGCTGGAATCAAAGTCACCGCTAAACTAAACAGTAATGTTTTACCATAATTTAAAACGATAAAACTTGTTCGATAGTTTTCAAGATAAATCTTGGTTGGTATCCACTGTACAGTCGGGTTCACGAGATCACTTAAATCTTTAATTGAATACGTAAACATTTTTAATACTGGGAAGAAATAGACAAAGCCGATAATCAGTAATAACAAATAAATCGCTGTTTTTCCAATAAAGCCTTCATTGAAGGTTTTCCCCATCAAGAAATGTTTGATTTTCTGTTTAGAGAGTTTCATCATCTTCGCCCCCTTTCTCTTGTAAAGGTTCCAAAAAGAAGCGTTGAGAGTCCAAGTAAAATGGCTAAAGCTATAAAGTATAACCATGCGATTGCGGAACTAAATCCAAACCCAGTTTCGAGCGCAAACATGTTGTTTTTAATATGCAAGATGGCCGGATTTTCAGAGAAGGTCGCAAGATTAATAATTGTAAATATAATCGAAACCAAGACCATTGATTTTAATGCTGGAATTGTAATCTTCCAGAAAGATTCCCAAGGACCTGCCCCATCAATCATGGCAGCCTCATAAGTAGACCTGTCTATTTTTTGCAAGGCGGCAATAAATAATAATATTTGAACTCCGGAGAACCAAAGAATAACAATCAGTTCAGAGAAGATATTCGCAATCGGTCTTGCAAGTGTTTCGGTGAATGTGGATTCAATAAAACTAATAATCCCCATTTGTTCCACAATCGGAATCGTTGCGGCACCTTGATAAACAAGTTGATTGATGACTGGCCCTGAGGCAATGATTACAGGCAAGAAATAAATGGCTCTAAAGAGACTTCGCCCTTTGAGCGGTTGATTTAACATCACCGCAATAATAATCGCAAAGACGGTAATAATTGGTACTTTAAACAAGATTTCAATCGCGAAGTCACTAACACTTTGCAAGAAACTAAATCCTTCTGCACTTGAAAAGACTTGTTTATAATTATCAAACCATACGAAAGTTACTTGAATTCCACTTCCGTCTAGCACCACGTGCGACATAGAATAATAAAAGGATGTAAAGATTGGCCACATTGTAAAAACTAAGAATCCAATCGTCCAAATTGATAAGAAAGACCATCCAACACGATTTTGTCTTTTAAAACGATTCAGTGGTTTTTTACGCATCAGGTATCACCACCAGATAACTACTAGGAAGAACAATTCCATCACTTAAGTCAATCGTTCTTGAAGAATAATTGACGATGATTTTTACTCCCGTAGAATAAAGTATTTCATAAACACCTAAATCGATATAACTTCTTGAAACAACCGATGCATTGATTACATGATCTAAGGCAGCGCTCACGAAGAGATAATCGCTCACGATTTTCTCTCTCCAAGTTGAGAAACTACTCGAATAAATTTGTTTCAGTTCGGTATCTTGGAAAAGATAGGCAGAGGCTTCCGTAATGATATAAGATGGATAAATTCCAAAATCAACCATTCTTAACAGTTCATACTTAGAAGACGATCCAAAGTTTTGGAAACTCGAGTATTTATCCAAGACGGAACTTAGTACATAAGGCACAAACGGTACAGTATCTGAATAAATTCGGTATCTTGAAGAACTTGAAGGTGTTAATAAATAACTAGTTGAATACTTTAACGTATAGAGATTACTTTGATAAATCAAGAACGTCGTATCTGTGCTTTGACTAAGCGCATCAACGTAAATCTTGATTGCTTCACTTCTGTCAATCACATTTGACTGATTTGTATAATCTGAATAGAGCGTATTACCTATGCTTCCAAGCGACACCATAGAAATCTCTTGTTTTTGTAAATATTGAACGGAATCTAATAAACTTTGAGAGGAAACACTTGGAGAAGCAAAATACATCATCTTGGTGAGCCCTTCAGAGGTTAATAAATTTTGATTCACTCTTTTCGCAATATCTTGATAAATACTAAAACGAGCGTCACTGTAAACTGTCATTGGGTCTGTATATAAATATAAATCCATGCCTTTGCTCGATGCATAACTAATTAAATCTTTTAACTCGGAAAGACTGCCAAGTTTGGAAGATAAACTGGTAATCGATAATGGCGTTGACGTCGTGCCAGAGGACGTATAACCAAGATAAGAAACTGTTACACCAATTCCCTCCTCATCCATCTTCGAAAGAATTGATTTTAATGCACTATAATCCGTCATATTTAAATATTCATTAAAAATAAATCCTTCTTTTTTCTCTGAGCCGATGACTTCAAAGAAGACTCCGCTTTTAGAAGCATCACTCACTCTATCAACCACAAGTTCTGAATCCAATAAATAAGATTGATAGGCACTCGCCATTCCAACATAATTAGCATCTTCTCCAGTTAAGAACTGATATTTTAAGACAACATTGCATGTATTCATGTTATCTTCAGTTACCAGTCTTCCACCTGCGGCGGATGCATCAGACTCTGATAAAGGCGTTTGATAAAGACTTCGATATAAAAATTCGTTGTACGTATAATAATATTTTAGGTTGTTTTTTGCAGGACTGACGACTAAACTAGCAAACGCTGCCCCGTCTTCCACAATGGAAATAAATCCATGTTGATTAATGCCGAGAACCATTCCTGAAACAGGAAAAGCAATCGTTGGCTCGCTATTTAATTCTGCTTGGATACTATTATCTTGACCATAATAACGGAATTCATAAATATCAGTTAGTACATCGATTGGTTGATAACGAATCAGTGCACCACTGCCATCTGGAACCAAGATATATCCAGGTACAGAGTTAGAATATACAGCCCCGAGGAATGGATAAGTTTTTATGCTACGAAGTAGGTACTGTCCAGTTTCCTCAATCGAATCATTTGGAATTTCTACAACCAAGTAACTGTCAGTTAAATAAACTAAAAGATCGAGTGAGATGCCAGACTCTCCAAAATAAAGATGAGCGCGGAATCCATTATTCACTCTTTCATACGTTGAAGTTGATAAACTACTCTTTAAGAAGCTTTCCTCAACAGAAGTATACACTCCAGTCGTATCGTTATAAGAATAATACTTAATGGTAACAGCACTATTCACAATCCCTTCCCAGGTTGTATTAAAGTATTCAAGATTGTCATCTTTGGTTGAAATGCTAGAACCATAGATAAATCCATCAGCTTTATTGTAAAGGCGAATAGCGTAGCTTCCTTCTTCCATATAAAGCTTATAATAATCGTTTTCACCCACGAGTAAATAAGAACTAGGGATATCCAAGAAGTTATCCACAATACTTAAATCGTCTTCTTTCGTAAAGGCATTGCTGGAAAGATAGGTATCATCAAGTACCATAGCATCCGCCGTGAGCGAATCACTCAGAATACGGGAATTCACACCGCTAGCATAGACAAAATAACTGGTGAGGATGGAAAGAATAAGTGCGAGACTTAAGAATATTTTTTTAACCCATGATTTAGAAGACACGGAAAAACACCTCCTTAAGCCATGACATGATAAAATCAAGTAATTGTGAACCAAATACATAAATGATAAAGCCAATTAAACAGATAATTAACATCGTGAAGATTGTTAACAATAAGTTTTTGAACGTTTCCATAATCTCGTAATTATGAATTTCTTTCACGCCGATGAAAATCAAAATCAACGTATATGAAATCATAAAGAATCCAAAAATTTGTAGTAAAATTGTCTCATTCAATGTGAGTACATTGGTTAATAAAATATAAAATGGTAAATAAATCAAGATTGGCGCAAGTGCGTAAGTGACTGTTCTAAAGATGTCGCGTAACCATCCTTCACCATCAAACAATGTTGATACTAAATAATTGGAGAAGACAAATAATAAAATCACCCCAAAGAACTTCGCGACTTCAAGACCAAAATGAACAGACGAAGCGCCAGTATTGAAGATAAATCCAGCATAACCCAAGTAAAGAAGATACAAGGTAAACACAAATACTAAAATACCTGTACTCGTATAATTATCTGTTCTATGTTCCCGTTTAATTTGATAAGATGCATCAATTGGATGCTTCATCATATAACTAAGAAGCGTAATTTTCTTAACAAATGGTCGCTGTTTAAACTGGGACACTTGCTTATTAAATGCCGCAAAAACTGTTGTTTTCTTGTTCAGTTGTTTCACGGTAAAAGAAAGAACACTAAACGTTAATATCAAGATGAAAATCGTTGTCAAATGATCTTTTAACCATAAATCACGAATTTTCCAATAGGTTTCTGAATATCCTGAAATATCACTTGCTTTTTGATATTCGACTAAAGCACTCGAATAATCCCCTGCTTGATAATAAGCTTTACCAAGAGCGCTATGCGCTAACGCAAAGTTATCGTTTTGATAAAGGATCTCTTCAAATAAAGCGGTCGAATCTGTGTAGTTTCCTTCATTGTATAAATCGATTGCTTGATGAACAAGCAGTGAAAAATTCGAAGGTTGATAGGTGATGATTTCACTTCTACCCATATCAATTACAAAAAGATTTTGATATTCATCTACCGCGATGGCACTAGGCGTTTGGATTAGACCAAGTACATTTGAAACACTGCTGACAACATCAAATGCAAAGAGCAGATTGCCATTTGGGTCGTATTCAGCAATCAATCCATCATCATAGATTGCATAGAGATATCCATCTTGATTGACAGATAAATCGACGACATTTTGTTGCTCATTATAATTCACTGTCGTTAGAATATTGTTTCCATTGACATCAAGTTTTTTGAGTGCTTCGATGGTGTTCGGTGTCGATGTGTAAACGAGTGACTGGTCATTGAGTGCAATATTGGTTGGAGAAGGTGGCGTATTTGATGCGTACGACCCTTGTGTCACAAACAAATCTGCAATTTTCTCGACAAGCGACTTGGAGGATAAATTGACACCGAAATAACCAAGGAAGGATCCATCATAATTCAGTTGGATGACCCCAGAGGTCGATCCATCACCAATGATGTAGATATTTTCGCCGCGTCCAACCACAACCTTGAGTGGAATAAACGGAGAACTTGAACCAAATAAAGGTTCGGTTGGGCGACTAAATGTACGAATAAAGTCTCCTTCAAGACTATATTTAAAAACGAGCTGATTTCCTTTGTCAGCGACATATAAATAATTTTCGTCTGACACAAAAACACCCGTTGGTGAAACGAGTTCACCCTCTCCGATGATTCTTACAATTTCACCAGAGTAATTAAATACAACAACACGATGATTTCCTGTATCTGCGACATAAACAAAATTATCTTTAATGTATAGATCTTCTGGTGCAGATAGTTCATCATTTCGATTTAACACACCAACAGGTGTATACGCTGTTTGTGTGTAGGTTAAATTACCTTCATAATCCACAGTAAAGGTATCATATGGATATTCATTTTCATAATTATCACTTTTTGCATTAACAGTCAAAGATGGGATGGCTAACAAGATAAATAAGAAGATTACAAGGATTTTTTTCTTCATCTTATTTAATCCCTGAATGAGCCATGGTATCCATAACCTTACTTTGCATAATGATGAAAATAAGAAGGTTTGGTAAGAACATAATCAGTGATGCAGCTGCAGCCATCCCTTGACCAGCTACACCATTGGTGTTCGCGGTTAATGTGTTCATATAAAACGCAAATGTTTTGAGTGAATCATTATTGATGTAGGTTGTGGAAGTATCACTACTATTCCATACAGTTTGGAACGATAATATAACAATCGTCGCAATCGCTGGTTTAATTAATGGAATAATCACGTGCTGGTATATTTGAAATTCGTTTGCCCCATCCACACGGGCCGCATCAATTAATTCATTTGGAATTTGATCAATAAATTGTTTGATTAAAAATAATCCAACCGGAATCGCAAGATAAGGTAAAACATGAATCATAAACGTATCAATGAGTCCAAGTTTTTCGATGACTAAATAACGAGGAATCGTTACGGCTACACCGACAAACATTAAGGCTAAAGTATTGATTTCGTTCATTAACTTCTTACCTTTAAATTCAAGTTTAGATAAAGCGTATCCTGCAAGTGTTGAAACAAGCACACTTGCGACTAGTACTAAAATCGTAACGAGAATAGAATTAAACAAATACCGACTCATCGGAATTCCTGAGGAACCCGTGACTTGGAATAATCTAACAAAGTTTTGGAAGGTAAAGTTTCTGACAAAGAACTTTGGTGGATAAAGGAATAATTCTTCTAACGGTTTGAATGCATGATTAAAGATATAAACAAGCGGTAATAACATAAATAAAGCAATTGGTGCTAAAACAAAAACATATTTTAATTGTGATTTATGGAAACGGGATGGGTTAATTTTCGTTCCCTGGAACTTTTGTCTTTTTCTCATTCGTCTTTACTTCCGAATAATCTAAAAGATAGTTTCGAGAAATAATACACAATTAACAGTAAAATCACAGAAAGAGCTGCGGCATATCCCATCTCATATTTATTAAAGCCGTAGTACTCAATATGATTCACAATTAACTGCCCTGCGTATTGTGGTGTTGGGTTAGACCCAGAAAGCGCCACACCAATCCCCGCAGAACTAAAGGTTCCCACAATCGCCATCACCGCTCCAAATAACATTTGCGGTTTGATGGATGGTATTGTAATATAAATCATTTCCTGGAATTTGTTTTTAATTCCATCGATATATCCTGCTTCATAGAGTTCTTGATTGACGTTTAAAATACCTGCGAGCATCGCAAGGAATCCAACGCCCATCGAAGACCAAAGTGTAACAATAATCATGATGGCTAATAAGTATTGTTGAGATTGTAAAAATACAATCGGTTCTGTAATGAGTCCCATACTTAAAAGGACACTGTTTAAGTAACCTGAATTATCTCCTGCGAAAATAACTCGCCAGAGAACAGCCATCGTTACCCCACCAGTTAAGGATGGCGAATAGATGATGAGTGCTAAAACGGTTCTTAGTTTTGGGGCAAGTTGAGCAAGCATCCATGCAAGCAAGAAAGATAAAATATATCCTCCTGGTCCAACGATAATCGCATATTTCAGTGTATTTGGAATAACATACTGCATAAAAACATCATCATTCGTGAGAATATTAATATAATTATCAAATCCAATAAAAATAGGTTGTCTGACTGTATCAAAATACGTAAAAGAGAGTACAATCGCCATAATCACTGGAATGATGATGAAGACAGTAAACATTAATGCATAAGGAAAAACAAATAGATAAGCTATTTTTTGTTGTTCAGAATACGCTTTGCTGGTGTTTTTCTTTTTTAATAAAAGACTACTCACTTTGATCACCTCGTTTCCACGATTCGATCAATGAGGCTTGGGCGAGTGTGTAAGGTTTGAGAATGTTTCCATTCTTATCCATATAACCAAACTCTGCCATCTTTTTCGCTATTTCTTTATTCATCTTAATAATGCCATCACCAAGTAAAACCCTGAGGTTTTCTCTATCTAACACGACACTATTCCATAGATTTGAGATTTCCAGTTCCACTTGATAAGAACCAGGGACCTTTGGTAATTCTTTTAAATACGACCATTGTTCTAAAATGACATTTAAATCTTCTTTGTCCATATTTAATGTTTCAAATGCGGCCGTATTCGCACTATTCCATAAATATTCAGTGCCGAGTGTTGATAGTAACATTCTTGAAAACTCAGTTTGTGTAACTGTACTTGACCACCATTTTAAGAATGCCCAAGACTCATCAAGTTTATCGGTATTCTTAAAAATCATATTCGCTGTTTGCGCTCCAGGTGCACTGCGATCGACGGATCCGTCTGTCTGCAGGACGCCAGGAAGCAATGCAATTTTCCATAGACCTTGAATATCAGGAGCGGCATTTAACAGCGTAATATACATACCAAAGTCGCCTACCCCAATCGGTGATAGTCCTAAACGGAACTCGTTGAAGAAACTTGTGACGGTACTGTCCATCGAATAAATAGTATAGAGATTGGTCATCATTTGGAGTGCACTCACCGATGCTGGATCATCCAGTGTGACAGTAAACGCATTTTCATTGTAGATAGAAGACCCATATTGGAATAAGAACGGTAACGTAGAATCAAACGATTTTAAACTCGTTGCACTAGAGAGCGGAATATAGAAATTCATTCCATATCTTTTTAGCACTGGCAACATCTCTGTCACGTCATCCCAAGTACTAGGGACACTGATATTAAGCGCGTCAAAGATATCGCTACGATAGAATAATATATAGAAGTTTTCAGTATCTGGTAACCCATAAAGTCCTTGGTCATAAACAAACGGAATCAGCGACTCTGTTTGATAGTAGTTTAGAACCGTCGCGAAATCAGGATCAGTAGAAAATACTGATAAATCCTGGATTGCGCCACGAATACCTAAATCATAAGGTAACCAAGACGAAACACCGAGCGCAACATCTGGATTGGTTCCAGCACTATTCGCGAGAACAAGTTTTCCTTCAGCGGCCATCACTGATACTTTAACTTTAATTCCAGTTTCGGTTGTAAAACTATCATCAGCCATTTTTTGGATTAAATCTGTATATTCTTTACTACGATTTACCCAGACCTCAAGTTCATCATCCGATGCGCTGACATTATATCTTTGATCAAAGAAAGATAAGAAGAAACGTTGAATATTCACCCACATTCTAACAAAGAAATTAGCATTTGCCTTTTCAATGTTAGTGTCTGTATGAATATAAAACTTATCAATATCTAAAGGACTATCGAGCATCATTGACGTTGCGTTTCCAAGGGTAGAAGCAACACTACTACTCGAAGATGCGAGCAAAGTCATATTTTTAGGTATATCATTTGGACTCTCTGCCAAATAATTTAAATTTCGAATGGCAATTTTTATGGAAGATTGAACTTCAGTAAGTTTTGATGAAGAAGTCATCTTCCCAAGTTCATCATAAACTTCTTGAAGCATTGAAGCTTTTTCAAGCAAGAGGGTATCAATATCAGGAATATAATCCGTGATACTCCAATCACGAAATTCATCAACTTGATTTCCAGTTAATTTTTTAATTTGTAACGATAATTCATTAACATAATCAATCACTTGATTCAATACATAATAGCTTTGTTCAAAAGGACTTAAGTCAACACTAATAGAAACAGTATTCATCCCTTCATTAAAATAGAATAAATAAGGCGTGTCCCCTCCTAGGGTAACATTTTGCCATAAATTATCGTAAGGAAAAGCAACCGATAAAGCTTCTTCGAAAGGAACTTCACCATTAATCTTAATCTGTCGATAAACATTTCCATTCGTTACCGAAGATTGCATTACTTTTAACGTGAGGTAATAGTATCCTGCCGTGCTGACTTCTACTTGATAAGATACTTCTTCTCTCTCACTGTTTTGTGTAGAACCAGATAACATATTTAATTTTAAATACTTCACAGAAAATGGTGTTACCAGTGGACTTCTAGAAACCCCCGCTTGTATGCTTGGTGCATTTTTTGAACTTGGTGTCTCTGCTTCCACAGTGAGCGTCGTGTTCCCACTCGCAAGTACAGCGCCATCACTATATTCTTGATAGGAAGGAAGATTGACTCTGCCAGATACAGTGATGTCTCCAAGAATGAAATCACCGCTGGTTTTTTGGAATACAACTTCATTCATTCCTGATTTTAGGTAAAAAACAAGAGGACTCGCAAATAATCCCATTGGATCATAAAAGTCTTGATGAATCCAACGAAAATCTTGTGTCTGTGTACCGTAATAATCGTTACCATAACGATCTACCGTAAAGGACTCATCTGTCTTCCAATGTTTGTATAGGATAATTTGCGAAGCTTCTTGATACTGCATACTTCCATTAATCAATACTTGTAATTCAAGGTCGAAATAGTCTTCACTCATCGAATAAAAATCGACGGCAAATTGATATAAGCCATCTGTAGGCACAACAATACGGAAGGTAATATCCTCCGCATTATCCCAAACATAACATGCATCCGTGTAGTTTTCACAGATTGTTTGGTCCGTGACATACGAAGTAGAAAACGCCGATGGGCGTACGACACTCGTAAAACTGGAATTATCCGCAAAATTTTCTTCATTCCATGCTTGTAATGTTTGATGGTAATCACCATTCATCACCAAACTTGTATCCGTGTCTTTAACAGTAGTATCGGCAAATACTACGTGTTGTGAAAGCGACACGAAGAGGATTAAAGAAAGCATTAATACGATTAATATTCTCTTACTCATCGGCGTTTATCCTTTCTAATTCGAATTGATTACGTTAAAAAATAAATCGTTTACTCTGTCGTAACTCCTAATTTTGTTAAGACAGATGTTCTTGCGACAGTTAATGCGTTGTTCGCAATATCATTCCACTGTGTTTTCACATCGGAATAATTGACTTTTCCACCACGAACTTGATCAAACAATTGACCAACTGTCGTCTGTGCATCATAATCAGCGTTCCAACGTGCTTTGATATATCCTGGAACATATTTATTTGGTTCAATAATATAGTCATTATAGGAAACAACTTTTCTTAATTCAGTGAAACTTGTGTAGATACCAAAGAAAGCATCTAGCAAGTCAGTATCTGGTTGAAGTGGTGTCATATTCAAAGCATTTCCACCCGCTGCGATATAATCTGCATCCGTAGAGATTGCAATACGTTTTAAATATCCATCTTTACCAAAACTCATCCATTTAGCAAGTAAATAAGCTTCATTAACATGTTGCGTTTGACTGGAGATACACATTAAATCAAGAACGACTGGGATTTGATGAGCTGCGGCGGTACCTGGTGTACCAATGAAGTCAACTTCAAAATCATAGTTTAACATTGATCCAATAATTGGGGTATATTCCCAGTATGCAGCTAACTGACTAGAAGCCCAAGCATTGGTTGTACCGAACGCTGCCAATTGTTCTTCTGGTGTTAATGCATCATAGATTAATGTTTTGTCTTGCATTAAGGATTGATATAAATTAAGTGTCGTTTCAAATTCTGCGCCATCTAAATGAAGGATAGATCCATCATAAGTATACCAACCTAAATCTTGATTTAATTGCGCTGGATACCATTCTAACATTCTGTCAATTCCAACGATACCTGCAGTACCTGTACCATTCGTCACGGTTTGATTTGCAACATCGCCAACTTTTGATAAGAATTCATTGAAAGAATCTTCAAAAGTAGGATAATCAGCGTTCGCATTTTCAAAAATCGTTTTGTTAATGTAATAACCGAAATAATAGACCGCATAAGGTAAAGCCATTAAATGCCCACCATAGTTTGCGGCTTCTCTGATATCTTCAGATACAGCCATGAATTCAGGGTCAGCGTGAGCAATGTCAGTTACATCTTTTGCCCAGTTATTCATAATTGTTGTTTCAGTAGAATCAGTGAAATAAACATCTGGTAATGTTCCTTGCGCTGCTCTTGCGCCTAAGAATTCATTCCAGTTTTGGTCAATTTCTGAAGTTCCTGTAGAATCTGGAACTTTTGGTCTTTCGACGATTTCAACAGTAATCCATGGATACTCTACCATGAATGCTTCAATCATCAATCTTTCTAAGTTGACTGAATCGACAGTTCCTAAATTCCAAGCAGCGTAAGTAATCGTGACTGGGTCATGATTCACAGAAGCTGTGGTATCTGAAGAATCTGAAGATGATGTAGTCGTGGTAGCGTCCGTTGTTTCTCCACATGCTACTAATGCTACTGCAAGTAATCCTAAAAGTAGAAAACTAATTATCTTTCTCATTTTTATTCTCCTTTTTTATAATGTAACCAAAATCGTATGGTTTTGTTCATCTTGGAAATCAGGAATGATATTGCCGGTGATTTTTTTACCATCGACAACGATTCCTTTTTCTAATCCTTTTTGGAACACAAAGTTGTAAGTTGCGTTTCTGAAAAGACGTTTATAAGTTGCGTTGTTCCAACTTTCAGGGAAACTTGGTGTTACAACAAGTCCTTTCATCGAGGCTTTTACCCCAATGATATCTTGTACAGCGACTCTATGTAGCCACTGTGCGGATCCAGTGTACCAGCTCCATCCACCTCTTCCATACATTGGTGAAATAGGTCCATCACTATTTCCACAAGTCACATAAGGTTCCGCTAAATATTTATCTGGATCAGCACTTCTGTTTGGTGGACAAATTCCTTGATAGGCCTTATAAGCGAGTTCAGGATACCCTGCTTTCGCAAAAGCACTGACAGCCCAAGTTGCGGCGTGAGTGTAGACTCCACCATTCTCTCTTAAACCAGGCGCGTACCTTGTGACATATCCGATGTCGGTTCTAGGTTTGGTAAATGCAGGATAGTTCAGTAGTGTACCAAAATCTCTTAATAAGAATTTTCGAATGGATTCAATCACTGTAGGAATTCGATCACTCGGAATGATTTCAGAGATAATTGCCCATGAGTTTGGCATTAAGAAGATTTGTCCTTCTTCGTTTTCAGCGCTACCTACTTTTAATCCAGCATCGGTGGTTGCTTGCATGTACCAAGCGCCATCCCATCCAAATTCATTGAAAGTATCTTTGATTTGGGTAATGTAAGGTTTCATCACTTCAACGAACGCAAGGTCACCTTGGTAGGTTGCTAATTCACTAAATTGTTTTAATACCATATAGAGGAAAGAAGACATCCAGAAGGATTCACCTTTCATTTTGTGTCCAACAGCACTCAGTCCATCATTCCAGTCATGACTACCCATTAATGGAACACCTCTACTAGAAAATCTTGTCAGTGATTTTTCAATTGCTTTTTTTGAATGTTCATACATCGATACACTGTCTCCATCGACATAAGGAACAAATTCATTTAACAACGAATAATCTAAGGTTTCTTCGATGTAATAATAAAGAACAAAAGGCATCCAGAGTAAATCATCACTACAGTTTCCTCTCGCTCCCCATCCTTGGAATGTCACGAACCAGTGGTAAACGTCACCTTCTTTGAATTGACGAGATGCATGAAGTAATAATTGTTTTTTAGTTAATTCTGGCTTTGCTTCCAAAAAGACAAGTGAATCTTGAAGTTGATCGCGGAATCCATAACCAGCACTAGTTTGGTAATAAGCTGTTTTACCCCAAATACGGCAGCTTATCGCTTGATATTTCGAGAATGTATTCGTCATAATATCAAAAGCTGGATCTGGTGTTTTAACTTCGTCACCTTTTAATAAGTCGTTCCAGAAAAGTTTTACTTCTTCAAATACTTCTTTTGCTTTCAAAGCGTTAGTATAAGTTTCAATAATTGGGTTTGGATCTTCATATTCTTGATCGATTCCCCATATTTCTTTTTTACCTAAGGTTGTAACACCAATTGTAAAGACAACTGTTTTTTGTTCTCCTGGTTGTAACAAGACTTCGGTTTGCAAGGAGGCAGTTGGGTCTCCAAAACGACCGATGTTATTAGGAAGTTGATCCATTTTCATCGCGTCTGGATCTTTTTCATTATTATACATACCAAGGAATACTTCTTTATCTGTGTTAAATGATTTCACTGGTTCAGAACAAGCATGGAATCCTTCAAAATCCCAATCACAGTTATTTTGAAGTCCTTCTTTATCGCCAAATCCCCAGTTATACTTTCTCACTTTAATCGCTTTTAATTTTTCGTCATAAAACGTTTCGGTGAAGAGCTTATGAAATTCACGATGTTCATCTGGATGAATTCCAGCTTCCCATTCAAAATAAGATGTCAAATCCAGCCTTTTAGGTTTAGATCCTTTATTTGTTAGTGTGATCTCAATTATTTCAAGTGGTTGATTAGGCACAACATACATTCTCATTAAGGAATGAACTTGATTGACTTGATAAGTAAAATTTGAATACCCAACCCCGTGTCGAACTTCAAATTCCTCATAAGGTTTTTGAACTGGTTGGTAAGTTAGTGACCAAAAGTCCAAAGTATCAAGGTCACGAAGGTAAAAATATTTTCCGTAGTTATCCTTAATGATATCTTGATAAAGTCTGGTTAATCGATTTTGACCAGAATTTCCTCTCCAAGAACAACCTCCACCGGTTTGAGAAACCATAAAGGCGTAATCCCCGTTCGAAACAACGTTAATCCATGGCTTTGGTGTTCTAGGATTCGTAATAATATATTCTTTTCCATCTTCGGAAAAGTATCCATATTTATTTTTATACACGATTGATGCCTCCTATCGAAACGTTTCAATAAATATTACAGTTTTATTATATCACAACCATTATTTTGTCGCAAGCGTTTTCACGCGTGAAGAGAAAAAAAATAACCAGGCTTGGAACACTGGTTATTAATACGATTCTCTAATCATTAATCTGCCTTGTTCTTTTTCTGTAGTAATGTCTTCTTCTTTCAGTATATTTAACAAGGTAGATGCGACTCTTTTACCCCATTCAAAATGGTTAATTTTAATCGAGGAAAGACGTGGTAATACATAGCTTGATAACTCGATGTCATCAAACCCGGAAATGCCGATATCCTCAGGAATTCTCTTCCCATTTTTCTGTAAAACTTCCATGATTCCAAGGGCCATTTCATCATTCGCACAAACAAGCATAGTCGGCGTATCTGTTTCGCTCAAAATTTGATGCCCAATGTCGATGCCAGATGCCTTTGTAAAACTACCAACATACTCTTTATATACGCCGAGGTGAGCTTCGTTCATCGCCTCTAAAAATCCATTAAATCTGGTTTGATTATCATAAGTATCTTTGACCCCATGAACAAAGGCAATTTTCTGATATCCTTTGGATAAGATATCTTTAGTTAAATGATACATAGCCACGTGATTATCAATTGTCATATTGAAAATATTCGTGTCTTTTAAGCGTCGATCTAGAACAATAATCGGGCGAAAATTCTTGGCTAGTTGAATTAAGGATTCGTCCGTAATAAAGATATCGGATATCACTGCACCATCCGCACTTCTTTCTTTTAAAAGGTTGTTTGAGGATACCCCCGTAGAAACAATCATCGTATATCCATGAAACGCAAGTTCATAATGAATTCCATCCAGCAGTTCATGGTAGACTGGTCCTCCAAAGTCAGAAATAGCCACAAGAACACGATCCGTATTTCTTTTCTTTAAATTTCGTGCCGCAGCGGATGGGAAATATCCGATTTCATCGGCTATTTTTTTGATCCTGTTTGCGGTAATTTCTGGGATTCTCTTATCGTTATTGAGCGCATAAGAGGCAGTCGATATCGAACAGCCTGCAGCTTTCGCTACATCTTTAATTGTGGACATCTTATGTTCTCCTTTCAAAAGACAATTTTTTCATTGCTTTTTTAATCAGTGGGTGAGACATATATAAATCCCAAGAAGTTTGATGAAGATAATTATCAATCATCAATACAGTGATTCCTTTATTGATTCCAATATAATCATCACTAATCCAAGTAGATCCATCTTCTAGTAAAGCAATACCATCGGTGAATCCATACTCTTTGAAAGCAAGCGGATAATGTTTATCCATATATTCAAGTACTTCACTACTTTCTTTTGGCGTAAAGACGACCGAACCGATGGCTCCACTTGGTGGTAGGACACCATATTGATGAATATCCGTTGGAATTAGATCGTTTGGCTTTACACATTGATTGCGATATCCAAGCGGCGTCAAACAAGCGGTTAATCCCCACGCTTTTTCATGTAAAATCGGATATTCATTATGGATATCTATACAATATTCACGATTCGCTAAAGAGGCAATTCTTGAATTTTCAAACCAATCAATATTATCAGGACCGATAATATGTCTAAAATCAATCCATGCATGACTATATTGATAGATAAACAAAGCGTTGGTTGGACTATAGATATAAGAATAGTTTTTATAAACGCCCGTGTTGCGTTCAAATCCTAAATATAGTTCCTTTGCTAAATCTTCATCCATCGTATCCGTCGCTGCCGCAATGAAATACATGGAGAGCTGTTCTGCGTACATATGCCATTGATAAATCCATGGATCTGAAGAGTGTTGACGATAATCTCCACCATCGGATGGATTATAAGCCATGCGAAATACTTTCTTTCCATTCATCTCTTTGACAAAAGGGCGAAAATCTAGTCTTTCAAAAAGTGTAGAAAATAATTGGTGTACTTCCGCATCATCAAAGAAAGCATCACACGTAATCGCACCGTTCATGAAGATGACTGTATCAATCGTAGAATATTCGCTTTTTCTATATTGTTGTGCTGTTTCCATATCAAGAAAATGAATATAGAAACCATTGAAATGGTTCAAGTTAACGAAGGTTTTAAAAGTTCCTTTTGTCCTTTCAAGGCCTTCTTCATAGCTAATCATTCCAAGTTTCACAGCGATAACGTAAGCGCTGAGCCCAAAACCAACAGAAGCAATCGAAGCCATATCTCTTCTTTTTGAGTTATCTCTGATTAAACCATAGCCTTTACTATCTAAATTGAGGTTGGTTTCATAAAGAAAAAATTCAATGCTTTTTCTTAATTCTTTTTCTAGTGAATTCATTTCATCCTACCTTATAATAATACAAATTCTTGACGCATTACATCCATTGAGGACGGACCGACCATCACTTCAAAATCGCCAAGGTCATACACAAAGCTTCCGTCATGTAAATAATAACTTAAATCTGAAAGAGATAGTTCGAACGTCACCACTTTTGATGAAGAAGCTTCTATTTCAATCTTTTGAAACTTTTTTAATTCTTGAACTGGTCGACTAATTCTTGCGACTTTGTCTCGAATGAATAAAAACACGGTTTCTTTACCAGAAATAAGCGAATCATTATGCACTTCCACAGTTACTGTTAAAGTATCTCCACACTTTAATTTATTGGTTGAAAGGGTCAAATTTTGATAAATGAAATGTGAATAACTTTTTCCATATCCAAATGCGTAGAGTGGTGTATTTTCAACATCTAGATATTTAGACACATATTCATTATGATCAAATTCACCCAAATAAGGCCGCCCGGTATTTAGATGATTGTAATACACTGGTATTTGACCTGTATTTCTTGGAAAACTCATTGGTAATTTACCCGATGGATTGGTCTCTCCAAATAAAACTTCTTTGATTGCCTGACTTGCCATGCTTCCTAAAAACCAAGACTCAATCAGCGCATTTGATTCTTTGATTTTATTTAATAAAAGGGGCCTTCCATTATATAAAATCGTTACGACTTTTTTACCAGAGAGCTCACCGAGTTTTAACAAGTCATCTTGATTGTTAGGCAAGGATAAATCACTTCTAGAATGTGCTTCTCCGCTTTGCCAATCAACTTCTCCAATAGCTAAAACGATGACATCTGCTTCTTTGATTTTCGCAATTTCTGACTCCGTATAATCACTTAAAAGAACACTGTCATTTTGATACACAATATTCGAAAGAAGTGTATCTGACAAAGAATCATGAAGATCTCTTCTGCCATGCCAAGACCAAGGACCAATAACACTTTTAGAAACTGAGTAAGGACCGATTAAGGCGATTTTCACGTTTTTATCTAGTGGCAGGATTCCATCGTTTTCCAGTAAGACTAGTGATTCTCTGGCTGCCTCTAAACTAGCATCCAAATTCTCTTTAGTTAAAACATCCGTCTTTTCTTTTTCAGGATTTGCATTTTTATAAGGATTTTCAAATAGTCCTAAATCTTTCTTGAGTGTTAATACTCTTTCACAGGCATCATCCAGTAACGATTCTGGTACTTTACCTTCTTCGATCAGTTTTTCTAAATGGTTAGTATACGCTGTAGAAGCCATCTCAATATCTAGTCCACCTGTGATTCCTAAATAGGCTACATCTTTCATGTTATCGGCAACACCATGGGCGAGGATTTGTTTAAGTGAATCATAATCAGAAATAGTTACGACATCGCTTCCCCACTCTTTTCTGAGTACATCTCTCAAAAGGAATGAATTGATGGTGGACGGAATACGGTCAATCGTATTAAAAGCAGTCATAATTAATCTCGCACCTGCGTCTAGCGCCTTCTTGTAGGCTGGGAGGTATTCATTGTAAAGTGCCGTTCTTGAAAGATCAACGGTATTATAGTCTCTTCCTGCTTCTGCAGCACCATACCCCGCAAAATGTTTCACACAACTTGCAAGATTGCCTTCATATTCTATTCCATTTTTCGTGTAACCTTTGACCATCGCTTCTGCCATTAATGAAGTAAGATAGGGA
The DNA here is from genome assembly GCA_050177605.1 of Candidatus Izemoplasmatales bacterium. Taxonomy (GTDB): domain Bacteria; phylum Bacillota_I; class Bacilli_A; order Izemoplasmatales; family Hujiaoplasmataceae; genus JAHIVB01. The sequence goes on along the minus strand of JBFXGX010000009.1, from coordinate 40,652 downwards.
TCTTCTCCAAACCCTTCGACAACACGACCCCAACGTGGATCTCTTCCGAGGTCCGCCATCGGCGAAAAAGTTACTTGGATTCCAGCAGTCGAAGCCTCACTAGCACTCACGCTGGCGCACAAATAAGCCAAATCAGGATTGAACGAAGAACCAAGTGCAATTGGAACAGGAAATATCGTTTTGTATCCATGAATGATATCCGCCATAAATAGAAGCGGAATTTTATTCGGGCTTTTTTCTAAATATGATTTTTGAACTGCAATCATTTCTTCAGCTGACCCTATTCCTAAAACACTTCCCGCCATGAAGATTTTCTCTTCATTTAAGTCAAGATGTCTTACATGACCAAAGACTTCTACTTTCAAATCTTTGATGAAGAAAAAAGGAGCAATTTGTAATAATTGACCAATTTTTTCTTTTCTAGAGAGTTTGGACATTAAATCCTTAATCATTTTCTTTCTCCTTTTTAATCCACACTGAAGCATGATATGGACTTAACTCTGTTTTCTTTGATAAAACGATTGTTTCTTCGTTTGATAATAACAGCTCATAGTCCTGATATAAAGAAAGATCTATGACGTTTGGTTGATCATCAAAGGATGAAATCACTAATAAAGAACACGCATCATTTTGTCTTAAATAAACAGCTACTTTGCCTGCAGCACTAGAACACCAAACAAATTCACCGTTTATTAGTACATCCTCAGTTTTTCTAATCGTTAATAAACGCTTTGTATAATCATAGATACCTTCAGGATCTTTTAGGTCTGCCTGAACATTAATTTCATGAAAGTTTGGATTGACGCTCAGCCAAGGCGTCGTATTAGAAAATCCTGCATTCATGGAAGCATCCCATTGCATTGGTGTTCTTGCATTATCTCTAGACTTTGCAAGAATCGATCTCATGATTTCTTCTTTGTCCACATGATGTTCTATTTTATCTCGATACATATTCAATGTTTCAATATCTCTATAATCGTTGATGTCTGTCATCGGGGTATTTGTCATACCGATTTCTTGACCTTGATAGATATAAGGCGTCCCTTGCATCATATATAAAAAAGTCATTAAAGCCTTGGCACTCTTTTTGCGATGAGCAAGACTACCATATCTACTTACACTTCGTGGTTGGTCGTGGTTTTCAAAAAACAATGAATTCCATCCACTTTCAAATAAATCTTTTTGTAGATTTTGAAAATGTTTAAAAAAGGATGGATAATCTACTTCTTTTAACGCCCATTTCCCTTGTCCAGGAATTTCATCATACCCTAAATGTCCAAAATGGAAAATCATATTGAGGTAACCATGTTCTAAATCAGTAATCTCTCTGGTTCTTTCAATCGATACCGATGGCATTTCACCAACTGTAAATGTATCTCTGCCTTTAAAACAAGTATCATACATCTCTTTTAAATATTGATTTAAATAAGGGCCATCCCCAATACGGAATGTATCCACATCTTTGCCAATCAAATCAATGACATCAAGACGGAATCCATCCACACCAAAATCAAGCCAATAATTAATCATTTTATAGATTTCTTGACGAAGTTTTTCGTTTTGCCAATTTAAATCAGGTTGTCTTTTGCTAAATAGATGGAAAAAATACTCTCCCGTTTCTTCTTGGAATTGCCAAGCAGGGCCAGAAAAAACCGAACCTATCTGTGTGGCTTCCTTTCTCCAAATATAATAGTCTCGATAAGGATTATCTATAGACTTTTGACTTTCTAAGAACCATGGATGCATATCGGAGGTATGGTTCACAACCAAATCCATAATCAGTCTCATTCCTAGTTCATGAACCTTACTTAATAGCCTTTGAAAATCATCCTTTGTCCCAAACATCGGATTAATCTCATAATAGTTGGAGATATCATATCCGTTGTCATCCATTGGAGATTCATAAATTGGAGATAGCCAAATGACATCGATGCCTAAATTTTGAATATATTCAAGTCTTGAAATGATTCCATTGATATCTCCAATACCATCTCCATTAGCGTCTTGATAGGAAAGAGGATATATTTGATATACACTATATTTTTGCCAAGGTTTTATCACTTGTTTCATTTTATAATCTCCTTTTAATTGAAACGTTTCAATCTACCTCTATTGTACACGATAAAAAATGAAAATTCAACAGAAAATGAAATCCCTTCCTCACCTAGAAATATTCATCAATTTTACAATTTTAACCCTTACATTCTATAACATTCTATGTTATAATAAGTGAAAATGAAGTAACCAATTACATAGATGTGCTAAAAATACTAGGGACTTAGTATTGAATCACTAAAGACTTTTTCTTATGTGATCCTCGGCCAATCTAATTTCATATCTTTTTTGTTGTTTTCTAGCACATGTGTAGAAAACTTTTTTGCGTTATTTCAGATTCCATTTCAATTATTTTCCTCAAGGTTATTTCTTCCTGCATGAATTTCATGCATAAAGAAGTGATTTTGAGTTAAATATATAGATTAAAGATTAAAATCTTTACATTAGGAGGAATAGGATGAAGTATTTAGCTACATTTATCGTGTTGTTCGTAGTCTACTTATTTCTAGCAAACTTCGGATACGCTCCAGGAACTGGCTTTTCTGGATTATTAGACGAAGCGATTGTTGGTGCTGTAGTAAGTTTAACTTTATCGTTTTTCTTGGTAAAATTTGTCGATTATAAAATCGATTGGTTACTACCAGTGAAATTCGTGAAGTTCTTATTTATCTACATCCCAGTATTCATCTGGAAATTAGTGCTCGCGAACTTGGATGTTGCAAGAAGAGTTATTAGTCCAAAAATTCCTTTAAATCCTGGTATCGTCAAAGTGAAAACGGATTTAAAAGGTGATTTTGGTAAACTTACACTTGCGAACTCCATCACATTAACCCCAGGTACATTATCCATCGATGTTATCGATGATTACTTGTACATTCATACGGTTGATGTGAAAGGTGCTACTGAAGAAGAAAACAAAAAACAAATCAGTGGGCCATTCGAAAAAATCTTAGGAGGAATATTCAAATGATAGATATTATTGTATTTTCCTTACTAGGACTTGGATTACTCTTTGCAATAATCCGCTTTATCAAAGGACCAAGCGTAAGCGACAGAGTTGTTTCATTAGATACCTTTAACATGATCGTTATCGGTGTGATTGTATTACTTGCGAACTTATTTAAAAATAGTCTTTATTTAGATATCGCAATCGTCTATGCAGTCTTAGCCTTCTTAGAAACAGTCGTATTCGCTAGATATGTGGAGGGTAAACAAGATGACAATCGCTAGTTATATCTTTTTAATCATCGGTGGTTTATTCTACCTACTTGGTGGTCTAGGTATCCTCAGAATGCCAGACACATTTAATCGTATTCAAGCTGGAACCAAAGCAACAACTTTAGGTTCTTTCAGTGTTTTGATTGGTGTATTCTTCGCAAACCCATCTTGGGTTTTCAAGATTCTCATCATTATTGTTTTCGTTGTCATTTCAAACCCAATCGGTTCCAGTGCTATTGCGAAAGCAACCTACAGATCAAAACAAATCCCATCCAATTTAGTTGTGGATGAATTAAAGGAAGCAGGTGAAGTGCATGACGCTATATGATATCGTTAGTATTGCGGTAGGCGCGCTTCTTCTATTGATTGCTTATGCAGCATTACAATCCAAAAAATTAATTAAGAGTGTATTATTCTTATCCGGTCTCTCAATGTTAAGCGTTGTTGCTTTTGTCTTATTAAAAGCGCCTGATGTTGCGATTACTGAAGCTGTCATTGGCTCTGGTCTTGTGACTGCCTTATTTGTATTTACACTTCTTTCTGTAAAAAAGGAGGCCAGCAAATGAAAAATTTCTTTGCGTTAGTCCTAACCATTGGACTTGGTGTTCTTTTTATCTTATCTTTAAATAATAACGCATTATTTACACCATTTGGTGAAGCAGACCCAAGTACAAGTGTATCTGGAGACTACATCGACAAATCAGTTACCGATCCAACACAACCTGAAATCGTGTATGGAGAAACAACGGACGCAGAAGATGGTGCAGCAAACATCGTCACATCGATCGTTGTCGATTACAGAAGTTTTGATACTTTAGGTGAAGTAACTGTATTATTCATCAGTTCTCTAGGTGTTGCCCTACTTCTTGGTACTTCCCTCAAACCAAAAAGATTAAGCTTAAACTTTAAACCTAATTTCATGTTAAGAGTTGGCTCTAAAGCATTAGTTGGAATCATCTTAATGGTTGGTGTATCGATTATCCTTCATGGTCATTTAACTCCTGGTGGAGGTTTCCCTGGTGGTGCGATGATCGCTAGTAGTATCTTACTACTTTACTTAGCAGATGATTCATTCAGAAGTAAAATCCAAGGATTCAAGATTCTTGAAGGAACTGCAGGAAGTTTATATGTTATTATCGGCCTTGCAGGACTAGCACTTGGTACTTACTTCTTACAAAACTTCTTACCTACAGGAACTGTTGGAGATTTATTCAGCGCAGGTATCTTACCAATCGTTTATATCCTCATTGGTTTAAAAGTAGGTAGTGAAATTTCTGGTATTATCGATAATTTCTTAACTGAGGAGGGGTCACTATGATTCAATACGCTAGTATATTACTCATCGCCCTTGGATTTTATGGCTTACTTACCAATCGTAATGCCATCAAAATGATTATCTCATTAAACATTATCGAAATTGGCGTTAATATTTTCATTGTAAGTATTGGTTATGTCACGGATGGAATCGCTCCGATTATTACGAGCGTTAACAACACTAGTGCATTACTCTATGTGGATCCACTTCCTCAAGCCTTAGTTTTAACAGCGATTGTTATCGGTGTTGGAACCACTGCTTTAGGTCTTGCTTTTGCAAAAAACATCCACAACAAATATCTTACATTTGATCTTGCAGAAGTGGAGGAAGAATAATGGCTATCTTATTAATTGTTATCCCTTTACTTTCTGCGTTTATTTCTATTCTATTTAAAAAAGCATCAACGATTTTACTAGTAATATCCGCAGTCACAAATATCGCACTTCTTACTTTCGTGGAATTTGGATTCGTCACCATTGGTGGATTCGATGCACCTTGGGGTATTAGTCTATTATTTGATCGATATGCACAAATCGGATTATTCTTAGTGAATATTCTCATTCTTGTAATCACACTCCTCAATGTCAAAAATTATAGCAAATATAGTTCTGTCTTATTAGTGGCTCTCGCAGGATTAAACGGATTACTACTCACAAACGACTTATTTAACTTATTCGTATTCCTTGAAATCTCTGGAATCGCAGCTTATTTAATTACATCCTCAAATAAAAAACATGTTTCAACATTCCATTACTTAGTTTTAGGATCCATTGGCAGTAGTTTATACTTACTAGGTCTTGTGATTCTTTATTCAATGTTTGGAACACTCAACATGATTGATATGATTAACAAAATCAATTTATTAAACGGCGTTACTTCAAGCCTTGTTCTTCCATTCTTACTGATGTTTATTGGACTTGGCGTGGAAGCAAAACTATTACCTTTCAACTCTTGGGTCAAAGGCGTCCTTGGAAAATCAAATACACTTAGCGGTCCAATGATTGCTTCGGTATACGCTGGCGCTATCGGAATGGTATTTGGTAGATTACTTCATAACTTATTTGTCTTTGAAGGAAATTTATTGACTGTTGTTCTTGTTTTATTAGTAGGCGGAACCTTCTTAGCGGAAGCGATGGCTTTCTCTAGCTCAAAAGCAAAAGAAATATTAACATTCTCAAGCGTTGCACAAGCGAGTATCGTTGTGTTGCTGTTTGTAAAAGGTATCGTTATTTACGCTGTTTACTTAATCGTAGCCAATGCCATTTCAAAATTGGTTCTATTCTTAACCGTGAATCATGCGGAAAAAGAAGTTGGCAGCGATGAACTTGATCACTTACAAGGATTGTTCTCTAACAATTTACTTGTTGGTATTTCATTTACAGTCGCTAGTTTAAGTGTGATTGGTCTTCCATTATTCGTTGGATTCCAAATTAAACTTGGATTCTTAACAGAACTTGCTTCACTTCAAGAATTTGCTATTCTAGCCGTACTTTTAGTCGCTAGTTTAATTGAAGGTATTTACTTTGTTCGTATGTTAATTAAACTTTGGTACAAAGAAGATAAAGAAGTGAACGTAGTGTTTGGACTTGACTTTAAGGTCGTATTTGTCGTCATCGCACTCCTCTTATTAGCACTTGGTACTTACACAGCACCATTAAAAGAATTTAATAATAGTATTGATGTCATAAGTGAGGTGATTGACTAATGAATAATATCGAAATACTCATCTTCATATTACTTGGTTCTTCTCTTCTTAGTTATATCCTTACGAAATTTCATTCTTATTTAGGAAGTGTTGTAACCATCTTCTCCACGATGTTTGTATTTGCATCCTTAGCTTATTACGGATTCAGTGGAAACTTAGATATGTCAACAACGATTCTTCCGTTCACCTTTACCTATACAAGCTTAGGATTCTATTTTGCAATCATCATTGTATTTGTCTATTTCATGGTAAGTTTCTTCCATCCATATTTCGTGGGTGAATACAAATACAAAAACATGTACAATATGTTCTTCCTTCTTAGCTTAGCAGGGGTTTTAGCAACATTCTTTACAAATAACTTTATTCAATTATTCTTTGCATTTGAATTTATTGTTTGGACAAGTATGTTCTTGATTCCACTTGGAAAAAGCAAACAAGCAGCTATTTCTTATTATGGATTTAGTGCTGCAGGAAGCTTCGCAATGTTATTTGGAATCTTAGTGATTTATAGTGGCCATCCTGAAAACTTAAATATCGCAACAGGACTTGCTAGTCTATCAGGAACGAATTCAATTCTTGTATTCATCGCGTTCTTAGTTGCTGCATTTGCAAAACTAGGTGCGTTCCCACTTCACATTTGGTTACCAGTGGCTCATGGTAATGCTCCTCATCCTTTCTCTCCAGTATTATCTGGTGCGTTAGTAAAACTTGGTGCATTCGTCGCAGTCTTTGCTTTAATTCGTATTTCACCAGCTAGTATGTATCTAGTGGATGCGATTAATTTACCACTAGGGCAATACGCTGTCGCTATCCTTGGTAGTTTATCCATTGTCTTTGGTACCTTAATGGCGATTCGTGAAGATGATGCGAAGAAATTGCTTGCTTATAGTTCAATGAGTCATGGTGGTTATATCTTAGTTGCATTCTCCATTATGGATTCTATGGCTTTAGCCGGTGGATTCTATCACATCTTAGCCCATGCTTTAGCAAGTGCTGGTGCATTTATGGCTATTGCCGCTGTCGCTAGACAAACTGGTACAACGAAGATGAAAGAACTTGGTGGTATGATTCATAAAATGCCGATTACTTACCTTGTTTACTTAATCGCAATTATTTCTATGGCCGGAATTCCACCGATGGGCGGATTTATCTCTAAATGGTTAATCTTCCAAGCAGTGATTAACAAAGGAATGATTTTAGTTGGTGTTGCCGTCTTCTTCGGAAGTATTGGTTCCTTCTTATATGTGTTCAGACCTTTAGCTGCTTTATTCTTAGGACAAGAATTAAGTATGTACAGTTCAAAAGTCAAAGAAGCACCTATTATGATGTTAATTCCGATGGTCATTATCTCGTTATTAAATGTTTATACCGGTGTTTTTCCAAACGCAATGTTAGGATTTATCAATAATATCATTTCTGATTTAGGATACGCTCCAGTCGTATTAGAAGGAATGACGATCCATGGTGCAAATGGGGTATTATACCCAGCACTAATCTCACTTATATTCGCTGTTGGTGTTGTGGTCGCTTTCATTATCTTTATCGTCTTAAAGAAATCAAGAAAAGTTGGATTAATGGATACGTATACTGCCGCAAACTTTGTTCATAACGAAGAGTTGTTACACTATACCAAAGACTTCTACGCTCCTCTTGAAAGATTATATGAAAAATATACAACCAAGATGAAAGATTTCTACGATGGTTTAGCTTATAAAGTGAAAGAAATCGGGCGCCTTGCTAAATACCTCTTCATGTCCAAATATGCACAACTCTCTGTATTTTGGATTATTCTCTTAATTATCTTCTTATTGTGGGGTGAAATCTAATGACAATTACGAATATCCTTCTAGGACTTGGCGTTGCCCTCTTCGGTTTCGTCTTACAAACTAGTGTCGCTGGATTCAATCGTCAGATCGTTGCTCGTCTTCAAAAAAGAATCGGGCCAAGATGGTACCAAGAATTCCTCGATATCTTTAAACTATTAAGCAAACGTAGTGTCTCCCATGGTTGGATTTTCGACTTCGGCGTCATTATGGCTCTTGGTGGCATCATTGCGACCGCAATGTTTATGCCTTTAACTTCTTCCTTCTCCGCTTTTGGAACGTATGATAACTTCTTTATCTTCGTTTATTTACTAGCTGTAGGGATGTTAGGAATGGCGATGTCCGCATCTGGTTCAGGTAACCCTTGGGCTAGTATCGGGGTCATGAGAGCTTTAACAACGATGTTAGCTTATGAAGTTCCATTCATGATTGTTGTCTTAACAATCATCAATCAAGTTGATTCAAGTTCCTTAACAATGATTCAACTATACCAACAAAACACTTTAGGACATTGGTTCTTAATTGCGCTTCCTTTAGGTGGTATCGTCGGTGTACTTGCATTAATGGGGATGCTTGGAAAGAAACCATTTGAAACGTATATCGCCCCTGCAGAAATTGCATCTGGTCCGATGGTAGAATATGGTGGAAAACAACTAGGAATGTTATTTATTCTTCACGAAATTAGTGTATTCATCGAAGTTAGTTTATTCGTTCATCTGTTTATGGGTGGCGCAACGAACATCGTTGAATTCTTAATTAAGTATTTCGCTATCTATACGATTGTGAACTTAATTTCAAATGTCAATGGACGTTTCAAAATCGATCAAGTCGTGACATTTTTCTACAAATGGCCATTGCTACTTGCAATTGCACAAGCAGTGATGGTAATTTATCTCGGGTGGGTGATTTAATATGAAAAGCACAAGATTTACACCAGTATCTAGAATGACAAAAGAGGAAGCCGATCGCAAATGGTGGGAAATTGGTGATTTCTTTAGAAGAAACTCACTTTGGTTATTAATGTATTGTACAGGTTGCTGCGCAATCGAACTTCCACCTGCAATGACTTCTGCTTATGATATGGAAAGAATGGGGATGGGGCCAATGGCAACACCTCGTCAAGCAGATATCTTACTTGTATCAGGATACTTATCATTAAAAACATTAAGAAGACTTATTTATACATACGAACAAATGAGTGAACCTCGTTATGTCGTGGCTCTCGGAAGTTGTCCAATTAACGGTGGAATCTATCATGATTCACACGCCGTTATTAATCAACTTGACCAATACATTCCAGTCGATGTTTATGTTGCTGGATGTATGCCAAATACAGAAGCTGTCATGAATGGTTTTGTCGATTTAATGGACCAAATCAAACATAAAACAGCGAATGGTTGGAAGAAATACCATGACAATTATGAATGGTATAAACAAAACCAAATTCAATCTCTTGGGGAGGTCGATGTCCATGACGAATTCCATGAATAATATTGAATTTACAAAAGAATTAGTTGAAAGCCAATTTAAAACTATCAAAACTGAAGTTGTTGACCAATATCAAATCAGTTTTGAAGTTCAAACCGCAGATGTTCATCAATTATTATCTGTATTAAAAACGTCTGGATGGAGACAATTATCTTACCTAAGTGCAATTGACTGGCCAGATGAAAACAAATTTGAAGTTGTCTATATTCTAATGAACTGGGATAAAGCTGTACATGTTCAAATCAGAACAAAAATTGATCGTGAGAATCCTTCGATGAACTCGATTCTACCTATTTTTGCTGGTGCGAAATATTATGAAAGAGAATGCCATGAATTTTTTGGTATTAAGTTCCCTGGAAATCCAGAATATATGAAACAATTGATTCTAGAAGGATGGGATGATATTCCACCTCTTAGAAAAGACTTTGATCCAGCAGCCTATAGTGCTAAAAAGTTCCCTCAAAGAGAGTACAGTGAAACCTATATCGTTTCAGACCCTGAAAAGAGTCCACAAGCTAAAAGAGCTGCGAGAAAAGAAAGAACAGAAAGCTTAAAAACGAAAGGAGGAAAGAAATAATGAAACAAATGAAATTATTTCTAGGACCTCAACATCCTGGAATGCATGGAAATGCATCCGTCCATCTTTTCGTTGATGGTGACATCATTAAAAGTAGTTACTTACTTCCTGGGATGTTACATCGTGGATTTGAAAAAGGAATGGAAAGACATTTATGGGTAAACAATATTAGCTTAATCCCACGTGTCTGCGTTCCAGAACCAGATATCAATGAAATGGCATTTGCGAATGCTGTAGAAAAATTATTAAAACTAGAAGTTCCTGAAAGAGCCCATTGGATTCGTATGATTATCCTTGAGTTTGCTAGAATATCAGCTCATTTAATGAGTTATGGTGGTTTAGGTGGGCCAACAGGTAACTATACTTTAATGTATCATGCTCACGCAGACAGAAATAACATCTTAGATATCTTTGAACAAATTACTGGTATGCGTGTTTATCATCAATACATCGTTCCTGGTGGTGTTCGTAAAGACTTACCTGTTGGAATCGAAAAAGACATTCATGCATTTATCGATGACTTAGAATCAAGACTCGATGAATACTATGATTTAGGTCATGGGAATCCAACTATCTTAAAAAGAGTTACTGATACCATCATGTTACCAGAATCAGTAGTATGGGAACTTGGTGTTACTGGAATTGGAATGAGAAGTGCGACTGGAAAACAGTACGACTTAAGAAAAGTAATGCCATATGCTCGTTATGATCAAGTTGAGTTTGAAGTTCCTACTTCTACTTACAGTGATGCAAGAGCACGTGTTGATATTAAACTAAAAGAAGTTCAGCAATCCATTAATATCATTCGTCAATGTTTAGCTAAAATGCCTGAAGGTGAAGTCCGTGTCAAACTAGGAAGAGGACAGTCAATGCGCTGGACCGTTCCATTCGGATATGCTTACAGTGCAGTAGAATCTAGCCGTGGTGAATTTGGATATTACATGGTCTCAAATGGTGGAACACATCCTTGGAGAGTTGGCGTACGTGGTGCATCGTACCCTCAAGGGTTACTTGGAATTGAAAAATACCTTCCTGGAACAAGAATAGATGACGCTGCTTTATGGGTAGATACTATGGGCGTATGTTCTCCAGAGATTGATCGCTAGGGGTGAAAATGATGGAAGAAAATAAAAAATATAGACAATCCAGTATATTCGGCCCAATGCGCCACTTTAAATATTTATTCAAAAAACCAATAACCCATCCACTAGAAACAATTTTCACAAAGAAAAACGCTGATTACCTTGCTGGTGTTGGCGTCATGAAAAACAAACTTAAATTTGATTCTAACCCTCGAACTGCACCTGATAATTTAAGAGGATTCCACACCAATGATTGGGAAAAATGTATCGGTTGCGGTACTTGTGGAGAAATCTGTCCAACAGATGCGATTCGTATGGTTGAAAGAATGGATTTGAAAGATGAAGCGGGTAAACATCAACAACGTCCAGTCATTGACTATGGTCGTTGCTGCTTCTGTGCTCTTTGCGTGGATACTTGTACAACAGAATCCTTAAAAATGAGTAAAGAATATATTTACGCTGATTCCAATCCTGATTCCTTCTTATTAATGCCTACCGAAACATGGCAAGGCGAAAAGGTGGAACAAGGATATATTAAAACGCCTACTTCTGATCTATTAGATCTAGAACGTGTTGAAATGGAACACATTTCACCAAGCGATCGAATCAAAAGCTTTATTGAAGTTGTTCGTGGATATTCCAAAGAAACAGCACGTCAAGAAGCTGCAAGATGCGTTGAATGTGGCGTTTGTACAAGTTCTTGTCCAGTTCAAATGCATATTCCTGCTTATATCAAATCGATTTGGGAAGATGATATTGAAGGCGCATTAAGACAAGTTTATGAAACCAATCCATTACCAGGTGTATGTGGTCGTGTATGTACGCATAACTGTGAAACAGCTTGTGCTATCGCCGTAAGAGGAGAAGCCATTGCTATTCGTTGGTTAAAACGTTATATTATCGACAGTGCTCCAAACGATTTATATGAAAAAATCTTCAAAGAACCTGTTAGTGAAGTTATCGACGCTAAAGTTGCGATTGCCGGTGGTGGTCCAGCAAGCTTAAGTGCTGCATACTACTTAGCTGCTCTTGGATATAAAGTTGATTTATTTGAAGAAAGAGACAGAGCTGGTGGTGTAGCAAGTTATGGTGCACCTCAATACAGAATTCCTGACTATGCTGTGGAAAAAGATATTAACTTCATTAAGAAAATGGGTGTGAATATTAAAACAAACACAAGAGTCGGAAAAGATGTCTTACTTGAAGATTTACATAAGAATTATGACGCAGTATTCTTAGGAACAGGTTTCTTCACTGCAAGAAAACTAACCATTCCTGGTGCGGATCATGAAGACGCGATTGGCGCAATGGACTTCTTACCTAGAGCAAGAGACTTCGCACGCGGCGCATTAAAACTTGAAGATATGAATGTGAAACCTTCTGCTATCGTTATCGGTGGTGGAGACGTAGCGTTCGACGTTGCTAGAAATGTAACTCGTTTACAAATGTTAAAATACGGAAAAGCTGATGTAAAATTAACTTCTCTTGAAACAAGAGACATCTTACCGGCATCCTTCGATGAATTCCATGAAGGAACTGAAGAAGGCGTAAAATTCTTCTTAGGAAATGGTCCTCAAGAAATCGTTGTTGAAAAAGGTAAAGTCAAAGGATTAAGAGTATGGAAATGTACTAGTGTCTTCGATGAAAATAAGAGATTCAATCCTCAATTTGATCCATCTCAAGAAATGATTTTAGAAGGTGAACAAGTTTATATGTCAATTGGTCAAGCACCTGACTATAACTACATCCCTGAAGAAATCGCAAAATCAATGAACATCAATCGTGGTAAGATCCAAGCAAACCTTGGTGGTGCTGTAGAAGGTGTTGAATGGTTATTCGTTGGTGGAGATATTATGAGAGGTCCAGACATCATTAGTGGTGTTGCGGACGGTCATCGCGCTGCACAAGCCATCGATGATTATCTCTATTCAAAAGCAAAGAAAAAACAATCATCCGATTATATTAATGAAGTACGTGCCGCAATTAAAGCAAGTACTCCTGGATTAACACACAAACAAAGAAACAGATAAATATAAAAGACCTATTAAACTCGGATTATCCGATTTAATAGGTCTTTTCCTTATTCGTCATTATTTAATTAGCTTTGGATTTAACAAAAAATCTTCAATATTCAAATGGATAATTCCGTTCTGCGAGAAATTAATTTTGTCCATTGAAATAACATATTTAGAATAATGATCGTGAATCTCATCAAATACGCGAAACTCTCTCTTCCTTGTTTCCTCTGTACTCATTAAGTAGGATACTTGAAAATAGTTTACTTCATTACCCATATATGCCACAAAGTCAATTTCAAGTTCATTTACTTTTCCAACATAAACGGTATATCCTCGTCTAAGAAGCTCGATGAACACAATGTTTTCGAGTATCGATTCAATGACTTTCATGTTATTGCCTGATATTGCTTCACGAATGCCGTGATCTGCAATATAATATTTTTCTTCCGTTTTGAGAACGCTCTTGCCTACAAGATCATTGCGACTTACTCGATAAATTAAAAAAGCTTCTTCAATCATGTTTAAGTAGCTAAGAATAGTATCAACTGATACTTTGATTCTTTGAGATTTGAAGTAGTTCGAAATAGATAAGGCAGAAAATGTCTTCCCTAAATTTGTGAATATATATTGAATTAATTTTTCAAGAATAGAGGAATTTCTTATTTGATATCTAGATATAACATCTTGTAACACTGCAGATCTGAATGAATCTCTAAGAGCACTCATTGAAAAATTATAGTCTAAATCAAAACTTGCGATTGATGGAATGCCACCATAGGTGATGTAATCATTAAAAGAAGCCCTAGGATGCATTTTGATATATTCGCTGAAAGAAAATGGATGAACTAATATTTTCACATATCTACCAGCTAAGAAAGTGGATAAATCAGAAGAAAGCATGTCTGCATTCGACCCAGTGATATACAAATCAAATTGATTCATCGCATGAAATGCATTGACTGCTTTTTCCCAACTATTCACTCGGCCGACTTCATCCAAAAAAAGGTATAACATACCCTCTTTTCCTTTTGACCACGCAAGAACATGATTAGTTAGTTCCAAGTAATCAGTAATATCAAATGTATTAGGAAGTTCAAAATTAATCTTCAGTATATGATCTTCTTTAATTCCTAAAGAAAGCAGATGTTGAATATAAATATCGAGCAAAGTAGATTTTCCAACCCTCCTCAAACCTGTTAATACTTTGATAAATGGCTTATTCAAGTATCCATTTAATTGACTAATGTATTCATTTCTCTCAATCACTCTATCACCTCGATTTCGATTATAGTCTAAGCAAAAGCAAAAGTCAATACATATTTCGATTATAGTCGAAATTATGATAATAGGTATAAGAAAAGTCTCCTCCTTCTAATTCAAAGAGGAGACTTTCAATTTAGTCAATTAACTATTTTTCTTTTCAATCTTTAAAATCGTTGGTAATACACTTAAAGTCATCAATACGCTAGTAATCATGCCAACCCACATTAAAACCGAAACATTGAAGTGAATTTGGAGAGGACTGAGCATCAAAATCGTTTCACCAATCGCTACGCCTAACGCATTTGCAATAATTGGACGGGAAGCATAACTATAGGCAATTTCGACGCTTTCATGTTTTGAATGCCCTTCTTTTAAGAAAAGACGATAAACACTCGAGTAATGGACCGCATAATCAATACCAACCCCAATGGTAATGGAGAAAATCATCACGGTTGTAATATTTAAAGGAATACCCGTCATTCCTAAGAATGCATAAATGGCAAGAACACTGATTACAATCGGAACCACTGAAATAGCGGCGATTTTGATACTTCTTAACGAGATGAGTAACATCACGAATACAGCTGTGATAGCGAGAACGATACTAGATAACTGCATTGTAAAGATCTTATCATTTAAATCTTTTAAAATATATTGGGGTCCCGCAGTAATCGCATCCGCGTGCTCAGAAAGAACGACTTGATCGATATTATCTAGTGTTGCATTATTTAAGTCTTTTGGAAATACAATGAGTTTTACTTTATTCTCCTCTTCATTCATCATACTCGTAATCATATCTGGATTTTCAGCTAAAGCGTTCTGATAGATAATACCAAGAACAATATCGCTTGAGATATCAGAATGCATTGTCATATTAGAGATAATATTGAAAAATGCATAGGGATTCATGACATGATCTACACTATCGCTACTTGATAATGCATTACTTAATGAATTGACTTGATTCATCGCAGCTAAACTCGTCACATCATCTACACTAATCTCGACAAAAACAGGAACACTACCACCATTCACTTCGCTAATCTTCTTTGCGTTTTCAGCGACCACAGTAGAATCTTTATAGATGATTAACATATTAAATTCATTCGAAATCTTTGGATAAAATAGAGAAGTAAGTATTACAATCAAAATCATTAATACGTAAGAAGGAAGTCCCCAAAGTTTCTTCA
>JBFXGX010000009.1:0-24818 GCA_050177605.1 Candidatus Izemoplasmatales bacterium | reverse complement strand
AATAGTTTTCTAATAAACTACTCGTATAGAACTCACTTGTGATGACACCACTATCCGTAATAATTTGATCAGGTATTACCTGTGAAATAAAGGCTACATCCGCATTTAAAGTGATATCATTTTGAAGATTAGTTAAAGACACAATATCGTCCTGTTCAAAGGCATTATTATTGTCTTCTACGACAATCACCAGACTATTTTTAGTTTGGAAAGTAGTTTCGATTTCATTCATCGCTGCTACTGCAGCCGAGTCTGTTGTCGTAAACATTGAAAAGTCGGTACTTAACTTTAAATGGAATATTCCAAAAATAGCCGTTAGATTGAGTATTGCAAATAAGGCAAATAATGGCTTTCTAAATTTCATAATGGTTTGTGTATATTTTCTCATCTTGTTTCTCTTCTTTCTCTATCTTAATTAGTCAACTAATAAATTACAAGAGTTTTCATAAAAGCGCATCGTAAGGCGCATATAAGTTTCCATTTCATCATTACTAAATCCGTGAAATAATGTACTACGAATCTTGTCAGCTTTCGGCAGAAAGGTTTCGACGATTGCTTCTCCTTTTTTTGTCACAAAACAACGTAGTTCTCTTTTATCTTCCGCACTACTCTTTCTTTCAATATAACCTTCTGTTTCAAGAACTTTCAGCGCTTTTGTGACACTTGCTTTTGTGACGAATAGTTTTTTAGACAACTCGTTTTGAGAAAGTCCTGGATTAAAAAAAATCGTAATAAAATATTCGATTTGTCCATAGCCTACTTGATGTTCCTTCAGTTCTTTACTTATGTACGTATTCACATTTTGGATAGAAGCTCTTAACCTTTTGGCTTGATCAAATTCCATCGTATCACCCCATTAATATAGTTTACTGGTAAACCATTATTAATTATACTCCTAAGGAGCGAATAGGTCAAATAAAATAAGCATCCAGGGTTGGATGCTTAATGAGTTTTGAAATAATTATTCTTCAAATGCTTTTTTTACAGCGGACAACGCATGGATTTTCGTTGTGTTAAAAATTCGAACAGGAACGTCTTCTTGTTTGATTAACAGTGGGATTTCAGTACACCCTAGAATAATTCCCTCACAACCTTGTTTTGTTAAATCTTCGATGATGTCGATGAATTTCTTTCTTGAACTTTCAAGCAATTTTCCAACAATGAGTTCAAAATAAATGGTTTGATGGATAAAATCCCTTTGTTCCTTACTAGGGATAAGAACTCGAATTCCGCTCTTTTCCAAAATCGATGGATAAAGATTGCTTTCCATCGTAAACTTCGTTCCAAGTAACCCAACCTTCTTCATCCCTAAAGAATGAATCGCCTCTTGTGTCGACTCGACGATATGGACCAAAGGAACGTGAATCTGTTTCTTGACATCTTCCGCAACAAGATGAATTGTATTCGCCAATATTAAAATCATTTCTGCGCCAGCCTGTTCAAGTTTGATGGCTGCTTCACTCACCTTTTTTGAGACTTGATCCATTCCTCCATGATGCAGAAAATCATCAAGAACTTGGTAATCAAAAGAATATAAATAGATTTCAGCGCTATGACTTCCACCTAAGATTTTATTGACTTCTTTATTGATAATATCATAATAATCTTTGGTAGACTCGTAACTCATTCCACCGATTAATCCTATCCTTTTCATTGCCTATCCTCTTCTTCGTTGACGTTTTTAATTCATAAGCATTCTTTTACTTACGATTTCTCTTATTTTGATACATTGCTAGGGTCGCATCTTGAAGTAATTGTTGGTATGTATTTCTTTTTTTACTGATACCAGCGATCCCAGCAGTCATACTCATTTTAAGATTCTCATGAATATCTGAAAAATCACAGTCGATCACATTATTTAAAATATCTGTGGCTAATTTCGATGCCTGATATGGGGTTGCTTCAACGACCACAGTAAATTCATCTCCCCCACGTCTTTCAAATGTCGAAATGTATTTCGATGTTTGTAGTGTACTCACAATACTGTCCCATGTTCTTTGAAGTACAATATCTCCTGCATCATGACCATAATTATCATTGATGGCCTTGAAATAATCTAAATCTAGTTCAATCACACTTAATGGTGTATGGTTGCTTAAAGCCTTCTCAAATAATTTTTCTGTTTCTTCAATGAATTTACCTTGCCCATATTTTCCAGTATCCAATTCTTTTTCTAACATAATTAATACCTCCTCCAAATTGTTTTGTTCGATATTACTGTTTGTAATATTCGAAATGATTTTATTGAGTTTAAAAACTCTTTTTGAAGTAAGATTAATTTCGTTAGTAGCTTGTCTCAGTTTAAGAGAAAAAAATTGAATGAGTTTGGATTTGTCTGTGTCCTTTTCTTTGATGTCTTTAATTTCAGATAATGATAATCCTAGATCCTTAAGAAATAAAATCGACTTTAACTCTTTGCTTTCATTCTCTGAGTAGTATCGATATCCAGTTTCTTCATCCACAAAAGAAGGATAAATTAGCCCTATTTTTTCGTAGTGATGTAGTGCTTTAATTGTGACATTATTTTCTTTTGCAAATTCACCTATTTGTTTCATCAATCTCACCTCATTTTGAATTATAATATCTTCCCCAAGGTGAGAGTCAATAAGAAAAATATATAAATCTTCTTATTTAGTTAAATTTCTATAAACCTTTTTTGCAAGTTTTCGAATGTCTTGGTTCGAATCATGCAATAAGTCCTCATAATCACTTATTGTTAAAAGTTTCTTTTTGTCCATCAGTTTGACGATTTCTTCTCTTTTATATGAACTAACACCTCGTTCATAGAAGACAAACAATAGTTCATTCAGTTCATTGGATTTGTGGTGTTTAAAGAAATCCATGAAATAATTGACTACAGTGATAACATCATGATTGTTTCTAGAAAAATCAAGATGATACACATAGTTAAAAAGGGTCATTTTATCATTTTTTTGATAACTTTTCAAAATAAATCCAATTCCATATGCATGAAATGATGTATTTAATAACTCATACCCGAAGGAGCGTTGAGGCAAATCGCTATATTGGATCATTAGCTTTAACGTCATTTGTTTCAATATAGGATCGCTATATTGATGAAACAAAGATAATAACATCTGTGTATCGATACAAGGATAATCTATCTTTTTATAGTTAAAAGAGCTCATCGTTAAGGAAACAGTCATGAATAATCTCCTTAACACTTTTTCATCGATATCCTTGGCCGAATAAATAAAATCCATCAGCTTTTTAAGTTCAAAAGGGTCATCTAAAATGAATATTTTTTGATGAAAATCTTCAGTAGAAGCGAATTTAAATGCCTTTTCAAAGGTTCTTGGTTCGCCCGGTTTTTCTGGTCTTTCATCCATAGGAATGAGTCCAGGAATCCGTTCGTTTATGTAGTGTATTGACCAACCAAAATCTTGAATCGAACAATTTTTATGTTTTAGCAACTGCTCCTGCCACAAAATGATTTGTTTCAAAAGTTGTTTTTTACTCAAATTTTGAGAGAACACGATAAGTAAATAGTCTATTTTAAGAAGGGAATCTTTACTCCATATTTTATTGGATATTAATTCATGAAACTTCAATATTATTTTATCTATAATACGTAGTTCTTTATAATCATGATGAAATAATACTAACAAATCTGCCAGTTGAACAAATAAGGTATATCGTATTTTTGAGTCGAATTTCGAGGTAATCGGTTGTAAAAACTCAAGAGGGTCGTTAAATAATTGAACTAAGTCATACAAGTATAACCCTTTCGAACCTTCGAAGTTGAAATCATAGGTTTGATCTTTTAAAAGAAGATGAACCAAATCTTCTTTATATTTTTGTATATCATCTTTATCTTTTAAATAGCGATAAACTTTACCAAGCCCACGCTCTACATCATATTTTAATTGTTTATCCATAGGCACCTTTCACAATAATTGAATACACTTTAAATTCATTATATCATAGAGGAATCTTCTTTTCTATGTAAAGAAAAAGCCAACTTCATTTTCTTAGTTGACTTAATAATACAAAAATAATCGTCGTAACTGAACTCACTAGGATAGTTGAAACATCTTGTATTCCTTCTAGGTGAAACATTAAGACATAAAACATCGGAATAGTTGACAGACCTAATTTATAATAATGCCATTTGTTTTTCATTATATAATAAAGGAGTATCGCTAACAAAATTCCAAATCCACCCACAAATAAATAATAGGCCGGTGCTAAACGAATGCTCATATCACCTAAGATATCAAGGTAAGAAAAGAGCATCAAGATACTAAGGAACAGCGCCAACGAATCCGCAACCAAAAGAGGATTAGAAGATAAAGTATCATGGTTCTTCAATCTTCGATAGATTAGTAAGTTAATAAAGAAGCTTAGGACGGCAAATACTGATCCAAAAGCAATGAAGATGGCATAGATTAAATCAGCCCACGAATCACTAGTATGACTAGTAATGAAATAAATGATCAAAATCGCAATTACAAACAAAATAAGGATAAAAGCAGGTACAAAGACATTTTTTCTATATTTTGTTTTCGTTGCGATCAGTAAAAACGGAATATGAGCGAGACTAAACCAAATAAGCACTCTCAATATACTTAGTACATCCACTCCTCCATAGAAAAATTGAGTAGCTAGTCCTAAAATAAGCGCAACACCAACTGTAGAAAGTAAAATGAGATTATCCTTCGAAAACTTCATGTGTTTTTTCTCCTTTTTTGATTGTATAAATAAACCGAATCGTCATTCCTAGAATGAGCGATGAAACAAGTAAGATAAAGATGGGATAAATTGAAATATTAATCTTTTCGAACAATAGTCCGGCAAGCGGAGTGAGTAACCCAAATCCTATATAACCAAATGCCATTTGCAAGGAAATGACTTTACTCATTTTCGATTTATCAAAATTCTGACTATTCATATACATCATATTTGGGAAAACCGGTGCACACCCAAGCCCAAACAAGAATACAACAGCGTAATATACTTCAATCTGATTCACCTTGATAAACATAAGTGCTCCTGATAAAACAATCAAAGATTCGCCAAGTAGAATTAATGTATTTGGTTTCACAACATGTGATAACAAGGCACTTAAGAACCTTCCAATCGTGAGCGCTAAGTAGAAAGTCATAGTAAAAAGTGCCGCATCAGAATAAGTGATCGATTTCGTCTCAAAGTAATAAGAACTAATCCAGACACCACCTAAAGATTCAATATGAACATAAAAAAGAAAAATTAAAATGGAAGCAATCACACCTTTCGTTTTGACAATTTCTTTGGTTGAAATCGGTGTGTGAAGTTCACTTCGTTCTTCTTCGCTTTGTTCTTTCCATAGTTTAAAAGAAACAAATACAATCAGTGCAATAATAAGCAAAATGCTTCCAACAACAACATAACCAATTCGCCAAGAATTATTTTTGAGTGTAAACGCCATGACAGAAGGACCAAGGGTTACGCCAATTCCATAGAAAGTATGTAAATAATTCATATGAGTTGCTTTATAATTCGATGCTAAATAATGATTTAGGCTAACATCAATCGCTCCCGCACCAATCCCTAAAGGAATCGCAAAGAAAAGCATTTGATAAAATGCACTCACTCGACTGATCAGTAACAAAGCAACCCCAGTGAATAATATCGAAATAAAAACGACTTTTTTAGTCTCTAAAAGCCTTAAAATCCTTGGCGCATTAAATGTCGATAAGACACTGAAAATATAGACCATCACAGTCATGATTCCAAGTGTCCCTAAAGACACTTGTAAATCCATTCTTACAAGATTCCATGCAGAGCCTAAAATCGCGTCTGGCAAGCCAAGCGCGATAAATGCTAAATAAATAACAACAAGTAATAAAATTGGTGCAAAGTTTTTCTTTTTCATTGACGACCTCTAAAATAATCAAATACACTAACAAAGATAAAGTGATATGGAAGAAAAATCATTCCAAGAACAAACCAATTCAGCGCTGTGCCCTCTAGAATTGGATGATAGATATACATTGCATCATTATAACCAAGTACGGTAATTTGGAATAACCCAAATGTCATGTATAAACTAAGCCCTAGTGGAAGATAGAACCATTTCTTTTTTGTAGGAATTAAAAACTTTGTTTGAATCATCACGATTACTAGAAAAACCATCACTGAATGATGAACTAATCCCGAAATTGTCATCGGATAAAAGATCGAATCTGATTGTCCAATAAAATCTGGATAAAAAGTTGTGAGTAATCCACCGAGTAATCCAACAAAGGCAACCGAGTGAAAGAAAGGATGATCCTTCTTTAAAAAAATAGCGCCTAGGCTGAGTGCTAAACTTGAAAATCCACAAAAGGTACTTGGAATAAAGAAGTCCCAGCCATCGCGAAGCGCACTTACGCTGATTCTATTCCACATAATTGCTAGAAAAAGTACTAGTCCTAATCCTTTAATTAACCAAGTCACTTGTTTTTCTGTTTTGATAAACTTATGAATCAAATAAAAACCAACTGCATAAATACTAAATACCGTGAACAAATATAAAAAGTGTTCCAATCCATAAACCTGTGGCATCTCTTTTACCTCGATATAAAAAGCATAATTACCACTATTATATCACAACTCTAGCAAATAAAAAAAACACAAGATGTGGGGTCTTGTGTCTTTTATTTGGCTTTGATTAACGTTTACTAAATTGTGGTGCTCTACGTGCGCCCTTAAGACCGTATTTTTTACGTTCTTTAGCACGAGGGTCTCTGGTAATAAGTCCAGCTGGTTTTAAAATTTTACGATATTCAGGGTTTACTTCTAATAATGCACGAGTGATTCCTAAACGAATCGCTCCTGCTTGTCCAATTAGTCCTCCGCCACGTACATTGACAGAGATATCAAATGTTGATTCATTCGCTGTTAAAACTAAAGGTTGTGAAATATCAAGACGTGCAAGTGAAGAAGGAATGTAGTGAGCGAACTCTCTACCATTAATTGTAATTGTTCCTTTTCCTGGTCTTAATATAACGCGTGCAACTGCAGATTTTCTTCTACCAGTTCCACGATACATCACTGACTTTGCCAATTTTGTATCCTCCTAACCTTTTAATTCCATTACCTTAGGTTGTTGAGCACTATGTTTGTGTTCAGCTCCTGGGTAAACGAATAATTTTTTGTACATTTGATTTCCTAATTTTCCTTTTGGTAACATCCCTTTGATCGCTAATTCAACCATTCTGATTGGCTTTTCTTGCATTAAGACTTTTGCAGTTTTTGTCTTTAAACCACCAGGGAAATTTGAATGTGTATGATATAATTTATCATTCCATTTGTTTCCTGTAAGTTCGATTTCTCCTGCGTTAATAACGATAACATAATCTCCACAATCCACATGAGGTGTAAATGTAGGTTTATGTTTTCCTCTTAAAACGGAAGCGACTTCTGTTGCTAAACGTCCTAATCTTTTTCCAGAGGCATCCACAACGAACCATTCGCGTTCGATTGTGTTTTCGTTTGCCATGTAAGTTTTCATTTTGTTTCCTCCTTAAAGTGTTTTTTAAAGAGCTTGTGGGCTATAAAACAAAAAATGTACCTTTTATATAATACCACTAACGCCTTATTTAGTCAAATAGAATTTATTCTAATCAATAATCTTTTTTGTGAATTTTCCCTTCACGTTTTGGACCGGTGTCATCACGATAAAAGCATTCGGATCGACCTCGTTTACAAGGGCTAAATACTGCTGCATTTCATGAACAGATATCACAGCGTATAGGATTGTTTTCTCTTGAAAATAATAAGCACCAATCGCATTGATCATCGTTACTCCGTGTGGTAATCTTTCTTTCAGTATAGAAGCAATTTCTAATCCCTTCGTGGTAATCACTTCAATCTTAATGAAATTGTATCCTGTAAATACTTTATCGAGCACAATCGAAGAAATCAGTTGAGATACAATGGTGTATATCGCAATGTCTAAACCAAAGACTACTCCGGCCACAAGGATAATAATTCCATGAAGGAGGATTTGATAAAGACCCATTGATTTTCCTGTTTTAATCGACCAGTATTGAAATAAAATCGATGTTCCGCCACCGCTTGTACCTGCTTTTGCAAGAATACCATTTCCGATACCACCTAACATACCACCAATGATACCTGCGGTTAGAAGGTCGTTTCCTAATATACTTGTATCCACTGAAAAAGCTAAAATGACTGATCCGATAATGGAGGAAATAATGGTATAAATGATAAATCTTTTGGATAGTTTATACCATCCATAGATTAAGAGTGGAATTTGGAATATAAAGACCAAAATACCTAAATTAATATGAACTGCACCATCTGAAGACAGTGCTAAAAAATTGATGATTAACTGGCTAATACCAGTGACACCACCGGTGTAAAGTCCTACAGGATTGACGAAAAATAAAATACCTGCAGCATAGATAAAAGTACCTAGAAAGACTTGAAAGAGGATTTTTCCTTCTTTCTTCCAATTGATTGATTTCATGTACTATCTAACATTATCTCCTGGCTCTAATTTTGAATTAGGTTCTATAATATATAATTCATGATTCTCCGTTTCACCACAAAGAATCATTCCTTCAGAGAGTTCTCCACGTAATTTCACTGGTTTCAAATTGGCAACAACAATGACTTTTTTACCTACAACCTCTTCTGGTTTGTAAAACTCAGCGATTCCTGACACGATTTGACGAACTCGTTCTCCTGTATCGATATCAAATACAAGCAACTTCTTCGCATTTGGATGGACTTTTGCCTTTTTAACAAGGCCAACAAGTAGATTGATTTGTTCAAAAGTATCAATCCCAATTTCTTCTTTTTGAATGACTTCTTTTTTCTTAACGCCAGCATTCATTAACGCTTTAATAGCTTCCACTTCTTTCTCTACATCAAGACGAGGGAATAAGTGAATTGGTTGACTTGTGACGGTATAAGTGTCCTTTTTACCAAAAACAAAACTACCAAAGGTTTGAACATCAAGCTCAACACCGAGTTCTTCAAATATTTTGGCAGGTGTTTCAATTAAAACAGGTTTATAAAGAATCGTCGCTAAACGAATCGCTTCGAGTAAATGATACATTACCATTTCTAATGTATCTTTTAAACTTGGATCTTTTGCAAGGTCCCAAGGTGATGTTTCATCAATGATTTTGTTGGTTCTACCAACCAAACGAGAAACTTCAAATAACGCTGCGCTTACTTTAAATTCATCCATCAATGTGCAATAATCCGCAAATACTTTCTTTGCTGTTTGTTCTAAATCTAGAGCGAAAGCACTGTATGGATGATCTGTTTTTACGTTTTTAACCGTTCCGCCAAAGTATTTATTGACCATGCTAATAGAACGGGAAACAAGGTTTCCTAAGTCATTAACTAAGTCTGTATTAATTCTCGATACATAATCTTCCGGTGTAAATAGTCCGTCATTACCATAAGGTAATTCCTTGACGATATAATATCTAAATGGATCAAGCCCGTAGTTATCTGTCAATTGTTCTGGATAGATGACATTTCCTTTTGATTTTGACATCTTTCCATCTTTCATCATATACCAACCATGTGCGAACAATTTAAACTTGATTGGTACATTTAATGCCATCAACATAATTGGCCAGTATACTGCATGGAATCTTAAAATATCTTTTCCAACAACGTGAACAACTTCATCCCCGTTCACCCAATATTTTTGATATAAAGATTCATCCTTTGAATCATAACCTAAAGCAGTAATATAGTTACTTAAGGCATCTACCCAAACATAAATAACGTGTTTTGGATTACTCTTAACTTTGATTCCCCAATCAAAAGCAGTCCGTGAAACGCTCAAGTCTTGAAGTCCAGTTTTGACAAACTGAACAACTTCATTTTTTCTCGTTTCAGGTGTAATAAAGTCAGGATTTTGTTCGATGAAATCAAGAAGTTGTTGTTCATATTTAGATAATCTCAAGAAATAAGTTTGCTCTTTGACGATGACTGTTTCTCTTCCGCAGTCAGGACATAAATGCCCCTCAACAAGTTGTGTTGGCGTAAAATACGCCTCACATTGCATACAGTAGTTTCCGGAATATTCTCCTAAATAAATATCATCTTGAGAAAGCAACTTTTCAAAGATGTCTTCAACAACGGCTTCATGACGTTGTTCTGTCGTACGAATAAAGTCATCATTTTCGATGGCTAATTTTTTCCATAAGTCTTGCGCTAGTCCAGCAATATAATCCACATGCTCTTGAGGACTTTTGCCAAGCGCTTTTGCAGCTTCTTGGATTTTTAATCCATGTTCATCTGTTCCAGTTAAAAACCTCGTATCATATCCTTGTTCTTGTTTGTATCTTGTCAAAGTATCACATAAACAAGTGGTATACGCAGATCCAATATGGAACTTCCCGCTTGGATAATAAATAGGTGTTGTAATATAAAATGTTTTTTTCATAAGGACCTCACTAATTAAGCACGTATTGTGTTCTTTTTTCTGTTTCTTGTCTTGCGTCTTTTCCAAAAATCGTTTCAATGATTAAGAACGCAAAATCATAAACGGCTCCTGCCCCAGCTGCAGTAATTATTTTACCATCTCTCACTGCTTTTTCTTTGGTGCGAATCGCACGAGGCATAAAACTTTCTAAAGAAGGAAAACTAATGTATTTTTTGTTATCCAAGATTCCTGCTTTACCAAAGATGGATGGTGCTGCGCAAATTGCGAACATCCATTTATCTTTTTGATAAAATTCTTTTACTAAGTCAAGGACAAACTCTTCATCTCGAAGAATGGCCGCATGCCTTCCCCCAGGAATAAATAATCCGTCATATTCATCAGGATTCATTTTTTTCATCATCAAATCGGCCGTGACTTCAGTCTTGTAAGAACCCATGATCGTTTTCTTATTAAAAGCGCTAATAATCGTGCATTCAATACCACTTCGTCTTAGAAGTGCAATCGTTCCAATCGCTTCGATATCTTCAAAACCATCGGATAATAGACAGGCTAATTTCATTATTTCACTCCTTCAAAAATGCTAAATATATTATATCATTTTTTCTCTTGATTATCTAAATATTCTTGATAGATTTTATTTTTAGGAATTCCTGTTAAAACGCTGACTTTCTTCATTGCTTCGGTTTTCTTATAGCCCTCTTCGATGAATAAATCGACTTGTTCGACAATCGATAAATTCGTTGTGACATCTGAGGTTGAATATCCTTCGATGATAAGCACAATTTCGCCTTTGATGTTCTCTAGGTGTTGAAGTTCACTTAAGTCTCCAACAATAATCTCTTCATGTAATTTGGTTAATTCTCTTGCAATACATGCTTTTCTAGAACCAAAGACCGCGTAAAAATCTTCAAGAACTTCCTCAATTCGATGCGGTGCTTCGTAAAAAATCAGTGTTTCTGTTTTGTATTGTAAATTTGTTATTTCTTCAAGTCTTTTACTTTTCTTAGAATCCAGGAATCCAAGAAAAGAAAAAGGAATCGCTCTGATACCTGAAGTTACTAACGCAGTCAGCAATGCATTTGATCCAGGTAAAGCATAGACGATAAACCCTTCGCTTCGAACAGCCTCTGTCAGTTCAAAACCAGGATCACTGATGATGGGCATACCAGCGTCGCTCACTAAAGCAACAACTTCATTATTTCGAAGATGAGATAAGACCTCTTCGGTACTAGCGGCCTTATTATGCTCATGGAAACTTCTTAAAGGTTTCACAATTTCAAAGTGATCTAGTAGTTTCTTTGTGACTCGCGTATCTTCTGCAAAGATGACATCTGCATTTTTCAATTCTTTAATCGCACGAAATGTCATATCTTCTAGATTACCAATCGGTGTTGGCACAAATACAAGATGAGGTAAATCATTTGCAAAACTTTTTTCTCGGTACATAAGTTACCCCTCCTGATAAAAGACTTGTTTTACTTGTTCTGTATAGTTTCCAAAATCATCCATAATATAGATTGGTTCTAACAATTCTAAACTTCCCAGACTACTATTATGCCGAGCATCGATTAAAACCATCAATGACTTTTTGTTTGGTTTTGGATAGATATAACACATTCGTTTGATATGAAATCTGTGTTTATTCAGTAATAAAATAATTTCTTCTAGGCGATCTGTTCGGTGAATAAAAGTAAGAGAACCACCCGTTGTCAAAATTCTTTTCGCTGAAATAATCATATCCTCTAAAGTAAGGGTTGTCTCATGTCTAGCATCAGTCTTAGCTTTTTCACTATTTTGAACCTTACTATCACTAACCTTAAAGAAAGGTGGATTACAGACAACAATGTCCACGTCTTTAAATCTTTCCTCAAGGTGGACGCTTCTTGCGTCTTGATATACCATATCAATTTGATTCTCAAGACGATTATAAATCACAGATTCTTTAGCAAGCGTCAATGCTTCTTGGTTCAAATCAATCCCAATTATATGTGCTTTTGTCTTGGTCGATAAAAATAAAGGAATGGGACCAAAGCCAGTCCCAAAGTCAATGATATTCTTCGTGCGAGGTTGAACTTTCACAAAACTTGCAAGCAAAATACTATCAATTGAAAAAGATAGATTCTTTTTATCTTGATAGATTTTGATATTTCCTATGCCAAATAAATCATGTAACTCTTTTTCCATGATTACCCTTCTAGATCTTTTAAATCTTGACCATTACCGTTTAAGTCTTCTTCTGTCGCTCTTTGTTTAAACTTAATTTCAGAGACATGGAAATATTCAGAACCACCATTCTCAAAATCAACACGAACAATTTGAGTTAAGAAGTTGACTTGACCAACCTTACCTCTTCCATCACTCGTAGAAACAAAGGAGTCGAGTTTAGGCATTTCTTTACGATATTGTTTATAGGCTTCATCTTCATAATTAATACAACAAAGAAGCTTCCCGCATAAACCTGAGATATTGGATGGGTTTAAACTTAGATTTTGGTTTTTCGCCATTTTAATTGAAACAGGTTGGAACTCTCCTAAGAAGCTTGTA
The DNA here is from genome assembly GCA_050177605.1 of Candidatus Izemoplasmatales bacterium. GTDB lineage: Bacteria > Bacillota_I > Bacilli_A > Izemoplasmatales > Hujiaoplasmataceae > JAHIVB01. The sequence continues at coordinate 11,854 of JBFXGX010000009.1, read as the reverse complement.
CAACAGGTTAAGTATCCACAAGGTCCAATACCGCCGAGAACTTTTGCGCCATCTCTTGCGCCAACTTGACGAAGTTCTATACGAAGGTGAAACTCTGTTGCTAAATCTTTCACTAATTCTCTAAAATCAACTCTACCATCCGAGTTAAAATAGATAATGAGTTTTGATTTATCTAAAGTAAATTCACAGTTCAAAAGTTTCATATCAAGTTGGTTTTTCTTGACTAAATATGAAGTTCTTGCCAGAACTTTTTTCTCATTTTCTTTATTCTCGATATAAGCTTGTTTATCTTCTTCTGTCGCAATACGCAGTATTGGTTTCAAAGGAGATACGAGTTCTGATTCTTCGATTTCAAGAAGATTTGAAGCGACAAACCCCATTTCGATTCCTCTCACCGTTTCAACAACGACCTGATCTCCCATTTTCACTGGTAGATGATTGTAATCGAAGTAATATTTCTTTCCTAACTTATTAAATTGAATCTGTGCGACTTGATACGCCATAGTAAAAACCTCTCTCTAACGACAAAAGTAGTTTATCAAAAGCAAGGGAAGTATTGATATTAAACTTAAGTCTTTGTTTTAATTCTAACATCTGGGTTAGGGTATCTTCAATCCATGTGCCTGACATTCTTGAAGATAATTCTTTAAACATTGATTTTTCTTCTTCAAATACAATGTTTTCGAGATGTCGTAATTTGTAATTTAATATATCTTTTTGAAACAGAATAAACATTGAAATAGTAAAATCTGCTAAATCATAGTTCGACAAAAACTTATCTTTTTTATCCTTAAAAGATAAAATAATCGACCCACTTTTCTTTTCGAGGCTCTTGTACATTTCTTTTGTGAAGAAGATGATTTCTTTGATAACTTCACTTTTCGCAAGCGTTTCTGCCTCATCATAATTATAAGTATACTCCGTAATCGCATCAGCAATTAATGTGTCTGTATTCTTATCTAGTAAATCTTTCTTGATCAATTTTTGATCAATTGGACGAAAATGAATCACTTGTGCCCTAGAGACAATCGTCTTTAACAGTGAATTCATTTGATCTGTCACCAAAACTTGATAGATATCTTGTCCTGGTTCTTCCATGGTTTTAAGCAATGCATTAGAACTTTCTGGATTCAGTCTTTCAGCTTCATCAATAATATAAATTCTCGGTCCTTTTTCGACTGAACTCCGACTGAATTCATTGATTAAGTCTTTCATTTGTTTTTTCTTTATTTTTTCACCATCACGACGAATAATAAAAACGTTTGGATGAGCGTCTTTGTTGATACGTTCACATTGATGACATTTTTCACAAGGATTTAACTCCTCGTCCAAATGTTCACATAGTAATGTTTTCGAGAATAACAAAGCACTATCATAACGTTTGGTTCCTTTCATTCCTTCAAAGATGTAGGAATGAGACAATCGGTTTAATCGAATACTATTCTTTAATGTTCTTTCGACTAATGGTTGGTATTCGTGAAGTGTTTTCCAGTTCATCGCGGGCATAACATCACCCCTTTAAAAGACTTTCGATTAAAGAAATAACTTCATCTGTTACTTCTTCAAGCGGACGTTCTCCATTAACTCTTTTGATTCGATCCGGAAATTTAGTTATTAAATCTAAATAACCACGATAAATCATATTATGAAAATCAAGTTTTTCTAAATCAAGTCGATTCACTTCTCTTGATTTGGTAGAAAACACACGCTTTAACCCAATTTCTGGATGTACATCGATAAAGATGGTTAAATCGGGGAGTGTATCTTCAATCGCAAAACGATTGATTTCATAGACTAGGTCAATCCCAAGATTTCTAGCAATGCCTTGATAAACTAAAGAACTATCGACAAACCTGTCACAAAGGATGAGTTTTCCTTCATTTAATGCAGGACGAATTTTCTCGACTAAATGTTGACGACGTGAAGCCGCAAACAACAATGCTTCCGTACGAGCATCCATCTCTGTATGTTCTTTATCTAATAAAATATCTCTGATTTTTTCAGAAATACGAATTCCACCTGGTTCTCTTGTAATGAGTAAAGGTACATGTTTTTCTTCAAAATAAGCTTTGACAGCTTGAATGACTGAAGTTTTACCAGAACCTTCTGTTCCTTCAAATGAAATAAAATATCCGTTCACAGTTTCACCTACTTCCTTACTATTATCTCATAAAATGCTTAAATTTAAAATATCTTATTTTAACTAAGTCTCTCATTATGATACAATAATAAAGAAGGCATGGTGATGATATGCAAATTGATATTCATAATCTTACGTATTCCTATGGATATAAAAAAGTATTACATAATCTCTCTTTCAGTATAACAAGGGGAGATTATTTGGTTGTAAGAGGGAAAAATGGTTCAGGAAAATCGACACTAGTCAAGTGTATGCTCGGCTTTAATAGTGTTAAAAGCGGGATGATATTCTTTGATCATCAAGATGTCGTCAACTTTAAAGATTGGACATCAATCGGATATGTTAGTCAAAAGTTTGAAGAATTTAACTATGAATATCCTTTATCCGTCAATGAATTCTTATCCATTTCTAGTCTAAGAAAAACAAACCAGCAACACCGGCTTCGATTACTTGACCAACTTGGAATATTAGAGCTTCTAAATCAAAACATCAATAATTTATCGGGGGGCGAACTTCAAAGAACATTTATCGTGAAAAGTATGATAAACGATCCAAAGTTACTTATCCTTGATGAACCAACGGCGTCCGTTGATAAATTATCGACTGACTTCTTTTATAAAGCAGTGAATCATCTCAATGAACAAGGCGTTACAATCATTTTAGTAACACATCATGATAATTTAGAACCGATTCATTACTCACATGTATTAACACTTTTTTCTGATCAATCTTTCAGTTTTTTAACGAGAGAACGTTTCTTAAATGCGGGAGAGGTGAAATAAGATGTATTTATCGTTTTTTACCGATCTTTTAGAACAAGATTTTATGCAACGCGCTTTAGTCGCTGGAATTATCCTTGGGATGTTAGCACCTGTGATTGGATCCATTGTTGTTATTAGGAGATTGTCCTTTATTGCGGATACTCTAGGGCATTTCTCATTGGTTGGTATTTCAGTATCTCTTTTCTTATCCACCATCGGTTTCTCATTGTTTTTTGAAAATCCTCTCTATTTAGGTATCTTGTTTTCTGTGGTAGGTGGATTACTCGTTGAACTATTCCGACGATCATATAAAAACTATAAGGAAATTTCAATGGTCATTGTCATTTCTTTAGGCGCTGCATTAAGTGCCACTTTCTTTAGTTTAGCGAAGAAAACTGGTTCTTTATATAACTATCTATTTGGATCAATCTTAACAATTGACTATAATAATGTATTTATGATATTGCTCACAGCTATACTTGTGTTCACATTATTTTTACTTTTTGGGAAACAAATTCTTTCTGTTAGTTTTGAAGAAAACAATGCAAAACTTCTCGGTGTGAATGTAAATCTATTCCAAATCCTATTTATGATTATGCTAAGTGTTGTGGTCAGTGTTTTGTTAGAAGCAGTTGGCGTTCTTCTCATCTCTTCAATGATGATTATTCCGATTGCGGCCGCAATGAAAGTGGGTTGGAGTTATCGTTCTACAACAATTATTGGTATTGTATTTTCAGAGTTAAGTGTATTTTTCGGTTTATGGATGTCTTACTCATTTATGATTCCGAGCGGAGCTTCAATTGTAGGCATAAATGTTCTAATCTTATTATTGGTTTCAATCATTAAACGGATTATGCAATATAAACAATTGCGAAAAGATAAATTATCCGAATTCTTAATGGAGGAATAAAATGGAAAGAATATGGGACGTGATGATTTCTGATTTTATGTTTCAAGTATTGTTAGTATTATCGGTTGTGACGATTCTATTTGGATTATTAATGTTTATTGGCATTTGGTATAAAGGAAAGGTAATCTTTATTAACAATCTCTTCAAAAAAAAGAAATTTGATCAAGATTCTCTTCTAAATAAATATACAATACAAGCATTATATACCGTATTCTTCGGAGTGGTGTTATATGCACTTATCAGTTTTGATTTAACAAGCAGAACGAATATTTGGATCACTCTCGGAATCGCAGCTGTCTTTGATTTTTTCTTTGATTTATTCGCAATAAAATCTTCGATTCAAAAATAACAAAAAGGTATATCACTCGATATACCTTTTCTTTATGTAAAATTACCAGATATTGCGATTAACACATTATTTACTAAGAATATTCTTTGCCCATTTTACCAAGGGTTCTTTCCAATCTTCATTCCCTTTAATTACATTGAAAACACTAAAATCACCTAAATAAGTATTATACTTTTCAATTGCCTTTTGACCACGAACAGCAGCGTTTTTAGCGCCACCTTCATGGGTATAAAAATAGGCAATTCTTTTGTTTTTAACATAACCTTTTTCTAAAAAAGTCTTAATCGGAGGCGCATAGGTTCCTGCCCAAATTGGAGAGCCAAGAAAGATAATATCGACATCATCAAAGTTATAACTGATGTCCTCAATAGAAGGTTTGTCTCCAAAAACAACTTGTCTTCCTCCCCAAACATATTTGTAGAAGCCTTTACTCTTTAGTTCCTTTTTTGGTTTAATCTCAATGACATCAAGGTTTAATTCTTTTCCAAGATGTTCACTTACTTTTAAAGTATTTCCTTCAAATGAATAACACATAACGACTGCCTTCATAACATCACCCAATTTCATTATATACTTGGTTTGGCAACATTCAAAGTAAAATTATTGTTTTTTTTATTTACCTGAGTCTCCATAGTTTGAAAGTACACGAGCCGAGGGATCGAGCACATTACATCCTTCCCAGGTTTTGTTTGGCATCCAATAATCCAAGACCATATGGGCTTGACCTTGGTAATATTTTTCAAATATCTCACGGTACATAAGTGACTCTTTAGTAAATGGAGAAGGGTTGATATATGCTTTCTTTTTCATTTCAAATTCTTCATCAGAATATAATTCTTCCGCATACTCTTTCAAATAGTCTACCATCGAATGTCCCACTGCATCTGAAAACGCAGCTTTATCTCTGTGTAAAATACTGTCTGGTAAATAATCACCTTCAAAAGCTTTTCTGAGTAAATATTTACCCTCTTTATATACATTCATTTTTTTTGAAGGATCAATTCTCATTACATAAGAAGCAAAAGTAATGTCACCAAAAGGGACTCGAGCTTCTAAACTATTTGCCGCAAGACAACGATCTGCGCGTAGGACATCATACATATAAATCTCATCGATACGTTTGACGCACTCTTTTTGAAATTCTTCTTTTGATGGCGCAAAGTCAGTGTATTTATAACCAAAGAGTTCATCACTTACTTCACCTGTAAGAAGGACTTTAATATCTGATGTCTCATGAATGTGTTTAGCAAGCAAATACATGCCCATCGAAGCGCGTATCGTTGTGATATCATAGGTCTCTAGCGCTTTGATTACTTCTTCTAAAGAAGATAATACTAAATCCTTTGTCATAATCACTTCTTCGTGATCCGATCCTAAATAGTCTGCGACTACTTTTGCATATTTCAAATCAATCGGATCTTTTTCCATACCAATACTATAGGTTTTAATTGGCTTTTTAAGATACTTCGATGCAATTGCACAAACGAGGGATGAATCCAGTCCACCACTTAATAAAAATGCCATCGGTGCATCGCTATCGAGTCTCTTAATGACGGCTTCTTCTAAATATTTTTTTATTGAACCAAATATTTCTGGCAAAGTGTCTTGACTATACCTTTCAATATCGAGTAGCTTAGAATATTTAGTAAAAACACCATCACTATAGAAATGTCCAGGAGGAAAAGGATAGACTTTATCCACCATATCAATCATCGCTTTCCCTTCGGATGCAAACATGATTTCTTTTGATTCTCGTAGATAACCATAAAATAATGGGCGAATGCCAATCGGGTCTCTTCCAGCAATTAGTGATTTCTTTTTACTATCGTATAATACAATTGCAAATTCAGCGTCGAGCATTTCAAACATCTCTGTACCATATCGTTCATATAAAGGAAGTAAAACTTCACAATCTGAATGTCCACGAAAGACAAAGGTATCCTCAAAAGTGGATCTAAAATGTTTGTAGTTATATATTTCTGCGTTCGCAACTAAGACGTTGTCTCCATGAACAAATGGTTGCATCCCACTTTCATGAAGATCCATAATTGCTAAGCGGTTAAAAAGCAAGACGCTATCCCCTGCCATGTAATAACTTGACGCATCAGGTCCTCGCTTCTCAATTTTTTTAAGGCTACTATCTAATCCAAAAACATTTTTACTTGAACATACTATTCCGCACATCTTGGCGCACCTCTTTCTTTAGAAAATAAAAAAAACAGTTATCATCCACAATAAGGGACGAATAACTGTTCTATCCGCGGTACCACCCAGTTTGCTAAAAAAATAGCCTGCTCTACTTTCAAGTTTCTAAAAGTTGTATTTGTTTTAACGAGGAAACAAACCCCGGCTTATCCTACTAGAATTTCTTCTTTCGGTAAGCAGCTAAAAAGTGTTATTCATACTTCTCTTGTTCCCTAGCTTTCACCAATCCTAGGGTCGCTTAAACAGAATTAAGTACTACTTCTCTTTCTCAACGCTTTTAATATTAGGTAAGATTATATCACATGATTTTGATAATGCAATACCCTTTTGAATTTTTTGCTAAAAAACTAATTTAATGATTTTGATCACTCTATCCAAGATATCCTCAGGTAGTTTTTCAATCTTCATAAGGTTTCTTACTTTGGTATCCATCGTTTTAAGTTGTTCACACATTATTTGCCCATAAGTATTTGTTCTAGAATCAAGGTCAACATGAAGAGGATACTTGATAGCTTGATCCTTAGTGATTGGCACAACAATCACAAATCCATTCGTTTTTTGATGATAGATATCATTACTAACAACTACGCCAGGTCTTTTCCCTTTTTGTTCAGATCCTAAAGATGGATCAAAATCAACAATGACGATATCCCCTTGGTTTACCATACTTCTCTTCCTAATGACTCATCAAAAACGATTTCGCTGTCTAGTTTGCCAGTGTAACCTTCAAATAGTTCTTCTAATGACTTTGGATCGAATTTGTTCGCTTTCGTCAAAATGATTTCATCCCCTTCTAGTTCAATGTTTAACATTTCTTTTTCATTAATGTTTAAAAACTTCAACATCGATGATGGAATAATAATACCCTGACTATTGCCAATTTTCTTTAATTTGGTATTCATTTAACCACTCTCCTCAGAATAAGTATATACATATGTTATAACATTGTCAAGAAAATTGAAGAATACAAAAAAAGATATTAATAAAAAAAGGAGAATAAATTCTCCTAATCAGTTAACACTAATACTCTATTTTTGTTAAATATAATCCGCCAGCTGGCGCTAGATGAACTGTTTGTAATCTTGATTTTTCTTCTAACAATAAAGCCATTGTTGTATCTAATTTACCTAAAGAAATCTTCACAAGAGCACTCACAATGAGTCTGATCATGTATCGTAAGAAACCATCACCTTCAAAGACAAGTTCAATATATCCTGGATGCTGCACAACGCTTGAAGTGAAGATTGTTCTTGTTTTATCTTCTTTCTCTCCTTTTGAAAAGGATGAGAAGTCATGTGTTCCGAGAAGAGTTTCCATTTCTTTTTCTAGTCTTGCTATATCAAGACCTGGGACAAACCATTCATAATTTCTCATCAATGGATTGTACTCACTCGTATTAATTCGGTAACGATATTCTTTCTTCAATACATCATAACGACTATGAAAAAGTGGATGTACAATTTCTAAATCTTTGACATACATATCTTTTGGAGCTCGACGGTGGAAATAATACAGCCACCGATCCAAATCATCGCTTCTTGTCGTATCAAAATGAAAGACTTGGTTCAATGCGTGGACCCCCGCATCGGTTCTCGATGCACCAGCAATTCTCGTTTCTTCATGATGAATTTCAGAGAGAATTTTTTCTAACTCACCTTGGACGCTTCTGTCATTAGATTGCACTTGAAACCCCGAAAACATGGAACCATCGTAAGAAAGGGTTCCTTTGATTCTTGTATAACCTTTTGTTTTCGATACAATAACAATCCGTTCAATGAGATGATCTTTCACTCCCACCTTATAAAGCGTTCCATCAGAGAAATACCCATATTCCATATGGTCCTTCCCTAAACCTAACTCAATTGTTTCAAACCATTCTTGATGACGAAGAACAAAATCATAGACATTGTCTTGATCAAGGATGACTTCTTTATTATATTTTAATCCACATTTGATTGCGATTAAATCCTTGGTAATCTTCATTACATCACCTTCAGGTAAATGCCTACACCTAGGCAAATAAAGGTAAACAGTGTTGTAAATATATCATACTTTGAAAAAACTAAATCCATGATTCGAGTCCTTGGTTTTCCAGGAATAAAGTTTCTTGATTCCATCGCATCCGCAAGGTCTTCACTTCGCTTAAAGGCGATGATAAACATCGGCACAAGCAAAGATACAATTTGTTTTACCTTATCTTTTAACTTCCCTTCAGAGAAGTCAGCTCCTCTTGAAGCCTGGGCGAGCATAATCTTGTTTGCTTCATCAAGGATGGTTGGAATATAACGTAAACTAATCGAGATAATCAAAGCAAATTCTTCGGAATTAATTCCTATTTTTTTAAGAGGATGCATTAACTTTTCTAAACCTAAAGTTAAATCAGTAGGTTTCGTCGTGATGGTAAGTACTGTCGATAAAGTAATAATAATGAGTAATCTAATCACTACAAAAACACTCATTTCAATGCCAGATTCATAGATTTTGAACTGGAACGAAGACCAAATTGGTGTATAGTGAAAATAACTAAACGTCAGATATAAAAGCGCAAAGTAGAGAATCATTAATAAGGTTCGATATCTAAAATGCGCTGCGCCAACTCTCCAAAGAACAGTAAGCACGATAATGCCAAGAACACTGGTTAATGAAAATCCCATCGTTTGGTTGACAAGGAGTGCCCCTGATTGATTAAACAATATTTGGAAAAAGAAAGTAAAGACAAGTAAGACAATGATTGGTTTTAATCCTTTCACAATTCGTACGATGGATAATTTTCCAAGAATAAGTACGAGAACGGATAGTCCAAAAGCGACTAATAGCTCTGTCATTGTTTGAAGTAAAAATAAGGATACCATCAATAAAACTAATGCAATAATTTTCGTGCGAGGATCAATTTTATAAAAGAATCCATTTCCAGGAATATATTGTCCGATGACGATGTTTTTCATTTGGATATCCTCCTTAATTCAAGGGAGGCTAACTCAACTGTTTTTTGATAAGGATTGATTCCAAGCTGAAATTTCTCTTCAATCCCTTTTAACACCCTGATTGTCGAAGGAAGACTTAACGCCCACTTTTCTAGGGTGGGTTGTTTAAATAAGTTTTCTGGTTCGCCATCAAAAACAAGAGATCCATCATTTAATACAATGACTCTACTTGCATATTCATAAACTAAATCCATGTCATGCGTAATAATGACAATCGTTTTTTTCGTCTCTTTTTGAATCGACGTAAAGAGTTCCATCATTTCTCTTTTTCCTTGAGGATCTAACCCTGAAGTAGGTTCATCAAGAACTAAAATATCTGGATCCATCGCAAGGATACCCGCAATCGATACTCTCTTTTTTTCTCCACCAGATAAATTAAAGGGATTTCTTTCTAGGTAGCTCTCATTTAATCCTACCAGTTGAATCGCTTGTTTCGCCGATTCAAGTGCATCCTCTTGGGAGACTTTAAAATTGAGTGGACCAAACATAATATCTTTTAAAACTGTTTCCTCAAATAATTGATATTCAGGAAACTGAAAAACAAGACCCACATGTTTTCTTAACCGGTTATATGAAACCTTTTTGTCTCTTTTACTTCTTACTTCGGTATTGTTAATCGTCACAACCCCATCGGTTGGAAAAATGAGTGCGTTCATATGTTGCGCTAAGGTCGATTTACCAGAACCGGTATGACCAACAAGACAAATAAATTCAGACTCATCTTGAATTTCTAATGATATATCCTTTATCGCTTGAAAATCAGACACAAAATTAGAAGGATAACTATGGCTTACTTCTTTAAAACGGATTCCCATAAGTACTCCTTCCAAGAAGCGTCCATTTCAGGATAACTATCGACTATTTGAAGTGCTGTAGGCAACTCCAAATGTGCTTCTTTTAGTTTATTTGATTCTTTTAATACACTAGCCACATCATTATCTAAAAAGACTTTTCCTTCTTTTAAAACGATAATTCGGTCGCTTAAAAGAGCTTCTTCAATATCATGCGTAATCATGATGATTGTTAAGCCTTCTTGATGTAATTGTTTAATGTATTTCATTAAGTCTTCTCGAGCATAAGGATCTAACATGGATGTTGCTTCATCAAAAATAATGATCTCTGTTTGCATCGCAAGAATTCCTGCAATCGCCACACGTTGTTTTTGACCACCGGATAATGAAGATGGCTCTTTATCAAGCAATTCTTTTACGCCAATTTTATCTGCATAAAAATCAATTGCTTTTAACATCTCTTCTTTTGAGAAACATAGATTTTCCATACCAAAAGCGATGTCATCTCTTACGGTGACACCGACAAATTGATTATCTGGATTTTGGAATACAATACCAATTTTTTTTCGAACTTCATATGCTGTTTCTTCTGATAGTAAAATACCATCCACATAGACTTTTCCATTGATCGCTTCTAATAAACCAACGATGGTTTTTGCAAGAGTTGATTTCCCAGAACCATTATGTCCAAGAATACTGACCCATTCACCTTTTTCAATCGAAATATTGATGTCTTTGAGGATTTCTTTCTCTAAATCATAAGAGAAATCGATATGATCTAACTTCACTAACATATCATCACCTGCGCTCATTTATTATATCAAATAAATGTTGAAAAAGCGAATGATTTAGGATTCATTCGCCTCTAGAATTGATTAACTTTCATACTTCATAAAAGCTTGATCTAAATCCCAGTGTGTCACAATTCCAAGAATACTTTCATGATTCTGTCCATGTTCTGTCACAAAGAGGATTTCTAGTTCTTTATCATTTTTAGAATCTGCAGTGAATAAAGCAAATGCTTCATAGATATCTTTGTCTCTAGCGACGAATGCAAAATACTCTGCAGGATCATTATCTAGATCCATCGAAGGTAAGATATCTTTCATCGTCATATGGAGATTGATATCACCTAAGTCCATCATCATATAGTAGAATAAGGTTCTTTCTGTAAAAACACCTTTCAGTTTATGATCTTCTACCACAGGAATATGTGAGAACTTCTTCTCTTTCATAATCGCAATCACTTCTTCAATCGTTTTTTCTAATGTGACGGTTGTTGCTTTTCTGATAGGATTCATGATTTTATCCACGGTGATTGGAGAAGTAATCATCTTTACGATATATCTGAACTTCTTCATAAAATCTTCTGTTGGAACGACGATATCCTCGTTATGAACCATAATGTTTCTGATTTGTGCTGCTTGAGTCAAGACTTCAAAATATTCCTTACTTGCGATTAATGCATTCTCTCTTCGAGAGCGAATTCGCTGTACTGTACCCATAAAACTAGATTCATTGAATCTTCCATCATTGTATTCAATGCGCAAATAGATTTCTAATTCATTGAACAAAGATAAAAATTCATTCTGAGTATCCATAAAATCACCTCTGAATCCATTATATAGTTGCGTCGTGATTTTGTAAACCAAAAAGAACAATACAACAACTGTAGTACACTTAGGACTTTCATTTCATTATATATATCTATTTA
>JBFXGX010000008.1:0-65823 GCA_050177605.1 Candidatus Izemoplasmatales bacterium | reverse complement strand
TTATTTTTGGGTCATCGAGATCATGAAGTATACTCGCAAGAGCCACAACTTCATTATCCACCTCATAAAAAGAAGCTAACTGAAGCGCCATTTGATAAACACGTTGAACATGAAACATATCATGTCCAGTCGCGTCACTTGCATGAATTTTTCGCATTAGTTCAAGTGCCTCTGTAATGATTTTATTCATCTTGATAGTCCTCCATCAACGTGACATAGTGCATTGTATTCGATAGATTCCCTTTGATTTCTTCTTCTGTTAATTCTCTTACGATTTTCATTGGATTACCAATCGCAAGATGTCTTGCAGGAACGACTTTACGCGGTGGAACGACCGTTCCTGCCGCAACCATAGCTCCTTCTTCAATCACACATCCATCAAGCAAAATCGAACCCATACCAATAAGACAGTAATCACCAACAGTCGCTGCGTGAATGATCGCATTATGTCCCACAGTCACATTCGCGCCAATATGTGTTGGTAAATTTGTATTTGTATGAACCACTGCGTTATCTTGTATATTGGTGTTTTCTCCAACAAAAATAGGTGCCATGTCTCCGCGTAGTACGGCATTAAACCAAATACTCACATTCTTCTTGAGTGTTACATCACCAATCACAATGGCACCGGTAAAGATTTTTACTGATTCGTCCAATGTCCTTTGATATTCTTTATGTTTCATACGTTCCTACTTTCTTAAAGGCTTCGCCAACATAGTTTAAAGCGTCACTTGAAATAAAACTTTCCTCACCGCGTTCGCTGATAGCGAGTAAGGAAGATTTGATATGGATCATCGCACCATGAAGAACACTATCTTCTAATGTGTATCCTTTGCCTAAGAATGATAGAATCATTCCAGTAAGTATGTCGCCCATTCCAGCGGTCGCCATACCAGGACTACCATAGGGTAAGAAATAAGTAATGTCTCCTAGTTCAACGACTGTCGTCGGTCCTTTGAGAAGTGTAATGAACCCATTCTTACTTAAATCTTTCAGTACAGGAAAAGGATTTTTGAGAAGATCTTCCTTTTTTAGACCAGTCAGTCTAACGAGTTCTCCTAAGTGAGGCGTGATGATAATTTTTTGTTCGTGATCATAAAGCGTTTCAAGAAGTTCGATTCCTGAGGCATCCACAATAAGTGGTTTATCTAAAGAAAGAAGATAGTGAAGTACTTCTTTACTGAGATCATCTTTCTTAATTCCTGGGCCAAATGCAAAGGCACTCATTTTGTTGGATAAAGAAATAAATTCATCCAAATTCTCATAACGCTCAATCACTAGTTCTGGATAAGATTGAGTGTAATAAGGATAATCTTCTTTTCTTAATGCAATCCTAGAGAGACCACTACCAAGCCGAAGTGACGAAATCGCCGTGAGTGTTGGCGCACCAAAATAGCCTAGGGAACCACCGACTGTCAACACATTTCCATAATCATACTTGTTTGAAAAATGAGGTCTTTTTCGAATCACTACGTGTTGGTCATATATATATTTTTGATTCTTGATTAAATCATAATCAATCGCAACAGGAATTAACTCTGTTACTCCACTATAGTCCATTCCTTGATTCATGAGTAACCCACTTTTATAAGCACCAATCACCAGTGTTTTTGACGCGATCACGGCAGAACCTAAAACCAGTCCAGAAAGCGCATGAAGACCAGAGGGAATATCAATCGAATAGATAAAAGCTTTCGATTGATTCATGAGTTCAATCACATCTTTAAAATGCCCCGCTACATTTCGGTTTAATCCAATGCCAAACAAAGCATCAATCATCACTTTGCTTTCTAAAACTATTTGACGAAACTGGACAGGCTCCTGTTCATAACTGATAGAACCAAAGAAATCATTTCTACCACACGATAAAATTTTGACGAAATAGCCATGACGAATTAATTCTTTTGCTAGTCCAAGTCCATCTTCTCCGTTATTGCCTGGTCCAATAATCACCGTGGTTAGTTCTTCTTTTTTGATTTGATTCTCTTTGGTTAAATATTGACATAGATTATCCACCGCATTCATCACTAAATCGCTACTAGATAAGCAGTGACGCTCCATCATTAGCGCTTCGATTTGTTTGATCTCATCAGGGAAAAATACTTTCAACATAAAATATCCTCCTACCTTAAAAACGCAATTCCTAAAATTACCACTAAGTGAAGTGGATAGTAGATATAAAAGAAATAGGAATTCATCTTTCCTTTTTTACCGTTATAGAAATAGATTGGAATCAGCGCAAGAAGCGCAAACCATTGAATCGGATTATCATATTTCAAATGATAATTCGGTAATAAGTATACCAGTGGGTAGTCAATATAGAGTAAGTTGATCAATACAAAATAGAGAGCTTGTTTATAAAATGGTTTTACAAAGGCAAAAACTAAAACCGTTGCTACCCCATACCCGCCATAAGGAAAACCGAGAAAATCAGCTAGGATGATCAAACTAAGCCCTATAACAATATAGAGTGGCTTTTTTGTAGAAACGAATATAATCGCAAGTAATCCAAAGACCAGTGGCCAAAAAACATTAGCGACGACCATATAGAGTTCCTTTGTGAATAAGAAATAGATAAACAAGAAAAACTCAATTGCTAATGCAAAAACGAAAAGTCTTGTAAAATACTTTTTCAAATCCCTCGTATGCATAAATCCCTGGGCAATAAAAAAGGCAAAAAGTGGAAAAGCAATTCTTCCAACACTTCTGAGCACATTATACATGAGTAAATGAACACTTGGGTCAATCAGGTATAAACCGATATGATCAATTGTCATCGTAATAATCGCAATCCATTTTAAAAAAGTACTATTCACGTGTTTTCACCTAATTTCTTATTTTAAGTATATCAAAATAAAAAGAAAAAGTTAAGAGTATCCTCTTAACTAAGTCATAATCTTACAAATATTTCATCTACCTTGCATTGAATCAAGCAGATTACCGGTTTTCCTCAATCATTTGCTCTATTTCATCGAGTTTTGGTACCCTACCATACGAAACGATTTTCGAATTGATAATGAGACCTGGTGTTCTTAACAAAGCGTAACTAGATATTTCCACAATATCCGTAATATACTCGATTTTTGCATTCACTTCTTTTTTCTTTACAGCGTACTCTACGAGTTGTAATAAATGCTTACAATTTGCACATCCAGTTCCTAAAACTTTAATTTCCATACTTTCCTCCTACACCAAAAATGGTAATAAATAATTAAATAAATATCCAATAAAAATAATCCCAACTGTGATAATTACAACGAATAATACTAACAACTTTGTTTTAACTACTTTTTTAAGTAAGATAAGCGAAGGTAAGGAAAGTGCAGTCACTGCCATCATAAAGGAAAGTACTGTACCTAGTCCAACACCTTTTAATACTAATGCACTTGCGATAGGAAGTGTACCGAAGATATCGGCATACATTGGAATTCCTAAAAGAGTCGCGAGTATGACACTAAATGGATTGTTTTCACCAAGCACTGCTTCGACAATCGTCTGTGGAATAAATCCATGAATAATCGCACCAATTCCGACGCCAATCAAAATATATTTCCAGACACGATGAATAATTTCTTTCACTTGATCGCGGGCATAAACACGGCGGTCTTTTCTTGTCATCACTGCTTCTTCGATTTCAGTCATATTCACTGGGGTAAAGACAAACTCTTCGACGTATCTTTCCATTTTCATCAGACTGATAATTGTTCCACCAACGACCGCAAGAACAATTCCAACAAGAACGTATAGCAGCGCGACGGTCCAACCAAAGATACTAGCGATTAAGATAACACTTGCTAAATCGACTAAAGGTGAAGAGATTAAGAAACTGAAAGTAACGCCAATCGGTAAACCAGCTTTGGTAAAACCGATGAAAATCGGAATCGATGAACAAGAACAAAATGGTGTTAAGGTTCCCAGTAAGGCGCCCACTAAATTCGCTTTAAATCCTTTTATCTTTGATAGGATTTTTTTGGTTCTTTCAGGTGAAAAATAGGATTGAATATAACTCGATAAGTAAATTAAGATTGAAAGTAAAATAAAAATCTTAATTGTATCAAATAAAAAGAAACTCACCGCTTTAAAAAGAAGACTATCACCGTTCATCCCAAAGACATTTAATAAAAGCCAATTGATGATTTGTTCTAGCCAAACCATCTTGAGTAATTGATCACTCAGAAAATTAAAAACTTGCATAGGTTCACCTCGCTTCTACACCATACTACCTTATTTATGAAGTGAAGTCAAAAGAGATTGTCTTTTTTTTTTATTGAAAGAAAAAAAGGACGAAATTCGTCCTTAAACATCAATTTCTAATACCACTGGACAGTGGTCACTGCCGGTGACATCATCGCGAATAATGACATCCTGAATTTTATCTTCTAGGTTTTTAGAAAGAATAAAATAGTCAATTCTCCATCCAGCATTATTCATCCTTGAATTAAACATATAAGACCACCATGTATACTGGATTTTATCAGGATATTTTATACGGAAAGAATCAATAAATCCGGATGCCAGTAACGCTGTCATCTTTTCTCTTTCATCGTCAGTAAATCCAGCATTTTGATGATTGGTACTAGGATTTTTTAAATCAATTTCTTGATGAGCTACATTTAAGTCTCCAGTATAAATCACAGGTTTTGTTTGATCTAAACGGCTTAGATAAGCTCTCATATCGTCTTCAAACACTTTTCGGTATGGAATTCTAGATAAATCTCTTTTCGAATTAGGAACGTAGGCATTCACAAAATAAAAATCCTCGAATTCAAGTGTAATGACACGTCCCTCATCATTATAAAGTTCACCGTCAATCCCATATACAACATTCAAAGGTTTTTCTAAAGTATAAATCAGTGTTCCTGAATATCCAGCTTTATCGGCATTGTTCCAGTATTCATTGTAATATGGAAAACCAAAATCTTTTTGTGATTCATGCATCTTTGTTTCTTGAATCGCAAAAATATCTGCGTTAACATCTTTAAAAAAGTCCTCAAAACCTTTTTTCATTGCGGCACGGAGGCCATTCACATTCCAAGTAACTAATCTCATAAAATCCTCCTTCATCTAGTATTAATTAAATCAATTCTTCCTTTGATTGTCAAGGAATCCACCTCTTAAGGAATGACACGAATGTTGTCAATTTGAGGCACAATAATCTCTTGTTTCTTTAGGATATAGTTTATCATTAATTCAGCAATATCAAGACTAATCTCTCGTACAATTTCTAGTCCACGGTACATTTCAAATTCACCACCACCACTCGCGCGGTAGTTATTTAAACATAAGGTAAACTCTTGATCATCGTCGACTGGTATGCCAGCGTATTTTAATGATACAATTCTTTTCCCTACTGGATTTGTTACTTTAATCGTATAGTGAATACCATCAAACATATCATAGTTATAATGTTCCAGTTTAGGATACGAAAATTTAGGATGAAATTTAAAGATATGATCTTCATAAATAAAGTATTCAGCGTTTTTCTCTAGTGCATCCTTTAAGGTACGACCGTTGATTTTAATCACCGTGAGCGTATTAGGATAGACATAGGTAGAAAGGACATTACGGATTGAAATTTCTTCATTGAAACCCGTAATATCATTGCCAAGCGAAGTGGCTGAAATCATCGCGCCAGAATAGATTAATTGGATTTGGTTAATAAACGTAACGATTTTATGTTTATGTAGTCTTGCCTCAAACAGATTAGATATTTTTAAATCGTTTTGGACGACATGTCCAATCGGAATATCTAGAAATTCATTCAAATCATGACTGATTTTATCCATAATACCTCGTACAGTTTCATCATTTTTTAACGAGGATGCAGGAACGAGTTGCATCTCTTCATCGATGAGTTGCCAGTCGCCATTTACTTGTTCGAAAGATAAAGAAATGTCGGAGATTATTCTACCGTGCGAAGCAGGTTGAATCACAATTGTTTGTCCAACTTTTTCACAGATTGTCCGGTGTTGATGTCCTGTTAAAAATAGATTGATTTCTGGAAAAGCGGCTAAAATCCGAGAACCAACATTTTCTAAGGTATCATCCACATAAGGAAGATTGGTTTTTAAATCTCGTTCGAATCCACCGTGGTAAACTACAATCTTATAACTTACGCCTAAAAGATTAATTTCATTGAGCGATTTCTCTAACACTTCCAGTGGAGAGAGAAATGACAAATGCTCGATAAATTCCCTCCGTTCCCAGTTCGGAATATAATCGGTTGTTAATCCTATAATCGCTATTTTTAAGCCTGGAGCGACCTCTTTAATTTCATAAGGAAGACCGATTGGTTGGTTGTTTTCTTGATAAACGATATTTCCACATAACATGGTTCCTTCGAAACTATTTACAAATTGCATCATGTAATCCGAGCAGTAATTAAAATCATGATTGCCAGGTATGAAATAATCTACATGTAAATAGTTATAAACTAAAGCAGTAGGATGAGGATATAAAGTCCGTTTTAATTGATGAAAATACATTAATGGGCTGCCTTGGATGGTATCTCCAGTATCAATGACAATGCGATCCTCTTTTTTATATTTTTGTATGTGACTCGCAAGCAAAGAAACACCATTTTCTGATGTCTGGTTAAGAGAATAATTTTGATTGACTAAATAACCGTGGCTATCGCTAAACGATAAAATATGCAGTTCCTTTTTCATCTTTTGTCCCGCTACTTTCTAAAAACAAAATCGAGCGCATCTTCACATAACGCAGTAGAATAAATGTTTTCACTTTCAACGCATAACTTGGCGGTATAAGCTCCTAATTTCATACAGGTTTCAGCGTTTCTACCTAACATATAGCCATAAAAGAAACCGGCCATAAAATGATCTCCTGCCCCATTCGTATCCTTCACATGAGAAGATAAATAAGCAGGTATCTGAAGAGACTTAACCTTGTCATAATATTCGGATCCATCTTGGCCTTTTGTTAAGACAATGAAATCTTTTTTATTTTTCATTGTTTCGATCCATTCTTCAGGGTGCGACAAGGCTTCTTTGCTTAAAAATAAAGCATCCGCGATATCGATGAAATCTTGATGGTAGGGATTTGAACCATCATAATCATGAAGGTCCACCCATATTTTCTTTGTATACGTTCTCAGAAGTGGTATCAGTGATTTATTATACGGAATGATATTGAAGAAAATCATATCAGCGTTCTTGATTGCCTCTTCGATTTGATCATAAGAGAGTTGGTTGACCTTTCCAAGAGTCGAAGTATATATCGAGGTTCTTTCGCCGCTAGAGTACATTATATTGGTATGTGTTTCACTTCGTTCAGAAGTATCCACAATCTGTTTGAAATCAAATTGACTTAGCTCTTCTTTAATCTTTCGCCCGGCTTCATCACTTCCAATACAGTAATGTAAGGTTGTCGTGATGCCAAGTTGAAAAAGCGGAATAGCTTTTCCAATTCCTGTTGATCCTAATCCATAATAGGTTTTTTTTGCAAAATAAGTTGTTTTTTCTAATGCATCCGCATCCACATGAATCAATTCATCATAGGACGCTCCGCCCAAAACGAGTACGTTCAAATTATCACCACATTCTCTATTATACTACATCTTGAAAAAAGAAAATAAAAACAGGGAAGATTCCCTGTTATAAAATAAAGAGTAATCCAAGCAAAATTCCTAAGAATGTCCCAAGCGCATAACCGACAGATCCGCAAATTAGCCCAGGAACAGTCAGTGAATCATTTTTGAGTTGATTGGTCACTGCGGGAACAAACGCAGGGCCATATATCCCTGCAGTCGCAGTGACAATCGTACAATCCGCATCAATTTTCAAGAAATATGCGAAGAGTGTATGTAATGCAAATGTCCCTATCGTAATAATCGAATATAAAAGAAGCACTTGTCCAAATGAACTGGATAATTGATTTAAATCAATGGAAGATGCAATCGCAAAACTAAAGACTAAGATCATATACTGACCAATCACATTGGTTCCTTTGGTTTCACGAATCTTTGTGTTAAAGGAAGCCGCGATCCCTAGCACAGTGACACCAATCATTAAAGTGGGAACCAGGATATCTAGGAGCGTTCCATCTTTACTACCTAAAATCATCCATAGAACAAAACCACTGAGTGCGCTGATGACGACGATTGCAAATGCAATCAGTACTGTTTTATATAATCTGCTGGAGTGTTTAAACTCATTAAATTGAATCGCTTCTGTGTTTTCAACATTCGAAGCTTCTGTTAGATAGATTCGTTTACTTGATTTCTTTAAGATACGTTTTAGTAAAGGTTGACTTAACACCAACAAGAAAACATAGAATACAGCCCCAATAATCATATCTGAGAAATTTGCGATTCCAATTTCTTCAACACTCAAATGGAAGATTGCGGCAAGAGCATTCAAGTTTGGCGTTCCACCCGTATAAAGGCCGACAGCCATAGCACTTAATTCTCCACCATGGTTAATCGTTCTAGCATAGACATAAAAGGTAATGGACGTCACGATAACAACCGATACAATCACCGATAGAAAAGAGACAAGAACAGTTTTTGAGAGTTTCTTAACTTCTTTTAAGTTTGAACTAAATAAGAGTAAAGGAATTGCAATGGAAATCGCTAAATAGCCACCTATTTGACCAATATCTGCATTAGGGACAATATTCAGACCGAGGTGGTTTAATAGATAGACAATAAAGGAAACGAGGATTCCTAAAAGGTAGGCCATACCAATCGTTCCAAAGAGTTTAGTAAGGACAAAACGATGATATTTGATGATTAATAAGGGAATTAAAAAGACAGAGATTGTTTGGATTATACTATAGATCATTGTGATAGTTCCTTCCCATAAATTCGATATGTTTTCGTTATTTCTCCACCAAACTTCATAAAAGTCGACATGGCTTTCATATTCTCTTCGACCATCGTTCCAGCTTCAAATGTCGTAATGCCTTCACTTAAGAAGTGATCATATACCTTTTTAAACATGACACCAATTAACCCTGTATTTTGGTACTTCGGCACAACATATTGCATTAGCCCTCTTGCCCGTGTAATATATTTTTTGCTTCGAAGGAAATAATACAAATTCAGTTTCCCTTTTGCCTTTTTAATTACTTGATTAAAATCAGGTAAGACTAAGGCAAAACCAACGGGTTCCAGCGTCTCTTTTTCTCTTGCAATTTTGATGAATTCAGGTCGAATAAATAACTTCATCGACTTCGCAACTTCTTGAATCAAATCAATACTTGGCGCTTCTTGATAGTTGAGTTCAATGGAAGCAGTTTTCAATATTTCATGAACATCTTGGATATCTTTATCTAGGTCTTTAAAATTGAGAGAATCAATTTGCACTTCATGACGTGCTTCAAAATATTTTTCAATCACCGTTAATTTTCTGGTTGTTTCATCACATATATCCGCTTTTAAACTAAACGTATCCAGCGCCTTCACATAACCAATCGATTCTAAAAGTGAGCCATAATAGGCATAATTATAACTTGTCATGATTGTCGGATCCTTATCAAATCCCATGACAAGAACACCTCTTCTAGTATCTGGATCATAAGGTGTAAATGTACCTTCAGCGTAAGTCATCCCCTCTGACAATAAATCTTTTTCCATGGTATCAAATAATTCTTTCACCACGTCAGCATCATTGATGGATTCAAAAAAAGAATAATACCCTATTTTTGAATTCTTCATTTTTGAATCATCAATTGTATATAATAATCTTCCAACAATCTCCTCATTCTTAAGCGCAAGAATGGCTGTATATTTTTTTGTCTTCAGCACTTCTCTTTTAAGTTCTTTCGTAAGAACGTTATAGATTGGTGGTACAAAATACGGATCATTTTGATAATGTTTTTTTACAAAAAAGATGAATTGTTTTAAATCTTTTTTGGTTATGACATATTTTATCATTTTTTCACTTCCATTTATACAAGTTGTCACCCGTATTTTAACAGAATTTAGGCTATTTTACAACATTCCAACTCATTTTACAAACATTTCACAATTATCAATTTGATGTTCATCAAAGAACAAAATATCCATTATTTTTACATCAAACAAAAAAATCTCTTTATTAAAGAGATTAAAAAAGGTATAATAATAGTTTAGAAAGGAGAGAAGGTTGATGAAAAATATCTCAAGAAAAAATAGTTTATATTTACTTGCTTATTTGTTACTCATGATTTTCTTTTTAGAAATACTTCTTCGCATCTCGATTATGCATTTTCAAATCGATCTTAATTTACTTCGTATCTTTTTATTTAGTTTAGGTTATTCCTTCTTTACGCTGTTTATCTTGCGATTCTTAAAATCGAAATACATTCGTGTATTCTTCATTTTGATATTGTTTTTATTATCACTTCTTTATTTCGCTCAAGATATGTATTTTAGAATCTTTAATAGTTTCTTCTCCTTCGCCATTACAGGCGACGCACTTCTTGGCGTAACCTTCCTTGGAAGATTTATTCACAAGATTACATGGATTCATTTGTTCTATCTTATTCCGTTTGTATCCACGATAATCTTATCACTGATTAAACCACATACTTTCAAACAAATATCTCGGATCAGATACAAATCGATTCTTCAACCTGTGATGATGATTGGTCTTGGAATGCTTGTGATGATGATTTCCAGAATTACAATTCCAAAAACAACACTCATTGATGATGAATCAGAGTATAACTATTCCGATTTCGATTTATATCAAGAACCCTATAGTCCTTATTTAGCGATAAAGAAATTTGGATTATTCACTTATATTCGCATTGATTTAGAAAACAATTTAGGTGATGAAACAGAAGTTGATGAAGCAAGAGATGAAATCGCGGATTTCATATCAGCTTTTCCTGAACACGAAATCAATGATTATACTGGCTATTTTGAGGGTAAAAACTTGATTTTAATTATGGCTGAGAGTTTAGATACTTACGCTGTTGACCCTCTCGTAATGCCTAATCTTTATGGCATGCTGAATAACGCGTGGTATTTCGAGAATTATTATTCTCCACTTTATTATCGTAATACCGCAGATACAGAATTTATGACACAAACCTCTTTTTATCCGCATAGTGGTGTTGAGTTATCCATGGAAGCCTTTAAGGATAATACTTTCCAATATACGCTTCCAAGAATGTTTGCGGACCTTGATTATACAACCATGGCTTTTCATGATTATACCGACTATTTCTATCCTCGCAGTAATTTTGATCCTAATACACTAGGATATGAGTCTTATTATGGCGCTGTTGACATGGGATTACTCGAAGAACCAGAGGGATATATTAGTGACCATAATTGGCCAAGCGATACGTTAATGATGGATCAAGTTTTATCACATTTAGAAGGTCAAGAATCCTTCTTCACCTATATTCTTACGGTATCAGGGCATTTACCTTATGATGATACACATGAAATTGCCGTTGCCAATTTAGAAACCATTACCAATTTATTCTTAGACAATGATAGGGAATTACCAACAGAGTCAATCCTCTATTATTTAGCCGCACAGTATGAATTTGATCAATCTCTTGGAATCCTTCTTTCTGGATTAGCAGAGTCAAACCAACTTGATAATACGGTCATTATGATTTATGGTGATCACTATGCCTATGGTCTCGATATGGAAGATATTTGGGAATATGATACTGTCAAAGAAGATTTTTCTACGCTCGATATTCACAATGTTCCAATGATAATCTATAATCCAACTCTTGAAAAACAAACAATCACAAATACAATGTCTTCGATTGACATTATGCCTACCATTTCGAATTTATTTGGTCTTGGACTAGATTACCAAAAAGTGATGGGACAAGATGCATTAGATCAATTACCAAATGTTGTATTACTATCCAATGGTTCGATTATTAGCGATCATTATTCTTATAATATTGAAACAGATACCTACTGGACTGAAGATGATTCTTATCTAGAAGATGCTTATATAATGAATAATTACATGATTCATAAAAAACTCATCAGTAATATGATTTTAGAGAATGACTACTTCTATAGACAAGAAGTTGGTGTCTTCTTTATCACAGAAGAAAAGAAATATTTTTAAACAAAAAAGGCGAACTAGTTTTCTAGTTGCGCCTTCTTTTTTTTATTGACTTGATAGACAAGGACTAAAAATATAAAAGAGATAAACAGTAGTATCGCAGACACATCAAATACGAGTAATGGCGCTCTGTCGTATAAAAAACCACCGACAATGGGTCCAACAATCATACCGATAGAAACAAACGATTGTCTCACACCCATTAACAAACCTAAAGTATTTCCTTTTGCATACGTTGACAAATAACTTTGTTCGAAAGGAGTATAGATTGCTTTTAATAAAACATAAATATTAAATAGGCTATACATAAAGAGCAAAAACTGATTTTGTCTAAACACAAATAAAATAATCAATCCTGAAACAAGTTGAATCAATATGATGACTGCTAAATCTCGGTTTAGCTTCTTTATGATAGGAACAATGATGGTAGATGATATTAAACTAACGATGCCTGTCACAAAAACAAAAGAGCCAAGATTGTCTGAAGTATATCCTCGATCAATAAAATAGACATCCAAGTATTTTGAGATATTAATCGAAGCCATCGAAGCTAGAGTAACCGCAATCAAGAAAAGAAAAAAGGATCTATCGAGTTCCTTCATATGTTTGAATGAAGCAAAAAAGCCTACTTTTTCTTTGGTAACTTCCTCGATATGATCTTCTTTCAAAAAGAAAAGAACAGCGACTGCAAAAAAACAATTCAGGATTCCTTGAAGCAAGAAAATATTTCTATACTGATCAAGATGTAGATACGGAAAGAGCGGTTCATAATGATTTAGAAATCCTCCAAGTTTATAACCAAGACCTGCAAAGAAAGTTAGTAATGCGCTATAATAAGCTAGGTTCCTAGTCTTATGTTCTGGACTTGAATTTTCTATAATATAACTGACAAATAATGTCACAATCCCAGCGACACCAAGACCAGACATTAGTCTAAATAATACCATGATGATTGAATTCGTTCCAAATCCAAATCCGATTTGTCCGATACTATAGATTAACAGTCCAAAAAAAATCAAACGATTCTTTTTGTGATGATCTCCGAGGAGTCCAAAGAAAGGACTTGCGATCATCATCCCAAGTGCCATCATCGCAAAAAAGACACCAAACATATAATCTGGGATGTCTAAACTGTGCACCAAATCTGGTGTCACTGGATGTCCTAAATTATGGATGGTTGCTTGAAACGCTGTTAAGATTAAAACTATGATGATTTGCTTTTTCATAATGGTCTCCAAAAAGATAATAAAACTAGTATACTTCACTTCCCTTTAAAAAGATACTATAACAAATAAAAAAAAGCACATAATGTGCTTAAATTTCTGTTTCTAAAATGACTTCTGTATTCATTTCACCTAAAGTATTAATTGTAATCAATCTTCCTCCCTTGATAAATGAAGGGAGCGTGTAATCATAATGTCCCGTGCACCTGCCATACGCTAATAAGATTCCTTCTTTTTCAAAAGAGAAATCATTCACATGATCATGTCCAACAAAGATTCCTTGAATGACGCCAGACTCTACTGCTTTTTCAAATAAATTAGTTTGATAATTTGAGGAACAAACGCCTTCATTAAATTCGCCTTTAAAACTAGGAAAGAGTTTGGCTTCTTTGAATTCAGGAAGTGGAATATGAAAAAATAACAATGAATGAACTTGATTTGTTTGATTCATAACCCAATCAATTTGGTCATCCTTAATAAAGTCGTAACTCCAGATTTTTTGGTCACTCACTGTATCGATTCTGTCTCTTAATGAATCGAGCATAAATAGTTTATATATCGGTGTACCGTTTTTTTCGATGACAATCAAATGATTACCAACCCCTGATAATCCTGGGGTATTTTCATACATACACTGTGGACCTACGGATAATATAGCAGCAAGTTCTTCTTTTGTAAGTGGCCCTTCTTCATCATGGTTACCAAAGACGAAGGTCCAAGGTTTATTCATTTTGTCCATGAGAACTTGTAAATAACGATCTAATATGTCTTGATGTTGGCACATCGTCATATCTCCAGTAATGATAATTAAATCTGGGTCTGTCTTCTTTACTAATTTTTGAATCAAATCGAATGTGATGTTGTCCGCAGGAAGATTCATCAAGTGTAAATCTGTTAACTGCAAAATCTTAAAATCATTTCTTTCATTGATTTCAATTTTTCTCATGGTATTCCTTTCTTAATCTTTCAGTTTTTTTTCAGTTCTATCGTAATCAATAAATAAAGTTTCGATAGCATCATTTAAATCACTTTCATCTTTCAAGAATCCAACGCTTGTCTTGACGATTTGTTCTTCAAAAAGAACAAGCGATAAATACAGTAAAAACAAAATCATTGATACAAAAAACCAAAGTTCAAAAATCGCACTTTTACCAATAATGAGGAGTGTAAGGATTGCTCCGCCCCAAATGATCACTTCCCAAGTATATAAGGTTTGCCTTAATCTTGGATTTTCTCTGGCAACATAATTCGTAAATGGAACTACACTAAGAAGTAAAAATAATGCGTGAAGTCCAGCAAACAGCGTATGTAGCAAATGCCAAAATGGATAAACATCTTTTAAAGCAGGTGTAAGTGCTGTCAGCACTAAGAAAATAACTGAAATTAAGACAAAGGTATATTTTGCTTTTTTATGATACTTTTCGAGTCGAAATAAGGCAAGTATACTCGACTGAATCGCAAGACCAGTTAGAATCGCCCAAACGATGAAAAAGACACGATAATCAAAAAAATTACCAATATTACTTAATGTATACGATAACGGATTTTCTAACGTTCCATAGATTGTGGTTACAATCAGTGCAAGGACTAAAACGCTCATCACAAACGTACGTATTTGTCTTTGTCTTGTTAGTTGTTTTTGTAATGTAAACAGATTTTTTTCAATGAGGATGGCTTTCGCTTTTAACAAATCCTCTTTGGTGAGCTTTTCCACTTGATATCCCCCTACGAAGTTTTGAAGTTCTACCCCATTTTTATTATAAAGGACTCCTTTACATTCGTAAAGAAAAAAAGATTAATTTATATATTGTGTTTTACACAGTATTGTGTTACTCTATTATTGTGCATTGCACAGTAAGGAGAAACTATGAACTCACAATTTAAAAAAGGGATCATCGAAATGTGTGTTCTTAGTGTCATCGATAAAAAAGATATGTATGGTTTTGAAGTCATCGAAACCTTAGCACATCAAATCGATGTGAATGAGAATACAATATATCCGATCTTAAGACGTTTAACAACAAGTGGATACTTCACAACTTATACAGAATCCACAGGAATTGCAGCTCCAAGAAAGTATTACCAAATTACAAGTGTTGGCAAATCGAAATTAAAAGAATATCATAATGAATGGTCCACTTTTTTGGAAGGTGTCCATCAAATCTTAGGGGGTACGTTATGAAACAACAATATTTAGAGCAACTTCGAGTTTTAATGACAAGATATGATATCCAAAGCGATGAACTGAAAGATATCATTAATGATTACGATCAAATGTATGAAGATGGACTAAGCAGAGGCTTAACCCATGAAGAAATCTACGCTTTTCTAGGTTCACCTGAAAAAGTCGTCGATGATATGAAAGATAGCTACTCCTATGTTGGAGTGAAAGTGAAAAGACATAACTCGAAGCTCATTGCTTTAATGCCTTTTATTTCCGTTATCCTCTTCTTCATCCTCGGAATGGGCTTCAATTTATGGCACCCTGGTTGGTTAGTGTTCTTACTCATTCCGATGGTAGCAATTCTTTTAGAATCAAAAACGAGTTTGGTTAGCATGCTGACAGCATTATCACCATTCATCGCAACGATTACCTTTTTCATCATCGGTTATATTTGGGGGATTTATCATCCTAGTTGGTTAATTTTCTTGATTGTGCCAATGATTGGCGCACTTGGTGGAAAAAACAAATTACAAGCTTATGGATTTATTGGAGTCATGCTTGTATCAATCGCATTATATTTATTCCTTGGATATACTTATAACGAATGGAATTACAGTGGATTTGTATTCTTATTGCCGATTGCCTATGGCGTTATGACTGGTGAAATCCGTATCAGTTTTGCTCATAGTAAAATGGGGAAAAAGATGGCTCTTACAGTCATTGCAGCACTGGTGATCTTTTTCACTGTAGGTTACTTCTTCAATGCTTGGGCTTGGATTTGGATGATTTATCTTGGCATTCCAGTGATGGCTATTTTATTAAATGTGAAAGATCGTAACAAGATTGTTGCCTTAATGCCATTTATCAGTGTCATCATATTCTACAGTTTAGGATATTTCTTATCCTGGTGGGCATTTTCCTGGATTGCATTTCTGTTAATACCTGTCGTAGCAATCATTAAAAACGCATAAAAAAAGCACTCAAAAAGTGCTTTTTTTTATAGAATAAAATTCATGAAAATAACATAGATGATCGTTGGCAGGAAAATACTTAATAAAATTTTATTAAATCTATATTCAAGAAATACAACCAATAATGCACAACCAAAAAGTAAATAAGTCGAAGATTGTTCAAAGGACACATCTTTGATTGAATAGATTACAAGCAATCCAAATGAAGCGGTAGGAAGTACCTTTGATAAATAACTCAAAAAAGGATGATCTTTAAAATATTTGTCGATAAATAGAGGAATAAACCTAGTAAATAGTGTTGCGAGGGTTGCGGCGATGATGATAAAGGTTGTTCTCATGAGGATACCCTCCTCAGATGTTCTTTCTCATAAATCACTAAAGAAATAAGAATTAGAACCATCGATACAATTACAAACTGAGAACGTACCAGAATCAAGGCGAGTAGGGTAATACCAAGCCCAAATAAGCCAGGAAGTTTGTCTTTTGCTTTTTTCATTTGAGATGTATAAACACTTAAAAATAATGCAAACAAGATAAAATCAAGCCCAATAATCTCAAAAGGAAGTAAACTACCTAGGATTCCGCCAAGTACACTCCCTGTCACCCAGTATAACTGATGAAGTAAGGTAAGATAGAAATAGTATTTTTTTGGATCTTCACAAGGATCTTCCTCATGAGCATTAATCACCGTGAACGTCTCATCTGTTAATCCAAAATAAAGATAATATTTCATCATATTCGTGTTCATATATTTTTTATTCATCGATATTCCGTAAAAAATATGACGCGCATTGATCACGAAAATCAATATAAACACATAAATAGAGTTCATTCCCTCAACCATCAAAGGAATCATTGCAAATTGAGCTGAACCTGCAAAAGTAAAAAGACTGACAAAGAACGAGTAGACGAAAGAATAGCCATTTTGTTCCATTAACATACCATAGCCAATTCCTAAAAAAAGATATGCAAAAAGTACTGGTGTTGAGTCAATGAACGCCTTTCTAAATGCCATTGCAATTCTCCTTTCAAAAGATATTGTTACAAATTATATCATAATCACTTTGATTCTTAACATCATTTCTCTAAATTTATTAATTTTTAATAAATATGCTTAAAAAACATAAGAAATCACAAAATGGTGTTATAATGTTTTTGATAGAATTTACAGAAAATGGGGAAATCTATGATTAGTTTATTTCAAATATTTTTTACTTTCTTTAAAATTGGTGCCCTAACTTTCGGTGGTGGACTCGCGATGATTCCAGTCATCGAACGCGAAATTGTCCTCAAGGGATGGATAAGCGAGGACGAACTAAACGATTATATCGCTGTGAGTCAAAGTGCACCAGGAATGATTGCGGTGAATATTGCAACACTCGTTGGAATTCATTTAAGAAAACGAATTGGCGCGCTGATGGCTGTGCTAGGCGTTGTTCTTCCTTCCTTTATCGCCATTATTTTTATCGCAATGTTTTTACGCGAATTTGATCAAATTCCACTTGTCCAAAGTGCATTAAGAGGAATTATGATTGTCGTGATTATTTTACTTGCCTTTGCTCTTTTTAATTTAGGAAAAAAAGCGATTAAGAATATCTACTTATTGCTTTATGCTCTTCTTTCATTTGGTCTAATCTATTTCTTAAATGTACCGACATCGTTAATTATCTTAATGTCGTTTGTACTTGGCACGCTCCATACCTATCTATTTGTAAAGAAGGTGAAAAAATGATTTTATTATTTTTTGTCTTCTTCTATGTAGGACTCTTTACAATCGGAGGAGGAATGGTGGCCATTCCGCTTATCTTGCAACAAGTCGTTCATACGCATCACTGGTTATCTGAAGCTGATTTTTACTCAATGGTTGCGATTGCGCAATCTACACCTGGGCCAGTTGGAATCAATGTAGCGACCTACGTTGGTTATGAAATGTTTGGTGTTGTTGGATCCCTGATCGCCACGATTGGATTTGTGACACCTAGTTTTGTCATTGTCAGTTTTCTCGCTGGCTTACTGAGAAAATATCGAAACGCGCCACTTGTTCAAAATTGGTTCCTCTACATTAAAGCAGCTATTATTGGACTCATTGGGTATACTTTGGTCGCAATGACTTTAAAAATTATCTTTCATAATGATGGTCAAATGTTTGTCGACTACAAGGATATTCTCTTCTTAGTCGCCTTATCAGTTATCTTTTATTTCTTACGTAAAAAACCATGGATTGTCATTATTATTGGTGGTATCCTTGGAATGATCTTTCTTTAGGTGGTGAACATATGAATATGAATTTGAACCATTATCCCTTTTCCTCAAAGAGAAATGTTGTTCATGCTAATAATGGTGTTGTAGCGACTTCTCATCCACTTGCAGCTTCAGCGGGATTACGGATATTGCTCGCTGGAGGAAATGCTGTCGATGCAGCGATTGCAACCGCTGCTTGTCTTACTGTTGTCGAGCCTACGTCCAATGGAATTGGAGGAGATGCCTTCGCAATCTGTTATATGAATCAAGAACTATACGGTCTGAATAGTAGCGGTTATAGCCCCTATCTCCTCACCAAAGAGGCATTAGAAGAAAGAGGAATCACTGAGATTCCTCGCTTTGGATTTATTCCCGTAATGGTTCCTGGGGTTCCTTCGGCTTGGGCTAGCTTAAACAAGCGCTTTGGAAAACTCAGTTTACTTGAATGTTTAACGCCAGCGATTGAGTATGCAAAATATGGCTTTCCAGTAACACATGAAGTATCGAGGCATTGGCAAAATGCTGCCAAAGGGTATAAAAAAGTATTAAAAGGAGAAGAGTACGTTTCCTTCTTTGATACATTCACTAACAGTGATATTGCCCCAAGCGAAGGTGAGATATTTTATCTTCCTGATCATGCAAAAACGCTTTTTGAAATTGGCACTACGAATGCTCATTCGTTTTATCATGGAGAACTTGCTGATAAAATAGATGCCTATTCGAGAAAATACAATGGGTTTTTGAGGAAAAAAGACTTAGAAGACTATCAACCTTCTTGGGTAAAACCGCTATCTGTGAATTATAAAGGATATGATGTTTGTGAGATTCCACCAAACGGACAAGGAATTGTTGCTCTCGAAGCACTCAAAATCATGTCCCATTATGATTTGAAAGACAAAACAAGAGATGAAATTTTACATGTTCAAATTGAAGCAATTAAACAATCATTTAAAGATGCGTCAACTTATGTAAGTGATTCCTCGAATCAACAATTTGATTATGAACAGTTATTATCGGAATCATATACCCGTTCTTGCTTCAATCAAATCACTGATAAGGCAAGTACTTATTCTGATTTAAAACCGTTTGGAAGTGGTACTGTTTATTTAGCAACGGCAGATAAAGACGGAAATATGGTTTCCTACATTCAAAGTAATTATATGGGATTTGGTTCAGGACTCGTTGTACCTCATACTGGCATTGCGCTTCAAAATCGTGGTCATAATTTCAGCTTAGAAAGCGGTCATCCAAATGAACTTGGTCCTCATAAACGAAGTTATCATACAATCATTCCTGGATTTTTAATGAAAGATGGGAAAGCCATCGGACCTTTCGGTGTGATGGGTGGATTCATGCAGCCACAAGGACATTTACAAGTGGTCATGAATATGATTGATTGGGGAATGAATCCACAGTCTGCACTTGATGCACCTCGTTTTCAATGGATGGAAAATGAAACTGTCACAGTGGAGCCATCACTTGATCCTGTGTTCATCGACAAATTAAGAAATCGAGGACATCTGATTAAAGTAGAGCCTGAACTCGCAAGCTTTGGTCGTGGTGAAATCATCATCAAAACAGAAAATGGACATTACATTGCTGGTACAGAACCGCGATGCGATGGTTCAATCGCTTCATACTAACAAAAAAAGCACAGATTCTGTGCTTTTTCTTTTGATTATAAATAATAGTGCTTGATTGGTTTCAATGACTTCTCATCTAGTTCATAAACCAGTGGTTTTCCTGTAGGAAGTTCAATTCCCATAATATCATCATCACTGACTTCATCAAGGAATTTGATTAATGCGCGTAAACTATTTCCATGTGCGACGATAAGCACTTTTTTCCCAGCTAATATTTGAGGAGCAATATCAGAATTCCAATAATCTACGACACGGTCTACCGTATCCAGTAAGTTTTCAGTTAGTGGTAATTCATCTTTTGATAAATCTTTATAAACTGGATCATTGCCAGGATAACGAGGATCATTTTCTTCAAGTTTTGGTGGCCTTGTTGTTAAACTACGACGCCATAACTTCACTTGGTCTGCGCCATAGATATCCGCTGTTTCTTGTTTATTTAATCCTTGGAGAGCCCCATAATGTCTTTCATTTAGCCTCCAAGAATAATAGATTGGTACAGATAACTCTAGTTCTTCTAAAATATAATCAAGTGTCTTATTTGCTCTTTTTAAAACGCTCGAGAAAGCAACATCAAATGTATATCCTTTCTCCTTTAATTCTAGTCCTGCTTTTTTCGCTTCCTTGACACCATTTTCGGATAGTTCAACATTTGTCCATCCAGTAAATTTGTTTTCTAAATTCCAGACACTTTCTCCGTGTCTTACAAGTACTAATTTAATCATCGTATTCTCCCGTTCTAAAAACATCTCTTCTTTTGATGGTGACGGCATTCATACGCTGCCCTTCCATCTTTACATAAATAACAGATTTCATTTTCAAGTAATTCATCACCAAAATACTGATCAAGATTTTTTAAGGTTGTTTCAGCAATATTCGATAAAGCTTCTTCTGTTAAAAATCCTTGATGCGAAGTGATAATAACATTTGGTAGTGATACAAGAAGGCTTAAAACATCATCTTGCATAATCGTGTTTGAATTATCTTCAAAGAAGATATCCGCTTCTTCCTCATAAACATCCAGACCTGCAGCTCTAATCTTTCCTTCTTTTAATCCCTTTAGTAAGGAATTACTTTCAATTAATCCTCCTCGGGAAGTATTAATAATTACAACACCATTCTTCATTAACTGGATAGATTTCTCATTAATGATATGTTTGGTATCTTCGGTAAGTGGACAATGCAAGGAAATGATGTCACTTTGTTTGAATAGATCATCAAGAGAAGCGTATTTCACGTCTAGGTTTTGATTTGGGAATGGATCATAGGCAATCACATTCATTCCAAATCCTCTTGCAATTTGGATGAATACCTGTCCAATTCGTCCAGTACCAATCACGCCAACGGTTTTACCAACCATATCAAAGCCTACGAGCCCAGCTAAACTGAAATTAAAATCTCTAGTACGGTTATAAGCACGATGTACTTTTCGGTTAATTGTAAGTAAGAGTGTCATGGCGAGTTCCGCAACCGCATTTGGTGAATACGCAGGAACACGAACGATGGTGATTTTACCATACGCACTTTTCACATCGACGTTATTGTATCCACTCGATCTCATCGCTATCACTTTAACGCCAAGTTCATAAAGTCCCTGAATTACTGTCTCGCTCAGTGTATCATTGACAAAAGCACAAACAACATCTGCACCTTTCGCTAATGTATACGAATTTTCATGAAGTTTGCTTTCAAAGTATTTAATTTTATAGTTTTTATTATATTCGTTAAAATAGGTCTTATCATAAGGTTTTGTATCAAAAAATGCTATTGTATGCATAAAAACACCTTCTTTCTTTCCCAAAATAATTATAGCATAGGAAAAAGAAAAATCTATTTAGGATGCTTGTAATGCTTGATAGTTAAACTCGATAATCGAGTCGCTATAGCGAATATATCGTTGTCTTCTGGATCGAAGTTCGTTTCCAGAAAAGAAGAATAGTGAGAATGCTTCCCAAAACATCACCCAGCCACCAATGAAA
This sequence comes from Candidatus Izemoplasmatales bacterium, assembly GCA_050177605.1. Taxonomy (GTDB): domain Bacteria; phylum Bacillota_I; class Bacilli_A; order Izemoplasmatales; family Hujiaoplasmataceae; genus JAHIVB01. The sequence goes on along the minus strand of JBFXGX010000008.1, from coordinate 43,558 downwards.
AACCCATCCACTAAAATAGAAAACGGGAAGATTGGATTTAGTAAATTTTGGAATAAATATGAAGCGGAAAGAAAGATGATACCAATAATAAAATAAGAAACCATTTTTCGGTTATTTCTTTTCGTCTCTTGGTTAATAAAGTGGCGAATCATCGTAAAATTATGATAGACTGCCTCTTTGGCGATTTGTTCTTTTCGATTATCTCGAATGTCTTCAGGTAATTGAAATACGAGAATAATATTTTCACTGAGTGGAATTTCAAAAGCGACTTGTTCTAAATAGTGAAGCAAGTCAGGTTCAATATCTCGTCTTTTAATGGGTGCTGCATCCCACGCGTTAAACAATTCATCATAAGTTTCAAGTGAAATCGGAACTAAAAAACTTTGTCTTTCTTCTGAATACTGGTAGATTTGGCTTAATTTTAGATTTTTCTTTATTGATCTTTTCATATATATTGCACCTCGTCTTACCCATTATATCACGACTTTCATTTCGTTTCAAATCTGCAAAGAAAAAACGAATCGTTCCTCACGATTCGTCTGCAAGCGATATAAATAACTCTTTCATTTTGGCTAATTTCCCCGATACGATGATAATGTCATCTTCATTGATAATCGTGTCTCCATCCACTTCATCAAGCACGAGAGACTTTCTTTTGATTGCCAAAACTTGAAGACCATAGTTACTTTTCATTCCATTTTCCTTTAGCGGAATACCTCTACATTGTTCCGGTAATTTTTTAATACTAATTTCGGCGATTGTAAAATCGCTATAGTGATCGATGACTTCAATAATATTTTCATTCCTTTTGTACATCAAGGAAATAGCCACTGCACGAATCATCTTTTGAATAAAGTTATCAAAAATTTTCACTTTCGCTAAAAGATAAACAAGCAAAATAAATCCACCAAAGTAAATCAAAAACATCCAGACATCTTTCGTACTTGAAGATGATCCTAGTGTCATAATAATATTGATGAGCACACTAATAACAGTTACATTTAACGCATACCCTAAAAGCATGGTTGTTGTCGCGAGTCTTCTTCTCATTTGATGATTCACAATGAGTTCTGCTTCTTGTGTCGTGTACCCACTATTTGTGAAGAGCGAAATCACTTGAAATCTTGACTTGTTTTTAGACATCCCTGTTAAGCGAAACAAAACAGTAAAAATCTCAATAAAAATAAAGTAAATTAAAAAGGTTACAATCCCAAGTAATAACAATTGATTTAAGTTCATACCTTCACCTCTTATTCTTTTTCAAGAAGGATTAAAAATTGGGTGGCAGCGAGTACCCCATACTGATCAAAATATTTTTTCATTCTTTCTCCTTCTGCATAAAGACGAGGATATTCATTATGATTCTCCACTTGTTTAAGGAGTTGATCAACAGTCTTTTTCATTCCGTCAATTCCTTCAAAAGGATTCATCTGCCCTTCAAGTTGCATTTCCCAAGAAGATACAATTTTGAAATGAGATGCCTTTTTTATTAAAGCGATAATTTCTTCTTTCGTAAAAGTCTCATCATGAATAAACCCACGGATACGATCAATCTCTGCAGCGAAATGATGGATGAAAAGGTGAGACATTTGGGCTTCATTCAGTGAGTCACTTAACATTTCATTCACTAAAAAATAACCACCAGGTTTTAATACCCTTTCAACTTCTTGAAAAACCTCTTGGTGATTTTTGATATGATGAAGTGAATTTGAGAAAGTGACGATATCAAATACATTATCTTCAAAGGACATCTTTGATGCATCCATTTCTAGAAAACGAATTCTTGGATTCGCTTCAAAAAACGTCGCAGCACGGTCTAATAACCTTTTTGATAGATCAATTCCAACAATTTCTTGATAGTCTGGAACCACTTCATCGATTGTCATAATAAAATTACCGACGCCTGTCCCAATATCAAGGATTTTGTCGTGTTTAATTTCGTTTAAAGTACTACCAAGTTGATTCATTATAATCCCCTGCCTATTTTAAATCTTGATAAATCCATTATATACAATCTGGCGATATTTGTAAACTATAGCGAGCATTGTTTGACAAATGTCTTTGATTCTTATGTTATAATAGTTTTAACCTAAAGAAGGAGAAAATCTATGAAAAAAATATTTTTACTTTTCACCCTCATCGTGTCTTTATTTTTAGTATCCTGTTCAGGAAATAGCGCGACCACTTCACTCACATATTCGCCAACAGTGATTAGTGCTGAAGTTGGAAAATCAATGATGGATAATAATCCAGATATTGTCTTGGTCGATGTGCGTACATTATCAGAATATACTACCTATCATATTCCAAATGCAATTCTTCTACCTGTCGATAATGTAAGTGTGGACGCAAGTACAGTTCTACCTGACAAATCGAAGATTTACATTATCTATTGCAATAGTGGAAATCGAAGTGCAACTGCCTCATCGATTCTCTCATTAATGGGTTATCCATTTGTTTATGATATGGGTGGAATCATCGACTGGCCATACGAAACCGTTACTGGCGAATAATACCTCAAAGAAAGAGGTATTTTTTTTAAGCAAATTTAAGCAAACAAACACAATTCTTAGTTTCATTTTAGTATAATAGTACTGTATAGGAGGAATTAATCATGAAATTAGGACTAATCGGACTTGGAAAAATGGGCTATCATTTAGCCCTTAATATGAAAGATCATGGCATTGAAGTAGTCGCATACGATGTGACTGAGGAGGCGAGAAATACAGCGAAGAAGGCTGGCATTGAGGTCGCTTCTAGCTATCAAGAATTACTTGGAAAATTACCCGAAAGAAAAGTTGTATGGCTGATGGTTCCATCAGGAAAAATCACGGAAAGTGTATTACATGAATTATTGACATTATTAAAGAAAGATGACATCGTCATCGATGGTGGAAATTCAAACTTCCATGATACAGTACGTCGTCATGCTTTACTGAAATCTAGTCAAATCTATTTTGTCGATTGTGGAACATCTGGCGGAATGGATGGTGCTCGTAACGGCGCATCGTTAATGGTCGGAGGAGATAAGGAAGTCATCCCTTCTATTGAAGAAATCTTTTTAGCTGTCGCGACGACAAATGGATATGCCTATTTAGGAGAATCTGGTGCTGGGCATTTTGCAAAAATGGTTCATAACGGAATTGAATATGGAATGATGCAAGCCATTGGTGAAGGTTTTGATTTACTAGAATCTTCTGATTACCAATATGATTACGAAAAAGTATCACGAGTATGGGCCAATGGATCGATTATTGAAGGATTATTACTACGAAGCATCCATCATGCTTTCCAAAAAGAAAGTAAATTAGAATCGCTTGAAGGAATCGTTGATGACTCTGGCGAAGGACAATGGACGATTGAAGAAGCCTTAAAGAAAAAAGTATCGATTCCTGTCATTGCAGGGTCCTTGTTTGCTCGTTATAAATCAAAGGATGTGAATCATTTCTCTGAAAAGGTCGTTTCAGCGATGCGGAATGAGTTTGGTGGCCATAAGGTGTATAAAAAATGAAACAAGTTTTAACTATTTTTGGAGCCACAGGGAATTTAATGCATAAAAAACTCGTTCCTGCATTAAATCAACTCGTAGCTAAAAAAATCATTACCGAAAATACAAAAATATATTGTGTTTCACGTAGAGATTACACGAATCTACAATACATCGAACATTTAGAAACTTTTGTTAAATCTGATTTTTCAGATTTGAAACCGATGATTAACTATGTAAAAATGGACATTCAAAATATCGAAGACTACAAAGCATTGAAAGTTCAAATGGACGCTTGGACGGAGGAACCTGTCGAACGATTATTTTATTTAGCCGTTGCGCCTGAATTCTTCGTTACAATCGCAAGAGGTATCGCTAACAGTCATCTATCTAACTTTGGAGATACCAACACGAGGGTTGTGTTTGAAAAACCATTTGGTGAGGATTTCGCATCTGCGAAACAGATTAATCATGACTTAAAAGAATTCTTTAGCGAATCCCAAATCTACAGAATTGATCACTATTTAGGAAAAGATATGATTCAAAATATCTTAGTACTTCGCTTTGCGAATAAACTGCTTGAGAACAACTGGTCGCATGACGCTATTCAAAGCATTGATATTTATGTCAAAGAAACAGAAACAATTATGAATCGTGGCGAATATTATAATCAAACCGGTGCGCTGAAAGATATGGTACAAAGTCATCTATTACAAATGCTTGCGCTCGTCACAATGGACGAACCGGAGACACTCTCTTCTGATGATATTCGAAAAGCTAAAATCGAAGCATTAAGACATACTTCCATTGACCGTAAAAACGCTGTTTTCGGCCAATACACAGGATATACAAGTGAACATAATGTACCTGAAGATTCAACGACAGAGACCTTTGCATTCTTAGAAGCACGGGTCGATACACCTAGATGGAATGGGGTTCCTATCTATTTGTTAACTGGGAAAAAACTCGATGAAAAAAAGGCTGAGATTGTGGTGCATTTCAAAGCACATTCTAGCCAAAGCAGATTATGGCCAGAACGTGAACATGAGTCTAATCAACTCGTGATTGGGGTATCTGATTATGAAGGTATCTCTGTGAAAATGAATGTAAAGAAACCAGGCCTTGAAGGAAGCGTAACCGATGCTCTTCTAGACTATTGCCATAGTTGTCAAAAGATTGGAAATAATCCAGAAGCTTATGAAAAACTATTAAATGAGTTTATAAATCATAATCAAACTCTTTTCACAAGCTGGTCTGAAATCGAAGCATCTTGGAATATTGTCGATCCACTGAAACAAAGTCATTATCAATTAATGAAGTATGATTCTATTGATGACTTCGATGAAGTTATCAATCAAATTCGAGGTGAGACCCATGTATTATGATATTTCTATGACGTTATCTGAAAATGTGCAAGTATACAAAAACAAACCAGACAAAATGATGAAAATCAAAAATCATTCTAATTTTCAAACTTCTTCTGTTTATGAAACGGATATTGAAATGAATCTTCACACGGGAACACATATCGATTTTCCACTTCATATCATCAAGGATGGAAAAGACTCGACTGGATTCGATTTGGATCGATTGCTCACGAAAGTGAAGGTGCTAGATTTTACCCATTTAACTGATAAAATCACGAAAGATGATTTGTTTGCATATGTGATTGATGAAGGAGACTTCTTGTTATTCAAAACGAAAAACAGTTTTAGTGAAGAATTCGACTTTGATTTTATCTATTTAGATTCCTGTGCTGCCGATTATCTAGTTAGTCGAAATATAAGTGGCGTCGGAACGGATGGTCTTGGGATTGAACGTGCTCAAGAAGGACACCCAACACACCATTTATTATTAGAAAATGATATCATTATTATGGAAGGCTTACGTCTCAAAGACGTCGAAGCAGGAAGTTATGACATGATATGCTTACCTTTAAAAATTGAAAACACGGAAGCCTTACCTGTCCGTGCCATCTTAAAAAAATAAGGAGCCGAGGCTCCTTTTTTTATTATAAATATTTTTCTAGTGCAAATACTGAAATGGCTCCATCCGCAACCCCTGTGATTACTTGACGTAATAATTTTTTTCTTACATCTCCTGCCGCAAAGACGCCTTTGACACTCGTCTCACAATTTTCATCAGTGAGAATCCAGTTTCCACTGTCCATTTCAACTTTTCCTTTGAGAAATTCACTATTTGGATCCATTCCGACTGCGACGAACAAGCCATCAACCGTAAGTTCTTTTTCTTCACCAGTTAATTTATTTTGAATATGAACGCTCGCTACATATTGGTCCCCATTTACTCGGGTAATAACACTATCCCAAATCACTTCAACATTTGGAAGAGGAAACATTTTTTCTTGTAATGTTTTCACTGCACGAAGTTCATTTCTACGGTGAACCAAGTACACTTTTTTTGCCATACGTGATAAATAGATTGCATCTTCGACAGCGACGTCTCCACCTCCGACAACTGCGACTACTTTATCTTTATATAACGCACCATCACAGGTTGCACAGTAAGATACACCCATACCATAAAACTGATCTTCTCCTGGTACACCAAGTCGACGAGAGGATGCCCCTGTCGCGATAATCACTGTTTTTGTATAATAGGTGTTTTTACGTGTAACAACTTTCTTGATTTCCCCTGTGAAATCAACATCAGTTACACCTTCATTTTGTATTTTTGCGCCAAGTTCTTCTGCGTGTTTAATCATTAAATCCGATAATTCTGCGCCGCTCACATGATTGATTCCTGGATAATTTTCAACTTCATATGTGTTCGCAATTTCTCCACCAGGTAGCCATTTTTCTAAGAATACAAAGTCAAGCATTGCGCGACTAGCATAAATGGAAGCACCAAGTCCAGCTGGACCAGCGCCAATAATTACTAAATCATATATTTTGTCCATATTTAGACCTCCTACTTCATTTTATCTACTTCTATTATACCTCAAATGATGCAAAAAAACCATTGCTTTGCTTATAGGTCCAAGTAGACTTTCCCATTTTGAATGAATGTTTTATAGGCTCTGACACTACGACTATACTCGTCGATTTTTAAGAACTCAGCTTTGCTAGCATCAGTGACTTCACCGGTAACTAAAGAGATCGGTAAGCCATGATCTTTACAAGTGATCACTTCTCCTTCTAAAATACCGTTTGAAAGCGTCGAACCCATATGAGGACACTTATCATGGATACAATATACTTTCTCCTCGTGATAAGCTAATAACAAAAACCGGTTGAGATAAGGAACTCTCATTTTCTTTCTTTGTTTTAATGTTTCTAATTCAGTTAGATATACGGCCATGATTCCCTCCTTAATTCAAAAACTATTATACATTAATTTTTATGAACTTGCCATTTCTTTTCAAAAGAAAAAGCCAAATTCATGGCTTTATTTCTTATAAAGAACAAGATTCGTCTGTACAAGCACTCTCTTCATCTGCGTCTTCAAGTGAGACGAGTGGATTTTCTTCTTGCCAAATTTGTTCTAGCGCTGCGCTGAAGTACTCTTCTTGTTGGGCACCGGATACACCATATTTTCGGTTAATCACGAAGAAAGGTACACCTTGAACACCAATTTGTCTTGCTTCTTGTTGCTCAGATAAGACTTTATCTAGGAAGTCATTCTTTTCAAGTACATTTCTCGCTTCGTTTTGATCAAGGCCAACTTCACCTACTAGTTTTACTAATGTATCAAAGTCTGCTAGATTGTATCCTTCTGTAAAATAAGCTTTCATAAAACGATCAGTCACTGCTGGTTCTTTGCCAAATTGGTTTGCCCATTTAGCAATGCGATGTGCATCCACTGTATTCGTCATTTGAATAATATCATAGTTGTAGGTGAGCCCTACAGTTTTTGCATTTTCAGTAAACATGTTAAAACGTTGTTTTGCTTGTTCTACGGTTGTGTGATGACCTTCTGCGAAACTTTCATAGGCTGTTCCCTTCATCACTTTTGGCGCATTTGGGTTTAATTGATAAGCTTTATAAATCACTTCAACTTGATCCTTATGTGCAAATTTTTGTAATGCATTTTCAAATCTCTTCTTCCCAATGTAACAAAATGGGCAAGCGAAATCTGACCAAATTTCAATTTTCATCGTTAATACCTCCAATAAATTACCCTAACATTATCGCAATAATCCTCTAAAAAAGCAAATCATTTGCTTAAAAATGCTTAGGTGAAATTTTCTCCAGAATTAGAGAAAAAATCAGATTTCTTCATTTTCTTTTTTTCTATGATATAATTGATTTGAGGTGATACTATGTGTGGGCGTTTTACATTAGCCGTAACAGATCAAGCTTTCATCAAATACATTGGCGATCAATTCGAAATATCCATTACCAATCAAAAACTTGGATTACCTAGATATAATATTTCTCCAGGTCAAGAAGTTCTTAGTATGATTAGTGATGGAGCACGTTACCGCGTGGGTCCTTTACACTGGGGTTTTGTTCCTCCTTTTGCAAAAGAGGTCAGTACTGGTTATACGATGATTAACGCAAAATCAGAAACGCTAGAAGAAAAGGTTTCTTATCTTCCGTCTTTTGAGAAAAAGCGATGTGTAATCTTCGCAGATAGTTTTTATGAGTGGAAAAGGAATGAATCACAGAAACAACCTTACCGAATCCAAAAAAAGAATCAAGAAATCTTTGCACTTGCTGGTCTTTATACTACATTCACAAAAAGTGATGGGACAAAATATCACTCCACAGTCATTATTACGACTGAGGCCAATCCATTAATGAAGGACCTTCATGACCGGATGCCAGTGATTTTAGATCATGACAAGATAAAAATTTGGTTGGATCCCACGATTCACGACACGAAATTATTAAAACAATATTTAATTCCTTATGATGATACATTCATGGAATATTATCCTGTATCCAATTTTGTGAACTCAAGCCTTCATGAATCCGCTGAATGTATAAAAAAAATGGAATAAGCGTGGCTTATTCCATGATTTGTTTTCTGGATCCCATTGTATAAAATAAAAGAAGAAACATAACATCTTTAATTCCAAATATCAAAAATTGTATATTTTGAATCGATGAATATTCATAGATACCATATGGAAATACAGGTGGATTATAAATATCACTCAGTGCGACAAAACAATTCGGTAAGATATCGAAGAATACATCGAGTTGAAAGACGATGAAGGATACACTAAACATTGTGAACATGACAATAAACGCTACTTGGAAATACTTCTTTCGTTCAGTTATCAATTTCATTCCGACAAATACAATAAGCAGGAAGAATACAAAAACAAGAGAAAATAAACTACCTAAGTTATCCACATAGAAATAGGTACCTCGACATTGAAAAAATCGATAAAACATTACCATAGAATTATAAAAAATGTAATATAGACCAAGGGTGTATGCTAGGAAGATAAAAATACTAATCCATTTAGTATAAAATAAATCAAAGATAAAAAGTAGTGAAAAATAAAGGATTAATGCGTAAAAATCTTCAATGTTCACGCCGATTTGATAGGCGTTGACTAGACCGATGAATAACGTCACGATGATTGTCAAATAGAGTACGAAACGTAGTTTATCAAATGCCATAAAACGGTCGATTAATTTTTGAAACATGAACGCAACCTCCTTTCACAAATAAACAAATTTTACTTTGTGATATTATTGTATCAAATGAACTACTGAATTTGTGCTTCTTCACAAAGTCTTTACAACTTTATAAAGAAATAGAAATAAATATCACATGAGAATGCGATATAATATTGATGGGGTGAAATTATGATTAAAGGTATTGCACATTTAGCATTTCAAGTTTCAAATATGGAAAATTCCATTTCTTTTTATAACAAAGCATTTGGTTTCAAAAAGAAATTTACATTGGAAGATGACATGAATCAACCGTGGATTGTCTATCTTGAAGTTTCGAAATCACAGTTTATTGAGTTATTCTATTCATCACTTAACTTCCCTCGTAAAGAGGCGATGAGTTATCAACACTTGTGTCTTGAAGTCGAGGACATCTTTGAGTTCGAGAAACACATTGCTCGTATAGGACTTACTCTTGATAAGCCGGTTATTCTTGGAAAAGACAATAATTATCAATGTTGGATGAACGATCCTGATGGCAATCCAATCGAAATTATGCAATATACCAAGGATTCCTTACAACTTCAATAGAAAAAGGTGATTTGATTGAATTATTTACGAGATTTTTATGAACAACTTAATCAAAGTGAGAATGACCGATTTGCACGCTGGAAAGAATATCGTCTTGCCTTAACTTCAATGATTCTTCCTTATCTAACATCTTCTGATTCTTGTTTTGTTGGGGCTGTTGGAAATGCCGATGATATTGATTTAGAACAATTGAATAAAGCTACTTCAAATTTAACTTTAGCAGACATTGATGAAGATGCGATCAACCGAGGAGTTCAAAAATACCATCTTGACGGTGAAGTAAAGACTCTTCAGACTGATTTTACCAACCTGTCACAAACAGACTTGCTGGAAGAACTTTATACAACGCTCATTTTAGCGAAATCAAAAACAGATATTGATATTTATATGGAAAAATTTGAAGAGGTGTTTACATCTATTGAAAAATCCAAGTCTACACTTGAATATGATGTCATCATTCTTCTTCCAATCTACACCCAGATGTTAATCCCAATTTTTCATCAAAGTTACCAAGCTTTAAAAGAAAAAGGAATCGATATTCATTTGCTCAATTATGCCTTCGAAGAAATGATGGTGGTCGCTTCAAAATCCATCGATTATCTGAATAAGTCTTTAATAAACCAATTAAAAGATAACGGAACGATGATTTCTATATCTGACATCTTTGAAGCGGATATTACTTCACCATTTTATCTGAAACTATCAAAAGACATCCATCATCCTTCGAAAATGGATGCGCACTTAAAAGAATACCAAAATAAATTTGGCTATGGTGCAGGAGATTTCGGCGTAGAAAACTTAGAAGAATATTTAAATCCAGTCACTCATCAATGGTTGATATGGCCATTTTCAGAACAAGCTCATTTTTTTGTGAAACTTACAATATTCAAAAAGTAACACGGTGAATGCCGTGTTTTTTTATTGTTTGAAGGATAAAACTTTTTTTGCTTTTAAAAGATATCCTATGATACAATAAAATTAAGCGCTTTCTTTGGAGGTAATGATGAATAACTATAAAATATTACTTGTGGATGATGAGGATGAAATTCGTGGTCGAATTTCATCTTTAATTGAGAACGATAAAGGATTTCAAGTTGTTGGAAAAGCAGGTAATGGTCATGATGCTTATGAACTTGTCGAAGAATTAAGACCCGATGTTGTCTTAACCGATATTAAAATGCCTTTTATTGATGGAATCGAATTAGCTAAAATGTTAAAGCGAGACTTCCCAACTGTAAAGGTCGCTTTTATTTCAGGCTATGATGAATTTAAGTATGCACAAGAAGCGATCAATCTGAATGTCATTAGTTATTTGATGAAGCCAATTACGCTTGAAGATATTAATCAATTTTTAGCCGATTTGAAAACGAGACTCGATGATGAATACTCACGGAAATATAATGTCGAGGTCGCACTTAGAAACTATCAGGATAGTATTCCCATCATGATAAAGCAATTCCTAAGTAACTTGGTAATATCTTATGACAATCGAAGTGAAGATATTGATAACTTAAAAAAACTCGGTTTTACAAGCATCCAAGGTTCATTCATCGCCTCATGGGTTGAAATCGAATCTTGTGAAGATAAGGATCGCTTAATCGCTCTTGAAAAACTACAAATCTTATTATCAGAAATGATGACTTCTTCTTTTCCAGAGAAAGAATCAAGTTATGCAATGAGTATTCAAGATGGAATCTTCATTTATATTAAGCAAGACCATCGACCATTAATCCCAACAATTGACGCTTTTTTATATGAATTACTTTAATCTGCAGAACAATACATGCGAATCAGAATCCGCGTCGGAGTCTCTTCCATTTTTAATCATATCAGCAAACTCTCCATTGCTTTTAGAGAATCTAGGCAAGCCATCCAATATGGAAAATTCTTAAACACAGGTAGAATTGTGTATATTACCGATGTTGAAAACAAAGAAATCAAACATATTATGTTAAGTCCTGAAGAAATCCATGAGATTGACAATATCGTTCGGTTTGGAACGAACCAAGAATTACATGATGTTTTAGAAGCTCAGAAGTTAGCTTTCAATGCACAAAAAAACTATCATTTAGCCCATGATTTATACTTAATCAGCTTTGCCAATATCATTCTCAATTTTTCTCAAACAATCAGTGCAGATACAGATGATTTAATCGATGGATCGATGTTACAGATTCTTCAGTCATTTGCGCGTATCGACGATTTATTTACATGGATTGAGACAACGATATTCGAGTTAAGAAAACGTTATATTGATAGTTCAAAAACATGGGTAGACGAAGTCTTAAATGATGCTATCGCTTTTGTCGATAAGCATTATGACGATCCACTCCTTTCCCTCAATATGGTATGTGATTATTTAAACATCTCTATTTCTTATTTAAGTATGTTACTCAAGCGCGAAAAGAATATTACTTTTAATAAATATGTCATTCAAGTAAGAATGGAAAAAGCAAAAGAGTTACTTCGGACGACAAACCATAAAATCATTGATATATCCCTGATGACTGGATACAATGAAGTGTACTACTTCAGTCATAGTTTTAAGAAATATACAGGAATGTCACCAAAACAATTTAGGGAGGAACTATATGTTTAAGAGACTCTCTATTTCACAAGGAATTGTTTTTGTGATGATGGCAATCGTCACATTCGCTCTGATTGTCGCAAACGTCATGCATTATATGTTATTTAATTCTTCTACTGCAGAAGTCATCAGTACCAGTTCAAGAGAAATCAACAAACAAGTTATCATGAACTATGAAAACTACATTGATCAAGTGATTGAGACCAGCAACTATCTTAATCGCCAAACCATTGAATTAACCGTAAGTGATCAAGTAATGAATTTAGAAAGCATTTATATTCAAGCATCACAGATGTCAAAAGATATTGTATCTATCATTCTTTTTGATGATAATGGAGATGTTTTTATTCTTGGGGATGATCGTGACGTCACGATTAATGTCCTCGATGAACCTTGGTTTGTCGCAGCGGTACACGATAAAGATATATTCCATTTCTCTTCACCTCATCAAGAAGTTATTTTCGGTGATTCACCAAGTGAAGTGATTACCGTAACGAAATCAATTAAGTATTACGATGCTGGAGAACTCCATGAAGGCATCTTAATGATCGACTTAAATACTGAAAACTTGATTGATTTAGCACAGAAAACAAATTTAGGTATCAACGGCCATATATTGATCTTAAATGATGAATCTGATTTTGTTTATTCTTCTCTTTCTAGTTGTACAGACATCACATGTGATAGTAAACAAGTTGTCGATGAGATTATCCTTGGTGGACAGTCCGTTATATTAAACGGTGATCATATGTATGTTAACATCAACACATTAAAAAACACAAGATGGCGCATTGCGACATTCATCAATATGAACACGATCTATGAAACTAGGCAAACAATGTATCTTCTTGAGTCAGCGGTTTTTGGTGGAGCACTTTTATTAAGTCTTTTCTTCTCGATGTTTTTAGCCAAGCGAATATCCAATCCGCTGGTCAAATTACAAGATCACATGGCAAAAATGGAAAAAGAAGGCTTGATGGAAGAAATCTATATCACTGGCCAAAAAGAAGTGGTCAGTCTATCCGAAACTTTTAATCATATGATTATAGAAATCAATCAACTTCTTAACCGACTTGTCACAGAGCAAAAGGAAAAGAGAAAATCTGAGTTTTTAGCCTTACAAACGCAAATTAATCCTCATTTTTTATATAACACATTAGATTCAATTGTGTGGTTAGCTGAAAATAACCAAAACAAAGAAGTTATCGAAATGGTCATTGCCCTATCAAGATTTTTTAGAATCTCTATTTCACGAGGTAAAAACACCATCTCCGCGAAAGATGAACTTGAACATGCACGTCAATATTTACTCATCCAAAAAATCAGGTATAACAAGAAGTTTGACTTCGAGTTCTTTATTGATCCAGAGGTCTATGAATTCACAACCGTGAAATTGATTTTACAACCGATTATTGAAAATGCAATTTCGCATGGAATCAATACCGAATTTGGTACAGGGCACATAACGATTAAAGCCTATATTCACAATCAAAAACTAAAATTTGAAGTTGAGAACAATGGGTACGGTATTACTGACGAAAAAATTGAAAGTTTATATCAATCAATGAGAAACGAAGATAAAGCAAATAGTGTTGGCTTAAGAAACGTTTATCAACGATTAAAACTTTATTATGGTGAAGAAGCCGATATCATTATCACTTCTATTCTCGATCAAATGACAAATGTAAAACTAATACTTCCACTTAGAAAGGATCTCCAAGATGAAAAAAATCGTTAATCTATTTCTTCTTCTATTGCTTTTCCCATTGGTATCCTGTCAAGCGGATAGTTCAAAAGTGTATTTGTTTATCTACGATATGAACGATCCTTATATCGAACAGTTAAGTGAAAATATCGTTAGCGCAGGTAAGAACTACTTTGATATAGAAGTTCATGATGCTCAAAACTCACAAATCATTCAAAATGAACGAATTGAAGAAGTCTTAAAACTCAATCCAAGTTTGTTGATTATTAACCCTGTCGATCGACTTGGCGTCTATCCAATTATTGAAAAAGCAAAAGAGATGGATATTCCAGTCATCTTTATCAACCGTGAACCCCTTGAAAAAGATCTTGATATCTATGACCAAGCCTATTACGTCGGCGCGAAGGCAGAACAATCTGGTATTTTACAGGCTGAAATAGTCGCTTCGCTATTTGGTGGAAATCCACTTTCACTAAACGAATTCGACAAAAATAATGATAATATTATTCAAGCCATCATCTTTAAAGGCGAACAAGGTCATCAGGATGCAGAACTTCGAACGGAGTACATTGAATCTGAACTTGAAGGCAGTGGCTTTTCACTCGATGTGCTCACAACAGAAATCTGTGATTGGAATGAAGATATTGCTCGTGATAGGGCGTTAACAATTCTTCCAAACTACCCTGAAGTAGAAGTCATCATATCAAATAATGATGCCATGGCAATCGGGGCAATCGAGGCAATGATTGAACTCGGAATATTTGTCGATACCAATGAAAACTCTATCATCGAACGTGACAGTGAACCTTGGCTTCCAGTGATTGGAATTGATGGAATAAGTGAAGCAGTGAGCTGGATGCAACGAGGATATCTATATGCAACTGTCTTAAATGATGCTCTGGGACAAGCAAGCGCAACCGTAGATTTGGCCCAGTATATCCTCTTTGGAACCGATTTAAGCACCTTTGATATTTCATTAGAAAATACCCATTATGTATGGGTTGACTATGAAGTATATACTTTAACTGAATCATAAAATTAATATAAGAAATGTGATATTTTAGTGAAATTTTAAAATTTTGTGTAAGATATTGCATTTTTTTCTCTTTATGAAAGTGATATTATGAAAGCGCTTTAAATAAAAAATGAGGAGAAAAAAATGAAAAAATTATTATTATCAATCGCAATTCTTCTTCTTGGAGTCACTTTTATAGGATGCCAAGCTGAAGAAGACACAATCGTAATTGGCGCTAACATCTATACTTATGGAGATAACTTCATGAATGGTGTTGTTCGTCCAGAATTAGAAGCTTATGCTCAAGAAAAAGGCGTTACTCTTGATATCGTTGACTCAGAAAACGATCAAGCTAAATTAAATGACCAAGTTGACGTTTTCATCTCAAGAGGCGTTGATGTACTAGCAATTAACCTTGTTGACCCAGCTGCTGCTAGAACTATTATTGAAAAAGCTCAAGCTGCTGGTATCCCTCTAATCCTTTTCAATAAAGAAGCTACTGAAGACGGCGTTATGGATATTTATGACAAAGTTTGGTACGTTGGAACTGACTCTGCAGAAGCAGGCGTTATCCAAGGACAAATGATGGTTGCGGACTGGCAAGCTAATCCTTCTTGGGACAAAAACAATGATGGTAAGGTTCAATATGTTTTACTAAAAGGTGAACCAGGACATCCAGATGCAGAAGCAAGAACTTTAGAAGCTGTTAAAGCTTTCACAGACGCTGGAATCGCTGTTGAACAATTAGCTATCCAAGCTTCTACTACTTGGAATACAGCTGAAGCTAAAAACACAATGGATGCATGGATTACTTCTTTTGGTGATCAAATCGAATTAGTTATTTCTAACAATGATGGTATGGCTTTTGGTGCTTATACTTCAATGGAAGAAGCAAATAAATTCTATCCACTTTATGGTGTAGATGCATTAGCTCAAGCATTAGAAATGATTGGTGCTGACCAAATGAATGGTACTGTCTTAAATGACGGTGTTAACCAAGCTCGTGCTACAATCGACTTAGCAATCAATGCTGCTCAAGGTTTACCTGTAACTGAAGGAACTACTTGGGTTGTTAGAGACGATGGAACAAAAGCTGTTCGTGTTGCTTATGTTGCTGTAACAAAAGAAAACTATCAAGATTTCCAATAAAAATTAAAGATTAATTTGCAGACAAAAGATGGAAGCACGCAATGTGCTTCCATCTAGTTTGCTTAACTATGTAAAGAGGTGAAAAGCCATGAGTGAATATTTGTTAAGAATACAAAACGTCTCTAAGTCGTTTTCAGGCATTACGGTATTGAATAAAGTAAATTTATTAATACGTCCTGGATCCATTCATGCCCTAATGGGTGAGAACGGTGCTGGTAAATCAACCTTAATGAAATGTCTCTTCGGAATTTATATTCAAGATGAAGGGGAATTCTTTTTAAATGATGTTCCCTTCAATTTTAATGATCCAAAACATGCACTAGAGAATGGAATATCGATGGTGCATCAAGAATTAAATCAAGTATTACAACGCTCCGTGTTAGATAATATTTGGTTAGGTAGATATCCACGTAAACGTGGTTTCGTTAATGAAAAGAAAATGTTGAAAGATACGTTAGATTTATTCCATTCATTACATATCGAAATCGATCCACGTAAAAAAATGCATGAACTCAGTGTATCACAGCGTCAAATGGTTGAAATTGCAAAAGCAGTAAGCTACGATGCAAAAATTATCGTTCTTGATGAACCTACTTCTTCTTTAACCGAAAATGAAGTAGACAAACTATTTGAAATTATGCGACATCTTAAAGAACATGGTGTCGGCATCATTTATATCTCCCATAAAATGGAAGAGGTCTTTGAAATCACCGATGAAGTGACGATTCTACGAGATGGTCAAATGGTCGGAACAGATTTTACAAAAAATCTCAATATGGATAAAATCATTCGAATGATGGTTGGCCGTACATTAAGTCAACGTTTCCCTGAAGTTCCTGATAGTTGTAAAGGTCCATTACTTGAAGTAAAAGATTTATCAACAACCTATCCTCCAAAAGTACATCATGTTTCACTTACATTAAGAAAAGGTGAGATTTTAGGTATTGGAGGATTAGTTGGTTCAAGAAGAACCGAACTAGTCGAAGCCATTTTTGGTGCAAGACATATAGAAAGCGGTGAAATTCTTCTGAATGGGAAAAAGATTCATATTCATTCTCCTGAAGATGCAATCAAATACGGTTTTGCACTTGTTACTGAAGAACGTCGTGTGACTGGAATTTATCCGATGTCCAACATTCGGTTTAATATGACAATTGCAAACATCGAAAGTTACAAAAACAAAATTGGACTTCTTTCAGAAAAAGGAATGATTTCTGATACAGATCAACAAATCAAAAACATGCGTGTAAAAACACCTTCCCAACAAGAATTAATTCGTTCTCTTTCTGGTGGTAACCAACAAAAAGTCATTATTGGACGTTGGCTATTAAAGGATCCAGATGTACTACTGATGGATGAACCAACGAGAGGAATTGATGTTGGAGCTAAATTTGAAATCTATCAATTGATGATTCAACTTGTTGAAGCAGGAAAATCAATTATCATGGTTTCTTCAGAAATGCCTGAATTACTTGGTGTAACACATCGTATCGCAGTAATGAGTAATGGAAGACTTGCAGGGATTGTCAATTCGAAAGAAACATCGCAAGAAGAAATCTTTAAATTATCTGCGAAATACCTTTAGGAGGATAAAACATGAAAAAATTCTTTGGTGTGATTGGTAAAGGAATCACGAAAATATTTAGATTATATGGAAAATTCTTAAATGCTATCGCATTTTGGAAAAAATCCTCTGAAAAAGAAGTACTTGTAAGTGCTGAAGAGGAAATTGTTTATAAATGGTATGAACGTATTTGGGAGAATTTCAAAGTAAATTACCAACGCAAGATTGATAAACATTTAAATTGGAATGAAAAAGATACTTCTAATTTTATGGTGAATAACGCGATTTACTTTGTTATCTTAGCTTTCATCATTTATGTTATTATTAGTGCTCCAAATTTTTTGAGTCCAACCGTTATTAAGAACATCTTAACGCAATCCTCAGTTCGATTAATTCTAGCCTTTGGTGTTGGCGGGATCATCATTTTACAAGGTACTGACCTTTCATTAGGTCGAATGGTCGGTTTTGCGGCGATTATCTCAGCATCACTATTACAAGCAGTTACTTATGGTAGTAGATTCTATACGAACTTACCTGAACTACCTTTGATTGTTCCACTAATTATTGCAATCCTCGTCACCTCGTTCTTTAGTGCAATCAATGGATTTGTCGTTTCAGTTTTCAAAATCCATCCATTCTTAGCAACCCTAGGTACTTCCGTTGCATTGTACGGAATCCTATCGATGTATTTTGCAAGTGGGGACCCAGGCCCTCAACCAATTGGTGGGTTTGATCCAAGATATACCGAATTCGTTGTAGGTAGATTTTATCTATTTGGATTTGAAATTCCTAAACTAATCGTCTATGCGCTCCTTGTAACAATCGTCATTTGGGTTGTCTGGAATAAAACTTCCTTCGGTAAGAATATGTTTGCTGTAGGTGGTAATCCAGAAGCAGCGAAAATTTCAGGAGTAAACATTGTAAAAACAACCATTTTAGTTTATATCCTTGCTGGCGTTTTATACGGTCTCGGTGGATTCTTAGAAGCCGCTCGTATTGGTAGTGCCTCGAATGGTACTGGGGTCAACTATGAACTAGATGCCATTGCAGCCTGTGTTGTTGGAGGTATTTCATTTAGTGGTGGTATCGGTCGTGTAAGTGGGGCAGTTACTGGTGTATTGATGTTTACCATTATCTCCTACGGTATGAACTTCTTAGGACTTGATGTATTCTATCAATACATTATTAAAGGCGTTATTATCGTCGCAGCAGTTGCACTAGACGCAAGAAAATATATCGTTAAAAGATAATAAATCCTCCTATTTGATTTCTTATCTTATACAACAAAAAAAGCAGTTCGCTTGAACTGCTTTTTCATTTATTTGTTATTGTAATTCTAATTTTTTATTCATCAAATAATAATTTAATCCACCAAAAATTAGTGCGAGAATAAGGTAATAAAAAGTCAAATAGAACATGTAATTCATCACACCTTCAGAAAGAGATGAAGTATCAAATGAATTGATTACCGCCTGATTAATTAAGTTTGTCACGAAATTCATCGCTAGATATAAAAGAACACCAAAGAAAATCTTCTTTTCGCCTTTATAAATAACATTGAGTAAACTAAATAAGAACATAAAAAAGAAAATGAGATAAGCGACATAAGTAATGGCATAAAATACCATCCCCCATAATTCGTTTGAAGTAAATCCTATCATATCCCATAGATATTGGAATGTAGAAGCAAACTCATCCCAAACACCGAGTAATCCAAAGGCTAAATAGAATGAACTAGCAGTGACAAAAATGGAAACAATAACCCACATATAATTCACAAGAAATTTCGCAAGCATAATTTCCCAGGTTTTCGCTGGTACTGAAAAGAGTAAGTATCCAGGTTTGCCATACACTCTTGAACCCAATGAGATGACTAGATTATAGATAATAAAAATAGACATCGCTCCAAGTAATAACATAAAAACACCAAGTAATATAGCAAATAATGAGTCCGTATTTGCTTTATAGGTCACAAACATCATCAATGCTAACCCATATAGAGCAACGTAAATCGGAACATAGGTACGATAACTTGCGATAAGTTCGTGTTTGATTAACTTAATGAGCATATTTGAACACCTCCTTGAATAATTCTAAGAGCGTTGTTTGTTTTTCTTCAAGAAGTTCTTTTGTATTTCGATGCAAATATACTTCTCCATCCTTTAAGAAAATGACTTCATCAAATAAATCCTCAACATCATAAATTTGATGAGTAGATAAAATCACTGTAGCATCCGTGTTTCGATATTCCATAATTGTATCAAGAATGATTTGTCTTAACGCTGGATCGACACCACCAATCGGTTCATCAAAAATATAGAGTTGTGCTTCTCTTGCTAGTACTAAAGCTAGTTGAAGTTTTTCTTGATTACCTTTGGATAGTTTTCTTACAAAGACACGGTCTTCAATTCTAAATTTTTGAATGAGTTCACGGAATTTTCTTTTGTTAAAATTAGAAAACATATCTTCATAATATTTTTCTAAATCTTTAATTCTCATCCAACGATCGAAATAAAGTTGATCAGGCAAATAAGCGATGACTGCTTTCGAATCATTATCTAGTTTTCTTCCGTTTACAGATACACTTCCCGTATACTGAAGTGTCATTCCAGTTAAAATTTTAATGAGCGTTGTTTTTCCGCTACCATTCGGACCTAATAGTCCAATAATTTTGCCCTTATCTAGCGATAAGTTCACGTTTCTTAATGCTTGGAATCCCGAATAATCTTTGTTCAAATATTCGAGTTTTACCATTTCAGACATGCAACTTTCCTCCTTGCAGTAATTGATTACTTCTATTATACTATACATTTTCAATCATAAACAATAAAATCACTAATTTTACATAAAAAAAACACACTAAGATAGTGTGTTAGTCTTCTTCCGATAAATGATCTGGGTTTTTACCAAAATAGACTCTTGGAGATTTGATTTTTGCTTTATTAATGGTTTGATAAATTTCATTGATATGTTGCTTAATATCGATAAAGGTTTCTCGGTCAACATTGTAATAGAGAAATAAATCTTCAAAAGTTAAAATCACATTATGAAAATCATAATTTGTCTGAATAAAATCTTGGATGTTATGACTTTTCGCAGCATTTTTAAACTGTTCAACATCAATTTTAATAATATTAATAATATCTTCAGCAGTATTAAACTCCTTTACCGCAATCGGATAGGGTTTAATCCGCTCTAAAAAGTATCTGTTTTTCTTGTTTATATTATAAACATAAGATACTTTTACTTCATCTGTAATATCAAATGCTACATAAACTAGTTGGCCAGACACTACTTTTACATCGGCGCCCATTTGGATCAATTTCATCACATGTTGATTTGTTTCTGATTCTACATATCGGTTCAGCATAATTTACTTCCTCCATTATAGATAAAATATAAAAAGATATATTGTTGAAATGATGATTGTCAGTATCGTAAGTGGAAAAGCTACTTTCATATATTTCAGGAATGATAATTCATGTCCATTTTTTTCTAAAATTCCTCTTGAAACAACATTGGCAGAAGCTCCTATGATCGTTCCATTTCCGCCAAGACAAGCACCAATTGAAAGTGCCCACCACACTGGAGCAAATGCCTCTACTGATCCATTACTAATGGTATCCACAAGTGGGATCATCGTCGCAACATAAGGAATATTATCAAGGAATGAAGATAGGATAGCAGACATCCAAAGAACAATGCCTGTTGTTTTTGCTATGCTTCCTTCGGTAATAATTAATACCTTCTCAGCAAGCAATGTGATGACGCCTATTTCTTCTAGAGCTCCTACTAAGATAAAGAGTCCGCCAAAGAAGAAAATTGTAGTCCATTCAACCTTTTCAAGAATGTCTTCGGGTTCTACATTACCGATTAATAGTAGCAGGGAAGCGCCAAATAAAGCGATACTAGCGGTTTCAATCTGAACCATCTCAGCGACAATGAATCCAAATATTGTAAGCCCCAGAACAATCAGGCTTTTGATTAATAAAGGTTTATTTGTAATTGCTTTTTTCTCATCGAAAGACAGTAATTCTTGTTTTCTTTCTTCTTCAACGATAAAGGATTTTTTAAAGAGTATTTTAAGTAGAAAAATCACTACAACAAGGTTAACAACCATTAATGGAAATAAGTTCACCATAAAGTCAATAAACCCAAAACCAGTCGCTCCACCAATCATAATATTTGGTGGGTCACCAATCAGTGTCGCTGCCCCTCCAATATTTGAACTCATAATCTCTGCGACAACATAGGGAATCGGATTAATCTTTAATGTGTCACAAATAACCAGTGTAACTGGTACAATTAACAATACAGTCGTGACATTATCTAAAAGTCCTGAAGCGACTGCAGTAATGACTGAAAAATAGATGAGTATTTTCGTCGGACTACCTTTTGCTAGTTTTGCGGATTTAATCGCTAAATATTGAAATAATCCAGTTTGTCTAATAATAATCACTAGTACCATCATGCCAATAAGCAATCCTAAAGTATTAAAATCAATGGTTGCTAGGGCTTCTTCTTGCGATAGCACTTGGAACAAAATCATAAGTCCTGCCCCAAACACTGCAACGACCATTCGATGTATTTTTTCTGAAACGATGGCTGCGTAGGCAATCACAAAGATTAAGATGCCAATAATAAAATGGTTAGCAAGCATTGCGAGTCACTTCCTTTGTAAATCATTACCGATATCATACCATTTTTTACACAGTTTGTAAATTAATACTATAAGGAAAAAAAGAAAAGCGAAGATGTCTTCGCTTATCGATTTATTCTTTGGTAATCACACCATGAACAATTTCAAAATTCGTAACCTCTACGATGAAATCTGCCAATTCCTTTGCGGCAATTAAATGCGTTCCGACACTTGGATGATAATCACTGCCATAAGGAATATCATTGGTTCCAGCAGGAGTTAATTTACATCCATAAATAACCATAGTTTCATCAGTAACACTGTTAATGATATCTAGCGTTATCGCTTCTAAGACGGTATTTTCGCTTAAAATCCCATAAGCTAAAATGATGATCGCATCAGGATGCAACGCATGAATATGATCTAAAAATGCTAAGAAATCTGTTTTAAACTGAAAATCAAAAGCAGCCTGATTTTCTGAAGTCATCGAACTATATCCTGATGAATTTAAGTCGTTGGATCCTAGTGCGATAACGATAATATCTGGTTCATAACTCTCTTGGTCCCAAGGCAATGCTTCTGTGACTAAACCTTGATCAGTGATTCCTGTATAGTTATAGGCATTTGGAATATTCCTTACTTCATCAAGTACTCCTCCAGTATTATATCCTCTTGAAACGCCCCATCCAGAAGCAGCGATGATTGAATATTCAGCGTCTAAATAATAAGCACTTAAATACGTATAAGCAAAGAGTACATTTGAATTCTCTGAAGTTTTCGTTTCACTTGCCTTTGATGCTAGATTTCCATATCCTGTCATTGTCGAGGCACCAATAAACTCTATTTTCAATGACTTTTCCTCAGTTGGATTCATAAAGAATCCATCAGTAGTTAATTGTTTTACTGCCATCGTTGAATCAATCGCTTCATTACGTTTTACGATACGGAGTGTATGGTATCCTTCCTCAAGTCCAGAGACTAATTGATAGGTTGATTCTGTTTGGAATAAGAACCATGTTTCACCTTGATTAGGATTTGTTTCTCCATCTAAAAAGACAACAAAATAAGGTTGATCTTGTAAAGCAGTATTTGAAGCAACCAATGTTACTGAAAGTTCAGTGCCATAAAATCCAACCTCAAACCCTGAACCAGAAAAGTACATCGTCCTTGTTTTTAACGCATCATCATAACTAGTTCTCCCTAAATAGCGAATGAATGCTTCGTTATTAAGTTCTTCACTTTCGAGTAGATTCGTCTTGAGTGAATTTTCAATCATCATTTGTCCTCCTGAATAAGTCCCTTTCAGTGTTTGAACTTCAGAAACCATAAGGTAACCATTCAAAACAAAGGTATAAGAACCATTGTCTAATAGATAGTTAAAATTAACAGAAGTATCTGGATAGGTTCCTAAAAGGTTCATACTTGTATCATAGATATCTACCGTCACAATTTCACAAACGTTATTTGTAGTGTAGTGAAGTGTGCCATCTGTAAACGATACATCCGAAAATACACATGGTTCTTCTGTTGTGAAAGACGAGGTACTCGAAGTGCCGCTTCCACAAGCAATAAGTACAAAACTAAAAACAAACAATAAGATAATCAATCCACTTTTTCTCATAATTTCTCCTTTAATGAATGCAATTTAAATTCATTATAACTATGATAACATCATTTGTCAAGAAAACGGTTACATATTCGTCATAAAAAAGAAGGCTCTTTCTATCGAACCTTCTAAAAAGTTGTTTCTATTGTTTTACAAACATCAATCCACGCAAGATTATTTGAATAGTTATCAAGTTCACTGATCGATAATTCGATAGCACTATTACTACTTCCACAAGCTGGAAAGACCGTATCAAATCTTTTTAATGAAATATCTAGATATACTTTGACTCCTGGATTCACTCCAAACGGGCAAACACCACCAACACTATGTCCAATCAGTGGTTCTGCCTCTTCAAAAGACAACATCTTTGCTTTTGTATTAAAATAACTTTTATATTTTTGATTATCTACTTTTTGATCTCCTGCAGTCACAATCAAAACGACTTCATCAAAAACATGAAACGAAAGTGTTTTTGCGATTCTTTTCCCTTCACATCCCAAAGCAATTGCGGCAAGTTCAACTGTTGCGCTAGATTCTTCAAATTCTAGAATTCGATCCTCCATTTGGTATTTTTGAAAATATTGTCTAACTCTCTCAATGCTCATTCTATCACCTATTTAGTAATATTTTATTCAGTCTTTGATAAATTAAAATGGATGCGACTATTTTGACTAAATCACCTGGGGTATAAATTATAAAACTTGTAATGATTAAATAAAATGAGGTTTTAGTAAGAATTGCTAAATAAATACTTCCTCCAAGATAAATCACAACATTTCCAATCAATAGAATCATTAAATATCCAAGAAAATTATGATTCGTAGGTGGAAGTTTCTCCTTCAAAAGCCCTACAATAAACGCGGAAGGAATAAAGGATAAAATGAATCCACCGCTATAACCAAACAAGACTCCTAGCCCACCTTGAAATCCGCTAAATACAGGAAGTCCAATCGCTCCGATTAAGACATAAATCAATATCGCTAAACTTCCCTTTCTTGAGCCAAGCAAGAGTCCAGCTAAGAAAACAAAAAAAGTCTGAAAAGTGATACTGGGTAATGTCCCTAAAGGGATATAAAAACCTGCAGTCGCAGCCATTAACGCTGGAAAAATTCCAACAAGTGATAGTTCTTTAATGTGTTTTCTCATATAATCACCTAAAAATATTTTCTACTAGTTTACCACAAACTTTTCAAAATGTCATTTCATTTAGCTAAACAAAATAAAAACTCAGTTTTGATTAACTGAGTTGTTTTCGACCTTTGACAAAGGAAAGAATTGGAAGTGCAATCAATATTGCTAGAGCAATGACATAGTATACCGTCTCTCCATAGACCAAACTCATAAATTGAGGATCTATGACACTATCATGACCAATTTGCAAGTATAGTTCATTCATCTCTGTGTTGCTAGTGGCGATTGCGTTATATAACGTATCGTTCAAATCCAATTGACCAGTAATAGTAATAACTATCTTTAATCTGATAATATATGAAAAGAAATGGCATCACAAACATACTTCTCGCTATCCATGTTAACAAAAGAAATGAATAGCGTAATGGCCATAGAACATTCTTCTTGATTTTAAAAATCAAATTACTAGCGAGGACAACCACCATGATAATCATCAGTCCAATATCAACGATATCCCAACTAGAACGAGACAATTTGTAAACTGAGTAAAAGCTGGTGGAATAGCCAAGATACGAGAATTGCATTTGAGTCATTTCATAAAAGAAAAAGACCGGTACGAACACAAAAAAGATGAATGAAATTGAATATAGGAGAATCAAATGCTTTTTTTTCATTTGATTACTTACTTACGATTGAAATTGTTTTTAGCAATCAGATACGTTGGACACGCGTAATAAATATTGCCAATAAGAACGCCGATAAAAGAGAAAGAAATCACTAATTTGGCTAGGAGCCCCTCAGACTGTTTCCTCTTCGTTCGGTATATAATCACTATGGAAGCAAAAACATTGAGTGATGCTATTCCAAAAAAGAGAACTAAATCTATAACGTTGCTATATAAGTTTTCACGAAACTCACCTGTTAACCAAATCACTAAAAGCATCAATACGCCAGCCACAGAATAAATAATCGTATTGATTCTAGCATACATTAACCATTTGTAATTCATCAGTTTTCCCCCTTTGATAAAAAACAAATATTTCAATATATCTATTATACATCATTTATCGAAAAAGTAAATTCACTTCAATAATTTATATTTATAAACTAAGATGATGCTAATTTACCTCATCAAATATGATATAATGAAGAAAATAGAAAAATAATAGAAAATAGGGGGACAAAAATTGAAAATACTTAACAACCGATACTTTCAAATATTACTTGTTGTTGTCGTAATGGTGATAATCATTGTTGTGAGTTGGACAGCTACTCCTGCAGTAAGTGATATGATTACAATTGCTACTGCGATTCTTGGTTTCTTAATCATCTTGGTTCAATTAAACAGGGACCATAAAATTAAAAAAGCTGAATTTATTTATAATCTGAATGAGAATTTTTCGGATGATGG
Source organism: Candidatus Izemoplasmatales bacterium (assembly GCA_050177605.1). Lineage (GTDB taxonomy): Bacteria > Bacillota_I > Bacilli_A > Izemoplasmatales > Hujiaoplasmataceae > JAHIVB01. The sequence continues at coordinate 17,076 of JBFXGX010000008.1, read as the reverse complement.
TGATATTCATCAGATTTATATGAAACTGAAAGAATACCGTGATGACAAATCTGTAGAATTCACTCCTGCCGATGGTAGATTGATGGGCAACTATGTCATGTTCTTCATGATTTTAGAATATCTTTTGTCCGAAGGATTAGTCACCTTACAAATGATTGATTCAATATTTGCGAATAAATTTTTTATCTTTTGTAATAATCCATATGTCTATCAATACCAAACAAAAGAACTTAAAATCAACTACCCATTACTTCGATTATATGAAAAATGGTATAATTTTCGTTTAAACAAAAATGAAGTAGAACTATTCAAAGAATGGTCACTAAGCAACCAAGAAGATTTATATGTCAGGCAAGAGGATCAATCAATCAAATTGAAACCAATGCCAAAAATGGATACTGTGAAATAAAAAAGAGGATTGCTCCTCTTTTTTTTATATCTCCTCAACAATATCTCCAAAATCGAGTATTTTTCTGATCTCATCATCTTCAAGAATCTTAATTTCATTATCCACAATGACTTCATTTTGCTCGATATTGAAATTTTTTATTTTCTTAAACGTGTAGTATAGTGATAGGGCACCAAAAACACCCACAGCGATAATTAATACCGTGGTGACAGTCGAGAGAACTTGAGAAAACATAAATTCGACTGGAATGTCATCCATCGATAACTCAAATTGTGGTCTTCCTCCGAAAGCTCCTCCTCCACCAGGAGGAGCCATTCCATCCATTCTTTCTAGGAAAGCAGCTTCATTAGGTATAAAATTGTCAGGCTTATCCATCGCTCCAAAACCAAATGTTGGTTGTGTAGAAAATATATTTCTTACTCCCGTTAGTAAAGATCCCATATTATTAAATGCCTGCGTTATTTTGAACCATATTGTGTTGGCAAACATTCCAACTTTTCCTCTTGCTGCACTAAAGGAGGAGCCAAAAATTCCAATACTAATCAGTAATAAAGCGATGGCACTATCATACTTTGGAATATGAATATGGTTGCTCTTGATTACACTTTTATTTAGATAATGCTCTAGTCCAATACCAGCGAAAAATAATCCAACAAAATAAAACATAACAAGGATTAAAAATGGGGAATAAGCAAAATATACAAGAGGAATTAAAACAATACCGATGCCTTTCATAATAAAGAAAGTTTTAGGGCTCATTACCAGCTTATATCTTTTCCGGCTAATACCCTTCGCATCTTCAGATTCAAGTCGACTTATCTTTCTTAGACGATGCTTCTCTTTAATTTGTGCCCTTTCTTTCTTTGATAATCTTCTTCCCATACCTTCACCTACTCATAGCGTAAAGCGACAGCTGGATCAAGATCGGCTGCTTTTACTGCTGGTGCAATTCCTGCAATAACACTAACAATAAAACTCATGATAATTCCAAATGCATAATAGCCAATATGATAACTAATTAATGTTGTATCTAGTGTAATACTCGTAATTGTATTGGTGAATAAAGTAACCAGAAATGAAAACAAGACACCAAATATTCCTCCTGCAATTCCAATAATACCTGCTTCGACGATAAACATTTTGGATATATCTTTTTTTCTAGAACCAATGGCTCTTAATATTCCGATTTCTTTGGTTCTTTCAACGATTGTAATATATAAAACAACAAAGATCATAATTGCAGCGACAACCATTGAAATTGCACTGACACCTGTTAATACTTGTGTCCCTGTATCAATATAGGAAAGAACACTATTAGCACTATTATCCGCTTGAAGTGCATTCACATGAAGTGCTTCAAATTCATCAAGGGCATTGGTTGTATATTCAACACTTTCCAAGATTACTAATAATGTATTAGCCTCATAATCACTACCAAGAAGAGTTGTTAAATTTGTGTAATCAAAATAAATGTTATAGAGATCACTGCTAGAAGAAATATCGTCATAAATCCCAGTAATCGTATAGGAATACACTGAATCATCTACTGTGATTTCAAGCGTTGTGCCAATCGATGAAATGATTCCATCAGGTCCTATTGCCGCAGCTAAAGCCTCATTAATTACAATTCCAGAAGTGTCTTCTGGTAGACTACCATATAAAATACTCGGATAATAATCACTGTAGTAAGTAGAAACTGTTCCTAGTATTCCAGAAACGTCCCCGTATGAATAATCTATATTTGTTAATGTATTCGTTTGGTGCACCGTAGCTAACCCATCCACTGAAAGAATTTGTTCTATTTGAGTATCACTAAAGGTTGTAAAGTTGTTGTTGGTTAATGTAATTTGAGTCGTTTGAAGATTATCTGAATAGACTTCATTTACATAATTGGTTAATCCTTTCCCAAGATTTAAGATTAAGATGAGTGCCGCAATCCCCAAAGAAAGTCCGACGGAGACAAGAATGCTTCGACTTAATTTTTGATATAGATTGTTGAGGGATATCTTAATGATATCTTTTGTCTTAATCGGTTTTGGCATAATCGTTTTTTCAAACTTTGATTTATCATTAATATTATATTTAGTTTCATCAGAAATAATCACGCCTTCGTCAAGTCTGACGATCCGACTACATTTGCTCGCTACGACTTCACTATGTGTAACAATAATGACTAACTTTCCGGTTTCAACAATTTTTTTTAGAATATTCAAAATGATATCTTCAGATTCTTTATCAAGCGCTCCCGTTGGTTCATCTGCCAAAATGATTGACGGATTATTCGCTAGTGCCCTAGCAATCGCTACACGTTGTTGTTGTCCTCCAGATAATTGTGAAGGAAACTTATTGGCATATTCATGTAGGCCAATCATGGTTAAAAGATCCATTGCTCTTTGATGCCTTGTTTTGTAATCGATATCACTCATTCTCATCGATATCTCAATGTTCTCTGCTAAAGTTAAATGAGAAATGAGATTATAGTTTTGAAAAATCATGCCAACGCGTTGTTTTCGATAGTCATCCATCTGTTTTTCAGTAAAATCACGAATGAATTGATCTCGCACAACAACACTGCCTGTATATTCGGTGTCAAGTCCACCTAAAATATTAATGAGTGTTGATTTCCCACAACCACTTTCTCCGACTAATGCGACAAGTTCTCCTCGACTAAATTCAATATCTACTCCTTTCAATACGACTTGTTGCTGACTCTTGGTAATGTTATAACTTTTTTTAATGTTTGCTAAGCGCAGTAACGATGCCATAAATCTCTCCCTTATTAATATATATATGATTCATTATATTTGTCTTTTGTGAAGTTTCTGTATGTGAGGGAAAACTTCACAAAAACCTCATTATTTTCTTTCTTTTCCATAAAAAAAACACGATTTCTCGTGTTTTTATCACTTAAGTTTCTTCCACTTACCTTCTGAGAGAACGATGGTTTTATCCCCGTTAACCATAATTGCTGTTTCATCATCAATGACATAACAAGAGTGAGATAACTTTTCACTCCACTTTAATGCATTTTCCATTGTGTTTTCAGGAAGTGCAATGTGATCGAGATGAGGAAAGATTGAAAACTCGACATAGCCTAATGTTTCATCATTTTCCACATATTTTTTCCAGTGAACAAATTCTTCTCCTACACATGGTGACATAATCATACTGCCTGCACTTAGCCCTACGTAAACGATATTTAAACTAGGTAGGATATCCGCAATCCCAGATTGCTTCATCCAATACGATAAGTAAAGAGGATCCCCACCATTGACTAGTAAAACATCTGTGTTTTCAAGCCATTTTACCCAAGTATCTTTTTCAATGCTTGGTAATGCTGTTAATTCAAGTACACCTACACTTGCCCATCCAAGTTCACACATTGGTGTTTCACAAGTTCCTTGATAGAACTTCATCGTTTGTGTTGGTGCAATGCTCATCGGATAAAGAGCAGTGGAAATACAAAGTGCACGACACTGCTCAATTGGTTTTTGGAGTAGATTAACAAGGCCTTCATAAATAGTCTTATTCTTAATTCCACCTGAAGTTAATAATAATTTCATTCTTTTGTCTCCTCATTGGATGCTTTTATTTTTTTACTGGAATGCACGGGTTTTACTCTTCTAATCATTTTTTCTTTTCTTGGCAAATGACCGTACTTTTTAAAGAAGTATTCAAATGCGAAACATAAAAACAAAAGTAGGGCGGTATATAAAACCGTCATCAAACTAGTTTGTATTTGATTGACAACTAGAACAACCAAAGCAAAAAGATTGAGAAGTACACCAAGCAAGTAAATCAGAGCTTTTCCCCCCAACTCTTTTCTTTTTAAATACGCACCTAAATTAATCATTAAAAAGATAAATAGAAATCCAATACTTCCCATTCCTGAAATCGAAGCTAGTGGAATAAGGTTTCCAATTACAAGACTTAAAACCGCGGTAATGATTAATCCAATGGGCTCATTTTTAATGATTACCGTAAACTCATGAGGAAGTTCATCATCTTCTGCTAATTCATAGTTAATTCTTGAACTACCATATAATGTTGCATTAATTGCTGAAAAGGTTGATATGAGTGCAGCGATTACAATGAGTACAAATCCAAATTGACCAAGAACAGGTCTAGCCGCTTCGGCTAAAACATAATCCTGTGCTGTCTGTACTGTCTGAAAGGCAACACTTCCAACAGTAACAATTGCAATTAGCACATATAAGAAAACGACAAATCCAGTCGAGTATAGAAACGCTTTTTTAATATCCTTTTCTTTTGCCATATCAGGAGTAACATTCGCAATCAATTCAAAGCCTTCATAGGCAACGAAAATTAACATTCCACCGGCAATCATTGAAAATGCTGTTGGATATCCCGATACACTTAATTGGGATAGATTCGGTGATGAACTCATCCCATAGATACCGATAAGAATAAAAAAGATTAAAATAATCATTTTAAATACTACGGCCCACTTTTCAATCCCAGTAACCATTTTTACACTTAAATAGTTCACTGCAGTTGAAAGGATAATGACAAAGGATAGAAATAGATGGTAGTTTAGTGATGCGCTAGAAAAAAGCGGAAACAGTGTTGGCGCATATGAGCCAAAAGCCGATGCGTATAATGCAAGCATCACAACATAACTTATCCAAAGAAAGTTATTGATTCCCCCAGTGAATACATTTTTCCCGAATGCATTATTAAGATAGGCACTCGTCCCACCTTTATCTGGTACTTTCTTTGCAAATTCTGCGTATGTATAGGCAGTGATGATTGCAATCACCCCAGCAATGATGAATGCAATCGGTGTCGCACCTCCTGCTACAGATACCGCAAGTCCTAATACGGCGAATATTCCTCCGCCGACCATTCCTCCGATACCCAAAGATATGGCTGCTAATAAAGAAACTTTCTTCATACTATACCTCTACTTTCTCCCGCGATAAAATGCAAACAGTCATCGGTTCTTTTCTAGGTTATGTTATCTTACATTATATGAAATAATCGCGATAATAGCCACTGTTTTACTAAATTTCTACGAAATGACAAAAGAAACCGATGATTATTTAAAAATATAAAGACAAAAGATGCATATCATTAAAGAAATAATATCTAATCTAAAAAGAATCTGATAATACAAGTGTCCTATTTTTTATTTTCAATCAACGCTATCCTCCAAAATTATACAAAATTTATACTTGTACAGAAAGTACTATGTGTGATATAGTAATTTCGATATGAAGAAAGTAGGGATGAACATGAAAGAATTAAAGATTGGGAATAAAGTAGCTAAAGTTCCTATCGTTCAAGGTGGAATGGGAATTGGAATCTCCTTAGCAGGACTCGCTAGTGCGGTCGCTAATCAAGGTGGCATTGGTGTGATCAGCGCTGCAGGCGTTGGATTCTTTGAAAAGATTAAATCGCACTTCTTTGAAAACAACAGCGCAGCATTGAAAAAACAGATAAGGGAAGCTAGAGAAAAAACAGATGGCCTAATTGGTGTCAATATTATGGTAGCGCTAAGTGATTTTGAGTCATTATGTAAAGCAGCAATTGAAGAAAAAGCAGATTTCATTTTTGCAGGTGCTGGACTACCCCTTCGACTTCCTGAATATAAAACAGAAGGTTCTGAAACATTGTTAGTTCCGATTGTTTCTTCGGGACGCGCTGCATCTTTAATTACAAAACACTGGCTAAAAAAATATCAATATTTACCAGATGCCTTTGTCATCGAAGGCCCGAAGGCAGGCGGACACCTTGGATTTAGTGCCTTGGAATTAGTGGATCCTCGTTTTGCCTTAGAAAATCTATTACCTCAAGTACAAGAAGCACTTCTCCCCTTTGAACAAGAATACAATAAAAAGATTCCCTTGATCGTCGGTGGTGGAATCTATACCGGGGGAGATATTAAAAAATTTCTTGAACTTGGTGCCTCCGGTGTTCAAATGGCCACAAGGTTTGTGACGACCTATGAGTGTGATGCAAGTGATGAATTTAAACAAACCTATATAAACGCAACAAAAGAGGATATTACAATTATTAAAAGTCCCGTTGGTCTCCCTGGAAGAGCGATAAAAAACGATTTTATCGATCAAGTGAACCAAGATAATAAACATCCATTTACTTGCCCTTATCACTGTATAAGTACTTGTAAGAAAGAACAGTCACCTTATTGTATAACATTAGCACTCGTTAGCGCTCAACGAGGAAAATTGAAGAATGGTTTTGCTTTCGCAGGAAGCAATGCTTATTTAGCCACTAAAATTACTTCTATTAAAGAAGTTTTTCAAAATCTATTTAGAGAATACGAAATGGCATAAAAAAAAACAGTTCATTCGCTGAACTGTTTTTCATTAGTTATTTCTATTTGGGTATAGTAATTTCTTATTTATGACGCCTTTTATCGTTAAACTTATTGTCACTATAAATAAAATGATGAGAATGAATACTAACAAAAAGAGATAATATTTAATGACAATCACTTGAGTCATATGAAATAAATTTAAGGTAGATAAACTATAGGCTGATAGCGGAAAGATAAATGCCCACCATGAAAGTGAAAAGGGAATTTTTCCTGATTTAATATAATAAATAGACACAACAATTAATAACGAAAATGCCCATATTCCAAATCCCCATAAGATATAAGCAAGAATATTCAGTCCTTCACTCGAACTAATCCATCCGAGAAGTGTATTAGTTTCTGCAAGACCTAGTAGACTGACTGTTCCAACACCAACCGGACCAAGCAAGATCCAAAAGGATGGAAGTATCATACTTCCAGGCATTTTATGGAGAAGAAAACGATTCATAACAATGGAGATTAAAACCATAAAAAGAATGATTCCAATGCCAAAGAATGAGATGTCGATGAGGTTAATAAATGTTGCTAAAGCGATATTGTTAGCAAAAAAATACTTCACAAGATTATTACCAAGTAGTGGAACAACAATCGTCGCAACAGGTGAAATAAACCATGAAAAATTTGTTAGTTCTGGACTTATTGAATCATTTCTCATCATATTAAAAGTTGTCGCAACACTAAAGATTAATGCAAGTATGACGCCAAAAAACCATATGATTAAGGCGATATTCATTGATATAATCATACCAAAATAAGGACTACCAATCATCACCATTTGAAGTCCAATGAGCATGAGCCCAACAGGCATTGTAATGAAGAAATTCGAGGAGACTGGATGTTTAATATCTTGATTGACGGATTCTTTATGACTAAACCAGCGTATTGTCCAAGGAATAAGCATTGTGATGAACACGAGTAAATTAAATACTGCCAAAATAATAGCGATGATTTTGAAAAATGAAATCATCGAACTCATTTGATAGATGACCAATGTAAATCCACCGATTCCCATGGATACCGCAAACCACATTGGTGAAAATTGTTTGACTAATTGATTGTTTTTCATTTCATAATCTCCTATTCCAACGTTACATTCTTGAGTAATTCTGCTAATGTTTCTGGACTAGGAACTCTAGCGCTAAATAAAACTTTTTCATCGACAACCAGCGCAGGAGTACTCATCACGCCATAGGATGTAATCCCAATATAGTCCGTTACCTTTATAACTTCCGCTTCGATGTTTAATAAAACCAATGCTTCTTTTACATTTTGTTCGAGTCGTTGACATTTCGGACAACCACTTCCTAATACTTTTATTATCATTTTGTTCTACACTTCTTCCCTTCTAAATCTCGTAAATATTCTAAATAAGTAATCATTTCAGAAAGTCTTTCCTTATTGATTTGATGTTTAATCCAATTACCTTCTCTTTTTGCTATCGCTAAACCAGCTTCGGTCAATGTTTTTAAGTGATACGATAAAGTTGGTTGTGAGATTGGTAATTTATCAATCATTGTACATCCACAAGTTTCTCCTTGAAGTAGCAGTTCTACAATCGCTAATCGATTTGCATCTGATAATGCTTTAAATGAATCTACTATTTTTTTCTCCATATAAAATCCTTTCTATATAGATATTTATCTATATTGATAACTATCAATATTGTATCACATTCTTATTCTACAGTCAACTTTTCACTACTTATAAATCATGTTTCATATTAAGCAACGTTTCGTTGCTTAATTGTAAACAAATCAATCATTGAATTTCTTTGCATAAAAAGCTATACTTAAATAGTACAGGGAGGATTAAAGTGAATGAACAATGAGTTAGGACAACGAATTACAAAATTACGTAATATGATGAATATGACACAAGATCAGCTAGCTGAAAAAGTTGGCGTATCAAGACAAGCAATCTCCAAATGGGAAAGAGGAGAGGGTCTTCCAGACCTCTATAATTTGAGAGAACTTGCAAAGGCTCTTGATGTTTCTATAGATGAACTTATGGAAGGTACCGAGCGTAACTCCAATCAGGAAACCTCTAAAGAAAGCAAAAATTATTTAAAGCGTCTTCTAAAAAAAGCGCAAACGACAACCAATAGTAATGAGGCAAGACGAATTAAGAAGATGTTAATGTTCATCGGAGGGATTGGATTCATTATCGGAATGATCATGGTTATTTCTGGTTTTGTTGGTTTTGCACAAGGTAGCATGAATGCAGTGAATAATTTTAGTCCTTTTGGAGAGACGTTTAATCCATTACCCTATTTGCTATTATTTATTGGTGGAGGAACTGTTGCTGGAATTAGTATCTATGTATTTTTAGGCGGTCTAGCAATCACCATTGTCGGTGTTACGAAAGACTTTTTGGACGAATAAGAAAAAACATCCTTTGGAATGCAAGTTAATCCAAAGGATGTTTTCATTTTAGTTTGATGCTTTGAAATTATAGATTGGTTTTAATACCTCAATGATTTCTACACTATCTTGGATGTTAATGATAATGTCATCAATAGACTTATAGGCCATAGGAGATTCATCGATTGTCTGCTCATTGATACTTGTAGTGTAAATTCCAGTCATGGATTTTTGATAGTCTTCTAAAGAGATACGCTCTTTTGCCATTGTTCTCGATAAAATTCTCCCAGCGCCATGAGGAGCAGACCAGTTCCACTCCTCATTCCCTAGTCCTTTCGCAAGGATGGATCCATCTCTCATATTAATTGGAATTAACAACTTGGTCCCAAGGCTAGCTTTGATGGAACCTTTCCTAACAATAGAGTCTTCGAAGTCAATATAATTATGAATCGTGTGAAACATTTCAAAATTTGTTCTATGAAACAAAAACTCAAGGATTTTCTTTGCCATTACTTCTCTGTTTAAGCAAGCGTATTCTTGGCAAATTCTCATATCAAACAAATATTCATCTCGCTTTGAACCTTCGATAAAGCACAAATCTGGTGGTAATTTTGGTTCAACTAACCGATTTTTTCTTAATTCATTTAATGCGGGCTCAATTTCTTTTCTCTTACCTTCTTGTTTATAGCTAGAGATGATTCGATTACGTTCAGCGTAATAGCACTCATCGAGTCCACTATTATATTCAACTGCAACTTTTTGATAGTAACTAGCAACTCGGTGTCCAAGATTTCTTGAACCAGAATGTATCACTAAATACTTCTTCCCGTCGCTAGCTACATTTATTTCGATAAAATGATTCCCGCCGCCAAGCGTTCCAATCCCTCTCGTCCATTCTTTTGCGGATCCCTTTAATTCACGAATACACTTCAAATTCTCTATTTCATCAATGTAGTCATAAACTTTATGCATATAGATTTCTCTTCCGGAGGGAATAGATTGATGAATAAAATTATCTAGTTCTTCTAACGAAATCTCTTCATAACCAAGTTCAACTGTTAACATGCCACATCCGATGTCGACACCGACGATATTTGGTATAACTTTGTCACCTAAATTTGCCGTGAACCCAATGACACATCCAGCGCCAGTATGGACGTCAGGCATAATTCTAATTTTAGCATCTCTGAACGCTTCTTGGTCTAGTATCTCCTTTATTTGTTCAACAGCTACGTCCTCTATTTTGTCTGTATAGACAATTGCTTCATTAAATTTTCCTTTAATTATCATTGCTTCACCTGCTTTTTCATTAAGTTAGCCTCATTGTATCACTTTAGTATACACAAAGAATGTCCAGTAAATAAAAAAAGAGATTTTTTTTACAAATCATCTCTTTTATAAAATTCTATAATTCGTTTCGAATTTTCATAGACTGCTTTCTTTAACCAGAGTGGTTCTATCACTTTGCAATTGGATCCAAGCGATAAAACAAATTTGAGGACAACCATCGAATCATACATTCGTGCTTCAAAGGAATAATTCATTCGATTATTATTTAATAATTCTACCTTTTGATTTTCACCATAGATTTTTTCATCCATTGTTCTACCAATCGGACCATAAATCAATAATTTCACGTCGATAGGTTGATCAGCGATGAGTCCCCTATTTGAGAAGTGTTCTGATTCTTCATATTGTTTATCTTTTTCAAAATGGTCTGAAAGCAATTCTATATCAATGATACGATGTAATTTAAAAGCCGTGTACCTATTCTTTCCAACTCTTGTTTCTCTTGTATCCATCGCATAGATATGCCAGTTTTGAAACTTAAATAAACGGATTGGATGAATGATATGAATATTATCGGAGTAATATCCCTTATAATTGATTTTTACCATTCGCCCTGAATCGATCGCGGTCTGTAATAAGTAGTAACGATTTTGGATATCTATGTCGCTCATTGAAAGAGGAAAATGACCAAACAAAAACTTATTAAATGGTTTTTTGCTCGTATCGGATGAACCTAAAATATTGGATATAAATTCGAGAAATAATTGGCGATTTACAAAATTTTTGTCTTCCAATACATAATCATAGATTTGGGACAAAGCGTCGATTTGTTCTTTTTGTACTGCTGAAGAAGGGATAATATGGTCATGAACTAGATAGTATCCGCCCTCTTTTCCAGGTTGAAAATCAATATAGTATCCAGCATCATATAGTGCATTTTTATAGTTATTAATATTTCTTGTGGTGGTTTCACCAAGTAGATTTGCAAGTTCTTCTTTTTTTGTGAATTGCTTCGCTTTGAGTATTTTTAACATGCGAATCGATTGAACTGTTTTTGAAGGCTTATCTTGTTTTCTAATGGGCATTTACTTTCCTCCTGGCTTGATCGATTCTCATACTTCGATTTAGATTAATCGTGTATATTCTTTGGCTAACTGAGCTCCTACTTTTGCATTATTATATACAAGAGCAAGATTTGCAGCTAAGCTCTTCCCATCTGTTTTTTCGACGATTTTCTTTAATAAGTACGGTGTAACATCTTTCCCTTCAATTCCATCTTTGATACTTTGAGCGATTGCCTCATCAATAATATGATTGATGTAATGACTATCAAGTGAATCCTCTTTTGGAATTGGATTAACAATTAAAATTCCACCTTTTAATCCTAGTTGTTCTTTGACAAAAACCATTTCTGCTAATTCCTTTGCGCTTTCTACTGAGGATTGTAGTTCAATATTGGTTTCTCTCGTATAAAAAGCTGGTAATACTTTCGTAAGGTACCCCACGACACTCACACCTTTGGTTTCTAGATATTCCATTGTTCTAGGTAAGTCAAGGATTGCTTTAGCGCCAGCACAGATAACATTAACGTTTGTCATTGACAATTCTTCTAAATCCGCAGAAACATCAAGTGTTGTTTCGTAACCTCGATGAACTCCACCGATTCCACCTGTAACAAAGAATTTAATGCCGGCCATTTCTGCGCAGATCATGGTTGAAGCAACAGTTGTCGCTCCAATTGCTTTACTAGCAATGACTTTTGCCATATCTCTTCTTGAAACTTTTTCAACGTGAGGAGCTTTTGCTAAAGTTTCTAAATCTTCATTATTTAAACCTATTTTAATTTTTCCATTCATGATTGCGATTGTGGCTGGAACAGCACCTTCAAGACGAATGATATTTTCTACTTTTTTAGCCATCTCAACATTTTCTGGATAGGGCATCCCATGAGAGATGATTGTCGATTCTAATGCAACTACTGGCAAGTTTTTTTGTAATGCTTCTTTTACTTCTTCATTGATATCCAAATAAGATTCATATGGTTTCATTTTCGATACTCCCTTTAATAAAGACTATAAATACATATACTATTTTATCACAACGAACTATATTAATCATTATGTTTTACTGACTTTGCTATCATATGAAAGTGTACATAACATAAATATCCATAAAAAAATAGAACGATATTTACTCGTTCTACTAATTCTTTCACTAAAAACATTATTCCACGATGATCGTGTTGGCCCAAGCAATATATTGATCCTTGTTATCATCAAGTTCATCACTGTAACAACCAAAATTCATCAAATAGTAATAGTTTGCTCCTTGCATACAAACAAGCATATAACCAAATTCTTCACCATCTACTTGCGCAGTATAATAAGCATAGAGATATTCACCATTATCAGATTCATAAACTGTGGAATTTTCCTCACCACCATTATATAGAACTAGGTCCATATATTCTGCTAACGTATTTATTCCGACGGACACTGCATCAGACTTAGATTCGCGTAGGCCCATAAACACATGGTCAATTGAAGATAAGAACAACGGCCAAGAATCGGTTTCTTGTACTGCGAAACTATCATCGAGTGTTATTGTAATTCCTGAACCAGAAAATTCTTTCTCTGATGGTGCAAAAAGTGAACAACCAGAGAGCGCAAACAAGGAAAGCATAAAAATTGTCAATAGAGCTATTTTTTTCATCTTTTTCTCCTATAAAAATATTATTTTATTAGTTAAAGAATAACATAGATTCTGTTTATATTCAATTAAATAATATACATCACAAATAAATATATTCACCAATCAGCGTAAAACATTATCGAAATATAAAAACTGGAGATTTAACTCTCCAGTTTTTTAGTTTACTCATTTAGTGGATCAATATATAGTTTTAATACTCTTTCTTTGATATTCTCATTTTCCATATATTCATCTAATGTTCCTTGATATTGATAGGATCCTAGATCAGCAATCTCAACCATCTTATTACACACAGTATCTAGTAATTTATGGTCATGAGACGAAACGATGATTGCCCCTTTGAAATCAGTTAATCCATTATTGACGGATTGAATGGCTTCTAGGTCAAGGTGAATCGTAGGTGAATCAATAAGAAGCATATTCGCATCACTAAGCATTAGTTTTGAATACATGCAACGCATCTTCTCTCCTCCTGAAAGATATTTCACTTCTTTCAGAGGTTGATCTCCAGAAAATAACATTCTTCCTAAAAATCCTCGAATATAAGATTCTGCTTGTTCTTTCGAGAATTGTCTTAACCACTCGATAAGGTTTAGACTCTTGCTTGTAAAGAAATGTTCATGATCACTTGGAAAATATCCAGTCTTAATCGTTTGGCCCCATTTGATCGTCCCTGTAGTAGGTTCAATTTCTCCAGCAAGTATTTTAAGTAAATAGGTTTTTGCCAAATCATTTTTCCCTAGCAACGCAACCTTATCACCACGAATCATTGAAAAGTTTACGTTTTGAAATAATGGTTTTCCATTTAGGATATAACTTAAGTTTTCAACTTCAACAACATCTTTTCCAAGTTGTCTTTCAAATTCAAAATTGATAAAAGGATATTTTCTTGATGAAGGAACAATCGTTTCAAGTTCTATTTTTTCTAAGGATTTCTTTCTTGAAGTTGCTTGTCTAGATTTACTTAGGTTTGCACTAAATCTAGCAATAAAAGCCTTTAGTTCCTCAATTTTTTCTTCTTTTTTCTTGTTTCTATCTGCCATTAACTTTTGAATAAGTTGAGAAGATTCTAGCCAAAAGTCATAATTTCCAGCATATAGTTTTGCTTGATTGTAATCGATGTCAACCATATGGGTACATACTTGATTTAGAAAGTGTCTGTCATGGCTCACTGTAATAATTAAATGGTCATAATCGATTAAGAAGTTTTCTAGCCATGCAATCGCTTCAAAATCCAAATGATTCGTTGGCTCATCTAGAATTAAGATATCAGGATTGCCAAACAGCGCCTGCGCAAGCAAGACCTTTACTTTATGTTTTGGTAATACATCTTTCATTTTTAAATAAAAATTTTCTGCTGGAACATTTAATCCATTGAGTAATTTTTCAGCCGCGTACTCTGCGTCCCATCCATCCATTTCAGCAAAATGAAATTCAAGATCAGCCAATTTATATCCTTCTTCCTCGGTGAGTTCAGGCTTATTGTAATACATCTCTTTTTGTTTCATAATGTCAAATAATTCTTTATGTCCGTGAATCACTGTTTCGATGACAGTTAAATCATCAAAAGCATGCTGATTTTGGTTTAGGGTAGCTAAACGTTTATTTTTTTCGATGAAGACGTCACCTTTCGTTGATTCTTTTTCTCCTGTTAATATCTTCAAAAAAGTGGACTTCCCAGCACCATTCGCACCGATAATTCCATAGCAGTTACCTTCAATGAATTTTATATTAACATCTTCAAATAATTTTTTGTCTGGGAATACCAAACTTAGGTTAGAAACTGTAATCATTTTATACCTCACATTAATCCTTGTTAAGTTTATAAGATTCGTCGTGATTTGTCAATAAAAAAACGTTATGATTACGCCTACATCGTGTTCTATTTTACTTACTCATTAATTATTTACGGTGAACTCACTGAAAGATGTATTAAATATCAATATCAAAATTATATGATGGAGTTTGGAATCTTTATACACTTTCACCAAATCAGTTCTATCAGTCAATTAATAATCAAATTCTGAAACCCCTAGGCGATTGTACTAATTATAATAAAAATTTACTGCATTTTACAATTTATTTGTACTTGACTGATAGAGTTCATTATTCAAGATTTTTAACCCTATTTTCACCTCTTAATTCTAACTTCTATGCATGGTTAAAGTTTAGAAAAAGTGCTTTATTAAACCATAAAAAAAAGGACTGATAATTGTATCAATCCTTTACTTTCAATATGGGTTGAATGACCTGTTTTGATACAATAGTGCACCCTTGGATGATTTTACGCACCCTAAAAACCAACTCAGTCCAAGGACCAAGAGTTTCTATTTCTTAATGATATCCTTTTCTATTATACACAACATTTATTACACTACCTCTTATAGCAAATCCCATTTTTCTGAATTTAGTTTGAATAACTTAGCTTTTTTATGTTCTTTCACAGTCAATATTTCCAGTTCAGCTAAGGTGTTTAGTAATTTTAAGTAATATTGCTTTGAAAACTCATCGTGTGAGAAGTCTCTGTAGTCCTTCCAATCAAAATATCCATCTTCGGTTACCGGAATTGCCAATACATATTTCAAAGCAATTTCTGATGCACGATTTAGTGTATATCCCTTCCCTTTTAATTTTGTCTCTAATGTATAAAAGTTTATATATATTTTTGAATACTTTAATACTATATTTCCCATATATTCTAGAAAATAAGATATATCATTGCCTGATCTCCTTGAATTAATAATCGCATTATAATATTTGCCTTTATGGTATTTATTATTGATCGCTTCACTAACCAACAACAAACTCAGTGACGGTGCATTCTTGTAATTATACCAGAATGATAGCACCCTAGCCATTCTACCATTATAATCAAAATATGGATGCAGATATATCAGATAGAAATGAATCACATGTGAAGCAATAAGATGTTCTTCATATGTTTTATCTTTGTTTATGTAATCAATTAATTGATTCATTAATTTGGGCAACTTTTGCCAGTCAACACCCTTATCTACTACCGCGTTCGAAGAATCAACTATATTTACTTCATCGTGACGATAATAGTTTCCCTGCAATAATTTTTCATGATTTTCAAGACATTTTTTTGATAATATACTGTACAATTTGAATATGTTATCTTGGTTGATTTCATTGTTTTTAACAAACTCATATCCCAGCAACATATTCTTAACGATGATGTCATTAATATCAGTCAGATTCCCGTAGTCTTGTTTATTCAATTGTTCGATTTTTGCTCTTGTGCTTCTTACGCCTTCTATTGCTAAACTAGATTCGATTTCAGAGAATACAAAGCCATTTATTATTTCAGAATCTCGAAAATCGGAAAATTTATTCATTGTCGAATTTCTGATTAAATCTTGGCTCCCTAAGAAATTCATGACAATCTTCTCGTTGTTCCAATACAGTAATTGATTATCATATTGATCATTCAATTTCAATTTAATATATTCGTTATCATTTTGTTTTCCTTGCCGAATTTCATTTATATCATTTTGTGTGAAACCATATTTATAAATTAATTCTGAATCCGTAGGATAATGATCAATATTATTACATATTTCTTTAAATTTCTGATAAGTTATCATTTTTTCACCTCAACAATAGTTTACAATATCGTTTACAACATGTCAACAATATTGTTTACGATATTATTTACAATATGTAAATTTGTTGTTTACAAATTTATTTACAATAACTGAATGACGCTATGTTTTAAGATAAAAATAGCTCCCTTCATTAGAGTGGTATTTTTGTATACCAAATCTCCAACTTTTGGAAGCTACTTCATTTCAATATGTCTTGTCATTACGGAGTTTTACTCTAAAACTGCTCGCGTTCGACGGAGTTTTACTCTATTTCCAACGGAGTTTTGTTTTTTTTCGGACGGAGTTGCTTTTTTTGACAAAAAGAGTAAGACAAAT
>JBFXGX010000007.1:0-66242 GCA_050177605.1 Candidatus Izemoplasmatales bacterium | reverse complement strand
GGGGAAAAAGCAGATTATTCTGATATATCTCGACTTCATTATAACACTAGGACTTCAATCTTATAAAAAAATAAATATGTAGATAGGAACATCCTAAATCTACACTACATATTATACGAGGGGGATATTCATGGCGAAATATTTTGGCACAGATGGTATTAGAGGTAAAGCCTACGAGCAGTTAACTTATGAGTTAGCTTTCTCTTTAGGAAAAAGCCTTGCTGTATTAAAAAATGACCGTTTAGTGATCGCAAGAGATACTCGAGAGAGTGGAGAAATGCTTGTTGAAGCAATTAAACAGGGCGCAAAAATCAGTGGAATCGATGTTTTAGACATTGGAGTTCAACCAACGCCTAAGTTATCGTATATTTCACAACTCACTAAATCGTTAGGTGTGATGGTCACGGCCAGTCACAATCCATATCAAGACAATGGAATTAAAGTCTTCGATTCTGGTGAAAAGTTATTCTTGGAAAAAGAAGAATTGATTGAACAAGCGATGGATGGGGTTGTTAGTCTTGATAAACCTTTAAAGGTTGGCTCTGACTTACCTACAATTGATCACTGTCGTATGTATCTAAAACTATTTCAACCACTCTTAGTAAAAACTGCTTACCGAATTGGATTAGATTTAGCGAATGGTGCTACATATGAAACAGCCAAAGACATCTTTTCTAGAGTGAGTGATGAACTAGTCGTTTTAAGTGATAAACCTGATGGTAAAAATATCAATGTTGCTTGTGGTTCTACACATCCAGAAGAGTTAGTTTGGACAGTTAAAAATAAAGGTCTTGATTTTGGCTTTTCTTTCGATGGCGATGGTGACCGTGTCTTGATGGTAGGTCGTCAAGGTGAAATTTATGATGGTGACTTGATGATTTATGCATTAGCGACCTATTATAAGCAAAGAAATGAACTCACATATAATACTGTCATCTTGACACAAATGAGTAATTTAGGTATTATTAAAGCACTTAAAAAACATGGCATTGATGTAATTCAAACTCAAGTTGGCGATAAATATGTTCTTGAAGAACTAAAAAACGAACACGGTATCATTGGTGGGGAAAACTCAGGACATATCATCAATATGAAATTGTTGAATACAGGAGATGGTGTTTTGAATGCTATTTCTATCGTTAAAATGCTCTTTGATACAGGAAAAACGATGGATCAGATATGTAAGGATGTAAAACTGTTTCCAAGTAAACTCCATAATTTAAGAAATATTGAGAAAACACTTGTAAAGCATCCAAAAGTAATCGAAAAAGTCGAACAAGTTTCAAAAGAACTTGGAGAAGACGGCTTTTGTTTAATACGTGCAAGCGGAACTGAACCGCTCGTTAGAATCACAATCAGTGCAGAAACAGAAGAAATAGTCGATACCTATGTCGAAACTTTTGTAAAACTGTTTACTGAATTAAATGAACAATTTGAACGAGGTGAATTGTCGTGAAAAAATATGCGATTATCCTAGCTGCTGGTAAAGGCACTAGAATGAAGACAGAGTTGCCAAAATGTGCTTATCCATTGTTAAGAAAACCAATGATTGCCTATATCGTTGAAAATATTCGCAATACAAATATTTTTGATGAAATTATTGTTGTAGTTGGTCATAAAAAAGAAATCATCCAAGAAATTCTTGGTGATACTGTTACTTATGTGGTTCAAGAAGAACAATTAGGTACTGGTCATGCAGTTATGGTTTGTGAACCATTTATTACCGATTTAGAGGGGGATGTTATCATTTTACCTGGTGATATGCCACTCGTGGATGATGTTGTTATTTCAAAAACAATGCGTGAACATTTTGAAAGAAGACATGATTTAACTATTGTCACGACAAAAGTAGATGATCCTGAAGGATACGGACGTATTATCCGTAATGAATCAGGATATCTTGATTCGATTATCGAACACCATGAAGCAACCCTTTCTCAAAGAACCATCTCTGAGATTAATACGGGAATGTATGCAGTAAAAACAAAGGAATTATTTGCTGCACTGAAGAAAGTAAATAATAACAACTTAAAACATGAATATTATTTAACTGATATTGTTTCAATTATGCAACAAAACACACAAGTCATTGGAACTTACTTCCTCAAAGAATCCTATAAATCCATGGGTGTGAATGATCTTTACGCTTTAAGTATTGCCGAAGCCAAACTTAGACTCAATATTAATCGTGAATTAATGTTAAAAGGTGTAGCTATGGTCAACCCTGAAACCATCACGATTGGTCATAATGTTGTCATTGAGGAAAATGTCGTCATCCATCCAAACACATATATTACAGGAAACTCTGTGATTCACAAAGGAGCAATTGTTGGACCTAATACTGAAATTCATGAGTCCATTATTGGAGAAGGAGTCGTTTGTAGACATTCTCTAGTATACAACTCAGTTATTGAAGAACAAACCACAGTAGGACCATTTGCTCATCTTAGAGATGGAGCACATATCGGACCTAAAAATCGTATTGGTAACTTTGTTGAAGTTAAAAAATCGTCAACAAAAGAAAATACGAAAGCTTCACATTTAGCCTACATTGGTGATGCAGTCGTAGGAAAGAACGTTAACTTTGGTTGTGGAGCCATTACTGTGAACTATGATGGAAAACATAAATATCAAACCAATATTGGTGATGATGTGTTTATTGGCTGTAATGTGAATTTAATTGCGCCAATTCAAATTGACGATAACTCGTTAATTGCAGCGGGATCCACGCTCAACAAAAATGTGCCGAAAGGGTCACTCGCAATTGCAAGAGCCTATCAAGTCAATAAAGAAAACTATATCAAAGATAAGAAAGAAGACGGAGAAAAATAGTTCACTTTTTTCGTTGACAAACCATCAAAGATATACTATAATGTAATAGGTTTTAAAATACCGTAGAAAGAAGAAGTACCCACTTCTCACCTGATTGCTAGATCAATAGGTTTTCGCTACTTGCATATTTACTATGTTTGTATTTGTGGGTGCCTCTTAGGTATCCACATTTTTTATTTCAATTGGAGGTGTTTCATATTTTATACAACAATCAGAAACCGGTAAAAAAAGATGATACTTTAATTAATGAAAACATTCGTGTTAAAGAAGTATTACTCATTGGTCATGATGGACAACAATTTGGGGTAAAATCAACTAGAGAAGCACTTTATATTGCTAATCAAGAAGGTTATGACCTCGTGATGGTTGCACCAAATGGTAAACCACCGGTATGTAAACTGATGGATTATTCAAAGTTCCGTTACGAACAACAACGTAAAGCGAGAGAAGCTCGCAAAAATCAAAAGATTGTCGATATCAAAGAAATCAGATTAACAGCTGTGATTGATACTCATGATTTTGAAACAAAAATTCGTAATGGAATCAAGTTTTTAGAAAAAGGCGACAAACTTAAAGTCAGTGTTCGTTTGCCTTACCGCGCTGGACAAATATTAATCCAACAAGGTAGAGAAGTTCTTGAACGTTTCAAAGAAAAATGTAGTGAAGTTGGCGAACAAGAAAAAGATCTTACCCATGAAGGACGAAATATAACCATGACATTGGCACCTAAGAAAAAATAACATAAGGAGTGAAGAATATGCCAAAATTTAAATCCCATTCAGGGACAAAGAAAAGACTTAAATTAACAGCTACTGGAAAATTAAAAAGAAGTAGTACTTTCCACGGGCATTTGATGAGCCATAAATCACCAAAACAAAATAGACAAGCAAGAAATACTGAGATTGTATCACCATCTGATGTTAAAAGAATTAAACATCAAGTGCCATATTTGTAGTAGGAGGACGTTGACAAATGCCAAGAGTTAAAGGTGGATATACCACAAGAAGAAAACGTAAAAAAATATTAAAATTAGCTAAAGGTTACTATGGAGCGAAGCATTTACTATATAAAACAGCCAAAGAGCAAGTATTTAATTCACTTGCATACGCTTACCGCGACCGTCGTAGAAGAAAAAGAGATTTCCGTAAATTATGGATTACCAGAATTAATGCTGCTGCAAGATTAAATGATTTATCTTACTCAAGATTAATCAATGGTTTAAATGTAGCTGGTATCGAAGTAAACCGTAAAATGTTAGCGGATATCGCTGTTAATGATGCTGCAGGATTCAAAGCAATTTGTGATCAAGCTAAAAAAGCATTAGAAAAATCTGCAAAGTAAAAAGTCTATTATTAGACTTTTTTTCTTTTTAAGAAAAGACCGCACTTTTCATTGATAAATCAGTGAATCTTTGATAAACTAAATATATGAGTTTTTTGGAGGTAGGGCATGAATCCAACTGTACGAGTTGAAAAGATTACGAAGACTTTTCATCTATCAAAGAAGCAACAAAAAATTGAAAAATCAAAGGAAAGCATTAAAGTAGCGGTCAATGACCTTTCGTTTAATGCTTATCCTGGCGAAATATATGGTTTGCTTGGTCCAAATGGTGCCGGCAAGACAACAACGTTACGTTGTATTTCGACTTTAATTAAACCTGATCAAGGGGATATATTTATCAATGAATTCAGTGTTTCAAAAAACGCTGAAGATGTTCGCAGAATTATAGGTTTTTTGACAAGTGAATTAAAATTAGAAGATTTCTTCACACCAAACTATCTATTTGATTTCTTCGCGAACCTTCATAACTTGAGTCCAGAAGTTCAAATCGAAAGAAAGCAATATTTATTCTCTAAATTTGATATCGCTTCGTTCGCTGAAGTGAAAGTAGCAGAACTATCCACCGGTATGAAGCAAAAAGTAAGTTTAGCAATCTCGCTTATCCATGATCCTAGTGTGATTATCTTTGATGAACCAACCAATGGTTTAGACGTTATTACGGCTAAAGTCGTTACTGATTATTTGATTGAATTAAAAAATTTAGGAAAAACAATCATCGTCTCTACACATATTTTTTCTCTTGTCGAGAAAATTTGTGATCGTGTCGGAATTATTATTAATGGAAAACTAGCTTTTGAAGATTTACTCTCTTCAATTGGTAGAACAGAAAACAAATTAGAGTCGCTATTCTTTAACCTCTACGAACAAGAAAGCGAGGTTAAATAAGATGAAAAATATCTGGACAATCTTTAAAAAAGAATGGGATCGCGTTATTAAAGATAAAAGACTGGTCATCTCTGTGATGTTTTTACCAGGTTTTATGATTTTCTTAATCTACTCATTTATTGGAACAGCTATCAACAATACTGTCAACAATACAGTATATAATGTTAAAATTGTCAACAACGTCACAAGTTTTCAAGCTATTTATGATGCTGATACGTCCATTTCACTCTATGTTACAGCTGGCGTAATGGAAAGCATTGATCAATATAAATCAGATGTAGATAATGAAACATCGGATTTATTAGTCGTTTTTTCTGATGGATTCTTAAATTACGATGGCACGAACACCAAAGGATACGTCTATCTATACAGTAATCCAAATGCGCAAAATTCTAGTATCGTATACAGTTCTTTTTTAGGCTATTTAAATACCTACCAAGAACAACTTAGCTATCAGTTATTTGGCGATACGACTTATTTTTCCTATCAAGTAGAATCGACAACTGTCGATATGAACTTAATTAATGGTACGATGCTTGCATCCTTATTACCTATGCTTGTCGTAATGTTCTTATTCTCAGGAGCTTTATCAATCGGCCCAGAATCAATTGCTGGAGAAAAAGAAAGAAATACCTTCTCTACACTATTAATTACCCCTGTAAAGCGTCGTGAAATTGCATTAGGTAAAATATTAGGGTTATCTGTTTTAAGTCTTCTATCGGCTATTTCCAGCTTCATTGGTATTTTATTATCGCTTCCTAAATTACTTCAGTTACAAGGAAGCAGTGTCGCAATCTATGGTTTTAATGAATATTTGATGATTCTTGTCGTTTTGTTCTCGACAGTATTCGTTATTGTTGGGATGGTTTCGATCATTTCAGCTTTTGCAAAAAGCGTGAAAGAAGCTTCTACTTTAATTATGCCTTTATATATCATTACCATCCTTGTTAGTATTACGTCTTTATTTAATAATAATGTCAATTCAAACTATTTTATGTATATTCTTCCAATCTACAATACTGTACAAACATTATCTGCAATCTTAAGATATGATCCGAATGCAGTGATCTATCTGATCATTACCGTTTGTGCTAATATTGTCTACTTGGTATTGTTTGTTAATGTATTAAACAAAATGTTCTTAAGTGAAAAAATAATGTTTTCAAAATAAGAGGTAAATCTATGAGTTATACATTGATTCACATTTTCGGCTCATCTGGAAGCGGTTCTACGACTTTAGCTAGAGCAATTAGTCAAGCCTATCATTATCATTTTATCGATACAGATGACGCTATTTGGGAAGAAACTGATCCTCCATTCAATATTCGAAAAACAGATGATGAAGCGCTCAACTACTTAAAAAGCGAACTTAATCAATATCCAAAATCTGTCATTTCAGGTGCTTTTGTTGGATGGGGAGAAGAAATTAAGAAGCAAGTGGATTTATTTGTATATATGCATTTACCGCTTGATATACGCCTTGAAAGAATTAAGAAACGAGAAAAGAATCGCTTTCATGACAGAGTAGAACCTGGTGGCGATTTATATCTACAACATTTAGATTTTTTAAACTGGGTTAGTCTATATGAAGAACTGGATGAATCAAAAAGAAGCCAAAAGCAACATCATGCTTGGCTTCAGTCAGTCCAACAACCCGTTATTGAAATTTATGAAGAAAAGTCAATTGAAGAACTTCTAGAAATCCTTGGACCATACCTTGGATAGAGTGAGTTTGTATGCTATAATAGAAAAGAGGTATAGTTGATGTTTACAACCACATTTATATTACAAGTCATCTTAACTGCCTTGATATTATATTTTGCATTCAATAGCTATTTTCATTATCAGGTATTCATAAAATTGCCGATGTTTGTCGGAATAATCTTATTTATCTTTTATGTCATCCTACAACTAGATCGTACCTATACACTAATTGATTATCTAGGGTTAGGCTTGATTGGAATCATTTCATTGGCTTTATATCTTTATGAACGATTTTCGAATACACAACATCTCTTCTTTTTCTGCATTGACAAATTATCACATCAACGCGAAAAAGATATCATCAATAACTTTGTCAAAGAAGAAGAGTTCATTGAAGGAGTAAAGATTGCGTCAATATGGAAATTAGGAATAGTAATTTCTAGTATTTCCTATGTATCAATCAATAAAATGACAACACATTTAGAAAAACAACTTCAAAAAAGCCCAAAAAAGCTTGCTTGGAATCATCTATTTGTCTATGTATTAACTGTGCTTTTTGTTATTGTTTTATGGCGTTTCTAGGAGGATTCTATGAACGAAGAAAAACGGACAAAACAAATCTTAATACCGAACAAAAACCCGAATCGATCCTTTGGCATCGATTTCTTTGCCAGTCTTTATGATGGCAGTTACCCCTATTATAAATATTTTGCATCCTTAATGGATTTTGAACAAGTTTTTTCTAGCGATAGCCTCAGTTCTAAACCAGGTGGTTTAGAGGTGTTTGTGAATGAAATTTCAAAACTGAATCCAGGAATGATTGTGGCATTCTATCAAAATCCTGATCCATATAATGTTCTTGAAGAAAAAGAACAACAGATGATCAAAGCGTTAAATGCAGTAAAAGAGCACAAATTAGGCGTTTTTATAGAAACTAGTTCAGTGTTAGTAGAACGTGATTTTGATATTTTAAAAGAGATTCATAAACAAGCACCCGTCGTTATTGCGATTCCTTTTACACATCAAAATGATCCACTTACGCATACTTTCGAAGGAAACGACGCAACAAAAGTAACAGAACGTTTAAAATTAGTGAATAAAGCCAAACAAACAGGATTCATCGTTGGTGCTTTACTCAAACCAATTATTCCCTATATTAACGATTCTGAAGAAACTTGGGTTCCATTAATCGATTCCTTAAGTAAGTACTCCGTTGATTTTATCTACCCTAATTTTGTTCTATCTGTCAGTGAAAACCAAAGACAAAACTTTTTTGAACTCGTCAACCATTCTTTCCCTGGATTAAAAAATATCTATATGGATAAGTATGGCATTAAGAAAACTTGGTCTTCACCGAATGCAGGCGTTCTAAAAAAAGAAATCGTATTCGCGTGTAAAAAATATAAAATTAAGTTTGGAATGAGAGAAATTGTCGAAGAAATAAGTCCAAAAGTTGTAGAACAGTTCAAATTATTTTAATTTGCTTGGAAGGAGGTTACAAAATGATTCAATTTATCCAAGACTATTACTTATTTATTATTACTGTAGGTGGAACCATTCTCGCTTTAGTAACCGCCTATTTCATTTATAATTACCGATATCATAAGTTAGCGCCGAAGATTGAAAACGATTCAAATGACCAAAGTGGTCAATTATCAAAATCAATCACAAATTCATTTGATAGTTATGAACCTACGCTAGAAGAAGCAAAGACTTTTTCATCACCAACCACTAATGCCTCAGTAGCGCCACAAATAGAGGAGAAGATGGAACTTAATACTGAAGAATCGGTTGTAGAGAGTGCACCTCTAGCCGAACCAATCGATGAAAAATCATCTACTTTAGATACCGAGGATTCAGTTGAGCATAATCTTCCTGATATGAATTCGGAAGAAAACGAACAAGAAGAAGAAATCCAAAAACCTGAAAAGAAACTTCTCGGAAAATACCATATTGTTTTTCGTCAAGACGATCAAATGTGGGTTGTAAAAAGAGAAGGTTCGGATAAAATTATCCGTGCTTTGCATACACAAAAAGAAGCAATCGCGTACGCGACTATCAAAGCTTTATCCCAAGATACAACATTTGTTATCCATAAAAAAGATGGAAAAATTCGCAAGCAAAATTATACAAAAAAAACAAAATGACCATTGAATTCTTCTTTGGTCCTTTTTTTACCAATAAAAAGGGAATGTCGATTGTTTATATTAATGATTTACGATGTTGATTAGATTCTTCCTTTAAGGTAAAATAAATATGAAGTGAGGGATTACTATGGGAGAATCATTAAAACATCTGGTAGGCGTCATGCAAAAAGGCGATATGAGTGTTTTTCAACAATTTTATGATGAAACATATAGGCAAGTATTCTATATGGCTTATTCAATTAGCCATGATAAATCGCTTGCAGAAGATATCATGCAAGATACCTATATGAAGATGATTGAAATGTTACCAACTTATCATAGTACGAATCCACTCGCTTATTTATTAACAATCGCTAAAAATCTTTCCATTAACGAATATCACAAAAGGAAAAAAGTAATTCATAGTGATGACTATTTTGAAACCTACCAAAGCATCGTAATCGATAATGCTTCAATACAAGCTGAAAAGAAGGAAATCATTCAGCAAGCATTATCACAACTGAGCGATATTGAAAAAGATGTCTATTTACTTCATAATCTTGAGAACTTAAGACATCGTGAGATTGCTTTAATCTTGGATAAGCCGATTGGAACAATCACTTGGCTATACCAACAAGCAAATCAAAAAATCAAAAAATGGTTAGAGGAGGTGTCAAAATGAAAAGAAACGAATGGAAAAAGCTAATAAAATCATCGGTTGAAACCAATATTCCTTATCAACATGATTTTGTAGAGAAAATCATACAAGATTCTAAAGAACCTATGTATCCTTCAAAAAAACTTCCTGTATTTCGAATCGCTATGGCCTCTTTTGGATTATTTATCATTTCGTTCCTATCGTTTATTGGCTATAAAAGTTATTATACTGTCACCTCTAGTTTCACATTAGATATTAATCCTTCAGTTGAAGTATTTATGAATAAATATGACAAAGTAATCGATATTACCCCGATTAATGATGATGGTGTCTTATTGTTATCCTCGATGAATAAATCGAGTGGGAACGTGGATCTAGTACTTGACGATATTCTCGATACTTCAGAAGATCTTGGATTCTTAACAAGTGAGAGTCAAACCATATTAATTGGTGTAAGTTCAGATACTTATTTAAATCAAATCAATTTAGAATCTGATATTAGTGCCTATTTCTCGAATAATTCCTATCAAACATTTGTCATCCCAACATCTTCAATAAACGTAGAAGCAATCTTTACACTCTTTTCGACTGTGACTAGTCCTGAAGTAACTGAATCGCCAGCGAAGACAGACGAAAATGATATTCAAGATTATTTTAATGATGTAATTAATTCTGGCGTAGACGCAACCTATGGTGAATCGCAAACCTATACCAGTTCTTCGTATACATCATTAAAAAGTTACTATACATCGATATACAATATCTCTGAAGCGCATTTTGCGCTCGTAATGATGATTGTAGAACTTGATGAACAATATCAAGATGTGAGTCAAATTACGACCTTACTCGGCTTAAATATTGACGATTTAGTTGCCTTATATAACTCGCTTATCCAATAAAAAATCAACTTTATCCAAGTTGATTTTTTTTCATATTAGGTTGAAATCTATGACGTTGAATGAAGAAAATTAATTGATAGACCAGAACAAAACCCAAAATTAAGATCGGAATCTGTAAAAACAGATGATATCCATTCGGTAATTGATTCAATAATGGAATCGGTCCGCCATAAAAAGGATTTTCCATCATATACATATAATTGGCTCCAGGATAGATAACGACGTTTCCAAAGAGGCTCCATGCGGCCATCAGAAGAGATCCATAAAGTGTATTTTTCCAATTTTTACCCTCAAGGGTGAATTCACCAGTGATAATCAAGAATAAAGGAATAAATATCAATAGGAAATGAACAATTAAAGTTCGAATCATAACAAATGTGAGTACGAGTGGTTCTCCATATAAAACGCCGACTGGATATAATAAAACAGCTAAACCACCAATTATCGAGGTTGTATAAACAAAATCTTTCATCGGCTTGATATTAAACCATATAACGATAGGAAGAAGTACATTGTTTACCCCACATAGTTGAAACGAAATAATCGTTTGAAAATCTATTAATGGATGTGTATGAGGAGAGACCAGTTCGTCAAAACGATAGTATTCACTTACAAAGATGATTTCTCCACCATATTTTAATAGTAACATCAACACCAAGAGTATCGTGATAAACCGGTCTCTTGTTTTTTTTGGTTTGTCCTTCATTAGATGAAGTATCACAAAAAAGCTAATGATACCAAGCGCAACATAAAGGAAATGTTGCCATTGAAAGAGATAGAGCATTGGATCATCATCCATGCCTGCACTAGAAAAAAACGATAAAAACCGAATCATAGGACCCCTCTTTTCTTTAAAGAATATTATACTATAACTTTCCTTAAAATGGAAATTAATAAACATCCATTTATACACGAAAAATACTAAAATAAAACACTTGCAAAATACGAATAATATAGTACAATAGATATACAAGCGTTTTCATAGGAGGTACAAGATGTTTAAAGTGAAAGTCGGTAAAGACGAATATACATATGAAAACAGTATAAGATTAGAAGTACTGAGCAAGAATTATCCAGGCGTGTTTTATGCAGCCAAAGTGAACAACAGATTAAGAGAATTATCCTTCGAAGTCAACCGGGACTCTGAAGTTGAATTCCTCGATTATAGTTACTATGACTCTACTAGAATTTATGCCACAAGTATGCGTTACATTGTTTCAATGGCGTTTGATCGTGTGTTTCCACATATCAAGATTAAATTCTCAAATTCAATTTCAATGGGAATCTATGGTAAAGCAGTCAACGATACTTTAACACCAGACATGATTCATCAAGTCGTTGAGGAAATGAAGAAAATCATTGTTAGTGATTATCCAATCACAAGACAGACCGTCGCTATCTCAAAAATTAAAAAGATTTACGAGCAAAAGGATTATACAGACAAAGTAAACACCTTAAAATACCGTAAAGAAAAAGTCAATGTCTATGAATGCGATGGCTATTTAAACTATATGTATGGGTATATGGTACCATCGACAAGATATTTAACTGAATTTGAGCTATTTTATTATAGCCCTGGTTTCCTTGTTAGATATCCTCGGATTGAAGAAAAAGGCCAAATACCTGAATTCGCAGACTCACCAGGATTTTTAAGAGTACTCAATAAAGCTGAACAATGGGCAATTCAATGTGATGCAGAAATGATCTTCAATATGAATCAGAAAGTAGAAGCAGGAAAACAAGTTGAGTTTGTTAATATGTGTGAAACAAAACATAACAATCAACTATGTGAGCTTGGAGAAATCATTTCAAAAGATATCGATGATATTCGATTGATCGCCATCGCAGGTCCATCTTCATCCGGCAAAACCACATTCTCAAGAAGACTTGAAATCGAATTGTTAACAAGAGGCATTAAGCCTTTAATGATATCCATTGATAATTATTACTTAACCAGTGATAAAGCACCGATTGATGAATTTGGAAAGCCAGATTTAGAACACGTCCAAGCACTGGATTTGCCATTATTTAATCAAAATATCACTGATTTAGTCAATGGTGAAGCAGTAAGTCTTCCTACATTCAACTTTAAAGATAAAAAGAGATATTATTCAGAGCCAATTTCTATTTCCAAAAAAACACCAATTATTATTGAAGGAATCCACGCCCTTAATGATTTATTAACTGAGTTTATTCCTTCTGACAAAAAATTTAAAATCTATATTTCACCATTTGCACAAATTAATATTGATTATCAAAATCCAATCAATTTAACAGATTTACGTTTATTAAGAAGAATCGTTCGTGATTTGCAATTTAGAAACACTTCTCCAGAACAAACTTTAGAAATGTGGCCATCTGTTCGCCGTGGTGAATATAAATGGATTTACCCTTTCATCGAAAGTGCAAATTATATCTATAACTCTGAATTAACCTATGAACTTTGTGTATTAAAAAGATATGCTCTGAATGCGTTAAAACATATTCCGTATGATAGTGAATACTTTATTCAAGCAAACCGCTTAATTAAATTCTTGAAGTATTTCAAAGAGATTGATGAATATCTCGTTCCATGCAACTCAATTTTAAGAGAATTTATTGGAAAAAGCGTATTTGAACACTAAAAAGCTTAGAAAACTAAGCTTTTTTTTATAATTTTTATGTTATTACTGTGCATTATTGAATAAAATACTCATTTTTGATATAATATCAAAGAATGTAGGTGGAATAAATGAAAAACGAGAATAATTTACCCACAGGTTTATCCCTAGAAGAGGTAGAAAAAAGGACTTTAGAAGGTCAAGTTAATATTGTCAAATCAACCAACTTAAAAAGCGTTCGTAAAATAATAACAGATAATGTATTTTCATATTTCAATTTGATTTTAGCTATTTTAGCTATCTTGCTCATATCAATTAGAAGTTATGAAAATCTTGTTTTTTTAGTGATTGCAATCATCAATACGATCATAGGTATCTTTCAAGAAATCAAAACACGAAATACAATCAAAGAACTGTCTTTATTAAGTGCATCGACCGTTGAAGTTGTCAGAGAACAAACAATCAGCGAAATATTAATTGAGCAAATTGTCTTAGGTGATATTTATCATGTTGTCTTAGGTAATCAAATTGTGAGTGATGCGACTATCCAATCTGGACAGATTACAGTCAACGAATCCAATTTAACTGGAGAAAGCGATCCAATCATCAAGACGGTCGGTGACAGCGTTCTTTCAGGGAGTTACATTGTAAGTGGTGATGCCTACTTAGAAGTCACTGCTGTCGGGAAAGATAATTACATTGAACAATTGTCTTCTAAAGTAAAAAGACTTGGTGCCCCATCTTCAGAAATCTTGAATAGTTTAAGAAAATTA
Organism: Candidatus Izemoplasmatales bacterium; assembly: GCA_050177605.1. Lineage (GTDB taxonomy): Bacteria > Bacillota_I > Bacilli_A > Izemoplasmatales > Hujiaoplasmataceae > JAHIVB01. Next base: position 52,424 of record JBFXGX010000007.1, on the reverse strand, counting down.
TTAAAATGGATTGGTATCATCATTATTCCACTAGGAATCTTAACCTTTATCAACGTCTATAAAACATCAAATTTTGACTATATGCTTGATTTTCTACATGACCCTGTCAGTTATCAAACAGCATTAAAAAAGATGGCAGGAGCGATGATAGCGATGGTTCCGTCAGGTCTCTTCTTGTTAACCACAGTAACTTTCGCAAACTCCGTTGTGAAATTATCAAAACATCACACATCAGTTCAAGAACAATATGCTATTGAAACCCTTGCAAGAGTTGATCTTGTTTGTCTGGATAAAACCGGAACAATCACCGATGGATTAATGCAAGTAGATGGCTTTTATCCTCTAGAATCCCTCACAGAAGAGGAACTTCAAAATTTGGATTATAAACGAATTATCTCTTCCATGAACTATGCGCTTAATGATCAAAACCAGACTGCAGAAGCAATGCGTAAATTCTTTGGTTCAAAAAGATTATTTAGAGCGAAAAATATATTACCTTTTGACTCTTCTAGGAAGTACGCTGCCGTTCAGTTTGATGAAGGAGTGTACGCCTATGGAGCTCCAGAAATGATTTATAAAGGTAAGTATGGTGAGATACGCAAAGAAGCAGAAAAACTGGCGAAACAAGGAAAACGTGTTTTGCTATTTGCAAAAGCATCATCCTTATCGAATGATAAGATTACTGCACCAGTTGCTATTGGTTTTATCGCAATAAATGATCATATTCGCGAAAGTGCGAAAGCAACCCTCGACGAATTTAGAGAAGCAGGCGTCGATATCAAAGTCATCAGTGGAGATAACGCGTTGACAGTTTCTGAAGTCGCAAACAGAGCGGGCGTTAAGGACGCGAGAAAATATTTGTCTCTTGAAAAAATAGACGATGATAAACTAAGAGAAATTTGTCATAAATATACAGTGTTTGGCCGTGTTAGTCCTGAACAAAAGAAAATCCTGATTCAAGAATTCAAAAATCAAGGCAAAAAAGTTGCGATGATTGGCGATGGAGTCAACGATATTCTTGCACTGAAAGAGTCGAATTGTTCGATTGCGCTTGCAAGTGGCGCAGATGCTGCAATTAACATTAGTCATTTAGTATTATTAAATAACGATTTTTCTTCTTTGCCTCAAGTAGTAAAAGAAGGTCGTCAAATTGTATCGAATATGCAAAATGCATCCGTTTTATATTTAGTCAAAACGTTATACACCATTTTACTTGCGGTGATCTTATTACTCACTTCAAATATCTATCCATTTGAACCTGTACAAATGATCGTTATTGAAACATTTATTATTGGCGTTCCGTCATTTTTCTTAGCCTTAGAGCCAAATACAGCTCGGTTTGAAGGAAAGTTTATGCGAAAAGTAATGAAGCAAGTCATTCCAGGTAGTTTGCTTGTCATTGCTAATCTCGTTGGTGTATATGTTTTCGCCTCATTTTGGACAAATATAACCGAAGCAGAAATCTCGACAGTCGGTATTATCGCAGCTACATTTGCTTATTTACTCGTCTTAGTAAAAGTAAGTAGTCCATTAAACAAAAGACGATCGATTATCGTTCTTTCGAGTTTATTCATCTCATTAATTAGCTTTACGCTTTTTGGAAGTTACTTCAAATTAACTGCTTTATCTGTACCTAGTTTCTTACTATTATTCTTACTGATGGAAACAACCTATTTAATCATGTCAATATTTAAAAAAGATTTGATTAAATTTTGGCCATAAAAGGTATTTTTTTGTGATTTGTGATATAATAAATTGAATTCCGAAGGAGGGCTTATATTGAACGTATTACATATTAGTGCAGAATGTTATCCATTTGTAAAAATCGGTGGTTTGGCTGACGTTGTAGGTAGTTTACCAAGTGAAATTAAACGCCTCGGTAACGTAGAGGCTAGAGTCATGTTACCAAAGTATAAAGCAATTCCTAGCAACTATCAAAAGAAGATGAAACATCTTACCCACCTTACAGTTACATTAGGTGATAAACAAAATGTTTATGTTGGAATTGAAACATTAAAACTAGGAAATATCCTTTATTACTTTATCGATAATCAATTTTATTTTGGCTCAAGAGAACAAGTATACGGATATGGAGATGAAGCTGAACGTTTTGCTTATTTTCAAAAAGCTGCTTTAGCGTCTCTTGCTTATATCGACTTTTTCCCTGATTTGATTCATGTGCATGATTGGCATACTGGTATGATTCCGTTACTCATTAAGTCAAATCCTGAACTAGACAAAATTAAAACAGTTTTAAGCATCCATAACCTTGCTTATCAAGGGATTTTCCCAATTGATAACTATCAATTCTTTAATATCCCTTATGATGGTAGATTTGAATTTGAAGGTTTTATTAACTTCCTCAAGTGTGGTATTGTGAGTGCAGATCATCTATCGACTGTATCCCATACGTACGCAGAAGAAATTATGACTGATTATTTTGGCTATGGCATGCAAAAACTATTAAAAGCAAGGAAAAATCAATTAACTGGAATCTTAAACGGAATTGATTATAAAGAATTCTCTCCAGAAAACGATCCTTTTATTATCCATCATTTTGATATCGACACCGTTAAACAAGGAAAAATGGCGTGTAAAGAAGATTTATATAAAGAATTAGGTGTCCATTTTGATTTAAAAAAACCGATGATATCCATCATTTCAAGACTGGTTAGTCAAAAAGGGTTGGATTTAGTGAAAAGAGTATTCCATGAACTTCTTGAAAGTGATGATTTTGTATTTATTGTCCTTGGAAGTGGTGAACAAGAATACGTTGATTATTTCAGTCATCTCGAAAATTTATTCCCAAATAAAGTTAAAAAAATAATTGGCTATTCAAACAAACTAGCTCATATGATTTATAGCGCCTCAGATTTCTTTTTGATGCCATCTAAATTTGAGCCATGTGGACTCGGTCAAATCATCGCTTTAAAATACGGGACCTTGCCAATTGTTAGAGAAACTGGCGGTTTGGTAGATACCGTATCACCTTATAATGAGTTTGACAAGACTGGTAATGGATTTAGTTTTACTAGCTATAATGCACACGATATGATGTATGTCATCCGTTATGCATTAAAAGTATTCCATCAAGATAAAAAAAGTTTTGATATTCTTGTGAAAAATGCGATGAGTGCTGACTTTAGTTGGACGCAATCCGCAAAAACATATAAAAAACTATATCGACAAGTATTGAAAGGATAAGAGAGGTGTTTTTATGGAAGTATTAGCATTAATATTAGCAGGTGGTAGAGGTTCTAGACTTGATATTCTATCCGAAAATAGAGTGAAACCAAGTGTCCCCTTTGCTGGAAAGTACAGAATCATTGATTTTACATTAAGTAATTGCTCGAACTCAGGTATCTTTAACATTGCGATTTTGACTCAATACTTACCATTTTCTTTAAATGATCACATTGGTTCAGGTAAACCATGGGATCTAGACAGAAGAGATTCCAAAGTAACTTTATTACAACCTCATAGTGATTGGTATAATGGAACTGCGGACGCAGTTCGAAAAAATATTCATTATATCGAACAAAGCCACGCAAAATATGTGCTTATTTTATCTGGAGATCATATTTACAAAATGGATTATCGAGATATGATTAATCAACATATCGAAAAAGGTGCTAGTTTAACTGTTGCATGTAAGGTGATTGATCCAAAAGAAGCGCATCGTTTTGGAATGTTAGAAGCAGATGAGACATTAAAAATCTCCAAATTTGAAGAAAAACCAAAACAAACAACCTCAGATTTAGCTTCAATGGGAATCTATGTCTTTAGTACAGATGTCCTCTTAGAAAAACTTCGTAACAATACCATTCCTGATTTAGACTTTGGAAAGCATATTATTCCATCGATGATTGGCAAAGAAGAAGTATTTGCCTTTAAATATTATGATTATTGGCAAGATGTTGGAACCTATGATTCCTATTTGGCAGCAAATCTGGAATTAATTGAAACTGTAGATAAAATTCCGCTTGACATGTATGATCATAAGTGGAAAATCTACACAAAATCAGAAGAATTGCCTGCAGTTAAAATTGGTTCAAAAGCCGTCATTAGACAAGCTTTATTATCGAATGGATCGATTGTGGCTGGACATGTGGAAAGAAGCGTATTAAGCCCAGGCGTTATCGTTCATCCACTGGCAAAAGTAACTAATTCAGTCTTATTAAATGGTGTCGTGGTGAAACCAGGAGCAATCGTCGAAAACTGTATCATCGATAAAAATACCGTTATTCAAGAAAATGCACTCGTTGGATTCGGTACAGACTACACACCAAATCAAGAAAATCCACAATTATTAAGTGAAGGGATCACGGTTTTAGGAAAAGATATTATTGTACCTAAAAACATGGTTGTTGGAAGAAACTGTCGTATCTTCGCAACAGCAGATTTATCAAAAATTGAGGATCATATTATCCGTTCAGGATCTACATTACGATAAAAAAAAGCACTTTCGAGTGCTTTTTTGTTTGAATGATGGTGCTCCTACCAAGAATCGAACTTGAATTTCAGCATTACCATTGCTGCGTTTTACCATTAAACTATAGGAGCGATTGCTTAAATTATTATAATCAATATCGATGAAAAATGCAAGCAAAATCTATTTTATATAGGTTCAACATATAGTTTAATATATATATGATTATTTTATATTATTTTCAATTATTGACAATATTACAATTCGGGTGTACAATTATTTTTGGAGGCGATATTATGCTATATATTAAAAATGTTTCAAAATCATATGATGGTGTCAAAAAAGCACTTAATCATGTTTCACTAGAGATTATGCCAGGAGATATCTACGGATTTATTGGGCACAACGGCGCAGGTAAAACTACTTTGTTAAAATCGATTGCAGGAATTATTGATTTCGATGAAGGCGAAATCAAAGTAGGTGAATACTCAGTGGTAAAGAATCCACTTGAAGTCAAAAAAGTATTATCCTATATCCCAGATAATCCTGATGTATACGATACATTGACTGGAATACAATATTTAGATTTTATAGCGGATGTATTTCATATCAACTTAAACAAACGTAAAGAAATAATCGAAAAATATGCAACAATGTTTGAAATAGCGGATGTTCTAAATAATCCTATTTCATCCTACTCTCACGGAATGAAGCAAAAAATCGTGATTATCAGTGCCTTGATTCACGAACCTAAGTTAATGTTACTCGATGAGCCATTTGTTGGCTTGGATCCAAAAGCAAGTTATTTACTGAAAGAAGTATTCAAAGATATGTGTTCTAGAGGAACAGCTATTTTCTTTTCTACTCATGTTCTTGAAGTCGCTGAAAAATTATGCAATAAAGTCGCTATTATCAAACAAGGCGAAATTGTAGCATCAGGTGAAACAAAATCCGTCATTCAAAATGAATCTTTAGAACAACTCTTTTTAGAATTAATGGCTGAAAAAAATGTATAAAACATTAGTCAAAGTCCTATTTAAAGAAAATTTTAACTTCCGACGGATTCTTCAACTTGGAGATCAAAAATCCAAGTCAAAAGCAATACTATTGTTTGTTGCATTAACCTATGCTCTTGTCGCCTTTCTAGGTGCATTTGGGTTTCTCTTTTTTAATCTAGGGTCAATATTTAAAACCATGGATTTAACTTATTTATTGCTGGTTTATGCCTTTTTTTACCAAATTATATTAATATTAATGTTTGCTTTATTTCGTTCAAGCGGATACATTTTTCAATATAAAGATTACGAAATATTAGCACCCTTGCCAATTCCATCAAAAACCGTCATGGCAGCGAAATTAACCGTAATGATGGTGATTATGTATGTTTCAAATTTACTCTTTACTAGTCCAATATTTGCTGCATATTTCTATTATGCTAATTTTAATTTAATTGGTGTGATCTCCTTTGTGTTTATCTTCTTGGCGACGCCATTATTGCCAACGATGTTATTTTCGTTTGTTAGTTTAGGTATTGCGAGAATTACTGTAAGGTTAAGAAATGCAAAAGTAATCTCAACGATTTTAATGATTCTTGTATTCTTGTTTGTTATGTATTTATCTTTCAGTATGAATTCTAGTACAACGAATCCATTTCTTGGTCAACAAGCATTCTTAACTTCATTAAAAGATGTATATCCACCAGTTGTTTGGTATATCGAAGCCGTTCAAGATGGAAATATACTTAGTTTGTTAGGATATGTTTTGATTAATGTCATTCCATTTATCCTCTATCTATATCTTATTCAAGGATTCATCCATAAAACAAATCAAAAAAGTTTGAGTATTGTAACACTGAAATCCTCGAAACCAGTAAAAAACACTGAAAGAAGTGTTCAAAAAACATTAATTTCAAAAGAATTTAAAAGATATATTAACTCTCAGGGCTACGCAATGAACACTGGTGTTGGGGCAATTATGGCTTTAATTCTTGGGATCGGTAGTTTGTTCTTTACGAGTCAAATTGAAACATATGTTAACCAATTTGCGGTGATTGGATTCCCAATTGAGTTTATTCTTCTTGCGATGTTATCATTCATTTTATCGATGATTTACACATCAGCTGTCAGTTTATCACTTGAAGGAAAAAACTTATGGATCGCGAAAAGTTTACCTATTAAAGCCTACGACTTGATGAAATCAAAAATGATTTTTAATATTATGATCGGTTTATCTGCAACACTCATCAGTATGATATGTTTATCCTTTAGCTTTCAAATTAACTTCCTTTGGGTAGTACTGATGATTGCATTTTTGATTGGTTTTTCATTCTTCAGTTCTGGCATTGGTTCCTTAATCAACCTTTACTTCCCTAAATTTGATTTCAGAAATGATTTAGAAGTTGTGAAACAAAGTGCTGCCGCAATCATCGCTTTACTTGGGAATATGTCATTTATCGCACTTTATGCAGGAATCATTTACTTGTTAGACAAAGTAATCACCCCAGAATGGATTTTATTAGTTCTAGTCGTTTTAAACTTTATACTCTTTTATATTGTGATTCGTGTGCTGAAGAAAATCGCTCAGCCTATGCTTTATAAAATGAAAGCGTAATCTCGCTAAAAACTTCGCAAAACACATCTCTTTTTATTTGAATTTTTTCGTTTAATTTGATATAATTTCAGTGTTAGGCTAAATAAAGTATAAGAAAGGAAATAAATATGGCTAAATACGTTTATTTATTCAAAGAAGGAAATGCAACAATGAAAAACCTTCTTGGTGGTAAAGGTGCAAACCTTTCCGAAATGACGAATCTTGGAATGCCTGTTCCTCAAGGTTTTACTGTTTCTACAGAAGCTTGTACACAGTACTACAAAGACGGAAGAAAGATCAATGATGAGATTCTCGAACAAATTTATAAAGCATTAAATGACACAGAAGTTATTGCTGGAAAAAAATTCGGAGACGTTCAAAACCCATTTTTAGTATCAGTTCGTTCTGGTGCTAGAGTATCCATGCCTGGTATGATGGATACAATCCTTAATTTAGGATTAAATGATGTTGCTGTTGAAGGACTTGCAACATTAACAGGCAACCCTCGTTTTGCTTATGATTCTTACCGTCGTTTCATCCAAATGTTTGCGGATGTTGTTATGGAAGTAGAAAAAAGCAATTTCGAAGCAATTCTTGAAGCAAGAAAAGAAGAAAAAGGTGTTGAACTTGACACAGACTTAGACGCTGATGATTTAAAAGCTGTCGTAGCTGGTTATAAAGTAAAATACCAAGAAATCAAAGGGGAACCTTTCCCTCAAGATCCAAAAACACAATTAATTGAAGCAATCAAGGCCGTATTCAGATCATGGGACAACCCAAGAGCGAATACATACCGTCGTTTAAACAACATTCCTTACGAATGGGGAACTGCTGTTAACGTACAATCCATGGTATTTGGTAACATGGGTGATGATTCCGGTACTGGTGTTGCTTTCACAAGAGACCCTTCTACAGGAGAAAAAGTTTTATATGGAGAATACTTATTTAATGCACAAGGTGAAGACGTTGTTGCTGGTATTCGTACACCAAAACCAATTTCTGAATTAGAAGCAGATAACAAAGCTTTATATGATCAATTTGTTGACATCGCGAATAAACTTGAAGAACACTACAAAGATATGCAAGATATGGAATTTACAATTGAAAAAGGTAAATTATACATGTTACAAACCAGAAATGGTAAAAGAACTGCACAAGCAGCTTTAAAAATTGCTATCGATTTAGTAAAAGAAGGCAAATTAACAGAACAACAAGCTTTATTAAAAGTTGAACCTAAACAATTAGACCAATTACTACATCCACAATTCGACGCAGAATCACTTAAAAATGCTCATATCATCGCTACTGGATTAAATGCATCTCCTGGTGCGGCTACTGGTAGAGTTGTATTTACTGCTGAAAGAGCACAAGAATTAGTGAAAGACGGAAAACCAGTTATCTTAGTACGTCAAGAAACTAGTCCTGAAGATATCGAAGGAATGGTTGTTGCGAAAGGTGTATTAACTAGCCGTGGAGGTATGACAAGTCATGCTGCCGTTGTTGCTAGAGGAATGGGTACATGTTGCGTAGCCGGTGTTGGTGCAGTCAAAGTAAATGAAGAAGCTAAATTCTTCACAGTTGATGGCAAAAAATTCTTTGAAGGGGATTATATCTCTTTAGATGGATCCACTGGTAAAGTATACGGAGAAGAAGTAAAAACAGTTGATGCTACCGTTTCTGGCGATTTCGCTACATTAATGGAGTGGGCTGACAAATATCGTTCATTAAAAGTTAGAACAAATGCTGATAACCCAAGAGATGCTAAAGTTGCATATTCATTTGGTGCTGAAGGTATTGGTCTATGCCGTACTGAACATATGTTCTTCGAAGCAGATCGTATCCCAGCAATGAGAGAAATGATTGTTTCTAAAACATTAGAAGAACGTCAACATGCTTTAAATAAATTATTACCTATGCAAAGAGAAGACTTTATTGGTCTTTACGAAGCTATGAATGGATTCCCAGTAACAATTCGTTACTTAGATCCACCTCTACATGAATTCTTACCTACTGAAAAAGATGATATCGAAGCATTAGCAAAAGAAATGGGTATTACTTTTGATGAATTAAACGGAACTGTTAATAGTTTACATGAAACGAACCCTATGTTAGGTCACCGTGGAGTACGTTTATCTATTACATACCCAGAAATCGCTGTTATGCAAACAAGAGCTGTCATCGAAGCTGCAATCCATGTAAACAAGAAGGGCGGAAATGTCGTTCCTGAAATCATGATTCCACTTGTAGGTGAAGTTAAAGAATTAAAAATGATTAAAGACATCGTTGTTGAAACAGCTGATTCTATCATTAAAGAACAAGGTGTTGAATTAAAATACCATGTTGGTACAATGATTGAAATCCCACGTGCTGCTTTATTAGCTGATGAAATTGCAAAAGAAGCTGAATTCTTCAGTTTTGGAACAAATGACTTAACACAAATGACATTCGGATTTAGCCGTGATGATGCTGGTAAATTCTTAACAGATTACTATGCAAAGAAAATCTTCGAAAGTGATCCATTTGCACATGTCGACACAAAAGGTGTTGGTAAATTGATGAAAATGGCTGTTGAAGAAGGAAGAAAAGTTCGCCCAGATATCAAACTTGGTATTTGTGGAGAACACGGTGGAGACCCAGATTCAGTTGAATTCTGTCATGCTATTGGATTAACTTATGTTTCATGTTCACCATTTAGAGTTCCAATTGCTCGTTTAGCAGCTGCTCACGCAAACATTAAAAACCCTAGATAATCATTAATTATTTAAGAGGCATCCTTTATAAAGGATGTCTTTTTTTTGTGGTTCTCTTGACAAACCAATTTTGATTATCTATAATGAGGGTGTACTTAAATAGTTGGAAATCACTCTCCGCGACGCACAAGATTGAAACGGGAGTTAAGGTTTTTCCGGTGTTGAAAGCCTACCTTGAGCAGGAATCCTAATGGAAAAACAAGAGACACCCACTTACGAGGGTAGATGCAAGTCTGCTCGAGTGATTTCCAAGTGTTTAAGTGCATTTTTTTAAGGAGAAAAGTCAAATGTCAAAATTACTCAAAGAATTAACAATGTTAAATGGTATTCCAGCCAACGAAAAACAAGTAAGAAAGTATATGGAAGAAAAGGTTTCAAAACTAGGAGAAGTGAGTTTTGACAATCTTGGTTCAATTATCGTAAAAAAAGAAGGCCTAGCAAATGGACCTAGAATTATGGTTGCGGGGCATATGGATGAAATTGGTTTTATCCTCACAGAAGTTACCAAAGAAGGATATGTGAAATTCATTCCTGCTGGTGGTTGGTGGGGACATGTTGTTTTAAGCCAACAGTTCGTAATCACCACCGATTCAGGAAAAGAAATTCGATGTGTCGCTGGTTCAAAACCACCTCACATTTTAGAAGCTGAAGAAAGAAAAAAAGTAGTTGATTTAAAAGATATGTATTTAGATCTTGGTGTATCTAGTAAAGAAGAAGCGCTAGCTTTAGGAATCAAAGTTGGCGATATGATCACGCCTTATATCGAATATACGCCACTGAACAACCCAAAATTCCTTTTATCGAAAGCTTTTGATAATCGTATTGGTATCGCTTTAGCGATTGAGGTTTTAGAGAACCTTCAAAAAGAATCACATCCAAATGTTTATTATGGTGTAGGAACAGTTCAAGAAGAAGTTGGACTTCGCGGTGCTGGTACTAGCGCATATAAAGTGACGCCAGACATTGGTATCGCCCTTGATGTGACCATTGCTCATGATTATCCTGGAGGTACTTTTGAAACAAAACTCGGTGAAGGTCCATGTTTAATGATTTATGATAGTTCGATGGTTGGACACGTTCCATTAAGAAAATATACCGAAAAACTCGCTGAAGAACTTGGAATTCCTTATCAGTTATCGTATTTAAAAGCCGGTGGAACAGATGCTGGTAAGATTCATATGAACAATGCAGGTTGTCCTAGTATTGCTGTATGCTTGCCTTGTCGATATCTTCATTCTCACACATCGATTATTCATGAAGATGATTATCAAAATGCTGTGAAACTAGTTACAGCGCTTGTGAAACGTCTAGATCAAAAAACAATCGAAGAAATTACATATAATTAAAGGCCATTTATGGCTTTTTTTTGACTTCTGGATTGATGAAGAATAATAAATATGATAAAATAATGATGGTGATATTGTGTTAAGAATCGTAGCTGGTCAGTACAGAGGTATCCGACTTGATGAAGTTAAAAACATTCGTACGAGACCTACAACAGACAAAAACAAAGAATCTTTATTTAATATGCTCGGCCAGTTTTTCGAGGGTGGAAAAGCTCTCGACTTATTTGCTGGAAGTGGTTCGCTTGGTTTTGAAGCGTATTCGCGTGGAATGGAACAAGTGACTTTTGTCGATGATTTCCAACTTGCAATTGATACGATTGAGAAAAACAAGAGTAAGTTACATGATGCTTTTATCGAGGATTTCGTTATCTTGAAAAGAGATGTATTCACGTTTTTAGAGCGGCGTTCCTCCGTAGAATATGATCTAATCCTCGTCGACCCACCTTATCACGATACTTCTTATGAAAGACTATTAACTTTAATCGAAAAAAATGGCTTTCTAGCAAAACATGGCGTCGTTGTATTTGAATCAGATAAAACAAAAATGATTGATGTAAGGATGTCTAGTTTAGTTAAAATCAAAGAAAAAACGAGTGGCAATACAAAATTTCATATTTTTACGAAAGGGGACTTATCATGAAAATAGGATATTATCCAGGAAGTTTTGATCCAATCACCAATGGACACTTAGATATTATTACAAGAGGAGCTTTATTATTTGATAAGCTTTATGTAGCCGTATCGGTCAATCCAAATAAAAAAACCATGTTCACGACAAAAGAACGTTGCGAAATGGTTCGAGAAGTATTAAAGGATATGCCAAATGTAGAAGTCGTTGAAAGTAACATTTTAACTGTTGCTCATTGTAAGCTACTAGGAGCGACTCATATCTTAAGAGGTTTACGAGCTGTCACTGATTATGATTACGAATTTCAATTAACCAATTTTAATCGTAAAATTGATCATCAAATTGATACGGTATTTTTAATGACCGAAGGGGAGTATTCGTTCCTTTCTTCAAGTTCTGTTCGTGAATTAGCTTTATTTGGTGGAGATGTTAAACCATTCGTGCCAAAACAAATCGTCAGTAAAATCGAAGAAAAACTAAAAAAATAAAGGTCACTCAGTGACCTTTTTTTCAATAATAGATATATTCTTTTATATAACTCATAAAACTATCAATCGATGTAAAAGCAGAATCATCTGTCAAAGGATTAATACTTGATAATAACTCACCGCTTTGAATAATTACAATCGTTGGTGTAAACTCATAAGGAATTAGCTCATTATCTTGTGAAAATTCACTGTCCGCAGTAATTTGATATACCGGAAGATGAGATTCTTCAATAAAACCTGTCAATATTGGTTCAAAGTCTTGACAAGAGGAGCAAGTAGGTGAGAAGATATAAAGAACAAAGTCTTCTTGACTATCAAGCATTGTTTGTAACTCAGAAACAGTGATAGGGATTGTTTCCATCAGTGTTGAATCAGTTTCAATCACAATTGTTGGCTGTTTTTGACAAGAAACAAGAAAAATAATCTGGAAGATAAAGAAGAATAAAAGTAACTTTTTCATATGCATCACCCAAGTAGAAGTATAGCGAATAAAAACCTATTTGTCAAACAAAGAAACTGTTTTTTTATGGGGGTTAACGATGGTACAAAACATGACTCAAAAGATTGAATATGTAAAATCACTGATTAAGGAAAAATTTGATCTTTATATTATTGATCAAAATACCGGTTATTATAATGAGATGTTCTTAAAGGAACTTATGACTGCCGATTTTTTATCCTATGCGAGTACACCACAGAGAAAAGATGGTTTCTTTTTGCTTTATTTCTCAATTGATAATTTTTCTGAGATAAATGCACAGTATTCGACTGAAATTGGAGACGAAACAATTCGTAACCTTGGTTATTTGCTGAATCAATCAAAAAGAGAAGATAATATCTTAATTAAGCGTAACGGTCCTGGGTTTATTCTATATATTCCTTATGAAGAAGGATTTTCGATTTCAGCCTATGCACACAATCTACAAGTAGAAATCAAACGCTCCAAAGCTTTCGTTGAACAAATAAGTGTCAGTATCGCCGAAATTTCATCTTTTGAAGTTGATAAGGAATTACCGGCAGATGAATTAGTTAATACGATTATCTCTCGTGGGAATAAACGGATTAATATCGTACCAACCATGGGTCCTAATGCTTATCTAGATACTGATTTAGTAAAGAAAGCACAAACATTTGGCCGTGTGTTAATTGTATCGCCAGATCCTTTAGCGGTTAAATTGTTTCAAACATTTTTTACGGAATCAGGAATGGAAGTTCTCGTTGCAGGCGACCCCTATATGGCACTAGATATAGCCTATCAAGAAACAGTAGATGCCATCATTTGTGAAAAAACAATGCCAAAGATGGATGGATATACTTTCAAATCCAAGTTAAACGATAATTCATTTACGATGAATACACTGTTCATCTTATTATCCTATCAGAAAACTGTAGATATTATTCGTCGAGCGAATGAACTTCGCATTGACTATGTCATTTCTCGCCCAATTATCTATGATCAAATCTTAGGATTTATTCATCGTGAAATGAAGAAGAAGGGGACGAGGTTATGACAGAAAAAATCATCCTTCTTATTCTTTATATCCTCCTTCTTTTAAGTTTATTCATGATTGTACATATTTTACAACACTATATCGTGATGAATATTGAAAAGAAAAGAAGAGCGATTGCAGAGGAATACATTCTAAACAAGTATGGTCTTGGCAAAAAAGTGAGTCGTAAAATATCAAGAAAACATATCTATGCTGCATATATGAAGCTCATTGCTAATGTAGAGCTTTCTACCGAGTTAAAATCGAGCGCATACCGCGATTTTGTCAAACAAGGTTTCATTAATAAATCGCTTAAAAAGCTTCAAAGCAAGAGCGTTTATCAACGTTTAAAGGCAATTACATTCCTTTCATCCTTTCCTGAAGTATATATTTTGAACACACTCCGTGGACTTCTTGAAACAGAACACAATGAACGGGTCAAAGTATTGCTGCTTTATTCACTCAAGAACAACATCAATGATGCCGTATTCAAATCAATTATTTATAGCATTATCGGTAGTAAACGTTTCTATCAATACCGCGTGATTAATTTCTTGCAAGATTATCTTCCAACGAGTATTCCAAACATTGAAATCTATTTTGACCGCAACGAGTTTGAAGTAAAAGAAGTCTTTGTTGACTTAGCAAAGGTAATGTATCATCCCGACTTTGAAAAACTTTTACTTAAACACCTTGCGGATGAAGAAAGTGTTTTACTCAATCATTCGATGTCCATCTACCAAGGGATTAGTCGTTTTCGCATCGAAAGAATGTATCAATCAACTTTATCATCCCTTAGTAATTTCTACAATTATGATCTTATCACCTCAAAATACTTACTGAGTGATGATCCAAAAGTCGTAAGTGTTGCCTTATCTTCGATCAATGTGAATGAAACACCGAATGTCCTTGATTTAATGATATCTTTCGGCTCTCAATCAAAACATAAAAAAGTTTATGCGAACGCGATGCTGAATATACTTGATAAAAACCGAAAACTCTATGATGATTTGTTTAAAGTCATTTTAAAAAGAGAAAATAAGGACTATGAGGATATTCTAGCCCATGTCTTTTCAAATCGTATAGAATATCTCATCGTTAAATATTATTTAACAGACGTTGAAAGTCTAGAAAAAATGATAGATATTCTATGTCGTTATAACTTTACGACTGAAATCATCAATTTTTTAAACACAAACAAAAATCTAGCAGTTGAAAAAATGATATTTAAAGTGTTACTACCTTATGCAACGAGGGAAGAGACTTTACTCATTGAACTCAACCAGTTTTTGGACCCATTATGTTACGATCGTACAGGTTTCCGACGTTTAAAGATCAGTAAAGATAATAAAAGAACGGTTATACCTGAAATTTCAAAGACAAAGTGGCTAATCAAGAATATTATTTTTTCAATTCTATTTATTCCTTTTCTATATCTATTATTTAATTTAAAAGGGCTCATCACAGGCAACACTAGTCTTTCATTACCAGGATACATTGTTTTCCTGAATGTTTCATTTATTCTGTATTACTTAAGCGTCAACTTCATTTATCTTTTTTTAGCAGTTTTATCCTTCTATAAAAACAAAAATCAGATGAAGTTATGGGATATAAAAAGGAAGACATTACTATACGAATTTGGAATGATTCCAGGGGTTTCAATTATCGCTCCTGCTTATAACGAAGAATTATCGATTGTTGACAATATTCATTCTTTGTTAAACCTGGATTATCCGAACTACGAAGTGATTGTCGTCAATGATGGTTCAAAGGATAGAACGCTTGAAAAAGTCATTAAACATTTTAATTTAGTAAGAAAAGATGTCTTTATAGACCATAAGATTCAGACGAAAGATGTCATCGCCGTCTATAAATCTCCAGCTATCCCCAATTTAACCGTTGTCGACAAGCAAAATGGTGGAAAAGCAGATGCACTCAATGTAGGTATTAATTACGCAATCAAAGAGTATATTTGCGGAATAGATGCAGATTCTATTTTAGAAGGAGATGCATTATTGAAACTGATGTCCTCTATGTTGGACCATGAGAAAATTACGATCGCTTTAGGGGGGTCGATTATCCCTGTCAATAGTTCTTTAGTTGATCATGGTTATATCGAAAAGTATAATATTCCTATTCAAACACTCGCGGCTCTACAAAATATAGAGTATTTACGAGCTTTTAATATCTCCCGTATGGGCTTTTCAGAAATTAAATCATTATTAATTATTTCAGGGGCTTTTGGAATCTTTGAAAAGCGAATTTTAATCGAATCTGGTGGATATTTAACCGTTAGTTCTATGAAGAAAGATACTGTTGGAGAAGATATGGAACTTGTTGTGAGGGTTACACGTAAAGCCATTGAACAAGGACTCAATTATCGTGTTGATTTCATCGCTAAGGCTAGATGTTATACAGAAGTACCGCAAGAATTAAAATCATTCCTAAAACAAAGGAAAAGATGGCAACGTGGGTTAATTGATATCTTATCCTATCATCGAAAAATGATTATGAATCCAAAGTACAAACAAGTTGGAATGGTTGCGATGCCTTATTTTTATATTTTTGAAGCGATAGGTCCACTTTTTGAGGTTCAAGCTTATTTAGCGATTTTTGCAGGGCTCATTTTCGGATTATTAAATACAGCGATTTTGATAGCTTTACTCGTCGTTACAATTTTACTAGGCGTCACGCTTTCATTATTCTCTCTTTTAATTAGTGAGACTGATCAAGAGAATTACACACTGAAAGAGATTATTCGTCTTCTCGGATATGCTGTTATTGAGAATTTTGGTTGGCGACAATTTAATAGTCTTTATCGTGTTGTTGGCTTTTTTGCTTCCTTAAAAGAGAACCAAGCTTGGGGACAAATGAACCGAATTGGTTTTGCAACACAAGCTACTACAACAAAAAAATAAAATCATCTAAAAAGTACAATGAAATTCATTGTATTTTTTTTGTTTGAATCGTAAAAATTCCTTTACAAAAAGCACCTAACATATTATAATAATTAATGCGTTACGAAAACTGACTCGGTAGCTCAGCTGGATAGAGCAACGGCCTTCTAAGCCGTCGGTCGGGGGTTCGAATCCCTTCCGAGTCGCCACGTTAAATATCAAAACGATAACTTTCTAATTGGTTATCGTTTTTTTATTTTAAAATTGATGAAGATTTGATATAATGATAATGCGTGACTCGGTAGCTCAGCAGGATAGAGCAGCGGCTTCCTAAGCCGTCGGTCGGGGGTTCGAATCCCTTCCGGGTCGCCATGTTTGGCCCGATAGCTCAGTTGGATAGAGCAATGGCTTCCGGAGCCATCGGTCGGGGGTTCGAATCCCTTTCGGGTCGCCATGAATTAATTACTATGCTACGGCATAGTTTTTTTTTATTGAAAATCAAAGATTGAATAGAGTATAATGAAAACAGGTGATTTTATCGGAGGTGTTTTTTAATGAAAAAAACTTGGTTTAGAGAAGGATTTGTCTATCAAATCTATCCTAGAAGTTTCCAAGATTCAAATGGTGATGGCATCGGTGATTTACAAGGAATCATTTCTAGAATTCCTTATTTAGTCTCTTTAGGCGTTTCAATGGTATGGCTAAGTCCTGTCTATCTTTCTCCAAATGATGACAATGGTTATGATATCTCTGATTATTACGATATTCAACCCGATTTTGGTACACTTGACGATATGAAAGAACTAATTAGCAAATTTCATGCAAATGGAATTAAATTAATTATGGATTTAGTTGTAAATCATACTTCGGATGAACATCCTTGGTTTATTCAATCGAAAAAAAATATTCCACCTTTCAACGATTATTATCATTGGTCACCAAAAAAGAAGAATTGGACATCTTTTTTCGGCGGTGAAGCGTGGACTAAAGATGAGACAAGAAACGAATATTATCTACATCTTTTTTCAAAAAAACAACCCGATCTCAATTGGGACCATCCTGGTGTCCGCGAAGGTGTCAAAGACATTATGAGATTTTGGCTTAACTTAGGAGTAGATGGCTTCAGATGTGACGTCATCAATCTCATTGCCAAAGAAGATGGATTACCAAATGGAAAGCCTGGAATCATTTTAGTCGGGAAAGAACACTATATGAATCACCCAAAAATTCATCCTTACCTACAAGAGTTAAGAGATGATGTCTTGAGTAAATATGATTGTTTTACCGTTGGTGAAACGGCCTTTGTATCGCCAGAAACAGCCTTAAAGTACATTGATGAAGACATTCGAGAACTCGATATGGTTTTTCAATTTGATCATATGGCAGCTGATATCCATTATGTAAAATGGTTTATGAAGAAATTTAAACCAATCAATCTTAAAAAACCTCTATCAAAATGGCAAAGAGGACTCTATCCAAATGGATGGAATTCCCTTTATTTAGAAAATCATGACCAACCACGTAGTGTTTCGAGATTTGGAAGTGTAGAATATCACTATGAATCCGCTACAATGCTAGCGACAATGCTTTATTTTCAACAAGGGACCCCTTATATTTATCAAGGTCAAGAACTAGGTATGACGAATATTGAATTTGACGATTTGGATGACTATAAAGACATTGAAAGTCATAATATTTATCATTTTGGAAGAAAATTGATGATGTCTCATGGAAGAATGATGCACAAACTAAAAAAAATGTCACGAGACAACGCAAGAACACCAATGCAATGGTCTCATGAAGAAAATGCTGGTTTCACAACCAATCAACCATGGATTAAAATCAATCGTAATTACGAGAAAATCAATGTGACTGATGAAGAAACAGATCCAAAATCAATTCTAAATTATTATAAACAAATTGTAGCGCTTAGAAAGATGTATCCCGTGATTGTTTATGGCAAGTACGAAGATATTCAGTTTCATCATAAAACGTTATATGCCTATTCTCGTACATTAGAAAAGGAGAAGTTGATTGTGGTTTGTAACTTATCTGACCGTGATTTAAAACTCAAATCCTCAATCAATTTAAGTGAGTATCAATGTGTACTTCATAATTATGATGAAGTTAGCAACGAGACATTATTAAAGCCTTATGAAGCAAGAGTTTATTATAGAAAAAGTGAGTAAAAACTACTCACTTTTTTATTAACTTATTTTTTAATGTAAAGTACTTCGGCAAATCTGATTTGAGAAAGGACTCAATGCCTTGCTTGTCCTTAATATAGCCTACCCCGTGTTTACAATCTGGGACAGGATGAAAGTTCTTGTATGGAGAATTTGAAGCCTCAAAAAGTAATTTTCCCATTGAAAACGGGACCATTTCATCTTGTTCACCATGAATGATAAACAATGGGATGACCGTCTTTTTGGCGTTCTTAATTGGAGCTATTTGGAATAAAAAGAATCGATGTCTTAAGTATGTAATTAAACTAATCCCTGGTAGAAAGATTCGTAGAAACTTTGGTTTTAGCATAAAGATAAACATTTTAGATAAATGGCTAAAACCACTATCAGCAACGATATATTTGACATTCTTTGGTAAATTTAGTGAAGTTGACTGTATCATTGTGGCAGCACCCATGGATACACCATGAAGTAAGATATTATCCGTTGCCGAATAAGTCCTTAATGCATACTCAATCCACTTTTTGACATCATATTTTTCGTAATACCCGAAAGAAGTGAATCCACCGCCAGAGCCATGATGACCTCGATGATTAATTAAGATGACCTTAAATCCCATATCACTATATAATTTCGCTATCGCTATCATATCATCAGAACAAGCATGATATCCATGGGATACGATTGCGAGGCTGGTTGATTGTTCATCGAGAGCAGGGATAAATATTCCATTCAATTGATATCCGTCGTAGGAAGAAATCTTAATTTCTTCTTTCGGTACTTTTTGGTACCAATCAAAAGAAGGTTTGAAAAATGGATCTTCTTGATTGACTACACGGTAATCCTTTGCTGGATCCGTTCGAAATATTTTCGAATACATTCCGTAGGAAAAACTAAAGTAACTAATGATTAAAACTGCGATAATAATATAAATGATATAATCCATAGTCTCACTTCCTTTAAAAATATTGTAACATATTTTCAATCGCAAATAAAAAGAAATGTAGATAAATATTCGTATTACATTACAAAATAAATTTGTTTATTGTATAATAATAGATAGAGGTGAAAGAGATGATAAAATTCGGAGTTATTGGTGCTGGAAGAATCGCCGCAACTTTTTCGAAAGCAGCGGATGGAATCCAAGAAAATCTTTATGCAGTTGCCTCAAGAGATTTAGCTAAGGCGGAAGAATTCGCAAAAAAATATGGATTTGAGAAAGCCTATGGAAGTTATGAAGAAATGCTAGAGGATCCTCTAGTAGATTGTGTTTATATTGCTACACCACACGGATTTCATTATGAGCAAATGAAATTATGTCTCGAAAAAGGGAAAAATATCCTTTGTGAAAAGGCCTTTACTTTAAATTTAGCGCAAGCAGAAGAGATTCTAGCGATTGCAAAAGAAAAAAATCTTTTTGTAATGGAAGCAATGTGGACAAGATTCTTACCGACAATCCTTGAAGTGAAGAAAATGATTGATGAAGATACAATAGGAGAGATATTCCAAATTGAAGGCAATTTTGGCTTCAATTCAAATCATTCATTAAGTGATCGACTCTTCAATCCTTTACTAGGAGGTGGAGCTTTACTCGATATCGGAATTTATCCGATAACACTGGCGAATTTATTCTTAGGTATCCCAGATAGTTTTGATACTAGTTGTGTATTCAGTGAAACAGGTGTAGATCAGTCAAATGAAATCATCTATTATTATCCTGAAGCAAAAGCAGTACTCAAATCGTCCTTTATGGAAGATATTACACAAGACGCCTATATTTATGGCACAAAGGGGTATTTCTATATTCCAAACTTCCACAGAGCAGAAGTTGCGACACTTTATAATAACAACCATAAAGTAGTGAGAGTGATTGAGCACAAGCACATCGTTAACGGGATGGAATATGAGATATTTGAAGTCGTAAAATGCCTTAAAAAGAAACAATTAGAATCTAAGGTTATGCCGCATGAGACAACACTTGAAATAATGCGTCAAATGGATGAAATTAGAGCCAATTGGAATCTTAAATATCCGCAAGAATTGGAGTAAATATTGATTGACAAAGCATCATATTTACTGTATAATATTTTTCGTATGTGAAACGCATACCGCACAAACATGGTTTTCAAACGTTTACGTACCATTATGGCGAGTCTTAAATATATGAGGAGGTGCAAAAATGTACGCAGTTATTGAAACAGGTGGAAAACAACTTCGCGTTGAAGTCGGACAAGAAATTTTCGTTGAAAAATTAGATGTTGTCGAAAATGAAACTTATACTTTTGATAAAGTATTAATGGTTGGTGGAGACAAAGTCAAAGTTGGTAAACCATACGTTAAAGGTGCTACGGTTACAGCGACAGTCACAAAACATGGTAAAGCTCCAAAGATTATCGTATTTAAATACGAACCAAAGAAACATTACCACAAGAAAAATGGACATCGTCAACCATATACCAAACTAACGATTACCGATATTCAACTATAACAAAGATTTTTTAATCTATTATTGGAGGTGTTTTTAATGATACTTGATCTACAAGTTCTTGAACTGATGGCTTCGAAAAAGGGAGTAGGTTCGACTAAAAATGGTCGTGACTCCGCAGGTCGCCGTTTAGGTGCTAAATTATCTGATGGACAATATTGTACAGCAGGTTCGATTATATATCGTCAAAGAGGAACCAAAGTTCACCCTGGTGAAAATGTTGGTTTAGGAAAAGATGATACTTTATTTGCGTTAATCGACGGCGTTGTAAAATATGAAAGATTAGGAAAAGACAGAAAACAAGCATCTGTTTATCCGCAAGTATAAGAACAGGGCAACCTGTTTTTTTCATTTAAGGAGTAAAACATGTTTACCAGACTATATTTATGGATCAAAAATTTTCCTAAATGGTTAAGAACAGTTAAATCGACATATCCAGTCCTTTATGTCAATTTTTGGGCGTTTAATCTTCTTGTGTTACTAACATTGATTAACTATTTATATGTTCGAAGCGATTATTTTTATTTTTTAACGTTCTTTCTTTATCCTGCCTTTATGACTTTTTATCAACTTATCGCAAATTTTAGTTATCCTACAAGCAAAAAAGCACTAGGTCATAATGAAAATTTATCACAAACTTCACCTATTTGGATTTTACTCTTACTCGTAATCATTCATGTGCCACTCATTATTCAAGGTAAGTATCCAGTATATTCTGATGTTTATGATGAATATTTCACTTATATGCTTTCGATATTGTTTATTATCGCGATGGGATTAATTGCAAGTAAAATATATGGAAAGTTACGACCAGTCTTCTTAATTTTGCTTTATTTTTTAAGTATTACTGCTGCGGTAATCGCCTTTGTATTAGCTGTTACTATTTAACACTGTTTCTGACAGTGTTTTTTTTATGGAACAAATTTGTTTATATTGATATTATGAATTAAAAAGAGTATAATATACAATGTGAAACCAGTTACACAAGGAGTGAAATGATGAATAAATATCAATTTAAAAATCACGCTTTTGAAATTAAAGATTACGATAAGGCGAAGACATTTGCAAGCTTTTTACCCGGACTTGCAGGTAAAAGAGGTATTCCAATGTGGGCATTTTATGTCAACCGTGGACAAGGTATCTCTTCTTTTGGTTTAAGAGATAAAAATGGAGCGATTCTAGAGTTTTATCCAGCGAACCTTGCCTATATGTATGTACCGACAATTGGATTTAGAACTTTCATTAAAATTAATGGTGAAGTTGTGGAATGCTTTGGCTCAAATCAAGAAGCTACTTCGAGAACAATGAAGATTACACAAGCCTCTTTAGTGCTTGAAGAAACACTTTCGAATTATGGTCTTACCGTTAAAGTAACTTATTTTGGGTTACCAAATGAAGATATTGCTGCTCTAACAAGAAGAGTTGAAATATCAAATCCTACTGAACAAGACTATGACATCGAGGTCCTAGATGGAATTGCACAGTTATTGCCATCAGGTATCGACTACGGCGGCTATAAAGCGATATCAAACTTATTAAGATCATGGATGAATGTTGAAGAACTTGAAAATAAATTTGCTTTCTTCAAACTACGTTCGTCTACTGGTGATGAAGCTGAAACCAAAGCTGTGAAAGATGGTAATTTTTACGTTTCTTTTGTGAATCATCAATTAACTACACCAATCACAGATCTTGATTTAGTGTTTGATTATGATACTGCTTTAAAATATCCTCGCTATTTTGAAGAAAATTCATTATCGAAAATTATGACTGAGAAACAGATTACTGAAAACAAAGTCCCTTGTGGGTTTACGCCGGTAATATCACTGATAAAATCAAAAGAAACGATTACGATTGATACCTTAATCGGATATACAAAAAATGTTGAAGTTGTTTATGATAAATTAAATACTCTTTCTGTTCCAACCTATTTTGAAAACAAAGAGAATGAAGCAAAAGAGGTTATTGATGTACTTCTTGACGAAGTAAAAACCGTGACGAATGTTCCCCTTTTTGATGAATATATTCGTCAAAACTATCTTGATAATCTTCTTCGTGGTGGTTATCCATTTACGATTCCGACAAAAGATAAAAACTATGTCTATTATTTATATAGCCGTAAACATGGCGATTTAGAAAGAGACTATAACTTTTTTACAATCGCTCCCGAGTTCTATTCACAAGGAAATGGTAACTTCAGAGACGTTTGTCAAAATCGTCGAAGTGATATATTATTACATCCTGAAATTGGTGATTATAATTTCCACGTGTTTGCGTCGCTCATTCAAGCTGATGGCTATAACCCATTAAGTATTAACGGATCAACGTTTGAATTAAAATCAAAAAATGATGCAAAAACGCTGATTAAAGAATGTTTCCAATCGGATAACCATGAATTAGTAGAACATTTAAGTGGAAAATTTACACCAGGAAGTATTATCAATTTAGCCTATAATTTAGGAATTAACTCCACCCTTTCAGATGAAGTTTTACTAGAAACCATTCTTTCAAAATCATCTCAAAATATCGAGTCATCTTTTGGTGAAGGCTATTGGAGTGATCACTGGACCTATATCCTCGATTTAGTTGAAAATTACGAACATGTATTCCCTGATAAAATGAGTTCTGTTTTATTCGATGAATATAAATACGCTTATTTCCTCTCTGGAGTTTCCGTCTATCCAAGAAGTGAGAAAACAGTGGTTGATAAGGAAGGGAATGTTAGACAATATGGTTCGCTTCGTCACCCAGATGATGTCATTGTTTCTTCCTATGGAATTAACCCACATGGTACAAATTGGTTAACGAACAAAGAAAAAGAGATCATCTATACTAATTTATATTCAAAACTATTCGTTTTAGCATTCAACAAATATGCTTTGCTTGACTCTCATGGTCTTGGTATCGAAATGGAAGGCAATAAACCAGGTTGGAATGATGCAATGAATGGATTACCTGGATTATTTGGTAGTGGAATGCCTGAAACAATTGAACTTAAGAGACTTGTAGACTATCTGATTCTTCATTTAGAAGAGAATGCAAATCTATCGCTACTGAGTTCATTTAAATCATTCTACACGGCTGTCGAAGGCGTTTCTGCGAAGTCAGAGTATGATTACTGGGATCAAGTGAAAACATTGCTAGAGGACTATCGTGAATCTTTAAGAACTCCATCAAGTGATATCGTCAATGTAAAAGGGAACGAATTAAAGAAATTACTCTTGTTAATGCAAGATAAATTACAAAAAGCGATTGATAAGGCTCTTGTTCTAGGAAAAGGAATTATGCCAACATACTTTACTTTTGAAGCAGATTCATTTGACTATGTACTTGATGCTTCTGGAAACAAAGTCAATTCTCATTATGGTTTACCGAAAGCGAAAGTACATTCATTTTCTGTAAAACCTTTACCTTACTTCCTTGAAGGACCTGCTAGATTACTGAAAGTAAGAAAAGATCAAGCCGCAAATAAAGATATGATAGAACATATCAAAAAAACTGATCTATATGATGAAGTTCTTGGAATGTATAAGACTAGTAGTGATTTAGATGACTGGGGCTATGAAATTGGCCGAATTCGTGCATTTACAAAAGGATGGTTAGAAAGAGAATCTAATTTCCTTCATATGACGTATAAATATCTCCTCGGCATCTTGAAATCTGGAAATATTGATGAGTTCTTTGAAGAAAGCGTTAAAAATCTCGTTTACAATTTAGACCCTGAAAAATATGGACGTTCGACATTAGAAAACTCGTCTTTTATCGCCACTAGCAACAATCCAAATCCACATATTTTCTCACAAGGATTTGTTAGCCGTTTGTCTGGCTCTACCGCTGAAATGTTAAGTATCTGGGCAATCCTCGTCTATGGAAAAGAGTTATATCATTTAGATAATAACGAGCTAGCTCTCACTTTAAAACCATTACTATCGAAGGAATTCTTTAAAAACGGTGTCATTGAAACCGTGTTCCAAGGTGTTCCTGTCGTTTATCAAAATATCAGTGGTAAAGATGGAAAAGATTTAACTGTGACAAACTATACATTAATTCTTCCTGATGGAACCAATAAAGTCGTTCAAGGGAATAAATTAATAGGTAATGATGCATTGCTTGTTCGAAATAAGCTCGTAAGTAAATTAATCATTGAATTGAACTAAAGGACTAACGTCCTTTTTTCATTTATTTTTAAATTGCGAAATCAATGCTTTTAAAGTATAATGATGGATGAGGTGATAAACATGTACACAAAATACTTTAATCTCCATAGAAACCTCTTTAAAGATGATGAAAAGATTGATATTTTCTTTTCTCCTGGACGCGTAAACTTTATTGGAGAACATATTGACTATAATGGCGGAAACGTCTTTCCGTTTGCGATTTCATTAGGAAATTATGGTACCTTTTCGTTTCGTAAAGACAGAGAAATCCATTTATTTTCAGATTCTTTTCCAGAACAAGGTATTTTTAAAACATCCCTTGATGATTTAAAATATAAAAAAGAAGACGACTGGGCAAATTACGTTAAGGGCGTTATTTTATACTTACAAGAAGCATCTTCATCTATTCATCAAGGATTTAATATCGCAATTTCATCGACTTTACCAAGTGGTGCTGGATTATCTAGTAGTGCCTCCATAGAAGCACTTATCGCGGTGATGATGAATGATATGTTTGATTTAGGACTCGATCGTACGTATTTGTCAGTGTTAACGCAACGAGTTGAAAACAAGTATATCGATGTGAATTGTGGTATTATGGATCAATTTGTTATTCTCAATGGTGAAAAAGATTCAGCGTTAATGCTCAATACATCGACACTCAAGTTCGATGTCGTTCCATTTCAACTCAAGAATGAAACGGTAGTCATTATCAATTCAAAGAAACGACGTGGCTTAGTGGAAAGTGCTTATAATGACCGAAGAAATGAATGTGCCAGTGCTCTTGAATTTTTTAAACAATATATAGATGTATTTGATTTATGTAGTATCACAATTGATCAGTATAATGAATACGCTCCTCTGTGCTCTAATCCAGTTTGGATGAAACGAGCAAAACATGCGATTACAGAACAAGCGAGAGTATTTTCAACCAAATTAGCGCTAGAACAAAATGATTTGATGACGGTTGGACAAAATCTACTTGCCTCTCATCATTCGTTAAGAGACGATTTTCAAGTCTCCGTAAAAGAACTTGATCTACTTGTTTCATTAGCGATGAAACATGGCGCAATCGGTGCTAGAATGACTGGCGCAGGTTTTGGTGGTTGTACTGTCAATATTGTTAAAAATGACTTGTTGGACCATTTTATCAAATCCGTTACAGATGAGTATTTTAATCAAACAGGATACTTAGCTGAAATGTATATTGCAATGCCTTCGAACAAAACATCAAGAATGTAGGTGTAGAAATGAAAAAAGGAATATTTAAAAAAGTATTTGTTATGACACTTACAGAAGTATTACTTTCTGTATTGTTATTTATCGTTTTAATCTTTAGTTTTAGTTATGTAACAACCAATCTCTACGCCTTTACTGATTTAGGTATATTAACTTATGGTAGTGGCGCAGAAGTATTGTGGATGGCGCTCTATCTAGGTACAAACAGTTTATTTACCTTGGTCATCATCCTTGTGTTACTTGAAATTGCATTATTCACACTCAGAATGATGGCAAAAGTGGCGCTGAACACGATATCGAAAGTTACCGGCAAAGAAAATCTAAAAATAGATACATTTTTTAAGAACTTATCGATCATTGCCCTGATTAAAAAAATTAAAATAGATAATCGAAAAAGAGCTATTATCGCTTATCTTGTGTTAATGGTATTAATCTTTGGTGTCAAACTCGTTACAAAATCAATCTTAAGTACAACTGAAAGTAATCTTTATCGCGTTTATGAAAATATCAGTTTGTATCATGATACTTATACTGAAAGCCTCACCGATGAACTTGATGAGGGAAGTGGATATACATTAATTGTAAATACATCCGTTGGCAATATCCATCTTTATACGATGTCTGAAACGACAGACATGGAAGTGATCTATTATTACGATACGCTTTTACAAAAATGCACCCTTGACTACCAAATCGATAAAGATACCAACACGATACAAATCAACTTTAATCAAGCGATTACAACTTATGAGAAATATGTCGATGATTTACTACCTCAAATTGAACTATATTTACCTGAGACCTTGCCGATAAACAATGTTGAAGTCCATGTAGAAAATTATGGTACGGTAGCGATGGAGTATTTCAGCGCAACAGAATTGAATTTATTTGTTAATCATGCAAATGTCAATATAGACCTACCAAATAATACAATCGATAGTTATTATATCGAAGCACAAAACTCTACAATAAGAATTAACACGAATGATACCTTATATTTTGATCTTATTGCAAATCACTCTACAGCAAATATCACTTTGGGGGATGTAAAACAAACAGCGAATTTCCATCTAGAAAACGAATCTTCCTTCTATTTATATCAAGCGATTGGGTATAATCTCAATTTCGTATCGAATAATAGTATCCTTGATATTCGCGAGGTGTATGCAACAAATTTAACAATTGATACACAAAACGATGACTTTACCTATTTAAATGGCAGTCCATCCAACCAACCTGATAGTATTTCAGTTATCATTGATGGCAGTAAGATGAACGTGAAAGGACTCACTTATGATAGCGAAGGCGAAAATCAATAACCTTGAAGAAATAGCCTCTTTAGCTAGAGTAGTCACGAATAATATCCATGAACAAGGAATTGATCAATGGAGCGATACCTACCCACTCTATGAGCATTTCAAGTTAGATTTAGATAAGGATGCCTTATACGTTTTTATCACTGAAGGAAAAGTGGTAGCTTCCATTTCAATCTTGCCACAAAATGATCCTTTCTATCATGAAATCACTTGGAAAAAATCTTCATCTTTAGTGGTACATCGATTGATGGTAGATCCAAACTATATGAGAATGAAAATCGGATCTATTATGATGAGTTTTGCGATTCAAAAGGCCAAAAATGAGAGCTATGAATCGATGAAAGTGGATACTCATCCAGATAACATAAGAATGCAAAACCTGCTTAAATCGCTCGGATTTGTAGAAATAGGATATATTCCAGGGATGAATAGAATCGGATTTGAATGTGTCTTTGAATAAAAGAGTTTTTGTAACTCTTTTTTTCTTTTTTTACATAAAATATGGTATAATATAGAAGATTTTTTTAGGTAAATAGGTGAGTATATGTTTTTAGATGAAGTCTTAATTAAAATAACCTCCGGAAAAGGTGGCGATGGTATCGTTGCTTTTCGTCGTGAGAAATATGTTCCTAATGGTGGTCCAGCCGGTGGCGATGGTGGGAAAGGTGGCAGTGTCATCTTTGAAGCTGATAGCGGGCTCAATACCTTATATGATTTAAAGTACTTAAAACATATACGTGCAAAAGCAGGCGAAAGCGGCAAAATCAAAAATATGCGTGGCGCTGATGCAAAAGATGTGATTATCAAAGTTCCAACAGGAACGATAATATATGATAATCAAACGAATGAAGTCCTTTGTGATCTTGTCGAACCACACCAACAAGCAGTGATTGCAAAAGGTGGTAAAGGCGGAAGAGGAAATCAAGCGTTTGCGACTTCAAGAAATAAAGCACCAAGAACACAAGAAAATGGTGAACCTGGCGTTGAAATTGAAGCTCGTATTGAACTGAAATTACTAGCGGATGTTGGATTAGTTGGTTTCCCAAGTGTTGGAAAATCAACGATCATATCGATGGTCAGTGGATCCAAGCCAAAAATCGCAGATTATCCATTTACGACCTTGATACCAAATCTTGGCGTTGTCAGTGTTGGCGAAGGTCATAGTTTTGTCCTTGCAGATATGCCTGGTATTATTGAAGGTGCAAGTCTTGGTCAAGGATTAGGTCTTGAATTTTTAAAACATATTGAAAGAACAAGAGTCTTAATTCATGTGATTGATATGTCTGGATATTCAGAACGTGATCCCTATGATGACTTCATGACCATCAACAACGAGCTATCCTCTTATAAATTTGATTTGTTAAATCGTCCACAAATCGTTGTAGCGAATAAAATGGATACCGATTTAGCAATGGATACGCTTCAAGCATTCAAAAAGAAACTCGATGAAGACATTGAAATCTATGAAATCAGTGCTAAAAGTAATCAAGGACTCCTTCCTGTGATGTCTAGAGCTTATGAATTACTTCAAGAAACAGCTACATTCTCTTTATATGATGAAAAAGAAGTACTGGATGAATTGATTGTGGAATTCAAGGAAGAAGAACAACCATTTATTATTACAAAACTAGATGATACTACTTATGATGTTAGTGGACCGATGGTCGATAAATTCTATCAACGATCTAATTTTATGACTGATGAAGCTGTGACAAAATTCCTTTCTCAGTTAAGAAAAATCGGTGTAGACGATGCATTAAGAAAAGCTGGAGCTAAAAATGGTGATACCATTCAAATCATCGATTTTGATTTAGAATTCGTAGAATAGGAGGACCGAAATGTATAGCTATCTAAAAGGAATTGTTACTGAAATAAAAGCAAACTATATCACTTTAGAGGTTGGTCAAATTGGATATCAAATCCTCACTCCGAATCCTTATTCATTTTCTCATCTTCAAGAAATCACGCTTTATGTCTATCAAAAAGTAAGTGAAGATGAAATCACTTTATATGGTTTTAAAACGCCCGAGGCGAAAGAATTATTTCTAAAACTAATTAGTGTAAGTGGTATTGGTCCAAAGTCCGCAAAAGCGATTTTAGCTGCAGGAACGGTGGAGTCTATTGCCCAAGCAATTGAGTCTGGCAATGCAACTTACTTACAAAAATTTCCAGGAATTGGACCGAAAGCAAGCCAACAAATTATCCTTGATTTAAAAGGGAAAATTGAGTTCGATTCACTCCCTGAAATGAATACAAATTTAATTGAAGTTGAAGAGGCTTTAGGAGCGCTTGGATACTCTTCAAAAGAGATCAAAAAAGTCATCTCAAAACTCGACAGTTCGAAGACAATCAACGAACTGGTGAAGGATGCTTTAAAGCTCATGTTAAAATAAGAAGGCGCTGCCTTCTTTTTTTCTTATCTGTAACTTAGTCTGGCTTATTTGTAACTTAGACCCATTAGACTTGGAATATTGAATAAAAGCAGTATAATGAAGTCAGAAAAAAAACAAATGAAAAAGGAGAATTTTACAATGAAATCAGTCATGAAAAAAACAGTTTTTGTCGGATTATTATTTGTCCTAGGGTTGGTTTTAATAGGATGTAGTAGTAACGATTCATTAACGAATTTAAATAGCACGATGGTGAGTGTCGTCTCCTCAACGAATAATATAGACGATGTTAGCAGTGAGGATTTATCAGAACAAAATGTCACAATCTTAAGTATGAGTTTTGACAATATCACCACCAATTTAAGTTTTGAACCTGGATTATCCAACTTAGAAAAAGTAGCTTTAATTCGAGCATTACACTTATCAATTGTTACTCATCAATTAAATATCAATGATAATCGCGATCAAATAATACTTAAACTTGAAACACTTAAAACCATCATTGATGGTTTAAAAGAACAGGGAATTACACTTTCAGATGAGGATAAATTAATCGTCGATAATTGGATCCAAAGACTCAAAGAAATCAAAGTTTCCTTACAAGCAACAATTGGCGAAGCCTATGCCCAAATGAGAGATTTAAGAGGTCTTTACGATATCGATCATTTGGAACAAATTTACGATACCTATTTACAAGTAGATGATGTCTTAAGTACCAGAGAAACACTCGTTATAGAAATTAATACAATAATGAACAATGCCATCATTTTGCTTCAAAGTTACCAGGAGTAAACTGTGAAAATACGGTATGAAGAAATCAATAATTTAGAGGAAGTAGAAGTCGTTGTAAGAGCGAAATCAAAGAGTGAAGAAGTAACTCAAATATTGAAACATCTCTCTCTTCTAAATGATGATTTATATTTAAAAAAAGAAGGTCGTCAAATGAAAGTTAAATGGACCGAAATATACTATTTTGATAGTGTTGATAAGAAAGTGTTTGCCTATACAAAAAATGATGTATTTGAGACAGAATTCAAACTCTATCAACTTGAAGAATCCTTATACAATACACCCTTTATACGCATCAATAAAACGACCATTTTAAACACATCAAAGATCATCTCTTTCGCATCAACACTCAACTCAAAGATGCATGCATTGCTCGATAATAAAGAAACAGTAATTATCTCAAGAATGTATGTAAGCGCACTGAAGATGAAGTTAGGAGGTACAATTTAATGAGACGATTTTCGAAAGTATTTATGAAGATGTTTTTTATCGCATCGATGATTCAACTCTTCATTACACTCGCTATTCTACACAGGCTAAATATTACGTATGGGTTTATCGCACTCACATTAGGCTCATTGATGATGGCACTCTTCCTTACGTTCAGTCGATTGATTTTTGAAAGAGAAAAAGGGAATGCACTCATTAACATCCTCTTAAGTTTCTTGGTATTACTTCCCACTGTATTCATTCTAAGAAGGCTTTATGATGTGATTATTTTCCGCTATACATTCGTTATCTACTTATTCATTGGAATCATTCTTGCAATCTATGCAGGACTGTTATACCTTACACATCAAAGCACAAAAAAAGAAACATCTGACTTAAATAACTTATTAAAAAAAGATAAAGAGTAAAGAAAAAAGTCTTCCGATTTGGAAGACTTTTTTTATTCTAGCGAGAATATTTGTTTTAAATTAGCTAAATCGTTTATTTTTGATAATGCCAGCATTAATAAGATTCTTGCCTTTTGTCCATTTAAATTTGGAGCTAAGATGCAGCCTAATTTTGTGAGATGTTTTCCACCACCAATGTAACCATAGGTATCGAGAACTCGACCTGAAGGACAGCGAGAAGTAATCACTATTGGAATTCCCTTACGAATTAAATCTGAAATCCCAGGTAACGTATCTGGTGGTAAATTACCTCTACCAAGAGCTTCGATGACAACACCTTTGGTTGAAGGTAGAGAGGATAAATAAGTGAAATAAGATGAATCCATACCAGCATATGCCTTAATTAATACCACCTCAGAAACAAAAGAATTCGTTTGAATATGCGTCCGAGCATAAGATACCTTTCGGTGGAAGATAACTTGTTTTGAATCAACAATTCCAAGAGGTCCATAGTCAAGTGACTTAAATGTATCCAAAGATAATGTATTCGATTTCGTCACTTCACTAGCAGCATTAATTTGATCATTCATTACCACTAAGACACCTTTATCAAAAGCATCATGTGATTTTGCGACTAAAATGGAAGAGACTAAATTGTTAATCCCATCATATCCAAGTTCAGAACTTGACTTCATTGAACCGGTAACCACAATCGGTTTTTTTGATGAATGAAGGATATCAAGAAAGAAAGCAGTCTCTTCTAAAGTATCTGTCCCATGAACGAGAACAGCTCCATCATATTCATCAAGTGATAAATACTTTTCAATTAAGATTGATAGATCAAGCATCATCTTAGGTGTAATGGATGGAGAAGGAACTTTTGAAAATTCGATTGTTTCTAAGTCTTTGTATAAATCGCTTTGTAATAGATTACTCATAATTTCAGTCGCTGAGAGCGCTGGGATGACAGTGTGGTTAGAATCATCCATTTTCATTGAAATCGTTCCACCAGTAAAAATAAGTACAATTTTACCCATATGTTGATTCCTTTCTACGAACTAATTTCATTATATCATAATTAGCTCAAAACAACGCTAGTCTAAATCAATATATTATATGGTTTGTCTACAATATTTCAAACCATTTTTAAAACCCCTCATTTTTTTAACCTCGTTTTTGCAGAACAAGTAAACATGTCGTTTTTAACATTATTAACAATATTTCTATAGAGCGCCAGATACAGATATTATCAATTGGTTAACATAATATATATTATAGGAAGTTATTTGAGTATTTGAGAATGCGTGTTTTTATCCACAGAAAGAGGTTGATTGAATGATTTGATGAATTAATTCCGTATATCTCCAGCACTTCTATCTCCTTAATTATATTCAAAATACTTCTATGAATATATTAATTTTGTGCTTTTTGCTTAAAAATACTGTTATTGATTTTGCTTCTCAAAATCTTTGAAATTTCGTCGTTTTTTACTTATAGGTAAGGTTTATATACCTTCTAGGAGTTAAAATTCATTAGAAATCAAATTCGAAAAACAAAAAAAGTACCGTCATTTCAACGGTACTTTTAAAATGTCAATGCTTCTTCTACTATGATACCTAGGGTATCCGCGAATTCAAAAGTTTGTTTTACAATGTCATCGTACAAGTTTTTTGGACTATGTGCATCCGAGGAAATAATCACTCTCGCATTTTTCTTTTTTGCAATCAACCAAAATTCCTCTCTCGGATATTTATATCTTGGACCCTTCGGTGTATCGACGAATCCTTTTCGAATTCCATTTGCATTGATTTCAAGTGGAGTATTATATTTCACCGCAAGATCAATTAACCTTGTTGATAGAGCTTCGGCAATATGATCAAAGTCTCTTACATTATAAAGAAACAAATCCGGATGACAGATAAATTTAAAGTATCCACTCTTCAGTGCATCTTCAATTGTATCAACATAAGTAGTCATATGTTCTTCTGTTGTTAATGCATAACTACTCCTCAGGTTGTTATTTGATTTAGGATCAAATATGTAATGTTGCCCAAGTGCAAGATAGTCTAGACTAGAAAGTAATTTAGGATAGATTTCTTTATGTTCAATAAAATATTCAATTTCAAGTCCTGTGTATACTTGAATCGCTTCTTTGTATTTTTCTTTAGCACTTAAGCATTTCTCTAAATAAATTGGAAAGTCACTTGGGTACATCCTGACAGATCGGTCTTTTAATTCTTCGAACGGTGCGTGGTCGCTCATGCCTAAACTTTGAAATCCTAAACGTATCGCTTCTTCTACGTAGTCTACTACATCGCCTTCAGCGTGTCTGCACAAATACATATGTGTATGATAGTTGTTGTTCATTATTCTATTCTTAAGTGGCATCCAACACTTTCCTCTCTTTTTAAGGCACTTTCAGTAATGATTTGTGCTGTCATTACAATATTAACTGTCTCATAATATTGTCTAGTAAGATTTGGAGATTTCACTAAATCTTTTAGAATCGTTTTCAGAACTTTCTCGGTTAACTCTAACCCTTGACGAGTTCTTACAATCCCTACATGCTCATCCATATAGTCGCCGACTTTTTTACGAATTGGTTTATAGTTATAATGATAACTAGGTAGTTCCTTTGGCTGATAATTACGACTTATTTCAATTGTCGGTAAAGATTCGTTCATATCTTTCGCTGCTGCTTTTCCAAACACAATACATTCAAGTAGACTATTTGAGGCAAGTCGATTCGCTCCATGAACACCCGTGTTCGCAACCTCACCTACGGCATATAATCTTGGCATGGATGTTTTTGCATTTAAATCTGTTTGGATACCTCCGCAACTAAAATGTTCACATGGAGCGACAGGAATTAAGTCAATCCCCATAATGTATCCTTCTTCTTTTGTCCGTTTGAAAACAGTTGGAAATCGCTTCTCTAAATACTTCGGATCTAAATGCGTTGTGTCAATATAAACATGGTCAGTCCAGGTATCATACATCTCTCGATATATTGATTGACTAACGATATCGCGAGGCGCAAGTTCAAGACGAACTGGATCATATTTTTGCATGAATCTATTCTTCTCAATATTGACGAGATAAGCACCTTCACCACGTAAAGCTTCAGTGATTAAAAATCGTTTTCTTGACTTGGTTTCTTCACTGTAAAGAGCCGTTGGATGGAATTGAACAAACTCCATATTTTTGATTTCAACATTCGCTCTTTTTGCCATTCCAATGCCATCGCCTGTCGCGCTTAAATCATTGGTTGTTGAACCGTAAACAGAACCTATTCCACCTGTCGCAATGACAACTGATTTTGCAAAAATAGGGTAATGCACTTTATCATTTTCAAGGACGCATGCACCAATGCAACACCCTTCATTATCCTTTAATAAATCAAGGGCAATCGTGTTTTCAATCACCTCAATATTCTCACGTTCTAGCAAGTAATCAGTGAGGCTTTTCGTTGTGTTATATCCAGAGGCATCACCACCACTATGAAGGATTCGATTACGAGAATGCCCTCCTTCTTTGGTAAGCAAATAATTGTCTTTATCATCCTTGTCAAAATGGACACCAAACTCGACTAAAGTATCGATTGCATCTTTTGCATGGTCCACTAAAAATTTAACTGCATTTTTATCGTTTAAATACGAACCTGCTTTTAGCGTATCTTCATAGTGTGATTCATGTAAAATCGGATCGTTGTTTAGTTCAGCGGCAATCCCACCTTGTGCAAGCATTGAATTAGAGTTTTGTAATTTCTCTTTGGCAATGATGGTTACCTTAAATGATGAATCTATGTTTAATGCAGTAAATAGTCCAGCAAGACCTGAGCCGATGACTAATACATCCGTAACTCTTTCCATTAACTCATCTCCATCATTTTATCAAGTGCAACTTTTGCTTTTAGAAGCGTCTCTTCATCCAGGGTGATTTCGGTTGTTTCATATTGTAATGCATGAAGAACATCTTCAATTTTTGTTAGTTTCATGTCGTAGCAACGTAGTCCTTTAGAAAGCAAATAAAACTCTTTCTCAGGATTTTTCTTCTTTAATGGATGAAGAATACCTTCTTCGGTTCCGATAATAAATTCCTTATCAGGACTCGCTGTAGCATACTCTAAAATGCCTTTTGTTGACCCAACATAATCAGCCATTTTCAATAGTTCTAATGGTGACTCAGGATGGATTAAAAGACGTGCATTTGGGTGAGCTTTTTTCATCTCTTCCACATCGATTTTTTGAAGGTTGTTATGGATGCAACAGAACCCTGGCCACACTTCAATATCAAGGTTATATTTATCTCGTAAATAAGTACCAAGATTTTTATCTGGAATGTATAGGATCTTTTCATCCTTATAAGCCATAATTATTTTTTCTGCGTTGGATGAAGTTACGCACACATCACTTAACGCTTTGACTTCTGCGTATGAATTCACATAACAGATGACTTTACGATCAGGATTCTTTTCTTTATAATCGAGTAATTTCTTTTTATTAATCATCATTGCCATGGGACAGATTGCTTCCTTCACTGGAAGAATAACTTTCTTTTCAGGCGAAAGAATCTTTGCGGTTTCTGCCATAAAATTGACACCACAAAAAATAATCATTTTTGCATCTGTGCGCTGTGCTATTCTTGAAAGTTCTAAGGAATCACCAACATAATCGGCAATATCTTGTACTTCTTTATCTTGATAATAGTGGGCTAAGATTACTGCATTTTTTTCTTTCTTCAGTTTTTTTATTTCATCTTGTATCATGATAATCATCTCACTTTAATTATAATTGTCTTGCATTAATATTATATGCTTTTTTCGTCCATTTCTCAAGTTTATGATATAATTAATTTGATATTGATTGGGGGAAGTAAATTGGAACCACTCGCGTATAAAATAAGACCGACATCTTTTGATGAAGTGATTGGTCATGACCCACTCATAAAAATCATTCAGGAGATGCTTCAAAATGATCATCTCGTTTCGATGATTCTTTATGGGCCAACCGGTGTAGGGAAAACGACTTTAGCATTACTAATTGCGGAGCACTTTCCTTTAAACCACTTTAAATTTAATGCTTCGACAGATCCAAAGGCATCGTTACGTCAAATCATTGATAGTGGAAAACACTACGGATCGATTCTTCTGATTGTCGATGAAATTCATCGAATGAATAAAGATATTCAGGATTATTTATTACCCTACGTAGAAAGCGGACAAGTCATTTTACTTGGACTTACCACCGAAAACCCTTATGTATCTGTGAACCCAGCAGTTCGTTCAAGAGTATTGATTTATCGGATGGATAGACCTTCAAGAGAGGATATCGTAACTTATCTAAAAAAAGTCGATGTTGGTTCACTTGGTAAAAATATTCACCTCACTGATGAAATCTATGAATATATCGCTCTGTCTTCCAATGGCGAGCTTAGAACCGCTTTAAATATGCTTGAAATCATTTATATTGTATCTAAAGATGGTTCAAGTATTTCGATTGATGATGCTGTCAAAATCGTTTCTAAGCCAAATTTAAGCGTTGATAAGAACGGGAATGATTATTATGATATTTTAAGTGCTTATCATAAGTCTGTTCGTGGTTCAGATGTAAATGGTGCCCTACATTATTTAGCTAGATTAATTGTCGCAGATGACCTAGAATCCATTTTAAGAAGAATGAGTGCTATTGTCTATGAGGATATCGGTTTAGCCAATCCCACGATGGGTACGAAGGTTAGTGCTTGTGTGTGGATTTGTCGATATATCGGATTCCCTGAAGCTGTAAATGCTCTGGGAGCACTTACGATTGAAATGTGTCTATCGCCGAAATCGAATAGTGCACATCTCGCGGTAAACGCAGCTCTAGATGATGTTCGACAAGGAAAAACCTATAAAGTGCCTAGTCACTTAATTAATAATCCAACCTACGATGAAAAGAAAGCGTACCTATACGCCCATGACTATCCAAATCATATCGTTGCCCAAGATTTTTTACCGAAGGAATTAAAAGGAAAAATTTATTATCATCCTCAAGATCATACGAAGCTTGAGAAATTATTTGAGGAACAATATAATATGATTGAAAAAATATTAAAATCAAAAAAGGCGGAAGATTAATCCGCCTTTTATTTTTATATCACTTTACAAAGTTTGTCACTTTGCGTGTCGATGATGACTGGAATCACAATCGGTTTACGTTTTGTTTCTTTGAAAAGATATTTTTGAACTTCATATCGAATGGATTCCTTGTAGGTTTTCCATTCAATATAACGTTGATCAAATTGTTTTAAAGTGATATCTTCATAGATAGTTTCAATTTGCTTAATCACTTCTTCATTATCTTTCATGTACATAAATCCTCTTGAAACAACTTCAGGTTTGTTTAACATGATTCTTTCTCTAGCATCAATATTGGCAATAATCAGTAAGAATCCATCTTGTGAAAGTAATTCACGTTCTTTTAACACAACATCATTTACATCACTTTCAAAATTCCCATCGACCATCACAGAACCATTCATCACTGTGTCGTGTTTTAATTCAAGTTCGCCTTCGTTAAAGGTAATCACTTCACCATTATCTAGCACGACTGCATGGTCCTCATTATATCCGTATTCCATCGCAATATTTTGATGCGCCAGTTGAAGACGATACTCTCCACTTACAGGAATAATGTATCTTGGTAATAATAACCCATACATCAACTTTAAATCTTCACTCGCCGCATGGAATGGCGAGATAATCTTCTTATCAACCTTTATCAGATGTAATCCAAGTCGATAAAGCGCATCATAGGTTTTAGCAGCGATTTTTTCTGTACCGATAATGGGTGGGCAAAGTAAAAACACTGTATCTGTAGGGATTAACTGAATTAAACGGTCATATCCTTTGGCCATTCTTTGTAACATAAAGAAAGGCTCATGTCTTTCACCGGTAACGAGGAAGACGGTATCATTAAACTCATTCCGATTCTCATCGTCAATGAATTTAAGATTAACCAGTTTATCTTCAGGAATTTGGATATATCCGAGTGTTTCACCGATATCGACCATTCTTTGTGCTTTTCGACCAATAATCGAAATCTTTTTTCCTAGTTTCAAAGCTTCATTAATAACTTTTTGAATGTTTGAGAGTTCTGTCGAATACATTGCCACAATGATTCTTCCAGTTGCCTTTTGAAAAGTCGTTCTGATAAGGTGAGTTAACTTGAAATCACTTGTAGAATGACCGATGGTTAAGGCACCTCCGGACTCCGCTAATAAAGCTAAAACACCATTTTCTTGTATTTTTGATAACTGATGGAAATTCGTTTTGTAAAACATCCCCACATTTTGATCAAAAGTGAAATCTGTCACATAAACAATCGAACCATCTTCGGTATTAATCGAGATTCCTGCAGATTCTGGCACAGAATGGGTTGTTGGAAAGAAGGTAATGTTAAAATTATCAAACTTTAATGGTTGGCTGTATTTTACGACTCGCAAGTCAAAGACTTCAGGGTCAAGTTTGTTTTCAAGTAATAAATCCTTCACGACAGCCATCGTGAAGTTTGTCGCATAGACTTTGGTCGGGATTAAGGAAAGCAAGAGCGGTAAAGCACCGATATGTTTATCGTGTGCATGGGATAAAAAGATCCCAATGATATCGTCTTTTCTTGTCTCTAAGTAAGATAAATCAGGGACAATCGCATCCACGCCTAGTAAATCACCAGAAGGATGTTTGAGTCCTGCATCAAGGATTAATAATCGCTTGTTGATATCAATACAATAAAGGTTTTTTCCATTTTCGCCAAGTCCGCCTAAAGCAAAAAATTTAATTTGGCTCATAGATACTCCTTTCATAAATAGTTCTATTCATCGTTACTATTATAACGTAAACATTCGAATTTTGAAAATACTTTACAAGATTTAATGCAAGAATTTACAGTTCGCTCTATCGAACACAAGTTTTTTCAAGGACTTCTACTCCTTTTTCCATTTTTTTGTGATACAATATTTGAAGGTGATACACATGATTTCTTATCCAATTAAAAAAAGTCAGGTTCAAGTTTCCATCCATTCAGCTTCCAACAGAGGAATGGATTTAGAAGATGCCATCAATCAAACAAATGAATATTATATTTCCAACCATATCGCATACATCTATAAAAAACCGATTCCAATTCAAGTCGTAAAAGTAGATTATGAAAGACGAAGTGCAGCGAAAATTAGTGAAGCTTACTATAAGGTTCCTTCTACTACGGATTATAATGGGGTTTATAACGGCAAATATATCGATTTTGAAGCGAAAGAAACAAAAAATAAGACTTCTTTCCCTTTAAAAAACATCCATCTTCATCAAGTGCTGCATCTAAAAAATATCGTCTCTGCAGGAGGAATCGGATTTATTATTGTCCACTTCTCAATGCTTGGGATGACCTATTTACTCGATGAATCCTATGTTTCTTTATTCTATGATCGCAAAGATACTGGAAGAAAATCGATTACGCTTGAAGAATTTGAGAAATATGGGCATATTGTTAAAGAAGGTTATGTGAAACGTCTAGATTATTTAGATGTAGTTAAAAAAGTTTATTTTGATGAAAAAAAGGTGTAGAATTTCTACACCTTTTTGTATGTTATGAAGCTTGTTCAGGATTTGAGGACTTTTTTGAAGCTTTAATCATTAAATCAACCATTTTGTTTGAGAACCCAACTGGGTCTTTCACAGGTAATCCTTCAATGAGTAGAGCTTGATTATAAAGCACCGTTGCATAATTTTCAAGTTCTTCTTTGGAATCCATAAAGACATTTTCAATGGCCTTAAATAATTCGTGTTTTGGATTAATTTCGAGGATTTTTTCCGCTTTTGCTTTTTGATCTCCAGGCAATTGTGACATGACCTTTTCCATTTCAAAAGATAACCCTTCGCCACTAACCAAACAAACAGGAGAATCAGTTAAACGAGTGGATAGTTTAACATCCGATACTTCGTTCTTAAGAATATCTTTTAGCGTCGTTAATAAGTCTTTATTTGCATCTTCAAGTTCTTTAATCGTTTCTTTTTCCTTTTCATCAAGGATATTGAGATCACCTTGATTAATGGATTTGAATGGCTTTTTATCATATTCGGATAGAATACTAATCATGAATTCATCGATATCATCGCTGAGAACTAAAACATCATAACCTTTGGTCTTTAGCAAATCCATTTGTGGAGATACTTTGATGGCATCTTTCGAAGACGCACTTCCATAATAAATCGCATCTTGATCCTTTGGCATTTTTTCTGTGTATTCTTTGAGAGATACATAATTTTCTTCATTGACGGTTTTGAACAACAATAAATCTTGAAGTAATTCCTTCTTTTCGCCAAAGTTGTCATACACGCCATATTTTAAGTTCACGCCAAATTCTTTAAAGAATTTTTCGTATTTTTCGCGCTCGTTTTTCAGTGTTTTTTCTAACTCACTTAATACTTTCTTTTCAACATTTGAAGCAATTTTAGTGAGTTGACGATTTTTTTGTAAAATTTCACGTGATATATTTAAGGATAAGTCCTGACTAACAACGACACCTTTGATAAATCTCAAATAATCTGGGACTAATTCCTTACATTTATCCATCACAAAGACATCTTTTGCATAGAGTTGAAGACCCTTTTCATATTTTTCAGAATAGAGGTTATAAGGGGCTTTTTCAGGAATAAAAATAAGCGATTTATAGGTTAATGTCCCTTCAATATTATTCCAAATGGTGAATAATGGATTGTCATAGTCATAATATGTTGATTTATAAAACTCATTTAGCTCTTCATCAGTCACAGACGCTTTCGACTTATTCCAAATTGGTGTACGAGAGTTAATTACTGTATTTTCAACAACAGTACGAGTCTCACCTTCAATTTCATTGCCATCTTTGTCTAATTTAGGAAGTTCTTTTTCTTCTTCCATGGTGATTGGATATTTGACGTAATCAGAATATTTTTTAACGAGTGATTTAATCTTATACTCTTCTAAGTAGGTATCAAAATCATCATCTTCTTCGTTTTTGCGAAGTGTCAAGGTAATTTCAGTACCTCTGGACTCTTTCTCAGCCTCATCAATGGTATAAGATTCTTCTCCAGTGGATGTCCATAAATACGCTTTATCAGAGAATGGCGATTTAGTTAATACGGTAACTTTTTTACTAACCATAAAAGCGCTGTAGAAGCCGACACCGAATTGACCAATCAAATCAGCATCTTTCATTTCTTTTTCTTTTGCTTTTTGTAAAAACTCTAGGGTACCACTTTTCGCAATCGTACCTAGGTTATCCATAAGTTCATCATAAGTCATACCAATTCCATTATCGGAAATCGTAATTTTACGATGCTTCTTGTCTACTTCGATATGTATTTCATAATCATTTGTCTTTTCAAGTTCATCGTTTGTTAAACTGAGTAAATGATACTTATCAATCGCATCCGAAGCATTTGAAATTAACTCTCTTAAGAAGATTTCTTTGTTGGTGTAAATCGAATGAATCATTAGATCAAGTAATCTTTTTGATTCTGTTTTAAATTGTAATTCTTGTTTCATAATATCCTCCTACTAAAATCATCATTATCTATTATATCACAAATACTAGCACTGTCAACCATCGAGTGCTAAAAACCATTTAAAAAAAAGATTCACCATAGGTGAATGCTTCTTTATTAGTGCAAATTATATTCGATAATTTTCCGTTTGTGCAAAATAATACCGATAATAATGCAAAGGATAGCTGATGGTATCAAGTAGAGCGAATTATATACAAATGATCCTACAAATATCAAGGCATCTTGACCAAGAGACGTGGATAACGCCGTTCCAAACAGTCCATCGAACCAAACCATTTCTTCAGGAATGTAAGCTGCCCAGTACGCAACGCCTGCTAGCGATGCTGCAATTAATCTTAATACACTACCAACAATGATTAGCCATACGAATCGAGACGTTTTTTCTTTAGCCTTTGGTATCAAGGCACCTACACCTAGCACCGTAAAAGCCAAAATATAATCTAAAAAGTATTGCCCAAAGTTCAAAAAATACACTTTGAATAGAAATCCAGGAATAATTCCAAACAATAATCCTGCGATCAATCCGTATTTCAAACCTCTTCTAGCCGCAACGATAAAAATTGGTAACATTGCAACAGAAATACTACCACCATATGGAAGTGTTGAAAACATTCCAAATAAAATGTCTAATACAATTGCAATAGCCACAAAAATTGCGACTTCAATTAAAACTTGTACTTCTTGTTTTTTCTTCATAAGTCCTCCCTTTCTATGATGTAAAAAAAACAACCACTCTAAAATAAGTGGTTGCCTGAATGTCGTATTTGCTTCCTACGCTGGCATTATCCAGATCAGGTAAGGTCTATAACAGAACAGTTATACTCTCAGCCTAGTACTCTAAGCTCCCCTTATTTTTACTTCTTTATTATAACAGATATCTGAATAAAGTACAACATTATACCTTTAAATAAAATAATAGGAAATCTTCAAGGGTTGTGTACTCATGAATCATCACATTTTTTTCATGAAGAATACTTTTGACTTTTGCTTCATGTTCGTTTAACCATTCATCATAAGTTTTATTTTGTTTTGGAAAAGAAACCTGACGACCAAAATATGAAGTCGATTCTTTATCAATG
Source organism: Candidatus Izemoplasmatales bacterium (assembly GCA_050177605.1). GTDB lineage: Bacteria > Bacillota_I > Bacilli_A > Izemoplasmatales > Hujiaoplasmataceae > JAHIVB01. The sequence goes on along the minus strand of JBFXGX010000007.1, from coordinate 8,751 downwards.
ATACTTTTGATGAAATATTGTTTGTATACAGAAGTCGTTTCATGTCCCTTTTGATAGAGTGATTTGAGTTCTTCATAAAAACCAGGATAGAGTTCATTGGTTTCTTCTTCTTTGTCAAAGAGAAATAATTCACAAGACTCAATTAATTGTTTAATTCCTGATTTTGTCGGATTTTCGATTAAAAATTTGATATTTTCAACAAATAAGTGCGGTTTGAGGACATCTTCAAGTTCTTTTTCAAAATCCATCATACCCTTACGTAAAGGAAGATGATTTTTGTACATCACCGCCATCACACATTTTGTTAAGATGTCAGGGATTGTTTCTGGATAATCAAAATAAAGATATTTTAGTTCTTTTACAATCCCAGGTAATAAAGACTCATACCTGTCAAAGTGTACTGTATCTTTCCTTAGTTCTTCAAAACGATTAAAAACCTCATCATGACGATGATAGACCATCACGCCTTCAAGAATGAGTGATGTGAGTGGATCTTCAAATTTAGATATTTTGATCAGTCTATCCCACGTAAGCGGGAAAAAATCATATCCAATATCATCAATAATTACTTGAAACGAAGCCATAAATCCTCTTTCGGAGGAAGGAATAAAGAAGAGATCAATATCAGAATGCTCGTGCATATCGCCTCTGACAAAAGAACCATACGCCACAATACCATCAATATCTTCTTTATAGTATTTCTTTGTATATTCGATTACCTTTTCAATATATCGATTCTCTCTCATATTATCGCCTACTCGTGTGTAATCACTTCGTAAATAATGGGTGCTGCCTCAGTCTCATAATCAACGATTTCAAATGCCTCATCAAGGGTCGCAATTATTTCATCGGTTTTTGGGGTGTTCATATAAATTAATGCTAAAGTGTCACCTTTTTTAACGAAATCAGCAACTTTTTTATTCAAAACAATCCCTACCATTGGATCAATAGTATCTTCTTTTGTTTTGCGTCCTCCACCGAGTTTCATTGATGTAAGTCCAATATTTAATGCCTTAATTTCTTTGATATATCCTTCTTTTTTAGCAAGATACGGATACACTTCTTTTACTTCTATAAATGTATCAAGATCGTCAATATGTCCGCCTTGCGCCGCAATAAATTCATAGAATTTAGCGAGTGCTTCTCCATTATGAAGTTTTTCAAAAGCGAGAGATTTCGCTTCTTCTAAAGTGCTTGTTTTGTCGGCATAGTAAATCATATAAGATGCAATTTCAATACATAACGTCTCTAAATCGCTAGGACCGTGTCCACCAAGTGTTTCGATTGCTTCTTTCACTTCAAGACGGTTTCCAACCGCAAAACCAAGAGGTTGGTCCATGCCAGTAATAAAAGCAGTCACTTTTTTGCCAAATGATTCGCCAATCGAAACCATGATTCTCGATAATTCTTTCGCATCTTCGATTGTCTTCATGAAAGCACCGTCTCCAATTTTTACATCAAGACAAATCACATCGGCCCCACTAGCTAGTTTTTTAGAGATAATGCTCGATGCAATGAGTGGAATCGATTCTACGGTTGCGGTCACATCTCTTAATGCATAAAGTAGTTTATCAGCAGGAACAATTTCTCCTGTTTGTCCTGCTACTGCGATTCCAATTTTGTTCACTTGATCAATAAATTCATTCTCCGATAAGCCAATATGGCAACCATCAATCGATTCTAATTTATCAAGTGTTCCTCCTGTATGGCCTAACCCTCTACCGGATAATTTTGCAACTTTTACACCACAACTTGCGACTAAAGGTCCAAGGATTAGTGTTGTTTTATCGCCGACGCCTCCTGTGGAGTGCTTATCGACTTTAATCCCTAAAATACCGGATAAATCGATGGTCTCACCACTATAAAGCATTGCCTTAGTTAAAAAGAATGCTTCCTCATCGCTCATCCCTTGAAAAAAGACAGCCATTAGCCAAGCACTAATTTGATAATCAGGAATTTCGCCCTTTACGTATCCATCGATAATGAATTTTATTTCTTCTTCTGTATGAATGTGTGAGTCCCTTTTCTTTTCAATCAAGTCTACCATTCGCATACATATCACCTCAAAAAAATTATAACACATTTTTACTGTTTTGTAGTATAATTGTTTAAGGTGAGTTAAATGAATGAAATCTATTTAGTTCGACACGGAGAAACCGATGCGAACAAAAACTACATCGTTCAGGGACGGATGGATAATCCGTTGAACGATTGGGGAAAGAAACAAGCCTATCAAGCAGGGGAATATTTTAAGAATCATGGTATTGTTGTTAATTTTGTAATCACCTCTCCTTTAAAGAGAGCATTTGATACAGCTAAAATAATGACACAAGCAATGAGAAGTACCAAACCTATCATTGTTCATCAAGATTTAATTGAACGTAATTTTGGCGAATACGATGGACAAAAAATCAATGATGAGTATGCAGACCTGATTAAGCATGGCGCAATTCCTCATATGGAACAAAATGATGTTCTTGAGAAACGAATTATTCATGCTTTAAAGGATATTTGTAGACAATATCCGAACAAAAAATTACTTGTAGTAACCCATTCGCATGTCATCAAAGCATTACTTGTGAATCTCGTTCCTGACTTTACTTATACAAGTTTCTTGTTCAATTGTTCAATCAATCATGTTGTATACAAAAACAGAAAATTTAGTGTTCTTGAACATAACATTAACCCATTTGGGGGCAAAACTGAGTAATCAGTTTTTCTTTTTTATTGCGTTAGAGAAGGTAATGAATCTTTTTTAATGTATAATTTTGAGTAAGGATGTGATAATTTGAATAGAAACGCCGAAATGTTAGCGAACATGAATATCAAAAAATTGCTTGCGAAACTATCCTTACCAGCCATTGCAGGAATGTTTGTGAATGCATTATATAACTTTATCGACGCAATCTTTGTTGGTCGAGGTGTCTCAACGGATGCCATTGGTGGTTTAGGGCTTGCATTTCCAATTCAAATGATTGTCACTGCCGTAGGATTAATGGTCGGTATGGGAAGCGCCTCAATCTTCTCGAGAGCTTTTGGTGAAAAAGACGAGGTCAAAATGAAAGCTGCAGTGAATACTGCGCTTAGACTTGATGTCATCCTTGCGATTGTCTTTACTGTAATTGGTTTTATTTTCTTAGACCCACTTTTAAGATTGTTTGGAGCGACAGATATCAATATTGGCTATGCTAGAGATTACTTGTTCGTGATTTTGTTTGGGTTAATCCCATTAAGCCTCACAATGGTTCTCAATAACCTGACCAGAGCAGAGGGCAGAGCCCATATTGCCATGGTTTCAATGATTATTGGTACAGGGCTAAATATTATACTTGATCCTATCTTTATTTTCAGTTGGGGACTAGATATGGGAATTAGAGGTGCCGCAGTCGCTACCATTATTTCTCAAATAATCGCATTTATTTACATCTTCTATCAAGCAAACAAACATGATAGTGCATTAAAAATTGATTATACTCATTTCAATATTGATTATAAAATAGCAAACGAAACATTGGCTATTGGTTTCCCTTCGTTTCTTCGAAATGCAATTGGAGCGATCATCACAATTGTGATTATGAACCTCATTAGAGTCTATGCGGTGGATGATACTGAACTCTATCAGTCAATCTATTCAACAATAAACCGATTAATCACTTTCATGTTTATGCCATCGTTTGGTATTGTTCAAGGATTAGCGCCGATTGTAGGATTTAATTATGGGGCTAAAAACTATCATCGACTTCATGAAGCCATTAGTTATACGATGAAGATTATCCTAGTTTACTTTTTGTTCAGTGTGATTCTTATCCAATTAGCTTCAGTACCTATGTTCTTATTGTTTGATAATAATCCAGGATCAACCTTTATCCTTGTCGGTTCCAAAGCGTTTAGAATCATTTCTATTGGTTTCCTACTTGCAGGATTCCAAGTGGTTGTAAGTAGTGTTTACCAATCGGAAGGCTATGCATTTAAAGCAGCCCTGATTGCATTATCTAGACAAGCCATCTTCTTTATTCCTTTTGTCTACCTCTTCTCCTATTTCTTCGGAATATCAGGTATTTGGTGGAGCTTCGTCGCATCAGACATTCTAGCTGGCCTCATATCGATGATTCTCCATTTTATCGAACTCAACCGAATTGATCGACTTCAAAAAAAATATAATAACGTATAAAAAAAATGTCCAAAGTCAATTGGACATTTTTTTATTAAAGAACTGAATCTCTCATATGGTTATAATAATAAGAATAAAAACTAGTGTTTTGCGTTCCTGGATAACTAGTGCCATTAAATGGTGAGAAATTTCCTACAGTATTTCTTAAGTCTTGAACAAGTAGATCCCTCATCAAGAAAGTTGTTTGCTCAATATTTCTACCACTTAAGAATGGATAATAATCTTTATCAAAAATATAATCGACAGCGGCTACACTGTAGTACTGATTATCTTGAATCAAAACGCCATTTTTATAGATATTCCCGCCACTCGATGTAATTGAATCATCAAAGACGACATCATATCCAGAAAAATAAAGGTCTGTTAAAGCGGAACCAAGTAATTCTACTTTTTTTAAGTAATTATCAAATGGATACACTTCAACCATCTTACCCATGGTGATATTCCCTGCAGGGATACTCACTCTAAATCCACCAGAATTAAGCATTCCAAAATCTACACCCATATAATCGCGAATGACTGAAGCACCCCATGTGCCCATATCATATTTATCAATATAATTTGGTGTATATGCTAAAACATCAGTTACAAAAGCAGTATAAACAGGATCACTCGTATAGGTATTAATCACGGCATCGATTGTAGAACTTGATTGATCTAAGTCACTACTATCAAGGACATAAGCATAAGCGGAGGTCACTTTGCCAGTTGGATTATTGTATACTAAAGAAATTTTAGTTAATAAACTATTCGAATAATTAGATGCCTGAGCATAAGGTAAACTTACGCCAGAACGATTAATTGAGGAAGCCACATTTGTATGAGAATGTCCGTTAAAAATGGCATCCACATAATGTGTTCCTGTAAAACTTGCGATTTCAGAATTCATTTGTTGATCATAATCATGAATTGAGGCAACAACAATGTCACAATCTTGTTCTGTTCTTAAGATATCGGCATATTTATATACTGTATCCGCAGGATCTAGAAAAACAATATTTTCAACACGAGAAGCGCTGATTGAATTAATCACATTCCCGATGACCCCAATCACACCAATACGCACACCATTTATTTCAGTAATGGTATAAGGGACAGTAAATGGGAGAGGTTGTAATGTGTCTTCATAGACAATATTCGCTGCGACAAATGGATAACTCGCTTCACCATTACTTTGATTTAAATCACTATATTCGGCTATTTTATCAATTCCCCAGTCAAACTCATGATTACCAAGCGTAAAACCAACGAGCCCCATATCATCGAGAATCTCAATAATCGGTCTTCCATAGTAATAATTAGAGAAAGCTGTTCCCTGAAGCATATCTCCCGTCGATAAAAAGACAGTATATGGATTCGCACTTCTTGCTTCATCTAGATACGCTGCGACATTTGATAATGTATTGATGCTAGAATATGCACCACCATGGAAATCATTCATGGAATATAAATCAATTATCACATTTTCAGATGTTGAAATCGTCGTTGATACTGACGAATTCGTGGATGTAGTGGTCGAATCAGATGTTTCATTATTCGATATTGATGTGGATGTCGTGCTGTCCACAGTTGAAGTCGTTGTCACATTGGATAGTTGGCAAGCAGAGACGGTCAGTACCGTAAAAACAAGCGCAAATAAGATAAGTAGTTTCTTCATAGTAAATCTCCTTTTTTTAAGATGCCCTTTTATTATACACCTTTGGTGTAAAAAAAAGAAAGAGAAATATTTTCTCTTTCTCAATCGGTTAAATTAAACCGTAATGTGTAAGAACCTCGTTAATACCATCTTTTGTAAGGAATGTTGTATTATCGTTATTCATATAGAGGGTATCTGCTGGCCAATATAAATCGAATGGGTCATCAGCGGTCATCGTAGTTTCTAACTGATCTGTTAATATGTTTCGTACAATCATCGAATTAAGAACGATATCTCTGTCACCAGCACTTAAACTTGTAATAGCTGTCACATCAAAGTTAACGTTTGTAAAATCACTTGATGAAGATAATGTATTCGAAGCGATAATAAATGCTTTAATCTCATCTTTTGTAACAACATTATTAATCGTGTATGCAGTTGTATAAGCTAAATCAGGAATGGAAGCTGAAATGTTATTATTTCCTTTTAACATATTATCAATCGTAATATGCATTGAAGCACTAGCGAGTAATACATTCAACTGCGCGTCATCCATATCTGTGACAATGGAAGCGTCCATAGAACCACTAAAATCAGTAATATTTAATGCGTTTAATGAAGTTAATAAATTAATTAATTCTGTTTTTTCTACCCATGTACCGTTCGCTACTAAACCGTTAATATCATAGGTTTCTCTAAACACTGAAGGGATAATTAAACTTCCAGAACCTGCAGGGGCAGACTCATCTAGAGCAGACGTTAGTAAGTAATCAGAAACGGTTGCTTGCATCGTCGCGCTGGCAAGTAATTCATTAAAATCAACAGCGAATATCGTCGCTGGCGATAAATCAAAGGTAGCTAAATCGGTTAATCCGAGAAGTTCTAAAGCATCAATAATGGCGTTAATTTCATCTAAAGTAACATATTCAACATCAGTTAAGACAATGCGTAATGGTGTCGATGCACTATCTTTATCTGGGATGAGTAACGTTCCACTACTTACATTCAATAATTGATTAGAAATTGTAGCTTGAAGAGACGAACTAAGTAACATTTCTTCTCTATAATCAAATAATAAAGTGGAAGAAATACTTGTACCGAAAGACTCTAAATTCGTGAATCCCATCGCAATGAAAGCATTGAGTAAAGCTTTAATTTCATCTTTAACGACAAAGGTCGTTTCGCTTGATACAGGACCAGTAACCACTTTGATCGGTGTTGTTCCATCTTCTTTAAACGCTGGAACGACTAATACTCCACTACCTAAATCGAATAATGTTTTCGAAACTGTCGCATGCATGATTGCACTTGACAAGAAAGTATTTTGATTAGCATCTGTTGCTAATACGCTTAAATCTAATCCTGAACTAAATGCTGTTGGATCTGTAATTCCTAAAAGACTTAATGCATCAAAGAAGTGACTTAATTCTGTTTTATCAATATAAGTAACATCAGAATACGCTATGATCACTGGATTTGATAACACATCTTCTGAAGGAATAACAACACTTGATGAAGCAACATCGAGAATCATACCTGAAATCGTCGCATGAATAATCGCGCTATCAAGTAAAATATCTTTATTATCTAAGAATAAGGATGTATCTTCAAAATTGATGGATTCAAAATTATCAATTCCAATACGGTAAAGTGCTTTTAAAACACTTCCGATTTCAGTCTTTGATAACAAATCAACCCCACCACTTGTGTATACAATTGGTTGGTTGGATGCATCTTCTGCAGGAACACTAAGGACGCTTGATGCGCCACTTGATAAATCAAGTACCATCTTCGATACTGTAGCATGAACAATTTCAGAACCAAGTAATTGATTGATTAAATTATCATCTAGGGTTGGTTCTGCGGCAGCTGGCACAACTTCCAGCGATGAAAGAATCGACGCATCAAATGCTAAATTATCAAAACTTGTAATCCCTAAAGCTTGTAAAGATAGAATCACTGCTTTGATTTCGTCTTTTGTAACGACATCAACCATCGTACCTTGATTTACTGAGATATTTGCTAAAACTGTACTAGGAACAACAAGAGGATCTCCTGCCATTTCACTTACCATTTTTCCAATGGTAACATTGATAATCTCTGAAGATAGGAGTGTATCAATATCAGTATCAGATAAATTGAATAATTTGGTAATATCTAAATCTGTCGTGCCATCAGTCGTTTGGACAATTAGTTTAACGGCGAGACTCAAGTTCGTAATTTCTGTCTTTGTGATGTATCCATTGGAGTCAAGGACACTATCAGGAATATCTAAAGGTAAACTACCAGAAAGTAATAAATCGGATACGGTAGCGACTAAAACCTGTGAATCAAATAAATCGTTGATGACATCATCAGTAAGTCCACTCACAAAATCAAGTCCAAGATTGGTTAGATCAAAATCAGCAAGGACGCCAGATAAAGATTGAATAGCGACTAATATATGACGAAGTTCACCTTCACTTACTAAATTACCAAGTCCATCATAGGTATCTCTCCATGTCACATTATCAGGGATGACTAAGAAATCAATCGATAATATTTCAGGTTGAGATAAAACATTGATTAATGCCGTTGTGATTAATTCAGAAGAAAGAATCGTGTTTACATTGATTGCGGATAAAGTATTTAATAATACTGCTGGATCTCCTTCAGTGACATCATTGATAGTTGCACCACTATCGACTACTTCTGCGAATACTTCACCTAACGCAGTGATTTCATTTGACCAATCGATGTCATCAGGAACAGTGATAATTAAGGATAGATCTCCTTCTGAGTTTTCAATCATTGGTACGAGTAAACTAGAAACGAGTAAAGTCACCAAACTAGAATCACTCAAGTCGCCAAATACTCCACGAACCATATCTCCGTCGACAGCGATTTGACCAACATTACCTTCTCCACTAATAAACCCTGCACCATTTAAGATATCAAATAGTGT
>JBFXGX010000006.1:76635-85759 GCA_050177605.1 Candidatus Izemoplasmatales bacterium | reverse complement strand
AAGATATCACAATCAATTACAATTATCGTTTAATGGTATGTAACAGTCAAGATAACAAAGAAAGAGAAACAAAATATTTAAAGGTTTTCCAACAATATAATATTGATGGAATTATTCTTATTTCAAATACAACAAGAATCCAAGACTATAAGAGTTTAAATATTCCTATTATCGCTATCGACCACAAGTTGACCGAGGATGTTCCTTCTGTAACATCGAATAACCTTCTGGGTGGAAAACTTGCGGCAGAAAAATTAATCAGCGTCGGATGCAAAAAGCTTATTCACTTTAGAGGTCCTTCTGTACTGATGCCTGTTAGAGATCGTACTGAAGGATTTAAGAGCGTCCTTGAAAAACATAAAATTTATAATTTCAGTTTTGACCTAGACTTTAAAAACCCTAGTCAAGAAGATATTCAAAACGTAATTAATTCGAATCTTGACTGTGACGGCATTTTCTGTGATAGTGATATTATCGCCCTAAACGTCCTTCAATGTCTAAAAAAAGCTGGAAAAAGAGTTCCCGAAGATGTTCAAGTAATTGGATTTGATAACATTGAGTTGTCTCGCATTTTCTCTCCTAAACTGACGACAATTTCACAATCAACTGAGAAAATTGGGCATTATGCAGTTGACTCCTTAATGAAGCTAATGAATGGTGAACCTATCGATAAATTCCACCAACAAATCGATGTTACACTTATTGAAAGAGAAACCACATTATAACAGATTTCATGATGAAATCTGTTTTTTTTATCTTTAGATAAGAAAGTGTTTTCTTGTTATATAATCTCGTTGACAACGTCTATTTTTAGGCGTAAAATATTCTAACTAGAGATAACTATATTAATGTGAGTGTGAAACATGTCAAAGCTTAAACCAAAACTATTTTCTGTGATGAAAACCTATACTTGGAAACAATTTTACAAAGACGTAATATCTGGAATTATCGTCGCAATTATTGCCTTACCTTTATCAATAGCACTAGCGATTGCCTCGGGTGTATCTCCTGAGAGAGGACTTTACACTGCAATCATCGGTGGATTCTTTGTTTCTTTTTTAGGCGGAAGTCGTGTACAAATCGGAGGACCTACAGGTGCGTTCATGGTCATTGTACTCGGCGTTATCGCGGATTATGGCCTAGACGGATTAATCCTAGCTACAATGATTGCCGGGGTTATGATGATTTTATTTGGATTGTTTAAACTTGGCAGTGTCGTAAAATTTATGCCCTATCCAATCATCACTGGATTCACTTCTGGTATCGCTGTGGTTATTTTCACTTCACAAGTTAATGACTTCTTTGGAATGAATATTTCAGATTTGCCTGGTGAAGTCGTTGGTAAATGGTTGTCCTATTTTTCACATCTATCTAGTATTGACTTAACCACAACGCTTTTAGGTGTTGGCGCGTTTTTAATCATTCTTTTCTGGCCGAAAATAAACAAGACGATTCCAGGAACTTTAATCGCGATTTTACTTACCTCAGCCGCTGTATTAATTTTCAATTTAGATGTTCCAACGATTGGTTCAAAATACGCAGATCTATCTAATAAATTCCCATTACCTTCGTTTCCAACAATTACCTATGAAAAGATAAGGACTTTAATTGAACCTGCATTTGTTATTGCCTTTTTAGGATCCGTGGAATCTTTATTAAGCGCAGTTGTCAGTGATGGTATGATAGGAAGTCGTCATCGTTCAAATATGGAACTAGTCGCACAAGGAACTGCAAATATAGCATCCGCTGCATTTGGAGGAATTCCAGTCACAGGTGCAATTGCTAGAACGGTCGCAAACATTAAAAACGGTGGCAGAACACCTGTAGCTGGTATGGTTCATTCGGTTACGCTTCTACTTATTTATCTTTTGTTAATGCCTCTTGTAAAACTAATTCCACTATCAGCACTAGCAGCAATTCTATTTGTCGTTGCGATTAATATGAGTGAATATAAAGAATTTAAAGCAATGTTTAAAGCGCCTTCTTCAGATACTATCGTGATGCTTGTCACCTTTGGATTAACTGTCCTTATTGATTTAGTTGTTGCGATTGAAGTTGGTCTCGTATTATCAATGTTCTTATTTATGAAACGGATGTCAGAAGTATCCGATGTATCTATTAAGAAACTTGATTTTACCGAAGAAACAAAGCTTGAATCTCAGATGGATACGCAACCTGTATTAATGAAAAAACCATCTGTGGAAGGTGTTCAAGTATATCAAATTAATGGTCCTTTCTTCTTTGGCGCAGCCCATAAATATCTAGATGCTGTCAGTCAAGTTGAGAAACATATCGAATACTTGATTATCATAATGAAACATGTTCCATCGATGGATGCTACCGCATTACATTATCTCAATTCTTCGATTAAAATATGCAAAACCAAAAAAATTCAATTAATTCTCACAGGTACAAGACCTGGGGTGAAGGCAACGCTAGAAAAAGCTGGATATTTAAATGAAGAATATCATATCATCTTTAAAGATAACCTTGATCAAGGATTGGCCTACGTTGAAGAATTAAAAAAGATAACCCAGAATGAAAAAGATCCGAATTAATCGGATCTTTATTTTTTTATTTATTTTCAAGTGAATCAATAAATTCTTTAAGTTTACTAGCAGTATCTTCGCTGATATTATGCTCTATACCACAAGCTTCATTATTGGCAACTTCCGGACTGACATGTAATATTTCAATCAAAAACTTTTTAATCAACATATGTTTCTCAAGGACTTTTTGTGAATACCTTTCACCTTGTTTTGTTAAAGAGATATCTCCATAGAGCTCTTTTTGAACAAGTTTATTTTCGATTAAAGTATTCACTGCTCGGTTCACTGATGCTTTTGAAATCTGTAAGTGATTGGCAAGATCAATACTTCTTACATTTTTCCCACCTAGCATATAAATAGCTTCTAGGTAATCCTCCAGAGACTCACTATATTTTCCTGATTTTGTCGTCACGTTTGTCCTCCAATCCAGAAAGATATTCATCCTTTTGCGGTAAGGAACAATTCCCCATCATTCCACAACCCTGACAATGTGAACAGGTCTTTCCTTTTTGTTTGATTACTTTTTTAATCATACTATATACAAATAATACCACAACAACTAAAAATATGTAAGATAAAACAGATCCCAACCCTAAAGAACCTAGTTGGAAAATGAGTAAAGCGACAAGGTAGGCTACTACAAGCTCATAAACGACACTAAAGATTAACCATTTCCAAGAACCAAGTTCTCTTTTCATTGCGGCTAAAGTCGCAATACAAGGTGTAGCGAGTAAAGCAAAAGCCATAAAACTGTACGCTTGAAGTGGTGTAAAGTTGGCTTGAATATCTGCGTAAAGAAGACTACCGTTTTCAATGGCATCTCCGGTTACACCATAAAGAATACCAAGTGTACCCACGACTGATTCTTTCGCAACAAATCCACTCAAAATAGCGACAGTTGATTGCCAACTATTAAAACCTATGGGTTCAAAAATCGGCATAATAAATCGACCGATGCTTGCTAAAAGAGATTCTGAAATTTGAGATTCAGTTAATAATCCAAAGACACCATTATGGAATCCAAAATAACTTAAGAACCAGATGACAATAAAAGCACCGAGCAGAATTGTTCCTGCTTTAATTAAAAAGCCCTTCGATCTTTCCCATGTATGAAGCCACATATTTTTAATACTTGGCATACGATAGGTTGGAAGTTCCATAATATAGTTTTGTGAAGCACTTCTTAAAATCGTTTTTTTGAAAAGGACAGCCGACATAATTGCGACAAAGATGCCAAGCAAGTACATTGAAAATACAACTAAATACGAGTTGGACGCAAACAACGCTCCCGCAAACACACCATAAATGGGCGCTTTCGCACCACAAGAGATAAAAGGAATGATCATCGCTGTGATTTTTCTATCTTCAGCTTTATCAAGTGTTCTTGTCGCAGTCACTGCTGGAACACTACATCCAAAACCAACTAGCATCGGTATAAATGATTTTCCTGATAAGCCAAATCTCCGTAATGCCCTATCCATGATAAATGCGGCTCTTGCCATATATCCTAAATCTTCGAGTAAAGCTAAAAAGAAAAATAAAATCATTAATTGAGGTAAAAATCCGACGACTGCCGCAAGTCCACCAAAAATACCATTCGAGATTAAACTTGAAACCCAAGTAGCCATACCTAATTGGTTCACTAAATAGTCAATTCCAGCAAAGAAATAATTAATCCCTGTCACAAACCAATCTGTGATAAAGGTTCCTACTGGACCAAAAGCTAAATAAAATACTGTTAACATAATAAGCGCAAAAATCGGTATTCCAAAGAATTTATGAGTCAAAATTTCGTCAATTTTATCGGTTGTACTTTTTCTAGTAATATCAGGTCTAGTGAGCACAGTATTACAAACAGCAATGATTCGATTATAGCGTTCACTCGGAAGTACCATATCAAAATCAAGTTCATATTTTTTACTTTCTTCAGTATATAATTTTTTGAGTTTTTGAAGTGTTTCATCGGTTAAAGATAAGTGTGTGATACCTTTGACACCATCTTCCATAAAACGAATTGCTTCAAATCGACTTGAAAAAAACTGTTGGAATTGAACTAATGAATCTTCTACTTCTTTCGTATACATCTTAATTTCTTGTTGCTTCTCAACTTGATGAGTTGCGATATATTTAATCAAATCTATAGTTCCATGTTTCTTACTAGCAATCAGTGGAATAACAGGAACATTTAATTGTCTTTGAAGTTCTAAAATATTGATCTCTTCTAATTTTTTTTCAACAAGATCCATGCAATTTAAAGCGACGATTACGGGGATATTACTATCGAGTAATTGGTAAGTTAAAAACAAATTTCTCTCTAAATTCGATGCATCCACAACATTGATAATATAATCCATTTGGTGAGACATAACATATTTTAATGCAATTTCTTCTTCAAGCGATACAGTGGATAATGAATAGATTCCAGGCAAATCAATAATCTCTGCCTTAAAGTCCTCATAAGTACAAGTTCCCGACTTTCTTTCGACAGTCACCCCTGGCCAGTTACCAACCGACTGATTCGATCCGGTTAGTCCATTAAAGACAGTCGTTTTTCCACAATTCGGATTCCCTACTAGAGCGATTTTAATCATAAAGTTACCGCCTTTTCCACTTCAATTGTTTTCGCTTCAGCTTTTCTTAAAGTTAAGACGTACCCACGAACTACTATTTCCATCGGATCTCCTAATGGAGCCATTTTTCTGACATAAACTTTCGTACCAGTAATCAGACCCATATCGATAATTCGTTTTCTTAAATTGTTTGAATGTATATTTGTAACTACACAGGTTTCTCCTGGTAATATATCTTTTAATGTCATCGTCACCCTCCAAATTGTTAGACAAGACTAACTTTTATTTTAAAAATAAAAGACAAAGTTAGCCTCAAGTAACATTATAGTGATGTATTGGGCAAATGTCAACTATAATCATAAGAAAAAAGCATCCTAAGATGAATGCTTTTCAAGTTCTATCAATCTTTTCTTGATATTTCTACCGAGGGCATAACTTCCATAACTTCCATCCGACTTAATGATTCTATGACATGGGATAATGAATAGTAATGGATTCTTTTTGCATACAGTCCCAACCGCTCTTGAGCTGTTCGGATTTTGACTTCTGCTGGCAAGTTCTTTGTAACTGATTGTTTCACCGTATTTCACTTTTTGAAGTTCTGTTAATACGGCTTGTTGGAAGGAGGTTCCAGTGATTTCATACGGAATAGTGAAAGTTGTTCGTAAACCCGCAAAATATTCGTTCAATTCATCTTTTAACTGTTTTGTAAGTAACGATAAGCGAATCGTTTCTGATTCGTTTGTAGGCTTAATTAATTGTATGGCTCTGTTGTTCTCCTCAACAAGAAAATGACCAATTGATGTGCTGATTACAGCCTGATTCATTTTTTCAACACTTCCTTGGTCGCAATGATATCCACATCGCTGCCGCAAATTCCTTTCAGTAGTACATCACCAATGTGAATCGGTGCCTCGACATGATATCCTTTTAATGACTTTACACAAGAAAAAATCATATCCTTAGGGATATCTTTACTTGTTTTTACTGAAACCATGAGTTCTTTTCCACCAATGACAGGTAACACGGTTGTGATAATTCTCGTTGGTGCAATGACTTCTTTTTTTGCATAAGTTACACCAATATTACATTGATTTCCGCTGACACTCACTACTTCTTTGTTTTCAATTTCTACTTGTAGTTCGCAACCCATTGGGCAACCGATACAAGTTAATGTACGATGTTCACTCATGATTACTCCTCCTCAATTTTAAGGATGACTTCTTGAATTAGTTTATCTTTAAACCAGACGGCCGGAAGGATGACTTGTTCCATTTCACCTGGGGTAAGGATTTTCTTTTGTTGATGAACCATCCGTTCATTGTCAAAATAGACGGACAAGAACTTCTTTTTATAGACTCCCGTTACTCGAAAACGAATGGTGACAAACTTTTCAATATTGTCTGGTATGATGAAGGAAGGTACAGTGTAGCGAATCCCCTCTTTGACGACCACTTTGATTCCTTCAGTCTCTATAAGTTTGTTAGAAACATAGAAATAGGCATTTTTTCCTGCTTTTTCGCTTTCTTCAGATACATAATCCACTAGATCGTGAACGTGAAGAACATTTCCACACGAAAAAATTCCTGGTATATTAGTTTCAAATGCATTGTTCACAAATGCGCCACTTGTTTTCGGATTCATTCGAACATTTGCTTTTTTGGTTAACTCATTTTCTGGAATTAAACCGACACTTAATAATAAAGTATCGCAAGTCACCTCTTCCTCAGTTCCAGGAATGATTTGTAAATTTTCATCGACTTTTGAAATGGTAACGCCACTAACGCGATCGCTTCCATGGATTGCACTTACCGTATGGGATAATTTTAATGGAATATCGAAATCATCAAGGCATTGTACTATATTTCTTTTGAGTCCACCAGAATAAGGTAAAATCTCACAGACCATTTTGACATGGGCGCCTTCCAGTGTCATCCGTCTTGCCATGATCAATCCTATATCTCCAGAGCCTAAAATGACCACTTCTTTTCCAGGCATGTACCCTTCCATATTCACAAAGCGCTGTGCGCTTCCGGCAGAGTAGATTCCTGAAGGGCGATTCCCAGGAATGTTTAATGCTCCTCTTGGACGTTCTCTACAACCCATAGCCAAAACAATTGCACCCGCTTGATACTCTAATAATCCTTGTTCTTCGTTCATCGCAAATACTTGTTTATCTTCGTTTAAATCGAAGACCATCGTCTCTAGTAAGAAATCAATTTTATAATCCATTACTTTTCGGATGTATTTATAAGCATATTCAGGTCCGGTTAGCTCTTCTTTAAACTTTTGAAGACCGAATCCGTTATGAATACATTGATTTAAAATACCACCAAGTTTATCTTCTCTTTCAATAATTAAGATATCTCTTGCGCCAGCTTCATAGGCTCCAACAGCGGCCGCAAGTCCTGCTGGCCCACCACCGATAATGATAATTTCTTTATTAATCATCTTTTCTCACCTACTCAATCTCTTTATCCAAACCGACTAAGAAAGTCGATTTTTTACTTGATTTTGCAATTTCAAGAGGATCTTTATTTAGTTCCGTCGCAAGAATCTCAAGAATTCTTGGAGCACAGAATCCTCCCTGGCATCTTCCGGAGGTAGCGCGTGTTCTTCTCTTTACGCCATCGATGGTTTTCGCACCAAGAGGACGATGGATTGCTTGTTTAATTTCAGCGAGTGTAACCATTTCACAACGGCAAATAATTTTGCCGTATTCATGATTTGCTTCAATTAATTGTTTCTTCTTTTCAAGAGAAGCACTTTCAAATCGCTCTGTGATTGGCCTTGTTTTGGTATAGGATGTTTTTTTAGTTAACCCTAATTTTTGACTTACTTGATTGGCAAGTTCTAACGCAATAGCTGGGGCTGCAGTGAGTCCAGGAGATTCAATCCCAGCAGCATCAAAAAAGTTTGGTGCATCTATAATTTCACCGATAACAAAGTCTTTTCCTTTTTCAGAGGCTCTTAATCCAGCAAAGCCAGTAATAATTTGATTTAAGGGTAAAGTCGGTACAGAAGTAGTTGCTTTTTCAATCACATACTTAATTCCTTCTAAGGTTGTTTCTTTATCTTCTTTATCTTCTACTAAAAAGGAAGAAGGTCCAACGAGTAAATTACCTTCTGCTGTAGGCGTCACTAAGACTCCTTTTCCTGCGCTAGTAGGTAATTGAAAGATCGTCGAGTGGACAAGTGAACCTATTTGTTTATCGAATAAACAATATTCACCTTTTCTAGCATGAATATCAAGTTTCGTTTCTGAAACAAAATTATGAATATGATCACTATAAGTTCCAGCCGCGTTGATTACGACTTTACTTTCAAAATCGCCCGATGAGGTTTTTAATAGATAGGAATTTTTCTTTTTTATAATGTCGTAGACAACCGTATCCATTTGAAAAGTGACGCCATTCAGCTGCGCGACTTCCGCAGAAGCGATAGTTAACTGGAATGGATCGACAACGCCACCAGTTGGCGCATATAATGCGCTGTAGACGAGTGGATTTAAGAATGGCTCTTTCGCTAATAGTTCATCGTGACCCATGATTCTTAATCCAGGAACTTTATTTTCTATTCCTTGCGCTAATAGCTTATTAAGTTCTACTTCATCCTCTTTTGAAAAGCCAAGGATTAGAGAACCATTTTGTACATAGGCAACTCCAAGCTCTTTGGTAAGTGAAGGCATCATTTCGTTTCCAAGTACATTAAATTTCGCTTTTAATGTACCTGGTGTTGCGTCATATCCACTATGGGAAATACCACTATTTGCTTTCGAAGTTTCTTCACATACATCTGTGTTTTTCTCAATAACCAAAATATTCGTGTTATAAAACGATAATTCTCTTGCGATGTTAGCGCCAATTACGCCTGCGCCTATAATGATGATATCTTTCATTCTTTCACCTCGAGATGATAAATTTTCTCGACTTCTTTCATAAAGTTAGTTAATTGAACCATATATTCTTCTTCGTTTTTTCTTGCGGCTTCTGCATGCCTAGCATC
>JBFXGX010000006.1:72049-76535 GCA_050177605.1 Candidatus Izemoplasmatales bacterium | reverse complement strand
ATAATGATGATATCTTTCATTCTTTCACCTCGAGATGATAAATTTTCTCGACTTCTTTCATAAAGTTAGTTAATTGAACCATATATTCTTCTTCGTTTTTTCTTGCGGCTTCTGCATGCCTAGCATCGTTTGGCGCAAGATATATTTTTTTGAATGTAGGTGTTGAATCAAATAAGACTTCTGCGTGAAACGGTAGTATATATTTATCAGCGAGACCATGTGCGAAAAAGATTGGTACTTTTGCGTCTTTGACAGCGTCTTTAGGTGATACCTGAGATAGTCTCGTCTTTGTCTTTTGATAAAAGAAAAAGTCTACTAGTTTTATCGCCGGATATAAAGAAATTGGAAATTTCCGCTTAATCAAGTAACGTACCAAGACTTCTAGGCTTGAAAATCCACAATCAGATCCGACAAACTTAACTCTTTCATCTAATCTTTGTTCAAGCAAAACCGTTGAAGACCCCATCGATTCGCCAAATGTTCCTAAAAAAATCTCTTTTCCATATTTTTGATAGACAAAGGATATCACATCTTTTAAATCAAATTGTTCCTTTCCACCAAGTGTCGAGTTTTCCCCTTTTGACGCGCCATGATACCTTTGGTCAAACATCACTACGTGATAACCAAGTTTTTGCATCATTTTTGCATATTTTATGCTTCCGTGGTGTGTATAAGTATATCCATGAGCAATCACACAAAACTTATTCGTAGGCTTTTCAGGAACTACATCATATATCCGAATCAAATAACCATTTTGAGTCATCAAATCACTTTTCACAATAGTCCAGCTATCATACAAATCCATTAATCCAAAGGAAAGCTCATCTTCTTTTTTTCTTGATTCAACCAGTGTATACGTCTTTGGGTGAATGAGTGTATTCGTGACCATTGCACTAAAACCGATATAAAAAAGTGGAATAATTACCACAATACTTATTAATAAATAATACATCCAGTCCATCTCTATACCACCTTTGTTCATTTATCTTATTTTACCATATTTTAACGTCTATTTTGTGATAATTAAAAAAAAGAGTAAGGTTATTCTAACCATTACTCTTCAATCAGTTGAAAGTATTTCCCTTTTAATGCCATTAATTCTTCATGAGTACCTGATTCTAGGATTCCATTTTTACCAAGAAGAACAATTTTATCTGCATAGCGAATCGTTGATAAACGATGGGCAATAACAATGGAGGTTTTTCCTCTGGAAAGTTCATCAAATGCAGATTGAATTAATCGTTCTGTGACATTATCAAGTGCACTCGTTGCTTCATCCAAGATAATCATTTTAGGGTTTTGAAGAAATAACCTAGCAATCGCAATACGTTGTTTTTGACCGCCGGATAACTTCACACCCTTTTCACCAGTTAAGGAAGCATAACCGCTAGGCAAACTTAATACATAATCATGAATATTTGCTTTTTTCGCTGCGTCTTCCACTTCTTCATCACTTGCATCTGGATTACCATATAAAATGTTATCCTTAATGGTTCCGTGAAAGATAAATACATCTTGTTGGACATGCCCAATCGATTTTCTTAAACTATAGACATCATAGTCTTTCACATCAACATCATCGACCAAAATACTTCCACTGTCGACATCATAAAATCGTGGGATAAGTTTTGAAATCGTCGATTTTCCAACACCGGTTTCTCCGATGAGTCCAATTTTTTCACCAGGTTCAATCGTTAGATTAAAATGGTTGAGGACTTGTCCTTCACCTACTTGATATGTAAATGAAACATCTTTAAACTCAATCTTTCCTTTTGGATTTTCAAGCACTGTGGCGTTTTCTTTCGAATGGATTGATGGATCAATTTGCATAATTTGATAGAAACGTTCAAACCCTGACATTCCTTGTTGGATTTGTTGCATCATCGAAATGAGTCTATTAATTGGTCTTGTTAAGAAACTAATATATAGATAATAGGTAAACAAATCAACATAGTCAATGATCTGTTTAAAAACAAATAACCCACCAATCACTAGAAGCGCAAGATTAAGTAACTGTAGTAAGAATTCATTTCCTACTTGGAAGATTCCCATTTGGTGAAATGCTTCTTGATTGGATTCGGTATAGTTTTCATTTATTTCCGCAAATTTGACAACTTCGAAGTCTTCGTTATTAAATGCCTTTGTTAAACGGATTCCAGAAATGGAATTTTCAATTTGGCTATTGAGTTCACCATGAGCTTTTCTTCTGGAGCGCTGGGCTTCCAGCATCTTCTTTCTTCTCCACCAAGAAAATACCACGACAACAATAACAATGATGAAAATAATGACTGTGAGATACAAGTTGATAAAGGATAAGAAAATAAAGGATCCAATGAACATGACCCCGGAGATAAATAAATCCTCTGGAGCGTGATGGCTCATCTCAGAAATATCATGAAGATGATTTGTGAGATAACTCATCAATACGCCAGTTTGATAATCATCATAGAAGTCATAATCAAGTTCTTCGTATTTTCGAAACAAATCTCGACGCATATCCTGTTCGATTTTAGCCCCCATGATATGTCCGTTATAATTTATATAGTAGGAAAACCTTGCGCGAACAAGATAGATGACAAACAATCCTGATCCAATATAGAAAATCATATTCAAGTTATTGTTAGGAATATAGTCGTTAAGGATAGCTCTTGTGGCCATCGGGAATAATAAATCAATTGCGGACACAAAGAACGCGCTTAATAAATCAAGGTAAAATACTTTACGATGGTTTTTATAATAACTAATAAATTTTTTAAACACCTTGCACATCCCTCACTTCCTGTAATTGTGATTTGATTTTACTTCTAGAAAGAACTTTTTCAATGTTCCTCAGTAAATAGATGGATCCAATGAGTAAAATCATCCCTTTTAAGATATCAGAGATATTGAGTGACCACCAAATTCCATCTTCCTGAATCGATTTCATTAAAAAGATAGCAATCGGTATTCGTACTAAGTTATTAATGATTCCAGATATGGATGGAAGTAAGGTTTTGCCAAGACCATTAAATAAACCGGTTCCAATACTTTCCATCATCATAAAGATTTGCGCTAAACTAATGATGAGTAAATATCTAGCACCTTTTTCAATAATCACAGGATCATCGACAAATATTTTCATAATTGACCCAGGAATAAAGAAGAGCATGAGCGAAACTAAGATTGAATACGGAATAAGGATTGCGGTCAGTGTAAGGACACCTTTTCGAATTCGATCGTACTTGGCAGCACCAAAGTTTTGACCAACATAAACTGTCAGTGCAGTCTGGAATCCTCCAGCAATCATCCACGTAAATTGTTCAATTTGAACACCAATCCGCTGTGCGGTTACAACTTGATCTCCAAATTGATATATAAATCTTGTAATAATAATCGATATTGTCGTAAATAACAAAGATTGAAGCCCAGCAGGCAATCCTATGGATATTATTTTTTTCATCGCATCTAAATCGAAAGATTTAAATGAGAATGCATGAACAGATTGATTTTTTAAGTAATAGTAGATAATAAATCCTAAAAGAGAAACACCTTGAGAAATAATGGTTGCCAGCGCAGCCCCAGCAACATCCATCCGGAATACCAAAATAAACAATGGGTCAAGAACGATATTTAATGAAACCCCAATCAACAAGATAAAGAAATTAGTTCTTGTTTTCCCAAGCCCTTCATTAATGGATAAAAATCCATTCGACAAAAATTGGAAAGTGAACCCAATAGATAAAATGGAAAGGTACGTTAATGCATAAGCCGTCACATGTTCATTTTCAATGTTGAAGACGGATAACATTTGTTTTTTGAATAATAGCGTAATAAGTGTAAATGCTACGCCAAAAATAATTTGAAGTAGTAAACCATTCGATGCATACTTACTAATCCCCGCTTCATCGTTATTTCCTGCGGCATGGGATACGCGAACACTAGTCCCAATCTTCGCAATGAGGATAATGCCAAAAGAGAACCAAGCAATCATTCCTGCGGTTCCAACCGCAGAAATAGCTTCTGATTCAATCAGTCCGATATTATCTACATGTCCAATCCAAAACATATCTGCTAAATTATAAGCCATTTGAGCAAGAGATGTCATAAGAACAGGCAATGCAACTAAAAACAATTTTTTAATGATGGAACCTTCAGTAAGGTTAAATATTTTTGGCATATTATCTTCTCCGTTAACGTTTAAAATTATAACATAATTTCATCATTTCAGACATAATAAAAAGTGAAACCAAAGTTTTTTTTGATTTCACTTTATAATTTTTTATTTCACTTCAGTCATGACCGCAGTCGCAAGGCAATCATAGACTTGATGATTGTACTCAACCGGGACAGTTACTTCTACAATACTCGTTATCGTGTACTGCGCTTTATCACTTAAATCCATTAGTGTCTGTCCTAAATGAAAATCATTTTTTTCTGGTTTTCCATAGAAAACGAATAAATCATCCTCGTCATATCTTTTTGCATGTCTTGCGGTAATTTCGTCGAT
>JBFXGX010000006.1:66867-71949 GCA_050177605.1 Candidatus Izemoplasmatales bacterium | reverse complement strand
ATCCATCAATTCGACCGCTTTTCTAGCTAAATCAAGTCCCCCCTCACTTCCTTTCGCAAACACTTCAGAAAGCGAAATTGGATGGCCATTCGTTTCAGCCCACGAAAGAATTGTTTGAATTTCAGCTTCGGTATCTGTCCCAAATTTATTCAGTGCCAAAATATATGGGACATGATATTCATTCACACTTTCGATATGTTTTTCAAGGTTTCTGATACCTTTCTTGAGTGCTTCTACATTTTCAAGTTTCATCTCTTCTTTCGAAACTCCACCATGAAGTTTTAAAGCGCGAATTGAAACGACAAGCACGACAAGCGAAGGCATTTGGTTCATCGTTCTAGCCTTGATGTCCATAAATTTTTCCATTCCTAAATCGGCACCAAAACCAGCTTCGGTCACGACATATTTAGATACGCTTTTCGCAAAAGAAGTCGCGATAATGGAATTACATCCATGAGCGATATTCGCGAATGGACCTCCATGAATTAATACAGGAGTATTTTCCAAAGTTTGAACCAAATTTGGCTTAATCGCATCCTTAAGAAGCATAGCGACTGCCCCTTCAACCTTTAAATCTTTCACGGTAAGAGGTTCATTGTAAAGATTATATGCAACAACCATTCTAGCGAGTCTTTTCTTTAAATCATTCATATCTTCACTCAGACAAAGAACTGCCATTACCTCTGAAGCAACTGAGATATCAAATCCATCAAAACGAGCGACTTCTTTTTTGCTTGATAAGCCAACTTCAATTTTCCGAAGTGCTCTATCATTCATGTCCATAGCTCTTTTCCAAATTACTTTTTCTGGATTAATGTTTAACTGGTTTCCATGATACATATGGTTATCAATGACCGCACTGATTAAATTATTCGCAGCGGTAATCGCATGAATATCTCCTGTAAAATGTAGATTAATATCTTCCATCGGTACTACTTGGCTATATCCACCACCAGCAGCTCCACCTTTGACTCCCATGACTGGACCAAGGGAAGGTTCTCTCAAAGCAATCATTACACGATGTCCAAGTCTAGAAAGAGCATCTCCTAATCCGATTGTCGTGGTCGATTTTCCCTCACCTGCAGGTGTAGGATTAATCGCTGAAACGAGGATAATTTTACCAGATTCTCCTTGATTCATTCGATGAATCGCATCAAAACTAATTTTTGCTTTATATTTTCCATACATTTCAATTTCACTTGGTTTTAATCCAACTTTTTTTGCGATGGATGTAATACTTCTCATCTTCGCTTTTTGAGCAATCTCTAAATCTGTAAGCATTATTTTCACTCGTCACTACGAACAGTAGTGCCCTCGCTCCTTTCGACCATATATCAAGTTCATTATATCATATAATCACATTCATGACACTATCTTAAGCAAAATTAAAAGGACTGCAAATGCAGTCCTCAAAATGAATTTATTCTCCCGTAATACCAGATTTGTCAATCGACTCAATAAAGTATTTTTGGATAACACCATAAGCTACAACAAGCGGAATAATTGAAAGCAAGGTACCCGCAAAAGCTTTAGACTCTGTAAAGTCAATATTAATACCATCGCCTGTGGCATAATCTGCGTATCTACCCCATTCTGCTTGTAAAGAACCAAGTAACATTGGAATCGTCTTAATATTACCATCTAAATAGAAATTAGATAAGAATACTTCGTTCCAGTTTACCGCAAATCCGTAAGTAATAGCGATAATGAACGCTGGCACTGCGGTTGGTAGTGCAATTTTCATAAAGATATTGAAACTATTAGCGCCATCAATATAGGCTGCTTCTTCGATTTGTTTTGGAATCATCCTAAAGAATTGGAAGAAGACCAAGATGAAGAAAGTAGCTTGAATTCCTTGTCCTAGAAGCGCTGGAACCCATAAAGCAAAGATCGTTCCTTTCACTCCGAGTAGATTAAAAATCTCAGCACGGGGAATAAAGAGTAGCGTCTTCGGCAAGATATAAATCAGTAGTAACATGATAAAGATAAATTTTTTACCAATAAAATTGAATCTGGATAATCCATATCCAATCACTGCGGAGGATACAATCATCATCATCGTCGTTGTACCAGCAACGTAGAAGCTATCGACGTAACTACGAGGCAAGAAAAGGATTACGACGACTGCGATAGCACTAATCCACCAAATCTTTTTATAGTTTTTGGTAAAAATCGATCCAATGGCTGTACTCACCGGAATAATCATTAAGATTGTAAACACCTTGACTAACTCAGTCAATAAAGGCGTGGACATCACATATGCGTCCGCTAATGAAGCTGTAATATCAACCGATTTCATAAAATCGATGAAATAGAAGATATAGAGTTGATTCATCAACATTGCTCTACCAGAGATAAGGTAGTTGTCAATATAAATCGAAGATGGTATCCATAAAATCGTAGAATCTACTAAATCTGTATTGCTCATGAGCGAAATCATAAACATGTAGAAAATCGGATAGAGGAACACAAATGCGAATGTAATCGATAAGAAATAAATCGCAATTTTATAGAGTAACCCCTTTGTATATCCTCCACCAAGTAAGATGTGACGAATATGTGGCCATTTTTGTTCTTTGAACGTAGTAAATTTAGACATCGTTACACCCTCTTTCTTTCTCGCTCAACAGCGAATAACATGAGGATACCAATCACAACGAGTTGTAATAAACTATAAATCAGCGATATCGCACTAGCATAACCTTCGGAGCGGTCCCCTGCATTCATACTACTTAGAATAATTGCATTAATTGGATTGCCATCAAAATTCGCTAGGAATACGACAATAAATATAATCGCTACCGTGATGGCACTACGCAAACTTGGTAAAGTAATTTTCCAGAAACTACTCCATCCATTCGCGCCATCAATCGCTGCCGCTTCATATAAACTTTTATCGACTTTTTGAAGCATCGCTAGAAAAATCAAGATTGGAACACCTGTGTACCATAAAATCTCAATAATATAACTAAAGAGATCAAGTACGACACTAAATGCACCTTGTGGAACAATCGTGTAAATCATATCGAGAACAAATCCATTGATATGAATATCCATTCCACCATAATTAGAAATATTATCTAGCATTTCCCCATTCAAAATAATAATTGGTAGGAAGAAGATCATTCTAAATATCCCTTTACCTTTAATATTTTGGTTGAGTAACATAGCGATAATAATCCCTAGTGTAATAATGACTGGTGTATAAACAAGAACTCTCACAAAATAGTTTTGTGCTTCAATCACGAAATCGATATCTTCGGTTAAAATACGAGCGTAATTGCCAAATCCAATCCATTTGAATACATAGCCATCGACAGAGGACTGAACGATGTTAAATGACATATAGATTGTTCGAATTAATGGATAAATAAATAACCCTAAAAAACCTACAATCCATGGTAAAACAAATAAGAGTCCACTAGTAGCTTGTTGCTGTTCTAAAGTACGACGAGATTTTTTCATTTAAATCACCTCGTATCCAACAGCTGGCACACTCATGCCTAAATAATCATAAGCTGTTTGATTATAATTAAGGATAATTTGGGTTCCACCCGAATAAGTCACTAACACAACACCATAGTCAATATATTGATGATTGATCATCTCTTGACCCATCGTTGCATCGAGACCTTCTTGAATGAAATCATAATAAATGGAAATACGTTCTTTTAATACACTATACTCACTAATATAAATATTACTAGAGTTTGTATCTTTTAGGTCATATGTGGATCCACCGGTAAAGACATAGGATGGGTAAACACCAAATTCAACGAGTCTTAAAAGTGAGAATCCTTCATCTGAAATAAAATTGAGGTAATCACTATAAAAATCAACGTATCCAGATAAGACGAGTTCCACAAGTGGAATCGCAGCACTTTGCACTGTATACTCGCTACTAGAAAGTGGCGCGTTATCATATTCACTTAAATATTTATAAGTAAATGAATCTGGTAAATATATAGATGTGTTAATTCCGTTTGCTTGATAATAAGCAAGCATATCGTTAATTTGGTTTACGTTCTCAACTGCAGATCGTACTCCACCATCATAACTTGTATAAACCGCTCTGTCTAGACCAGCAAGACTGACATTCGTGATACCATATTTTTGAAGTAACGATAAATCATCCTGTGCATAGCTTAAATAATACTGTGTATCATTTACATAATGAAAGATATTCATAGCAGAATACTCCAGTTGATAAATATCATTCTTTGCGAGCGTTTGAGCGTGTTTTGTTGAATAAGTATCGTAGCTACGTACATAGTCTAGATAATAACTAAAGGAAATATCATTCTCGTTCAAATAGTCGAGATAAGCAATGAAATCCTTTTTTGTTCCCATACTGGAATCTAAGTTAATGCCATAACCAAAATCTGATTTATTGTACGTTTTTAGAGCTGTAATTAATGCATCATAACCATCGTGTTTTAGCGCTTCAATGGTTGATTTCATTTCTGAGTAAGTGGTAATTCCCACAATCGTATCAAACATAATTCCTGTCGTAATTTCAGTTCCAATAAAATCAATTTTCATCGGCGTTTGAGAATAGGTTTGAACTTTCGATGTTGTCAATTCATCACGATTAACTAAGTAATCACGATAAGTTTTCGCAACTCCTACGTAAGATGCATCACTTCCTGACAAGAAAATATATCGTTGTGTTACATCAATTTGATTGATTTCTGGTTGGAATGTCGTACGATATTGATCCTCGTTAACACGACTTTGACTCTGTTTATAAGAATCTCGGTATCGATAACTAAAGAACAAGCGATGATAACTATTAACAATAGTTGCGGAGGAATAATTAAGGACAGCGTAGGTTGCGCCTTCCTCAGCAATCGCCACAAATCCAGTATTGCCAGCATCATGAATCACACCATAAATTGGAAGTGTCAATCTTGAAATCGTGTTGACTGATTGAACACGCCATGAAATGGTCGGATTCATATATCCTAAATCATCACCATATAACGCAAGGTCAAAAACGCCTTTGGAAGCAGGATTACTATCAAAATCAACAATCATTCCACTTCCGTCAGGTAAAACAGCATATCCATCTTCTTCACCACT
>JBFXGX010000006.1:51687-66767 GCA_050177605.1 Candidatus Izemoplasmatales bacterium | reverse complement strand
ATCAGCATGGTAAACATACTCTTAATGATAATTTTCACTGTTTCGCCAACTTCATAATTATGAATTTCCTTAATCATAAAGAAGAAATAGATAGCGACCCATAGGGTGGTAAAAGTCAGCGGACCTTGAAAGAATACCGCTTCTTGATAGGTTAATACATTACTTAAAATCGACACCACTGGCACAATAAATAAGATTGGTGTAAAGCTCATTGCTGTCGCTGTATAAACATTTTTGAAAGAACCTTCTCCATCCGCGATTAAACAAACGAAGTAGTTAGCGACAACCCAAAGAAGCAATACAGCCGTGATGATAATCAAGTTATACATAATATTAGGCTGAAATGTATCTAAGAAAATAATATTCGTTACTTTTTGATAGAATACATAAACAAAACCAAGCAAAATATAAATAATCGAAGCAGTTCTTACAGAAACGCGTTTATTTCGTTTGATTTCATAATAACCATCAATTGGATGTTTTAGAAAGGTTCCAATATAAAGTAATTCATCAAACGTCTTACTTTTCTTTCGTAGAGACTGAATCCATTTTTTGTATTTATCCGAATAATGATATTTCTTATTCACAATTTTATAAGCTGTGAGAAGGACGAAAAACGCAATAATCGAGATAAATACCGTATTTAAATTATCTTCAAGCCAGAACTGTCTAACTTGCCAGAAAGTATCTGAAATACCTTGTTTATCAGATGCTAAAATATATTCTTGTAAAGCAAGATCGAATTGTTCTTGTCTTACATAAGAATCACCTAAGCCGATATGTGCTAAATCAAAAACGGTGGCATAACTAAGTGCATATTGCCAATTTTCCTGTGCAACAACTTCATCACCATCTTGATAAGCTTTTAATGCTGTATGAATCGAATCGGTAAATTCAGTTGATTTATAAATTTGAACGAACTTATTTCCTTGATCGACAACGTATAAATTGTCATGAGAATCAATCGCAATCGATTTAGGAAGTTTTAATAATCCATCGCGTCCATTTCCAGTTTCTTTAACACAGAAAGCAAAAATCAAACGACCATCTGCGTCATACTCATAAATCCAACCATATTCATCGACAGCGATAATATTATTATAAGCTCCTACTTTAATATCTACTGACCCAACCCATCCATGGATATCTCCTTCAAGATAATTGGTTCCGGATACATTAAATTTCTTAATGTTATCATTTTCTAAAGTAGAGGTAACTGTATAGATAAATCCTTTTTTATCAATGGCAACCCCACTAATATAATCAATGGAAATATCGGACAAAGCTAATAACTTATCTTGTTGCGTTTCAGATAAGATGATGGAACGAATTTGATCTAAAATCGGTGTACGAATTGCATTACCACCAAAAAATGTTACGAATTCACCATCAAAGTTTAACATGATAAGTCCATTGTCACTTCTTGCACCAACAATATACATGTTTCCGCGCTTGTCTGCTACAACTCTTCTAGGTGCGAAGGTATACGATTCAAAAACGGGTGCGTCAGGAGTCATTACGACTTGTTTTGGTACGACTTTTTCAGCATAAACGCCAAGTTTCAATAATGTTTTTCCTTCATAAGTAGTCGTTTGCCAATGGCCTAAAAATTTGCCCATAAATTCTAAGATATTTACTTTTTCGAATAATACTTCTCCAGTAGTGATATCTTTAAATTCATAGATTTGATAAGTATCTTGCATACCGCCAATACCGATTGTGTAGACGGCAGAGCCGATTGGTAGACCTGTTTCTTTGTCCGCAACATAGACTAAATCGCCATCGGATAACTCATCATCTAAATCGACATCTTCAACCCATAAATTATAAGCTTGAGGAGGATTGATGACTTCATTGCGGTCAAAAATATAAACTGCTTTTGCAAAACTGTCAGGAATATAGACTTTATCCCCAGAAACGAAAACACTATTCACCGCATAAAATGCTGGATAGTTATCATCACCAAAGAAACTGATGGTATTCACATATTGATGATTGGAATCAAAAACGTATACCGATGCACTGCCACTATCAGAAATATAAATATAATCTTCACTATCAATATATACATACTCTAATGTTTTAAAAGTAACATCTGTTCCACCTGTGATTTGCCCATTTGGTGTATAGGCATCATAGGTTTCGATATATCCATTTTCATTATCTGTCGTAAACGTTGTATACGGCGTCGCTGCCGCATGAATATCTGTACTACTAAAACCGAGTGTTAAGACGACTACCAACGTCGAAACAATGACGATTAGACTTCTTAATAAATGTAATCTCTTCATTATTTGATACCTGAATGAGCCATGGAAGCCATGACCTTATTTTGCATAATAATAAAGATAATTAAGTTAGGAAGGAACATAATCAGGTTCGCTGCAGCACCAACTCCAGCTGTAACCACGATATTTCCTTGTTGAGAAACGACTGTGCTCATATAGAATGGTAGTGTTCTGAGCGCTTCTTTATCGACGAAGATATTTGAACCTTCTGTATTTGACCATGATACTTGGAATGCTAAAATCGCTACTGTAACTAACGCCGGTGTGACGAGTGGCATTGCGACATTCCAATAGATTCTCCAGTTCCCTGCACCATCAATTTTAGCGGCTTCAATCAGTTCCTTAGGAACAGAAGAATCCATAAATTGTTTAATTAGGAAAATACCAATTGGCATTGCAAGTAACGGAATAATATGTGCTAAGTAAGTATTATAGATTCCTAGATTGATTAAAACGAAGAAACGAGGAATCGCAACTGCAATTGGAACGAACATAAGGGCGAATTGATTAATACGGTTGAGTGTATTTTTTCCCTTAAATTCAAGTTTTGAGAGTGCGAAAGCTGCTAACGAACTAATAATAATCGATAAAATTACAACGAGAGCAGTTGTCACAACGCTATTATAGATATACCTTGAAATTGGAATACCAGATTCTGAAGAGAATGTGGCTAATTTGACGAAGTTATCTAGCGTCGGACGACGAACAAATAATTTAGGAGGATAAGCAAATAATTCTGTATAGGGTTTGAATGCATGATTCAAAATAAATACAATTGGCATCCCCATAAATAAAGATAATGTAATTAAGAACGCATGGAATTTCCATTGATTAGGATGAAAACGATCGGGATTAAAGGTGATACCACTGCCTGAGCTTTTTTTCTTTTTATATACTTTTTTCTTACTCATACATTTCACCCCTTATCTCCAAATAGTTTATAAGCTATTTTGTTAAATAGTAATACAATTCCAAGCAAGATGACGGTGATTGCGGAAGCATAGCCCATTTCAAATCGAGTGAATCCAAAATCGGAAGCGTGGTCAACAATCAGCCAACCAGCATATTGAGGAGGTGTGCCTCCACCTGCAAGGGCTGAAGCGATACCCGCCGCATTAAATGTACCAATGATCGACATTACCGCACCGAACAACATCTGCGGTTTCATTGAAGGAATTGTAATATAAAATATTTCTTGCCAACGGTTTTTCATACCATCAATCGCCGCTGCTTCATATAGACTTCGGTCAATATTAAGGACCCCGGCAAGCATGGCTAAGAATCCTAACCCCATTGAAGACCATAAACTAACAATAATCATGATATAGAATAAATAATCTGCATCTTCTAAGAACTGAATTGCATTTTTCATGCCAAACCAGTTCATTAAGATGTAATTCAAATATCCAGTTTCATCACCACTAAATAGAATACGCCAAACAAATGCCATCATAACGGCACCAGTAACGCTAGGTGAATAAATAATGACCGCATAAATCGTTCTTGCTTTGTGTGGTACTTGTGCTAGCATCCACGCTAGTAAAAATGAAAGCATATACCCAATTGGTCCAACAATAATACTAAAAGAAATCGTGTTAGGAACAGCGTTTTGTAAGAATACACTATCATTTGTAAAGATGCTGACATAATTTTTAAGTGCAACCCAAGTCGGTGGTTGGATTGTATCAAATGTCGTAAAACTTAATCCGATCGCCACGATTACCGGTAACACAATAATTAATATAAATAAGGAAGCATAAGGAATGATAAACCAATAAGGACTTTGTGAATGTTTTTTGTAAAATGCTTTAAAAGAATCCAGTTTTGGATGATTCAGAAGTTTATTCATTACCATCATCTTCTTTCAACCAGTGATTAATATTCAGGTAGGTAGGTACCGTATATTCTTTCACCATAACACCATTCTCATAATAGCCAAATTCTTCAAGTTTCCTTTTTAATTCACGGTTAATAATGATGACCGCATCGTCAATTGCAACACGTGCACTGGTGCCATCATTTACAACTGTATTCCATGCATTAGATAGTTCACGTTCTAATAAATAGTCTCCTGGAACTTTACCAACGGTTCTGATCCATTGCCATTGCTCAAGGATTTGAGATTTTGAGTCACTTGGCCAAGCACTATCCTTAAACGCTTCAACATTCGCTGTCATATATAAGAACTCTGAACCAAGCATCGATTGTAAATTATAAGTGAAATTCGTTTGGGATTCTTTTGAGAACCACCATAAGAAAAATTGCCAAGATAAATCTTGTTTTGAAGAATCATTAAAGATGACCGAACTTGTTCCATAAGTTGGGTCCCATCTTTCGATACAACGACCATCTGTTAATGGCCCTTCACAATAATCAGGATCGTCATAGGTATATTCAACACCAGGAATTGGAATGACTGCCCATTGTCCAGCAAGTTCTGGGGCAGCATATTTTAACTGAATATACGTATTTCCATCTCCAATTCCTAAAGGAATTTGACCTGTACGGAATTTTTGGAAGAAGTTCGATGTTGTAATCGGAATATTATATATACTGAATAAATCAGTCATAAACTCAAAAGCTTGGTATGCACCATCCTCATTTACTAACGTTTTATCCCCAGTTAAATTATATAAATCGCCGTGGAATTGGTAGATAAATGGCGTGGTTTCACCAAATGTTTTGAATGAATTGTCATTGCCAAGAGGAGTATAAAAATCATAATCATATTTTTGTAAGACAGGAATTAAACTAACAACTTCATCCCATGTTTGAGGTGGTTCAACACCTAAGAAATCTAATATATCTTTACGATAGAAGAGTAATTTTACATCCATCGTTTCAGGAATAGAATAAACTCCTTCTTCGTACACAAATGGGATAAAACTGTTCGGATTGTAATCCGCAACCAAATTATAGAAGCCAGGTAATTGTCTTAAGTCAGTTAACATACCACGAATCGCAAAGTCAAATGGTTTTGTTACACTGAGTCCCATTGCAGCATCTGGCGTAGTTCCTGCGGCATTGGAAAGGACAATCTTGTTTTCGTCTGGCATAACAGATAACAATACTTTGATTCCGGTTTGTGAGGTGAAATCTTCGTCGATCATACGTTGCATAATTTGGATATACAGTCTTGACTGTCTAACCCAAATTTCAATCGTTTGATCATCCACTACGTCCGCTTGATTATATTTTGGGTCCGTAAAAGTATACAAAAAGGCACGAATCGATTCATACGTATTCACAAAGAATCCATCGCTTGCTTTTGGTAACGAATCATCGGTCCCATTAAACAATAAAACGTCTAGTTGTAAAGGTTGATCGATTAGTAACGGCAGAATTGTATTAATTCGTCCGTAAATTGAATTTTCACCTTCATTAAATCTTTCGAGGTAAACGGGAATATCATTTGTATCTTCAATAAATTGATTGAAGTACTTAATCGAAATAGTTAATTCGCTTAAAATAGCTAAATTATCATTATCATAAATGAGTGCTAAATCATCATATGATTGTTTCACTTCATCACGAAGTCTTGTTAAATCACTAACTAAATTAGGAATATAGGTATCTAATTTAAAATTACGTTTATCATCGGATAATCCTCCGGTGATTTTGTTAATTTCTCTCGCTAAACTACTAATTTCTTCAAGAACACTTAATAAATGATGATAAACATCCTTCACATCAGTATTGATAACACTTAATGTAATTTCATGTGTTCCTGCTTCTAAATAAAAATAATAAGGGTTCGTCCCATCGTTTAAAGTAACAACTTTAAAATGGGTTGTATAATCAAAACGATAAGATGACATTTCTTCAAAAGGTATCGCTCCATCGATAAAAATGGTACGACTAGTTGAAAGACCAGGGTTTCCTGTTTGCATATATTTAAGACTTAATTGATAAAGACCCGTTTCGCTAACTTGGAAAACATAAGTTACGCTATCTCCACCTAAACGGAATGAATTTTCATCTAAAACATTTAATACTCTGTTCTTAAAAGTATAAGGGGTAAGCGATGAATCTCTTACATATTTAGAACGTATATTTTGTGCACTCTCATATAAGTAATCTTCTGCTTGAATATCTAAAATACTTGAATTTGTAATAACATTGGCGGATTGATGTGAAGCAATATATTCTTGATATGACACAGGGCTAACATAGGTATTACCAATCGTAATATCACCTAATAGTAAATACCCTTCATTCATTGTAATGGTGATTTCATTCACACCTGAATGCAGATAAAATTTGAGCGGTTCAATGAAAAAGTAATTAGGATCTCCTAAATACATCGTTGACCATCCTAAATAAAGTGTTGAATCTGGAACGAGTTCATCACCATATCGATCGTAACTAGGTGTTTGATCAATCATCCATCTTACTGGAACATCGATACGATACATCTCATTGTATTGTGTGTCTCCATTAATCGCTACTGCAATAGAAGGTTGAAGTCTTGTTTCATCGATAGCATAATAATCGACCATCATTTCATAAAGTCCTTCACTTGCGACAGTAACACTAAAAGTGACGGATTGAAGTGGTTCAATACGTACTGTATTACTATTATATCCAATCGAATTTGTACTTGAAACAAGCGTTCCGCCTACAAAATCATTTGGAGAAACAGTGACTACTTCGCTTGGAAGTGGAACACCCAAATTCGTCCAATTTTCATACACACCGTAATAATTTGAATTCTCGTCATAAGAATCAACATAAACATCGTTATCGCTAACGACTTGATCTATCTTCACGGAATCTTGTTCACTATAATCATACTGATAAGCGTTAATTACTGACAGATGATTAACGACGAAGAATCCGAAAATGCCTAAAAACATGAACATAATTAATATCTTTTTCAAACAATACACCTCCACCAAGTTCTTAAAAAACAACCAATAACTCTTCAGCTTAGACTGAAGAGTTATTGGAGTCCTTAATTAAATATTTTGTATATTAGTTTCCTGAACCAATATAATTTTGTAAAAAGTCCTCGATTGCTTGATTCATTTCTTCTTGCCTTTGAGGCGCGATATCAATGAAACTTAGAGATTCATCTCTCATTTGGTCTTTGATAGTCCAAGGATCAAATGCATTGGCAACCGAAGCGAAAGCCGGAATATTTCTTGGATACGGATTGGCATTCGATAATTGATATTGCATCAATGGTAATTGGAATGCAGCAAAATTGTATTTAGAAAGTCCACTTTCTTCAGAGAATCCTTTTACTAATGGATGATTAGCAAGAACTGCTGGGTTAGAAGTAACTGGCCAACCTTGAATGTAATCCATTAAATAGAGGTTACCAGTTGAGAATGAAGTTTGGAATCCTGCTGTATCTGGATCAATATCAACGTTCTTTTCGTCGATAAGTCCCCAACGAGATGCAGTTCCGTCTTCACCGAATGTTAACCATTTAATTAATTGATAAGCGGCTTCAGCTTTGACTCTGTCTTCTTCTAATTTAGAGCTCATTGAATAATAATCATAATATGTATAACTTAATGAAGATCCTCCTGCTGGAGATTCAGGGAATGGATAGAGATCGATAGTCCATCCACGATTTAACATTTGATCTACAGAGTCATTGAATGAATATAACATGATTGTGTTGATTGCTCTAACACCATCTGTCCATGAATCAGCGATATCAGGACATCTTGATTCTTGTGTAGCTGCATCTAAATCATAGAAATGCCATCCTTGTTTTGCTTCTGCAGCAACTTGTTCTAACCAGTTACCGTAACCAGTAGCGCCAGCAAAGTCGAATCTTTGTGTAACGATATTGTAGCCTTTATATCCACCAGGTACACTATCAAAATAGTTTGAACCTTCAATTGAGAAGTCGATGACTCCAGGGAATACGCAAGCGCCAGTATTTGTAATAACACCAACTTGATCTCTTAAAGCTTCATATTCAGCATATGTCCAATCATAAGATGGAGCTGTAAGCCCTAGTTGATCTAATAGTGTAAGGTTGATTGCGACCATTGGTCCAACACCTTGCCAAGGAATACCCCAAATTTCAGCATTATCATATGTTCTCATACCAGATAAAGCATTTTCAGTGATATAAACGCCTTCTTCATCGGTAGCGATGTATGGCGTAATATCGAGTGTCATTCCACGGTCATAAGTTTCAGCACCTTTTGGATTGAAATAAATGTCAGGTAAAGTACCTTCTCTAGCTGCTTGTTCTTGGATTAATAATAATCCATCATCTCCGCCTTCCCATCCACTTGAGAATAATGGATCACGAGTAACAGAAATATTTGGATATTGTTCCATGAATTTTTGAATATTCATCCAAACAGCGTTTGTTTCATTGTCTGCACCATAGTAAGAGAAACCAATGGATAAAGCGATTGAAGTTTCAGTCCAGTCTGCAACGCCGTTATCATTTAAATCGACATTATAAATTGTACCTTCATATTCTTCTCTTGCTCTATCAACATCTGTCTTACAAGCATCTTGGGTAGGATCTTCTTCACAAGTTAATGCTGTAACAGATACTGTCACAGTATAAGTTGTTTTTAATCCTGTAGAATCCGTTGCAGAAATCGTAACACCTGTATAGGTTCCAACAGTGTTTAAATCATAGTCACCAACTACCTTAACAGTTAATGATGCACCATTTTTATCTACTGCAGTAATACCAGTTAAAACAGTTGTAGCGCCAACTTTAACAACAATGGTTCCACCATTTGTAACACCAGATATTACTGGAGCACCAGATTGAGTCGTTGTTGTTGTCGTTGTTGTTGTCGTTGTTGTAGCAGTTGTAGTCTTATCACATGCAATAACAGTTACTGCAGCCATAAGCATTACAAAAAAGATTAATAGTTTTTTCAAAGTTATTGCCTCCGTTTCATTTTTTTATTATTAAAAAGTAATATTTACTAATACTACAAAGATATGACACACCAAACTTCGGTGCATCATATCCCCATAGTCAATGTCTGTAAATCATTTTGTTTGGAATTAAGCGCAATACTCAATGCCAATGATACAAATCATTTTTATTAAATTAGTATTTTTTTCTAACAACAACGAAGGCAGATACTGCAACGAATCCAAAGCTTAATAATGAAATTGCATTAAACCATGTACATCCTGTTGCAGGTACTTCTTCAGCTGCGACAACTGTAATATCTAACGAAGCTGTTGCACTGTTTCCAGAAGCGTCTGTTGCTGTCCAAGTTACTGTATAAGTTCCAGCTGTTGTGAAATCAACTGCTGAAGAATCAACTGTAACTGTTCCTTCATTTGTAGTAGCGTATGATGCCCAGTTTGGAACTGCATCGCCTACTGTAAATTCTTGATCTCCAGAAACTGTTAATACAGGATCTGTTGTGTCAACGATAGTTATTTTTAATGATTTTGTAGTTACATTGCCAGAAGCATCTGTAGCAGTCCATCTAACATAGAATTCACCAACGGTGTTCATGTCTACTTGAGAAGCATCAACAACGATTGTTCCTTCATTAGATTGTGCGTAGTATGCCCATGTAGGTTCAGTTGAACCAACTTCGAATACGTTAGGACCCATAACGCCAAGAACTGGATCTGTTGTATCGATAACTGTAAATGTTAATGTTACAGAAGTTGTATTTCCATATGTATCAGTTGCACTGATAATAAATTGTTGAGCGCCAAGAACGTTTGTATTAACTGCTTGATCTACTGTATAAGCGATTTCACCATCTCTACCATCAACAAATTTGAAGATTGTGTAGTAATCAAAGATATCGAATTCTGTACCTTTTTCAACTGTGAATGCAACGCCTGGTTTTACTGTGAAGTAAGCATCAGGAGCGGAGTTATCAACATAAAGAGGAGCATATACTGAGAATCCTTTTGCATCAACGATTAAAGTTTCATAATCATGATCTGCACTTAATGGATTAGTTAATGTAACTGTGAAAGCATTGTTTCCAGGTACGCTATTTCCATCAGCGAATAACAATGATAAATCTTGATTAGGAACGATAACAACATTTGCAGGAGTACATTCGTTTCCATCCCAAGCAAATCCATCGCCTTCAGGATCAAATACGATCTTGAATTCAGTATTATCTGTTGAATCAGCTAAAGCAAATTGGAATACGATATTACCTAAAGAATCCGTTCCAACTGGAGCGATTGTAGCACCAATGTTCCATCCTTGTAATGAGCCTACAACACCAAATTGTGAAATGTTTGTATATGTACGATCTGTATGTAAGTAAAGTGTAACGAGATGTTCACCTTCAGCTGGAGTAACAGTTGCAGTGTAATCACCCATTGCATATAATGGATCAATGCTTGTAATAGCAACAGCAGTTCCAAGTTCATCAAAGATTTGGAATGTATCCATTGAGTTAACGCCATTTAATAATACTTCTACTTGTGTAGGAGTTAAAGCATAAGTAGCGTTGAAATCAGAAGATTCAGCAGGAACAACAAATCCATTTTCAGTTTGATATGCTAATGCATAATCAATGACGAATTCATCAACTAAATCAGTTCCAGGAGTTTCTACGAAATAAACTGTATAGTCACCTCTAACATCAGCAAATGTATTATCTGCAAATGTAAATGTAGCATATTTAGTTGTAATTCCACTTAAATCTTCGCCGATAACTTGTTTAACAAATACGTTTGTTTCATCTTCTGCGAAGTATAAAACACCTTGGTTAGCAGCGCCTAAATCATAAGCAACATTATCGTTACCAGTCACTGCATCTCCCCAGTCAAATCCATCTTCGTTTTTATCAACAAAGATTTTGAATTCGCCAGTTCTAGCACTTACTGCTAAATCAAAGTATAAGTTACCAAATACGTCTGTGCCTGCAGGAAGAATTGGATTGTTAATATTCCAACCATTTAAAGCACCAACGATACCAACATTGTAGCCAGTATAATTATTTTCCATATAAATTGATAACCAGAAAATATTTTCAACTGTTACAGTGCTTTCATAAGTATCTAATAATACAATATCTCCACCAAAGTCTTGAACTAATGAAGTTCCAGTACCAAAGTTGAATGGTGTGTTTGAAGTAATTAACTCAGGATCTCCCCAAGCAAATACAGTTGACTCATCAACTTCTGTTGTAGCTGGATCATCAGCGCCAATATATAAAGCTTTGTATTCACCGCTAACATCTGCTGTATCCACTTGGAATACTGCAACTTGATTTAGACCAACTGTTAAAATATCAGTAGGAAGAATACCATTTTCTGGTGACCATCCTTGAAGTGAACCAACTAATGCAACATTTGTTGTATCGTATGAATCGCCTTCAACTAATAAGCCTGGATCAAGAGGTAAGAATACTGTTAATAGATTATTTGTAGGAGTGATAGCTGTATAAGTATAATTTGCTGCATCACCAAGAAGTAAATCAGAAGTTAATACTTCAGTTTCAGCATAGAATTTATAAGTTACAGCACTTGCACCAGCAAAATCGATATTGATATTATCGCCAGCAATTTTACCAACTTCTGGGTCGCCCCATGCAAATACAGTTGATTCATCTACTTCTGTTGTAGCTGGATCATCTTCACCAATACCTAGTACTTTGAATGAGATTGCGGATTCAAAAGTAGCAAAATCAAATACTAACCAGTTTCCAGATGCATTTGTTAAGAAAGCTGTAGGAAGTACTGCAGCTCCAGGATTCCATCCTTGGAAGTTTCCAACTACACCATAATCAGATAATGGGCTAGTTACATCTGCAGTAGCAGGTAATTTCATAAAGAATTGAACATGAGTTTGAGAAGCGATTGTAACGTTACTATCATATTCACCTAATGTTAATACATCACCAAAATCAAAACCAGCAACAGCAACGATAGCTTCTTCTGCATCTTCGATCCATAAGCGATCAACGATTTCAAAAGGAGTTTTAGGTTGGAACATTTCAACTGTTACAGTTTGAGGATCCGTAATAACTGTACCAGCCATAAATCTGTTAACTAAACCAGCAACATATTCAGTTTCAGCATCTGCTAAGAAAGTAGAAGCATCTAATAATGTTGTATCCATTCCACGAATGTAGAATACGATATTCACTGGACCATCTGTTGCAGATGGAATTGAAAGGTCATTTGGATAAGCTTTTGTATCGCCGTTATGAACGATGAAGCCCATATCAGGATAAGCATCTGCGCCAACAGGAACGATTGATAATACCATTGGAATATCATATTGTCCAGCTGTTACAGTAGCTGTTTCTGTGAAAGGCCATGCATCTCCCCATTCGATATTAGGAACACCTGTTCCTCTATTC
The DNA here is from genome assembly GCA_050177605.1 of Candidatus Izemoplasmatales bacterium. Taxonomy (GTDB): domain Bacteria; phylum Bacillota_I; class Bacilli_A; order Izemoplasmatales; family Hujiaoplasmataceae; genus JAHIVB01. Next base: position 54,187 of record JBFXGX010000006.1, on the reverse strand, counting down.
CAAGAGTGGATTCCCCAACCATCATAAGTTGCAGGATCTACTGTAATAGCAGGGTCCATATAAAGAACAACGGTACCTTTCGCATATTCAAGCGTTAAGAAACCATCAGCGCCTTCAACGTAGTATACGTGAAGTTCAGTATCTGTGCCTGAAATTAAAGATGAAATGTCTGCGAATACTTTACCTTCGCCAGGAGCAAGATAGTTTGCACTATCATCTACTGAAGCATTACGAGAAGGTTTTACTTCAATACTAGACATTAAGCTAGCATTTGCTAATTTGTCTGCACTGAATGTTTTAGCGATAACAGCACCGAACCCGTCCGTAGAGGTTGATACGTCCGCCCAATTATTCCAGTCTACACCATCCCAGATACCAACACCGGTATTTGTGTAGTCGCCGTCGAATTGGAAGATATGAATATATAATGTTTTATCTCCTTCAGCAGCTTTTAGAGGAACTAAGCTAAGTGTGCCAAGAAAAGTCATTGTCACAATTAAAGCCAGAAAAGCACTTAAAATCTTTTTCATTTTTGTTCTCCTTTTTTTGTTTTGTTTTATATATATAGTTTTAAAAAAACGCTTACATATATACAAGTATTATTTTATAATAACCACTCATGATAGTCAATTATTAAGGGCCTAAAAAAAGAGAGAACGATTACATATTTCATAAATGAATAAAAAAAGGAGACAATTTTGTCAATGTCTCCCCATAAATTATAATTTATGTATATCAAAACAGAGGGTCATCTTTGTTCTGCTTTGAAACAGATTAGTATTTTTTTCTGACGACCACAAACGCTGATACTGCAACTAAACCAAAGCTTAATAATGAAATGGCATTAAACCAAGTACATCCTGTTTTTGGTTCTTCAACTGGGCAGCCATCTTGATCAGGATTTTCTTCACAAGTCTGTGACACTACTTCTTCTACAGAAAGTGTAAAAATATTAGAAACATTTCCAGCAGCGTTTTTAACTTGGAACGTATACGTACCAAGACTTAAAGAATCAAATAAAATCTCATTGGCAGGCGTAATTTCGAAAAATTCACTGTCATTAATAGCGTAATACATTACATCTTCACTGACCAGTAAAACAAATGCATCACCAACAGTAATCGTAGTATCTGTATTGGTTATTTCCGGTGTTGAAGGTAATTCAGTAATCGTTATTTCAAATGGATCACTCGTTAATCCAGCGCTGTTTTTAATTACAATATTGTGTGTACCAAGAGATAATACGCCAATATGAACCGACGTACTCGGTGAGACGCTTACAAAACTGCCATCATCAATACTGTATGCATAGATGTCGCTCGTCGAAGTAATAACAACATCCGTTCCTTCTACGAAAGAATGAACTGCATTCGAGATTACCGGTGGACTATTGAGCTGTAAAATTGTTAAAGTAAATGGGCTGGAAGAAAGACCAGCACTATTTTTAATCACAATCGTGTGAACACCAACAGATAATTGTCCGATATTTAACGATTTCGTTGCACCTACATAAATAAATGGCGCATTATCAATGCTATAAGCATAAATATCCGTACTAGATGTAACCGTAAAGTCTCTTCCTTCAAACATTGCGGCAATGGTATTTGTAATCACTGGTACTCTTGCAGGAGTCGTTGTTACATCTTCTGGATTCCCAGGCACAAAGATGAGCGTTTCAGCTTTGTTAATTGGATAAGTTCCTGCATATGTTGCAATCCCTTCAACGTTTGCTACTTGTTGATTCGCAAGTAATTTCCATGCTCCACTTGGTAAGGTGATTTCGTTCTCAGAAGCTCCTGAGTTAAAATAAACATAAATGTCTTCACCATTCTTCGTTAAATGCATACCGATGAGTCCAAATCCATCTGGATATAAGAATGAGATATTATTATTGATATCCGTGGCGGTTACCATCTTAAACGAATCAAATGCTTTTCGAATCGCTATCATCCCTTTGTAATATTCAAACGATTCTACATAATTACTTTTTCTTACCCAATTCAATTGGTTTACTGAATCACTTGATTGATAACTATTTGAATCTCCACCTTTTGTTCTTAGGAAATCAACTCCAGATTGTAAAAAAGGAATTCCTTGACTGAGAAGCACAATCGAATTTGCAAGTCTCGCTTGATAATCAATTTCTTCTGTATATACTGAAGATCCATTAACTAGTTTTAATTTGTCATAAAGCGTTAAATTATCATGCGCGGATACATAGTTTACAGATTGGCTTGAAGTTACACCCATATCCCATGCGATACTCCCTTTGAGCCCTTTCATGATGTCATAGATATTATATCCATTGGTAATATATCCTGCATCACTTCCATCGGGTGAACCTTTGATTGTATTTCTAAAACTATCATTAAAAGCCGCAATTAAAGGCATGTTATCTAAATTGTTTTTACCTGCTTGTAAATTATAATCTAGTCCAATCGTACCACCGCCCCAAGGTTCTCCATAAACAAAAATATCAGGATCGAGGTTTTCTAGGGCT
>JBFXGX010000006.1:0-51587 GCA_050177605.1 Candidatus Izemoplasmatales bacterium | reverse complement strand
GAATAGGCAAGAGGTCCTCCCCATTCAGCTGCTTGAGAAGTTAAGTCCCGAACATGAAGTTCATAAATAATCGCGTTATTTGGGTTTTCATAGCCATCAACTCCTTGATCCGCGCTCCAACCTTCTGGATCAATCAGATCGAAATTAACAACCATCGCCCTTCTACCATTTAATCCAAATGATTTTCCATAAGGGTCTTGAATATCAGTCACCCATACACCATCATTCATCACATTAAAGGTATAATATTTTCCAGCTAAATCTCCAGGGATGGATATCGACCAAACACCTTTCGAAGTATAATCAAGTTCATACACTGCGTATGGCGAATTCACGCCATCCGCTCTTTCTGTTGTTGTATGACCAGCAGAATATAAATTAACTTGAACTCTCCCAGAAACTGGGGCCCAAACTTTAAATGTTGTCTCAACGCTAGTATAAATTGCGCCTAGTTCTCCATCGTAGTTATACATTAATTGAAAGGCTTCAGAATCATAATCCGCTTCAAGTCTAATGACTTGTTCGTTATGAATCCCATTCCAATTTAAAATAAAGGTATAAGTATGTGAAACATTCACAGGATTGGTTAAAGTGAGTGTCCCTGTCCCTCCGCTACTGAATCCAGAAAAAGGTACTGGTGTGTCATTATCTAAAATTGTAATATTTGAACTAGTAATACTATCCGTAATCGTAAAATGGATTTTATACGTTTCATCAAAATAAACATCAACGAGTCCTTCATCTATTGTTTGTGCGCATAGGAACGGATCTGGTGCAGCAATATTACACCCTGCCTGATCTTCGGATACATAACTGATAAAAGTCTCTCCAGTTAAAACATAGATATGAACCTCGCCATTTGCATTTGGATGGGTCATATCAATATACCTATCTTGATCAACATCTTTGATCCAAACACCACCAACAACTTGATAAACGAGAATTCCTACAGAATCAACGCCTGATAAATTGGTCGATCCAAGGTTGATTGTCGCGACAGCTCCATAGGTATCTGAACTACTAAATCCAAATTGTGCACCGTCTCCTCCAGATGGCCACAACCATAAGTTATAATTAGACTCATTTCCATCAAATCGTTTGTAATGAACGACAAGTGAAGTTGCGGAAGAACTATCCGCATCAACAACTTGAAATAACGATAATCCAGAAAGAAGTACGAATAACATTAAAATTATTTGTATTATTTTTTTCAAATTAATTCACCTCTTTAATCATTTACAATTATACATAATAAACTATCTTTTTTCAAAATAAATAGAAAAAGAAAAATGGCTAAAATTCGGAGAAACCGTAAGTTAGCCATTTTAATTTTTGTGTAAAAGGTTTCTTATTTATTCAGTCACAAGATAAAACATTCCTGATAATCCATCAAACGGTACAGTAAATACATTATTAACAGGTAAGATTTCATCTCCTGTTAATAAATTGACTAACTTTGTTCCACCGAGTTCAGCTACTGTGAAGGTATGTGTTTGTACTGTTGTTAATCGATTTAATCCATATAGAACAGTATTATCAGTATCAACTTTCAAATCGATATAGAGATTCGAATCTACATAAAGATTCGTACGAACGCCATTATACATCGCTGAATACTGATCACGAAGGGCTAATATCGTCGATACATATGCAATTAAGTCAAGTTGTAAGTTATCAAAACCGGTAATTTTTCCATTCGTTCTCGCAACATTATCTAGCGCAACATCCGAGTAAGCGCCTAACTCATCATAACTGTAGTTTAACCCAGTAAACTCATCCCCATACTCATCCCCATAATAAATCGTAATCGGTCCTGTGTATTGCGCTAAGAAAGATAAGGCCATTTTATGTCTTGGATAATATTCATCTCCATCTTTTCCGGCAATTTGAAGCAAATCACCAAAGCGGACAACATCATGGCTGGAAATAAACAGATTAGGTTGAGCATAACTTAAATATCTGTAATTCATCGCTGTAAAAATATCATAGAAAGTAGCATTACTCCAATAACTTTCATCGGTCGCAAGTGAAGCCACAACAGCGTAACGTACAGGAAAATTAAATGCACTTGGGAGTCCACTTCCGCCATATGCATGAAGATTCATTTCATAAACTGATTCCCAGTCTTCTCCGACTAAATACCCGAGTGTTCCCCAGGTTTCACCAGCAGCTAAGCGTGCTTCACAAGCTCTATCCACAGCGATTCGGATATCTCTCCAGTAATTATAATTATCTTGATATAGTTGGTAGGATTGATCAAGTCTCCAACCATCAATTCCATATTCTAAAATCCAGTATTGTGCAACACCAATGAAATAATCTAAACTTTCTGGAAAGACTGTTTCATATCCATACCATTGGCTGGCACCATTGGTTACACCGGCGATACTATAAGAACCATGATGCCCAAATACACCATCAAGAAAAACGTATAGTCCGAGCGAGTGTGCTTTGTCGACTAACTGTCTAAACTCGGCATCGGTTCCAAAATTTGGATCAATGTGATAGTAATCATCCGCATAATAACCTGTAGATCTACCACGATTTTCCCACTCAGAATAAGTCGATCTTGCTTTAGATGTAAAGATTGGGGTTAACCAAATTGCATTCACATTGAGTGTAGCAATATAATCAAGCGCATTGATAATTCCAAGTAAATCCCCATGATGATTGCTTGGTCCATACCCAATCGAGTATCCTACACTGCTTGCGTCTTGATAAGCATCCACATAAATTTCATAGATACTGAGTCGATTAAATTCAGGATTTTTAACAAGTGGATCATAATAGGTAGGCGTTGTTTTGATAAACAAATAAGTAAAACTTTGATTTTGTCCAATTTCATTGGTCGCAAACACTTCAAGTGTTATTCTTTCGCCAAGGTAAAATTCTGATCCTAAATTGATGGTTTCAATTTGAGCAGAAAGTGGGTAGGTAACACCGTTTAAAATATAATACATCTCCTGAATGGCTGATAAAGAGGCAATATTCACCGTAAACTCAAGTGAATTCTGAAAAACAAGATTACTCGTAGTGATTTCTATTTGAGGAACACCATATAACGTAGAATCAAAAGGATTGGTTGTCGTATAGGCAAAAACATCTTCCATAAACCATGTGGAAGTAGTAATCAGATTTCCATCCCGATCGTCTTCAGGTAAAATTTGCCCTAGTCCATCAGAAAATTTAACTCTGATGGATGTAATAAGACTTGGGAAAGAAAAATAATACCAACCTTCATGACCATAATACGCTGTCATATAAGGAGCATTGTCCCAAGTGACATTATAGGTCATATTTGCGTCATAATAATAAATCTTTACATTGTCCCATGAATCAGGTTTATGAAAATAAACCGTGATAACATCTGGGTTGATGGTTTGTCCGATAACGGTAAATGTAGCGACGGCTGATTGATTAAAGGAACCAACAATAATTGTATATACAACATCACAAGTCGTCGCGACACTTGTATCTAGATAATGTCCATCTACGATAGAACAATCACTGGACGACAAAATAATGTCTTCCGTATAATCTTGGTTTAAACTATCCGTTGCAGTTACACCTTCAAGTAAGTCGACTTCAGACCCAATGGCTACTTCATGATCAACGACGCCAGAAAGAGTAATGTAATCAATCGTTGAAGTCGTGGTTGAGGTTGTGGTCGATGTGGTTGTTGAGGGGGTAGTCGATGTGAAAGTCGTTGTATCAGTACAAGAAATCACTGCAACTGATAAAATACTAATGACGATAAATACTAAAAATTTCTTCATCTTACATCTCCTTTAAAATCATAAATTGATATTTTGAAAGAGAAAGTGTCTCGTTAAGCTTTATTTTTTTATTATCAAATAAATCGAGATAAGTTCTATTTTTCATTTCCTTCGGTAGATTGACTTCCCTAGGATTTAATTCATTAAATAGAATAACATAAATCTTATTTTTTTGGACGAATAAAGTATCAGTGTCCGTTTGCATAAAACGTACTTCGGATGATTTTAAGTCTATTTCAGTTTTTCTTAATGAGATTAATTTCTTCATAAATGTAAGCATCTCTTGATTTTGATCTTCGCCCCATAACATACAGCGACGATTATCTGGGTCATGTTTTCCAGAAAGTCCTACTTCTCCTCCATAATAGACACTAGGAGAACCTGGCAATGAAAACATGAGTACATAAGGTAACTTGACCAAATCAAAGTCGTTACCACAAATTTCAAGAATACGTGTTGTATCATGTGAATCAACGAGATTGTACATTGCTTCAATCACGTTTTTGGGATAAGTAGTCAAAACGCGATTCAGATGACGAATGAATTCTTCTGCATTCACGTGCTTATCTTTACCAAAATAATGATGCATCGGGAACATAAAACCATAATTCATTACGGCATCATATTGGTCTCCTAAAAGCCATGGATAGGCGTCATCCCAGTTTTCGCCGACAATATAGGCTTCAGAATTAGCTTGCTTTACACTCTTACGAAAATCTCTCCAGAAAGAATGACCGACTTCATTCGACACATCGAGTCGCCACCCATCAATATGATACTTTTCAATCCAAAAAGTTGCGACATCGAGTAAGTGCTTTTTCATGAGCGGATGCGCCGTGTTCATCTTTGGCATACCACAGGAAAAAGCAAAAGTTCTGTAATTGAGTAGTGAATGGTCTTGCCTGATTTGTTGGGCTATTTCTCTTGGAAATTTCTCCCCCAATTGATACGACTCATGAACAATTGGTTTGGTTTTATCTATGATATAAAAACAATCATAATAAGGAGAATCTTCTCCTTTTTCAATCACATCTTGAAAATAAGGATGCCTAAATCCACAGTGGTTAAACACTGCGTCAAGCATTATTTTTAATCCTGCATTATGAGCTTTTTCAACCAGTTCACCAAATGTGGAGTTATCACCAAAAGCAGGGTCAATATGAAAATAGTCTTTAATATCATATTTATGGGTACTATCGGAGTCAAAGATTGGCGTCATATAAATTCCAGTAAATCCAACTTCTACTAAATATGGGATTTTCTCGATAATACCTTTGAGGTCTCCGCCAAAATGAAGGTCATTGCTATAACGATCGGTTACCCCCCATGGAAGAACATTTTCTTTCTGGAGAGCGTTGTCTGCACTATGGAACCTTTCTGGAAAAATAGAATACCATATTTGATCTTTTACCCAAGAAGGTGCAGCAAAAACATCCTCTTCATTCATATAAGGAAAATTATAATAGTTAAATGTTTCTGTCTTTAACTTTGGATTCAGTGTGATATCAAAGATACCTCGCATTGAAACTAAATACTGATCATTAATCACAAAAGCATATTTGACTCGTTTAACGGATGGTTTTAAACGCACAAAAAAATGATCGATTCCATCAATCGTTGCTTCTTTTTTCATGAATGAAGGCGATGCAGGATCCATCTTCCATTCCCAAATCGTCGGATTATTTTCGTTCCTACCATAATCAAATGGATCCCCGTATAATACTTCGATTTTATTCGCAAAATTCTCACTAACAATGATTCTTAAGTCTAGCGAGTATCGATCATATAAATAGGCATATTTGCTTTTTGCTTCATGGTATGCAAAAAAATTCATCGTGTGTTCTCCTTTTTTGATTGAACAAAAAATAACCCAAGTTCATATGGGTTATTTACGTTCTAGTAATGTGATTGACTCTACAGAAGCGGTATGTGGAAACATATCGATTGGTAAAATGCTATTCACTTGATACTCAGGCATTAGTTCAGCGAAGTTTTTTGCCAAGGTCGAAGGATTACATGAAACATATAGAATCTTTTTAATCTTCGCATTTTTAATCGCCTTAATGACGGATTGATCTAAGCCAGTTCTAGGTGGATCTAACACAATAAGATCCGCTTTTACACCAGTACCAAGTATTTTTGGTAATGCGCCTTCAACATGATCAGCATACATTTCTGTGTTTGTAATATGGTTTCTTTTCGCATTTTCTTTCGCGTTTTCAATCGAGGCTTCCGAATAGTCAATTCCATAGACTTTTTTAGCCACTTTTGCAAGTTGCAATGTCGTTATTCCAATACCACTATAGCAATCAATGACAGTTTCTTTTCCTGTGAGACCAGCTCTCTTTAACAGTTCTTTGTATAATACATTCATTTGAAGAGAGTTTAATTGATGGAACGCATCAGGACTCATAGCAATATCTAAATCATCGACTTTATCATGAATTTTTTCGCTTCCAATTAAGAATTTTACATCTGAACCAAAAATGATGTTAGAATTTCTACGATTGATGCTATAAGATACTGACTTAATGACATCGTTTTTTTGGGCAAGTTCTTTCGCAATCAACTTTAATTCATCAACATATTTGGTCACGATAAAAGTCACACTAGCTTCATTTGTAACTTCAAGATAGCGAACGACAAGATGCAACAATATACCCTCTTTATTAAGTGTATCATGAGCCATCATTTTATGTTTTCTTAAAACTTGAAGCGCTTGTTTGTTAATTTGATTAATCATTGGATGTTGTACAGCACATTCATCGACAAATACAAAGTGGTTGGTTCCTGGTTGATATAATCCAAGCGCCAAACCAAAATTTAAATTTCTAAATGGCATTTGTGACTTATTGCGATAGCCATAACCATCTTTCATTCCTAATGTTTTTTCTACTAACTGATCAGCATTTAATGAAGGTGTGTACTTTCTTAATGACTGAACTAAAATCGATTGCTTGATTTTTAGTTGTTCTGTATAGTCGATATGCTGCATTTGGCAACCACCACAAAGTTCATAAAACTTACAAGGAGGAACAACTCTTTTTGTTGAGGACCTTTCAATTGAATCAATTTTTCCAAGAGCAAAATTAGGTTTCACGTCCGTGATTTCTACGTTAATCGTTTCCTTTAAAATCGCTCCAGGAACAAAAATGGCCAATTTATTATAATAGCCAATTCCCTCTCCGTTGATGCCTTGTTTCCGAATATCTAGTTTTACTTTATCGCCTATATTTAATATGTTCATCTACTTCACCTTCCTTAACTATTATATCATAAAAAAAAGAAATGCATGACAGTCCCATGCATTTATTTTTTTATCGTATATGTCGGTACAAAGTCATGAATCATTTCTTTGATTTCTACGTTTTGTAGCGACTCAAAGGTTTCAACAATCTTGTTAATCTGCTCTTCAATTTGATATGGAGACTCTTTGGCTTCAATAAATATTTTCCTATTTTCAGTTTTGATATTGTGATTGTCTTGATCGACTAGTAGTTCCTCGTAAAGCTTCTCTCCTGGACGTAATCCAGTTATTTTTATTTCAATATCTTTATGTGGACGAAGTCCGGATAACATAATCATTTTTTCTGCTAAATCGTAGATTTTGACAGGTTCACCCATATCTAAAATGAATATTTCTCCACCACTAGCATAGGTTGCAGATTGTAAGATTAGGCCAACCGCTTCAGGAATTGTCATAAAGTATCTTATGATTTCCTTATCTGTCACAGTCACAGGGCCACCATCTTCGATTTGCTTTCTAAAAAGTGGAACCACGGAGCCATTACTGCCTAGTACATTTCCAAAACGTACTGCAGAATAACTGGTATCAGAAATACTATTGAAGTACTGCATAATCATCTCTGCAAATCGTTTTGTTGCGCCCATCACATTGGTTGGTCGAACTGCCTTATCAGAAGATACAAGCAACATTTTTTCTACATGATATATCGAAGCCAATTTACAGACATTATAGGTCCCAATCACATTGGTACGGATTGCTTCCTTCGCTGAATCTTCCATCAAAGGAACATGTTTATACGCTGCCGCATGAAAAACCATGTTTGGTTGAAACATTTCAAAAATCTCTTTCATACGATTGAAATTATATACTGACCCAATTAAGACTTTTCTAGTTACCGTAAGTTCAGGATTTTTTTCAAACAATCGGTTGAGTTCCATCTGTAAATCATAAACACCATTTTCATAAATATCCACGAGTAATATTTCACTCGGTTGGTTTCTGATAATTTGTCTTACAAGTTCAGAACCTATGGATCCTCCGGCACCAGTGACAAGTACTTTTTTTCCTTTAATAAAGTCATGAATTCCTTGATCATCTAATTCAATAACTTCGCGAGATAACAAATCTTCGACATTGACTTCAAGTAGTTTTTTTGGCGCATCTTTTTGTAAATCTTTAAATCTTGGAAGACGTTTGATTTTTACCGGTTTTTCAGCGATAATTTCAATTATTTCTTGAAAACGTTCAGATTCGATATTCGCGATTGCGATGATTACTTCTTCAATATTAAGTAGGTCAATTAATTCTGGGGTTTTTGTTATTGGTCCAAACACTTTAAATCCAGACATTAACTTTCCTATTTTTTCAGGGTCATCATCGACAAAAGCAATTACATTATTCGTCAGTTCTGGGTTATCTCTAATCTCATTTAAAACTAACTTCCCACCAGCACCAGCACCAATTAATAAGGTTCTTTTTCCATTGGGATAAGCGCGATAAATGCCAATAACCTTTAACATTCTTTTGACAACGCGAGGGAACATTAAAAAGATCAGTTCAGCAAATGTCGTAAAAATGAGATACACTTCAGGGATAAACTCAACATCCGCGATGGATAGGAAAACAATCCCTATGATGACATTTGTCAGAATAACTCCTACACTAATTCGAAATACTTCATCCAGACCCACATTATCTAGCACGAGTTGATAAAGTCTCAATATATAGTAGACAATGATTTTAAAAAGAATGACTACAGGTAGAATTTTAAATGCAAAGACAGCATCAAAATCTGATACTCCCATCCATTGTAAACCTAGAATGGCAAAAGCATAGACAACCGCTATGTCAATGATATCGATTAAAACGAATTGAAACATTTTCATTCTTTTTAAGTAATTTCCGATTTTTTTCATACCTATAATTGTCCCCCAAAAAACAAGTCCCATTAATTTAAATCAATTTTAACACAATTCACTTCTATTTTCAATCAAAGCAGAAATCATTTTAATATAATGTCAAAATTGACAAAAAGAAAAGAGCCTTATTTGATAGGCTCTTCTTGGTTCGTTGTAAATTCAAAGTAAAAAGTGACGCCGTGATGGCTGTTTTCCACACCATATTTATAGTGTAGTTGTTCTAGAATGTTTCTTACAATACTAAGTCCTAACCCTTGTCCACCATAACTTCTTGTTCTGGCTTTATCGACTTTATAGAAACTATCCCAAATTCTAATTTTATCTTCGTCTGAGATCTGTTTACCGGTATTGAATACACTGTATCTGTATGTATTTTCTCCAACCTTATTGATTGATACACGAATTACTTTTTCTTTATCTACATGATGTAGTGCATTGGATATAAAGTTCGTAAGGACTGTTTGGAGTTGATCATAATCTGAAGTAATATCAACTGATTCGCTTTCTTCTATAATATTGACTTCTTGTTCATCAAACTTCACTTTAAAGAGTCTTAATGTCTCTTGGGATAATGCTTTTAAGTCAAAGGTTGACATATTGAAATCAAGAAAACCTGTTTCAAGTTGACTTAGTTTTAATAACCCCATAACCAGCTTATTCATCTTGTTTGATTCATCGATAATAATGTTTAAATAATCATCAATCGTCTCTTGATCTAAACCTGATAGTTTCAATGCTTCTGAATACCCGAGAATCAGAGAAATTGGCGTTTTCAACTCATGTGAAGCACTAGCGATAAACTCTTTTCTCATATCATCTATTTTCGTTTTTAATTCGATATCTTTGGATAGTTGAACATTGGCTTCTTTGAGTTTTAAAATAGAACTTTCTAACTCGGTTGACATCTTGTTGATGCTTTCACCTAAAACCCCAAGTTCATCATTTGAAGTAATTTCTACTTTGGATGAAAAGTCTAGGTTCGCAAGATTCTTTGTAACTTCAGTAATCTGCAAAATTGGCGTTGTAAACTTATAACTTGCAAAGTAAACAATAAAGGCAGAAAGAATCATAAATCCAACTGCTAAAATAATTGTAAATGAGTTAAACACACTAACGCTATCTTGAATTGATTGAATTGTAATTGTGATAATGTAATATAAATTTAACCCGTCCGTATCTTCCTTTTCAGCAATCAAACTAATCATTTGATTATCATCTTGTTCCGCATTTGGATTCGGAGTTAAATTGGCTGTATATAGAGTAAACCCTTCATCGGCGAAAATATCATTATATTCCACCGAAGTCGTAATCGTCCCAGTAGGCGTGTCCGGGTTTTCAAAATCATACATGATTTTCGCAATTACGTTCTCTCTAATTGAAAACTGATTTCCGTAAATTCGTTCAAAAGGAATCGGTAAATTGAAATTCCCCGGATCTTCTACCGGGATATCCGAAGGATCAACATTTAATTCTTTAATAATCTGAATGTTCACATTATAACTATTTTCAATATTAATTACGGATGAAGATAAATCTTCACTCGTTAGGTCTATGTCTTTTAATTCACTAAAAGCGACGATTAAGTTTTCTTCTCTTTGACTTCGATAAAACTGTTCTAAAAAAGTGTTACTAAGCACAATCAACCCAACAATAAATGTTAGGAAGATTCCATAAGTGATAAAAAACAGATTGCTTTTAATTGATGTTTTCATTTTCGATATCTAAGCGGTATCCAATACTCCGAACAGTTGAAATATAATATCCTAGATTACCAAGCTTAGCCCTTAATTGTTTGATATGAGTATCAACAGTTCTTAAATCTCCATAGTAATCATAATTCCAGACTGCATTTAAAATCTTATCTCTTGATAATGCAATGCCTTTATTATCGATAAAGTATTTAAGTAACTCAAATTCCTTTGGAGTAAGTTCCGTTTTTTTGTCTTCTACAAATACTTCTCTGGAAGATAAGTTGATTTTCACTTTACCAAAAACTAGTTCGTCGGACTCACTTAGTTCTTTTTTCAATAAGTTTTTAATTCTAGCCATCAAAACACTAGGAGAGAATGGTTTTGTAACATAATCATCTGCGCCGAGTTTAAAGCCTTTCAGTTGGTCATATTCATCGCTTCTTGCAGTAAGCATAATAACTGGAATTGTCGCAAATTCACGAATTCGTTCAAGAACAAACCATCCATCATATTTAGGCATCATTACATCAAGAATGACAAGATCAAACTTCACTTTTGATTCAAAAATGATGTCAATCGCTTGTTCTCCATCTTCTGCTTCAATGACTTTGTAACCTTCTCTTTTTAAAAAATCTCCTAAGAGTCTACGAATTCTAAGTTCATCGTCCGCAACCAATACATGAATATTCTTCATAATTCCATCACACTTCCTTTGAAAATAAAAGACTTTACAGTCTCTATTTTATCTAATTTTATATCGAAAGCAAGTCGAAACTTGCATTATTTCAAGAATCGGCGTGTATTAACACGCCATGCATTATTCTTGGTAATTAGTTAATCATTATAGGGGGGAGAAATGAATATAAATTTTACCATTTGGATAATACGCCTTTATTATAAAATATCAATATGTTGGAATTGTGATGAAATAAAAAAATAACGCAAATTTTTAATATGCGTTATTTTAGTATGATTTCATTATGAAACAGATAGTTCGCTTTATCTATTCCAAATTTCTTGGATACAAGTTCATATGCTTGTGACAATTCATTTTTTCGAAATGTATGAATATCGGAAGCAATAAAATCAACCAGACCAGCTTTAATCAATTTGAACGCTAGTTTTTTGTATTGACTTCCGGATGAACCGGTTACTGAACTAGCATTCACTTGAATGTAAGCTCCCATTCGCTTGATAAGCTCATAATCTTTAAAATTTTTGATGTATGAATATCTTTCAATATGCGCAATGATTGGAGTATACCCAAGCGCCTTCATATTGTGAATAGCTTCCCCAATGTCCTCTTCTTCCTCTGAAGTAGAAAATTCAATTAATACAAATTTTGAACTTCCCATCGGAACAACAGTTTGATTTCGAAGATGCGCCACAGAATCAAAATGATAATAAACTTCATTTCCTAAATGTAAATTAACATGAATATCACGTTTTTTTACTTCATTAACAAAGTTTTCAAATACTGCCTTATTTTCTTGATAGGTAGAAAGGTAATTACGATGTTTAATATAATGAGGCGTTAAAAACACATCGGTCACACCGATTCGTTGTTCTTCTTCTAAAAGTTGAATCGATTCCTCTAGTGTTTTTGATCCATCATCAATAAACGGCAGAATATGCGTATGTATATCGATCAAGATATCACCAGCTTCTATTCATCATCCTTAGAATCGTACCCATAATAATAATGATATCCTTTGTAACCGTAATATCCTCTCGATTTACGAACATCAATATTCGCAAGAACCGTACCTACAACATTCGCATTATTATCACGTAATTGTTGGAGTCCTTCTTTCGCTGCATCTTTCTTTGTTTTATTAAATGCAACGACATAAACCACGCCATCAACATACTTGCTAACGATTTGTGGGTCAGTTACTGATAAGACAGGAGGTGTATCTACGATGATATAATCATATTCTTTACGGAGTTCAGCAATTAAGTTTTGCGCTTTGTGCGATTCAAGAACGATATGAGGATAAGATAAATGTTTTCCTGTTAATAACAAATCAATTTTAGAATCATCGTGAATAATTAGTTGATGATAATCAACATCATTGGTAATGTAATCCGAAAATCCGTGGTCATTGACTTGATGGAAAGCACGATGAATCTTCGGTCTTCTTAAGTCAAAATCTACGATGATAACTTTTTTTCCTTTTTCTGCATAAACAGCAGCTAAGTTAATTGAAGTCGTTGTTTTTCCATCTTGAGGTGTTGCCGAAGTACATTGAATAACTTGAAGAGGTTTGTCTAAAGATGCGATTGAAATATTTAATTCTAGTTTTCGATAAGCTTCTGCTTCTCTAGAATTTGGAGATTCGATTACGACATTTTTATATTCAAAAAATTCCATCTAGTCCACCAACTTTCTTTCTTTGATTGTTCCTGGAACAGCAGCAATCACATTTGTTTTTAAATATCTTTCAACTTCTTGTGTACTTTGGAATTTGTTGTTAAATAGTTCTTTTACAAATACGATACCTAATGAAAGGATAGCTCCTAGCAAGAAACTAATCACAACATTTAATAATTTATTAGGTGAACTTGGAGACGATGGTGCCACAGCAACATCGAGTAGTTTTAATTTATCTTGTAACAACACATAAGCATTCCCTGGATCATTGGCAATTTCAATTGAGTTTTCCACGAGTTGATTGGCAATTTCACTTGCTAGTTCAGGAGAAGCATTTTCAACTGAAATATAAATGATTAGTACACTAGTATTGCTAGTAACGCTAATACTGTTTTTAAGTGAAGCTGTCGAAACATTGGCAAGTTCTGGTACATCAGCAATCACTGTTGATAGCACTTTATCTGAAACAACAAATTCTTTATAAGTTGCGATTAGGTTTTGTGCTACATAAATTGCGGATTGTTCACTTGTTGTTGAAGTCGTTACATCTACTTGAACCATAATTGAAGTTTCAGCAGTATAAAGTGGTGTGATTCCAACATACGTATAAACAAGTCCAAATACTGTAATCCACATTGTAACAAATAATACTAAGTAGATATTCGTCCAAATAATGCGGAATAATTCAGAAAGTGTAATCCCTTCTTCATTTAGTATTTCTTGTTGGTTTAAATCATTCATAGTTTGATTCCCCTATCCTAAATAATAATTAAGTTGCACTATCTATTTTACACTGTTTTTAATAAATTACAATAAAACATGAACTTTAGTTAGCTTTAATAACGGCTAAGAACAAAGCAATCATACCAAGGATCAATGTATATACTGCAAAGACGGTCAATTTTCCTTGTCTAAACCATTTGAAAATGTATTTAAGTGACAATCTCGTCGCAATAAAACTTGCAACGAATGCACCGATATAATAAAAATATTGACTTGGATCTGACGTATCAAAACCAATATCGATTGTTGACGAAGGTTCAAGCATATAAGGATAAAATTGATAAATCATTACTCCTAATGAGATTGGTAAATATAACATCATAGAGAATGTCAATGAGGTCTCCATTGACAACTTTCTTAAGAGTCCAGTTGATGTTGTTATGCCACTTCTTGATAGCCCAGGAATCATAGCTAAAGGTTGAATCATCCCAATAACGAAGGCGTCCTTAAAGGAAAGGTTTTGATTTACGTGCTCTTCTGGTGCGTATCTTACAACATACAAGAAGGTTGATGTAACCAGTAATCCAATTGCGACAACAAACAAGAAATACCGATGATATAACGAATCGACTGTTCTTTCAAGAAAATAACCCATCACAACAGTAGGTATGGTTGCTAAACCTATTTTGATAATGTAATCTACGTCTCGCAAAATATCTTTTGAACGATCTTTATGGAATGTATATCCAACCCAACTCTTAAATAATCTTTTTAACAGTTTTCGAAAATGAATTGTAACTGCAATAAAAGACCCGAAATTAACCAAGATTAAAAATAAAATGCCTTGATCGGTTTCGATATTAAGAATAGCTTGAAATAAAGCCACATGCCCTGATGAAGATATTGGGAGAACTTCTGTAACCCCTTGGACGATACCAAGAAAAATGTATTTTAGTAATTCAATAATTGCCATTGCGAATCTCTCTTTCATTATTGTGATTATATTTTAACACAAGAAGAAGCGCAAATGGTTAATAATGTCTTACAATTTAAAAGATATATAACCCAATTGAGAAAAATCCTGCGACTAAACAATAAAATCCAAAATATCTTACTTTTCCAGTACGGAAAATATTAAATATCAATTTGTAGGCAAAGTAGGTTGCAATCATCGCAGTAATAAAAGCTAAGCCATAATAAACTAAATGAATATTATCTTCTATGCCAAAGCCTTCGCTTCCTGATTTAAGAAACATCACTAAAATAGACCCTAAGGATGCTGGAATATATAGCAGAAAGGAAAAATCTAGTGCTGTCGTAACGCCCATTCCTCGATAAATTGAAGTAGACGCAGTCATTCCTGATCTTGATACACCTGGTAACAATGCGATTCCTTGAGCCAACCCAACAATAATTGCATCTGCGTAATTGATCTGTGTTTTCCCCCGTTTTACTCTTCTTGTAGCGGCCAACACAAGAACAGTCCCTGTAATTAGTAAACCAACTCCTGCAAGAAGAGTAGAATACTGTTTTGTTAATTGATCAAGTTGATCATTAAACAAGATACCTATGACTCCAGCTGGAATGGATGCGATAATAAGCTTAATGAAAAACTTAAAACCGTCCAAATGGATTTCCTTATCTGTTTTTTTGAATATATACAGAATAAAATCGATTGCTATATGCCATAATTTCTTGAAATAAATCAAGAATAAAGTCACAAAAGATCCTGTGTTCACGAGGATTAAAAATAATAACCCTTCATCTTGTTGAAGCGATACAAGTGCCTTGACAATTTCAACATGGCCAGATGATGAAATCGGTAGCACTTCTGTAATTCCCTGAATTAAACCCAAAATAATGTATTTGAGCGCTTCTAATAGATCCAAAGCAGTTCCCCCTTGTATAGAGAAAAGCCGATAGGACATCGGCTAGTTTCTAGTAATTTATAGTTCAGTCATCCACAATCCATGAAGATTACAGAATTCATATACCTTTACTGGTAAATCAACTTTCACAGTAAATGTGGCTTTTGGTTCTTCTCCTGGATTAAATGTTTTAATTTGATATTGGTCTCCTTGTTCTACGAAAACCCATTGAATCCAATGATCTTCTGCCATAGGATGAGGAATACTACCAACTTCAACTAAAATTTGATTATTCTCTAATTTAGTCACGACTGGTAAATGTTTTTCATTTCCAGCATCTTTTGTTTTTGGTTGAAGAAGTGTCATCGGATCTCCACAACAAACAAGTGTTGATTCTTTTGGAAAAGTAAAACTAATTCTTTTACAATGCTTACAATAATAAATATTCATCGATATATCCTCTTTTCTTTAAGATAAAAATCTTTGATAATAATCATACCACATTTCTTAAGAAATGGAAAGTACTTTCACACTTCTTAACTATTCAATTGGTAAGGCATCAAACGCATTATATACTTCGTTAAAAACATCATCATCTTCTACTGTTTCAACAAAGTATTCATCTGTCTCTTCATCATAATCAAGTTCAAAAATAACGAGTCCAGAATCTTCATCACTTACTTCCTTGTGATTAATTTTAAGCAAATCTAGTACAGCGTAAACAACACCGTGTAAAGGGATGATTCCAAGTGGATCTAATTCAAACACATCTTTGTTATCATCTTCGATGGTAAGTGTGCCGACTACTTCATCGGCTAATAAAAAATTATAAATCTCTTTATCTGTCATTTTTTCTCCTTAATAGTGATTGGTGATTTCTTCCGCAAAGCCAATCACATTATTTAAATTCAATACTAATTTTGAACTTAATTTAATTGTACCACAAAACGATCCAAATACTTGATGACCAAAATTCTTAATAATTCCAAAATTGATATTATCCATTCGGTCAATGATGGGAGTCATCACAAGATCTAGTTTTCCCTCATTATCAGTTATATGCCAAGTCTCCATATGGTTTTGATGATTAAACTCGAAACTTACTTGATCTAGCTTATATGCTTTTCCATCGACAAACACCATATTTTCTGTAGCTTTAGACGTATCTCCAAATCCATATCCAAGATTAAACCCTACTCGTTTGTCACCAACGACTGAACTTAAACTACTCCAATACCAAGTGTTTTTGTAAGTCCAAACACCTCTGCCCCAGTCAAGCACTGCGAAACTAGAATTGTTATTAAATTCATAGGTTTCGCTACCGATTTTCACAACACCACTTGAAGGCATACAGTTTATTTTTTGATTATAATAAAATGCTTTTGGATTTTCTTTCCAAGGAGTCGCAATCACCATCGAATCATCTTTTAAATCATCAAGAATTAAATGAGCAACTAATGGCTCTCCGCGATAAAATTGATTGACTTTCAATTTTATTTCTCTTCCAGATTCTTTACGAATAAACTCAAATTGATAGTCTTTAGAAATATACCTTACATTCCCTTCTAAACTTGAGGAAGGCATGTTCATCTTACCAAAGGTAAACCAGAGTAATTTCGTCTTCATCTGTAGCGATGGCTTTTTAAAATCTAAAAACACCACAGTTAACATTGCACTATAACCTAAATCCGCAACAGTACAAGTAATCCCATAATCTTGATTAAGAACTGCATAATAATCCCACTCTTTAATTCTCCAAATACTCGCTTTTATATCTTTTCTATGATACTCAAAATAGGGATAAGTCGCAAACCCTGGTTGAAGTAATGATCCCTTTGAATCTAACAACCTACAAGCTTCTTTAATTTGATTTTGCATGCTGATACCTCCTTAATACTATTATACTATTATTCGTGATGGATTTATGAAAAAAGATTAGCTCATATGAACTAATCTTTCACGGATTGTCTTTTAACAAAAACTTCTTTTAGTGTTGTAATATAAGGCAATACAGGTAACGTAAGTAAAAACCCAGCTAACAGAATCATTGCTAACACATAAACAAGTCGACCATAATCCACTAATAAGAATTGGAATGGTGATCCGCTTGCTCTATTTAAAAACATCATATCTGTATCAAATATCAAATTTGTCACAGCTGCTAAACTCGCAAAGACCATTAAAGCGATAAATACTTTTCCATAATCCGCAAATGTTGGACGATATAGTTTTGACATTACAAGGTATAAGGAGAAGAAAATCATCGTACCATGATAGAGGAAACTTTGTATCGGCAGAATATTGTCAGATAATGGTACCCAGTCAATATCTCCGCCAAGAACTGTTGCTGGATAGATTAAAACAATTAATCCTGCTAGGACACCAATTGAATATGCAATCGGCATAAAGAACTTCGATACTTTATCTTTTGTAAATGCAACTAAAGGCATTAGATAAAGTGAAAAGCTACAAAGTTGCATTGGTATAAAATGATATGGAAAAGAATCGTAAGTAATCAATGCGTAAGTGTATTTGATTAGTTCAAGGGTAATTAAAAATAGCGCTGATATTTTTAGTACTCGATAATGATTTGTATCTTTTTTTATTTTTAATAAATAGATTAATAATACTGCAATAAGAATTGAAACAATCGCTGTTCCAACAAGATGTTTTGTGCCAAACACCTCTGGACTTTGTAATTCAAGAACCATATTTTCGAAATTCAATTTCTCCACTCCCCTATCTACATTTCATTACATTGGATTTTTTAGCGATCTCACATGCAATATGATATAGATAACGATAACATAAAGCAAACAGCCAAATAACGCAATATACTCAAATAAGCTTTCATAAGTTTGTCCATAGCCTAGACTCGGTAACATCAAGAATCCAAATAATGGTAATGCCATTGTAATTGCTGTACCACTGCCAAGAACCATCTCTTCTGCAACTGGTGTTTCAAGATTGCGATCAAGTCCTTTTAGTAATGCAATACCCGTAGAAGCAACACCTGTTAACATACCGAATAAACCAACAAAATATTCGTTTTTAAACTGTGAATATACCTTACGAGTTAAATGTCTTACAAAGAATAGAGTAGAGATTCCACCTACTAACGAAATAACAGCTAATAAAACACCATATTCTTTTAAGAAATCAATCGTGATTGTAAGTACGGCCCCCGCAATCATATAATTGAAAGCTAATGAACTTATATTTGATAAGATATAATCATTGTTCATAAAGCGAACTTCTTTTCCTTTTGCTTTAAGTTTCTTAAGAATAATCTTATAAATTAAAGCATAAGCAATACCGATAATGAAGTTGAAGCCCTCAAGTAATCCAAAAATTGTTTGTCCGATGGATCCTAAACTTAATAAGACATTTTCTAATAGGAATAAAGTTAACCATACTAAACCATAGATAATTGAAATAATAACGACTTGAACAGTGAGTCCATCAAGAACACTGACTTCTTTGACGCTATCGATTTCAATTGTTGTTTTTTGAACAGATACATCTTCATAGTTTCTTGGCTTTTCTTGTCCATTACGTCTAGACATAATATTAATTGCGAACACACCTACAGTACCACCAAAAACGAATCCAAGGAATGCATAAGACGCTCCTAGCGCAATCCCATTTCCGCCTAACATATCATTCCACATACTACCAAAAGATGTAGCTAGCCCTGGTCCTTGACCAAAGCCAAGTGGAAGCAACATTCCTGCACCAACAAATTTGTCGCTCCAGAATAAAAGAACTAATAAAATACCGATAAATCCTTGTAAGGCATAGGTACTGGTAATCACCATACCAGTGGACCATACTTTTTTCTTATTTTTATTTTCACCTTGTTTTAAAGTTAATGCAATAAACCCAATCGCTAAAGCATGATACACGATTGCTGTCATTTGAGTCACATCGATAATATACTGTCCATCTTCTAAAAAAATTCCTGAATAGACCTGAGCGATGATTAACCCAACCAACCCACCAAGAAGTGCAGTTGGAAGAACAATTCGATTTAAAAAAGGTAATTTCGTTTTTAAAATTTTACCAACAAATAACAAAACGCCAATTAATAAGTAATACAGAATAATATCCCATTTTTCCATGTTGCAAATCCTTTCTTAAAATGCATTTCATATGCAGTGTTAGAAAAATTATAACATAATTTAATCAAAAATTCTTAACGCCAACATTAAATACTTATGAATTTTCTGTAAAATTGTGGCCAATTCATTGAATAAATAATTCAAACACCATGAAAAGTAAATATTACGGACAATAACTAATTATCATCTGGATAATATGATATAATAGGATGGAAAGAAAATGGAGGAATAACCATGAAGGAAATGCCACTCGATATAAAAAAGAAAATAGCTAAATTACAAAAAGGTGAAATTACAGAGCATTACGTGTATCATATCATCGCAAAAAGAACAAAAAACGAGGATAACAAGAAAATTCTCGAACAAATCTCAAAAGATGAATTAAGACACTATAATATGTGGGCTGATGTTTTAAAAACAAAAGTCAAGCCAAATAAACTCAAGATATTCTATTTCTCGATATTATCATTTTTACTAGGTTATACTTTTGCTCTAAAAATAATGGAGCGTGGTGAAGATCAAGCCTCGGATGTATACAAAGAAATCAGTGAATACTATCCTCAAGCTTCCCAAATTGCTCTTGAAGAAGATGCACATGAGCAAAAGCTTATTGGTATGCTTGATGAGGAAAGACTATCTTATGTGGGATCCATGGTACTAGGACTCAATGATGCTTTAGTTGAACTCTCCGGAACTCTTGCAGGTTTAACTTTCGCGTTTGCGAATACGAAACTTATCAGTTTATCAGGACTCATTACAGGAATCGCAGCGGCTTTATCCATGGCAGCTAGCGAATACTTAAGTTCAAAAGCTGATAATGATCCAAAAGCCTTTAAGAGCTCCATCTATACAGGAATTGCCTATATCATCACTGTAGCCATCTTAATTCTTCCATATCTACTTTTAGGAAATCAATTTGTTGCGCTTGGCGTGATGTTATTCTCGGTAGTTTTAATTATCTTCTTATTTAACTACTATATTTCTGTTGCTAAAGATTTGGAATTTAAGAAAAGATTCCTTCAAATGGCCATCATCTCTTTGTCAGTAGCGCTTATCTCATTCGGTATTGGTATTTTAGTAAAACAATTCCTTGGCGTAGACGTATAAAAAAGACCACAGACGTGGTCTTTTCTTTTTTTATGAAAGGAGCGCCCTAAGTCAAAAGGGTAGACATGGTTTTCTTCTTGGTGAGAGAAAGAAAATCCCCTTGACCATTTTCGAACAAATCATAAAGGATTGATGCATCTTCTTCTAGTCTAGAAAGGGTATGCTCCTGGATGCCAAAATAGATAGGCTCTAACCTATACTTAATAATACTCCTCTCAAAACAGTATGTCAAGATGCGAATATAGGCAATACCATATTAGTTCAAATAGGAACCTAATGACTCAAATAAAGCGATTTGTTCTTCTGTTAAGTGATAGAGATCAAAGCTGCTAATTTCTGTCGCTGCATTCATTCGTACCTGCAGTGGAAGCATCATCATTTGGGCAATATATGCTAAATCTTCTCCAGATATTCCAGTGCTTTCTTCAAGACTCGATGTAGATAAAGCAAGAACGAGATTATTTAGATAATCCTCTAAGAGAAAACTTTGATCGTCACTCGAAATCACTAAAGCCATCCATTTTTCTAGGATATAAGTATTGAAATAGATAACAGCTGGATCTTCATAATAGGATTGATTCATTTGATAGTATTCTCCATAAGTCGCTATGACATACTGATTGAACTGCTCCAGTTCTCCTAAATATAAGTTATAGAATTCTTTATCAATTGTTTCTTGGACGTTCTCGCTAATAAAGTCAATGAATAAAGGAATATTATCATCGATAATAGCATTGATTTCATTTAGGAGAATTTGATAGGATTCATCGGTTATATCTTGACTAAGCTTATCCTTTGGAATCGATGCAAAAGCAACTTTTATCATCGATGTAATTGTTTCATCTATTGTAGGCAATAGTTGGTTAGCAAGTAATAACCACTCATAATTGATTCGTGCATTGACGATTTGTTGTTCATACTCACTTCCATCATTTGAAAGGAGATCTAACTGATAATAAAGACGAATGATTTCACCGTTTGTCGATGTAAACCATTCATAAATATGATCACTTTGGTCAGACAAACTTTGAATAAGAACATCCATCATTTCATAAGAGATATTTAGATTGAAATTTAGATTAGCAGAAACGATTGAGATAATACTTGCAAAAATCTCTTCTTTTTTTGCGTCACTAAAGAATGTATTCCATTCCATCACGATTCCTTGGTGATCTTGGAAATAATCATGGAAATGTTCAATCAAGTAGATGATGACTTCTGGCGAATATGAATCCGGATAGGTTTCTACAATGTTTGAAATATCGGTAATAAATTCTTCATCAATAGAATCTAGAATACCAGCAAATGTTTCTATAAATACCGTGATTTGATTGGCATCCTCTAAGGCAATCTCGTAACTAGGAAGTGGCATGCCATAGGCGCTAAAGAAAGCTCCGAATACTTGAATTAATAGTGCTAAATCTTCATTGCTTGGAATGTTTTCTAGAAGCGTATTTACAATTTCGCCTTTCACAATCAGAAGCTCATTCGTGTTGAGCGTTGCGCTACTTCCATTATCAACCATCATTTGTATTTGTGTCACAAGCGCTGGGTCAAGAATACCTGCGATGGAAAACAAATAAGATAAAGAGTCTAGTAAACTATATAAAATAGCATCAGGATTTTGTTCAATGATGCTCACAGTTTCACTAAGTCCATTGATATAAACTGTCATGTTTGCAATCTGATCCTCACAATCTGTACTACTTCCATAGAGATCACATCCTTCCATTTCTAATAATCTTGCATTATAGAAATCAATCTCTTCTTGTAGCATTGCAGGCATGACTGTAATCAAAGCATAAAGCATTGCTTCGTAGTTAATATCCAACGCAATATAACTTTGTAGTTCATCACTGATATCTAGTAGTGAACTAGTCCCTCCATTTAGAATTGATTCTAAGGAAAGAATGCCTGATAATAATGTAGCCATATTGTCTGAAGTCATTCCTTTATAGATTAATGCGTCCACAAACCCATCAGGTATATTCATATTATCTAGCATATTCGTAAGAATTGTCTTTTCAGTATCCGCATTTTTCATATAAGCAATCGATAACGATAGAATTGAATCTGCAAATCCAAGTGGCGCATCTGCTTGTACTTGAAAGATAAGTACATCTTCAGTGAGCGATGAAAAATCATAGGTTGTTGTCGTAACTCTGGTACTTAGCTCATGATTAACATATACATAATATCCGGTTGCTTGATCAACAGGACTCCAAGACAAAATACTGCCATCGATTTGTAAATTGGATGGTATATCAATCACAAAATCAGGACTTAACGTTGTTGTTTTATCCTCTTTACAAGAAACGAGCATAAAGACAGATAGGATTGCCACAAAAATACTCAAAACTTTCTTCAATTTGATACCCCCTTATAAATCAGTTTTTGATTCATTGATAAGTAAAATACAATTTAATTTTTTTGCGAAATAAATATAAGTCATCCCAAGGATGAATACCATTAACAGAAATGCTAACAGATAATCAATCCACGTTGGGATAATTTCTTTAAAATAATTAAACACGAGCATCATCTTAGGATAATAGAAGGTCAAAATCACACTGAGCGCTCCAGTAAATAGTACTAATATACACACAATCGTTAAAAACTCTTTGAAAAGCATCTTCCGTAGTGTTCTTTTTGATAGACCGAGTATCTTTAGTTTCGCGTAGGTAGCTTTCTCTGTCTCAAACACTAAAATGGTGTTATTAAAAAGAACAATGATAAAAGAAATAATCAAAACACCACTGAGAAACATAAACAAATCGTTCGCTCGTAAAATACTATCTAGAAAATCATTCATAAAGTCATCCATGTCAACAACATAATAATACGCTAATGAATACTTTCCGATGAGATCATCATAGAGTTCTGCACTTGAGTTAATAAAAATAGCGTTCTCACTTAAATGATTCAAATCAAAATAATTCGTATAGATTAGGTTATCAAAATTGGTATAAAAGAACCCGCCAACTTTCAGATTAATCCCTTGATATTCACTCGAGAAATCTACTTGAATCGTATCGCCGAGTTCAATATTATAAATATATTTTAGCGAATACGGCAGAAGGATATACGCATCGCTTCCAGAGATAATCGTGTCGTTTTGTTCTTCAAGAGGGAACTCAAAAAATTGTCCAAACGTCGAGAACGGCATACTTACGCTATACCTTATACGCTTGATGTTCTCTCCAAAATAGAGATAGGAATCCATAAAAACAGTGGCGCTGCTAGAGGATGTCTCTGGGTAAGTATTGAGTTCTTCAAGCATTGATTCATTATAATCATAGATTCCAAGAATCATATAATCAACAATGATTTGATCTTTGACAACCCTAGCTTCTCTATCGATAAATGATCGAACAGAGATAACGCTAATTAAGACGATAAATATAATCATCATCACGCGGAGTGATTGATGAACAATCTTATTTTCTTTCAAGTTTCGAAATGAAATCAACTGGAATAAACTACTAGAATTCTTTTTATGGCGGAAAACAAGAAGTGCGATATCAAGAAGTTGAAATAAAATTAGAATAGATAAAATGGTTACTCCGATTGCGTTTAATCCAATTGAGAACGGATGAACCAGGAGTATCAATCCTAGCATTGTAATCAGAATACCGAGATAGATAGATCTTCTTTTTGTATTTGGATTACCTTTCAACATAGAAATCATTGAGATACTCGACAATTCTCTAAATCTTCTATCTATCATCCATGCTAGAACAAGATAAACAAGGATTAATATCAAAGTAGAGAAAAGGACACTCCATAGAGGGTAGAAAAAGATTTCTCTGATTCCATAAATACGAATCCCTATATTTAAAACTACAAAAGTCAATATAGCACTAAAGCAAAGACTAAAGAACATAAACCAAAGAAAAGTATTCATAAAAACAATTTGTAAGTAGCGACGATTTCCTCCCAAAGAAAGAACAATCCCTTGTTCTTTCTGAAAGTCTTTAAAAAATAATAAAAACAATGAATAAAGTACAAACAATAAAGCGACGAACATTAAAACGCTAATTCCAAAAAACAAGACGCTAGCATAGGTACTAGCTCGGTCGATTTCAAATGGATCAATAGTCAGAGTAAAAACATAATCTGAATAGCTAGGATCTGCATAGAGAGTCTCAATAAAGCCTTCTTTAGAAATCGTAGGAACTATAGAAATATACACAATATTTCCAATATTATCCATTGATGATAAGTCATAGACTTCTTCCGCAAAAGTAGATTTTAAGAAAAAAACTTGATCTCCTGAAAAAATCCCTTTATCTTCAATGATACTGACTACGTGGAGGATAACTGATCCGTTTCCGGTTTGAAATGAAACCGAATCACCAAGTTCAATATTTGATTTATCAGCTAAACTTTTCGTAATGATAGCGTCATGACTTCCTAAAGAAGAAATCGTTTCGCCGAGAACTTGTTCTAAGGCTAAAGGTGTCCCTGAGACTAGTTTAGCATAGAAATACTCTGAATTACTTTCAAGACTAAATAATGTATTCATAGCAAAAAAGGCATTGGCATAGACGATATCGTCTTGATATTTTTCTTTTAACTCTCGAATATTGATTAATCTCGCGCTTGAGTTTTCATCATAGGTCATCACAATATCGATACTTTGATACTCACTCTTAGCTTCATACGTAAAAACATCAGAAAGAATTGAGTGCATCGCAATAGAAAGAATCATAACCATCATCAAAATAGACATCGTTAAGACAATAATGAGTGAGGAACCTAACTTATGATAGATATTTCGAAGACTATGCTTGAATGAAAATTTAAATAGGCTCATCTTGAATGACCTTGCCATCTCTAAGTTCAATCTTTCTTGTACAATAGGACAAATAATCAGGATTGTGTGTAACCATAATCACGGTAACTTTTCGATTGATTTGTATTTTTTTTAATAGTTCCATCACTTGTTTTCCAGATTCAACATCTAGATTTCCTGTCGGTTCATCAGCAAAAATAATTTTTGGTTGATTCACAAGGCTTCTTGCGATTGCTACTCGTTGTTGCATACCACCAGAGAGTTGATTTGGAAAATAATCTTTATATTCTAGCATTCCTACGGATTCTAATAACGAATCAATTGTTTCTACTTCTTCCTTTGTTGAGAATAAGCGCGCAATTTGAATATTCTCATAAACTGTTAAATTGGGTAATAAATTATAAAATTGAAAGATAAATGCTATCTCGCTACTTCTTTGTTGTTCTGTCTCTTTTGAAGACATCAAAGAAGTATCTTTACCAAAAAGAATAACATTTCCTTTCGATGGTTTTTCTAATCCTGAAATCGTATATAACAGCGTTGTTTTTCCTGAACCGGAAGGTCCAATGATGCCAACAAACTCATTTGATTTAAAAGATAAATTAATATGATGCAAGATACAAATATCTTTGTTATCTAATTGATAACTCTTATACATCTTCTTAATATCAAGTATGCTCATTTTATCCCCCGATTCTTCTTAAGAAAATTATAGCACTGATTGATTTAAGTATCAACTAGACTCTCGCTAATAAAAAAAGCTGATTTACTCAGCTTCTTTGTCATTTGGAATATTTACTTTACACTTAACGTGATTTATTTCATATTTTAACCATACAAAACCAATGCCTAAGATTAACAATGAAATTAGTTTATACGGTAATCCCGCAAGTGGTAAAACCGCTATGGACACTGTAAGTCCAATGGTCGCAAAAAACGCAATGACACATGGTGTACATCCATAGGTCATCATTCCAAAAAATACGGCAACACTTGAAAGAAAAGTACCTTTACCTTCTTTCCCAGTCAATTTTACAAGCCCTGTAGATAAATTCATCATGAATGCACTCACAAATGACATAAGGATATTTAAGAAAATGTTGAGGATAACCAAATAAACACCAAATTCTTCCGCCATCTGCTTGTATCCACCATTAAGATAATCTAAGAGAAAATAAATTCCTAAGAAAAAAACAAGAAAAATTCCGCCTTGAATGATATACTTTTTCTCTTTTTGCATTGATAATATTGTACTAAACATTTTTTTCACCTTCAAATAAAATTTTATACTTTCCATATCCTTTTTCTTCCAACTCGCTATATGGAATAAACTCTAAACTAGCAGAATTAATACAATACCGCATCCCACCACGTTCCTCTGGACCATCATCAAATAAGTGACCTAAATGCGAGTTTGCTTCTTCACTTCGAACTTCAATCCTTCTCATTCCGTGACTTAAATCAAGTTTTTTTACTACCGGAACAAGTGAAGCACTAAAACTTGGCCAACCACAATGAGAATCAAATTTGTCCAAAGAAGAAAATAAGGGCTCTTTCGATACAATATCTACATAGATTCCTTTTTTATCATTTGCCCAAAATTCGTTTTCATAAGGTCTTTCAGTCGCAGATTCTTGTGTTACTAAATATGAAATCTTTGAAAGTTCTTTCAGTCTTTTTTGTTTTAATAACGGATCCATCCTATCACCTACTTTGAATTATATCATAACTAATATCGAAATCGAAAAGTAGTGCTTATGAAAAAAGGGAGTCGAGACTCCCTTATTTATAAATAGTTATTCTGTTCTTCCCTGTATTCTTAGAAACATACATCGCTTTATCCGCCTGCATGATAAATTCCTCGATTTCTGAAGAATGATTCCATAATGCAATTCCGATACTAACGGATACTTGTGATTTCTCATCAGCGATACTTAGTTTCAATACACTTCTTTTAATACTGTCGCCAATACTCGCCGCAACTTCAGGAAGAGTATTTGGTAAAATAATCAAGAACTCATCTCCACCATACCTAGAACATATATCGACGTTTCTGGTATTGTACATAATTACATTTGCGACATCTTTAAGTACCTGGTCTCCAATGTAATGGCCAAAGTGATCATTGATTTCTTTAAAATAGTCTACATCGAGCATAATCAGTGATAAAGGAGTAGATTTTTGTCTAGCTTCTTTAATCATTTTTCTTAGTTTAGCTTCTTGATATCTTTTTGAGAAAAGACCCGTTAAGTAATCTTTATTTAAAGCTTCAGATCGTAAATCTAACAACTTATAGACTAAGAATGACGTTGTGAGGATTAAGAATGTAATCGTAATCGTAAGAATAATTTTCACTGAAAGTATTAATTTTGAAACATAAGCTAATGAATAATCGACACCGACAAGTCCAATGACTTCGTTCGTTTCTTTATCGATAATAGGAGCATATCCAGAAAGATAGGTTCCCCATACTTCATATTTTTCGATTGGAGTGGCTACATTTTCACCACTACGATAGGCAACTAATTCATATTCACTCATCAAATCAGTAGATCCAATCGGACTGAAATAGTCACTTTCAGGATCTTCTGAATCAAAAATATAGGCTACGGTTGAATCATCAATATATTTTTCTGTATAAAGGTAATCTGCACCGATTTGTTCATTGATATGACTGAAGGAAGCAAGCATTTCAAAATAATATTCCTCATCATAAGCTGTATTCTCATAATCATCAATCGTTACTAGCGTTTTGTAATCATCAATCCGTTGTTCGACAAGTTCAGCCACAGACGCAGCAACACTAGTTGCGTTTCTGCCTAGTTCTTCGACAATCAGATTTTGTATATTATAATAGAAAAACAATCCCGGAATAGAAAGAGCAAAAGTGGCAATAATCAATATTAGTGCAAATAACGATATGCGTTTTTTTGATGAAACATTCATTATACCCCTCCTATTCAAACTATCCATATCTATTATACCTTGTTTTCAAAACTAGTCAATTTAATTAAAAAATCACTCAATTATTTCAAATTCTGCAGTAAAATGTCTTAAAATTGGTGATTCGTATGTGAAACGAACCCCTTTAATTTGATCTCTTCTTTGATAAACATTAATAACACAAGAGGCAACATATGCCAAATGTTCTAAGGTATAGGTTCTTCTAGGAATTGTTAATCTCATAAATTCTGCATCTGACTCTAGATTTTCGTGAGTATCAGGATCTCTTCCTAAAAGAAGTGATCCAATTTCTACCGCGCGTATTCCCCCCTCAATATAAAGTTCATTACAGACTGCTTGAGCTGGAAACTCATTATAGGGAATTTGAGGACACATTGATTTGCAATCAACAAACACCGCATGTCCTCCTGTAGGATACTGAATTGGTACCCCTGCTTCTCGTAGAAGTGATCCTAAATAGGCTACTTCATTAATTCTATAAGACAAATAGTCTTCTTCGAGTGCTTCCTCTAGACCAACTGCTAATGCATCCATATCCCTTCCGGCTAGTCCTCCGTAAGTAGGAAATCCTTCCATCGGTACAATCCGAGTTTGACAAGCTTGGAATAACGCCAAATTATCTTTGATTGCGATTAATCCGCCGATATTAACAAGCCCATCCTTTTTAGAACTCATTAAAAAAATGTCTGCGAGATCAAATGTCATTCGAGCAATTTCGCGAATACTTTTGTTTTCAAAACCTTTTTCTCTCTGTTTAATGAAAAACGCATTTTCAGCATATCTTGCGCCGTCAATTAATAAAGTAATGTTATGTTTACGCGCAATCGAAGCAACTTCTTTCATATTTTCATAACTAACTGGTTGACCACCAGCAGAGTTATTCGTTATTGTCATAATAATTCCAGCAACGTTATCTTTACCATGTTCTTGAATAATTTGTTCTAATTTAACTACATCAAAGTTGCCTTTGAATGGATGATAATTGCCTAAGTCAAAACATTCTTTCGTAGCACAATCAATGGCTCTTGCGCCAGCAATCTCAACATGGGCTCTTGTTGTATCAAAATGAATATTGCTTATAAAAATCATTCCAGGATGCTTCGTCAAAATGGGTATAACAACTTGTTCTGCACCTCTACCTTGATGAGCTGGCATCATATATTTATAACCTGTAATTTCTTTGACTACTTTTTCAAGCCTGTAAAAACTAGAAGATCCGGCATAAGCTTCATCCCCCATCATTAAAGCACTCCATTGAAAGTGACTCATCGCGCCAGTCCCAGAATCCGTCAGCAAGTCTATAAAGATATCCTCACTACGAAGCTTAAATGGGTTATAGCCCGCCTCTTTCAATCGGTTGATTCTCTCTTCTTTGTTAATTAAGTGAATTGGTTCAACTACCTTGATTTTATACGGTGGTACAATTGGTGTTTTCATCTTCGTTCCTTTCTTTATGCAAATGAATTGTTCCAAATACATTATACCACTGAATAAACAAATTAAAAACACCTTGTTAAGAAGGTGTTTTCATTCGTTTTCATTCATTTTTAAGGTGAATATGTTTGCAGCTGATATAAAATACAAACTGCTTATAACATCATCGTTAACGAGTAAGATTGAAAAGGATTCATCATCAAAAACCAGAATATCCGCTTGCATTAACTCGTTCGTGTTATTTGAAAATGTGACAGAATAATGATTTGATTCATCGGCTGGCGATTCAGGTAAATAAGATATAGGAAATGATAGTTTGTAGTGGTCTCTATCATAATACGCCATCTTTAAACCATGTAAGCTTACGTCAATTGATGTAGGTACACTAGAAAAATTCCCTGGAAAAGATTCTTGAATAGATATTTCTCCTAAATTATTAAACCAAAATCGAATTAAATCACCTTCAACAATAGAATAATTTGTAATTGCTTCTTGATTTGGTTCGTAGCAAACGACAGAGATATCTTGTGGAATATTGACAATCCCAAGCGGACCTAGATTCGCTACAAGTACTTCCTTGTCTGAAATGGTTATATACTCTGCAACTCCATAATAAGTTTCATCATAGTATTCAATCATACAACCACTTAATAAAACCGAAAAGGAAAAAAGCAGTAATAACAGAATTCTTTTCATAATTTTCTCCTCATTTTTTCTTGTAATGAACTCTAAATCTCCAATGAACCGAAGTTAAGTGATGTTCTTTCAAATAGTTAATTACATTTGATCCAAAGATGAAACCATAGGTAGATACTATTTTATCTAACGAACCATATTCTTGAATCATATCCACATCAAAATACTCAAATCCAAATTCATCACAAAGAATTTTATTTGTAACTCCTTCTGTATCTTCTTCTGTGATACGAGCTTCTCCTAATATTATCGGAGCGTATTCCCCTCCATACCATAATGGAGCAATTCCTACGTTGATGACATATCCATCTTTTTTTGTAACTCTGGTCGCTTCATTAACATAGTTGCGAATATCATCAGGAATAAACAAAGGTAAGGTAATCGCCATCGAAATATCAATGCTATTAGCTTTAAGTGGAATATCCATAGCATCTCCTTGTATAAAGGAAATATTCTTTATTTTTCTTTGGATAGCATATTGATTTCCGATAAATCTCATTTCATCTTCAATTTCAATACCAATGATTTCTTTGCATAAATTTGCAAAAGGAAAAGATGAATCCCCAGTTCCTGACCCGATGTCTAGTAATATCTTATTTTTAAAATCAAAATGTTGTTTTAGTACCTCATCAATCGATGGATGTTTCTTCACCATTGCAAACTCATCATACACTTCAGGATACTCGTTATATAAAATGTCCCATCTGTTTTCTATCGTTTCAACTTTTCTCTTCAATGATAATCTCCTATTGAATCTTCCTTTTATTATAGACTCTTCGTCTATCTTAAATATACCATACAATAAATAATTTAAAAACTCAAATTCAAAAAAATTCATCTTTCATTTCTGCCTATTTTAGAATAAAATAGTAGTAGATACTTTACATGAAAGGAAACTACAATGGCACTTATTACACTTGAATTTGGTTCACAAGTTTTAAACATGGGTGAAAGACTCAATATCATACTACCAGATAATTTCAATGAATCTGATCCAGTAGAAAACAATCAAAAGAAATTTCCAGTACTTTATTTATTACATGGATATTTAGGAAATAATAGTGATTGGATTAGATTATCTTCTATAGAAAGATATGCATCGGATCATCATATTGCAGTTGTTATGCCATCCGCATATAATAGTTATTACACGAACGGTTTAAATGGTTTAAATTATTTTGATTATATTGCGAACGAAGTACCTGAAATCGCGAGTCGTCTTCTTCCATTATCCAAAGATCCAAAATACAACTATATTGCAGGATTATCTATGGGAGGATACGGTGCAATGAAAATTGGATTAACTTATCCCGAAAGATTTTCTTTAGTTGCCAGTCTTTCAGGAGCACTAGATATTCAATTTATTTATGATATGAGTATGCAAGACGGTGCGAGAAATGCTCATTTCAAATCAATATTTGGTGAAAATGTAGATTTCACAAATAGTACCAACAGTTTATTATATCTAGCTAATAAATTGGATAAAAATATTCCTTTTATCTATGTGAATTGTGGAAATGAAGATTTTCTTATTGAGTCAAACAAGAAGTTTGTAAAGCATTTGGATTCAATCAAAGTTCCTTACTTATATGAAACTTATCCTGGTTCTCATACTTGGGAATATTGGGATACGCATATTCAAAACATTATTAATCAAATCGATTCAATTAAACTCAACTAAAAAATATGGCCGCGATTATTTCGCGGCCCTTTTATTTATTCCATACACAATATACGTGAGGAAAATCTGGTCCTTCACCCTTGCTTTCATGGTTTTTCCAATGAAGCGGTTGATAATTTGTAAAAAACTCAATCCCACCACAACTGATAGGATGAATATGATTAATTATCCATCCGTAAGTATTTGTTGTATTTAGTAAATCTTTCCTGATGGTCGCACCACATTTATCCTTCCGATAGATGGACGGATCTTTTCCTTCAATTTCAAACGCCATTTCCCAAACTAAATCTATTACTTCTTTAGAATATTCCATTTATTTCACCCCTAATCTTCTTTGTCTATATATTCTAAAATTTGTTTTAATATATTCTTGCTTTTTTGATGAGCGGATTTATCTAGTGTGAATTCACTCGACATTATTTTTTCAATCGTTGTTACATACCACTGATATAATTTTGATACTAGTTCAATAAACACTTCTTTGTCATCATCATACCTAATATTTTTTAACTGTTTAGCATAACTCAAAATAAATCGATCATTAGTATATTGGATGATGGTATCGCATAACCCATCTTTTTCTATTCGAATCATTTTTTCAATGGAATTCATTAACTTGCTCCTTTCTAAAAATCAAAAGACGAAAAAGTAGACTGTATCTACAATTTCAGTTTGAGTTCATCACTACTGATCTAATTCGATTGGAATTGTCGGTTCTTCTTTGGGCATGGCACTGATTTCTGCGTTGACAGATTTAAGGGCGACACCAAATAAAAACATAGTCATCGTAATGAATAGCACAAACTTTGCCATTCGATTTTTCATTTTATCCTCCTGTATCCTATGGTATAATACAAGGAAGATAGAAAACAGGCCCTGTAACGGCCGTTTTTAAGGTGGGACTAAACATGATAACTGAAATATTAAAAACAATGATTCATCTTGATAACATCCGTATCAAAAAAAACATCACAGTCGAAAAACTCTGTGAGGGTATTTGTGGTGATAGACAATATCGTAAATACTTAAGTGGAGAAAACAATATTAGCGAAAAAAGGCTGATGGAATTTGTGAATCGTCTTGGACTTAGTCAAAGAGATTTCTATTTTTCACTCAGTGAAAAGGACGCCTATGAAACAAGAAAATTAATTGATTTATACAAGCAAATAGAGCATCATCAATTTGACAATTTTATAGACAATGCAGATAAAATATCAAAACTGACCAGCCTAAGTTTGTTTAATGAAAGATTATTGACCTATTGTAAAACGAGATATCACAGAATCCATAAAGAAATCTATGATCAAGCTGCATATGACCAATATTCAAAGTTATGTAATTATCCTGAATGTATTAACAATAACGCATTTGATTTTATTGATATCATATCCATCCTTGAAATTTCAGATATAGAAGAGAAAATAGATAGAACTGGCGCAATGGAATTACTTCTTCGAATACTGGATGATAAATCTGTGAAATACTTAACTTCAGATATAAGCTATATCTTACCAGCGATATATACGAACCTATCTATTACCCTTGGAAGTAAACATCAGGATGATGAAGCAATTAAGATTGCAAATACCGGTGTAAGAATATGTTTAAAAAATGGACTAAGTCAAGGACTTGGAAAATTATATTATGTATTGTCCATTTGTTATAAAAGAAGAGGTGAGTTTAAAAAAGCAAAGCACTATGCTACTTTATGTTTTGCGGAAGTGATTAGTAAGAATAACGCAAAAAATACTGAATTTTTCTTCAATACACTTTTTGAAGATTTTAATTTTGATCCTTTTGATTTATTCAAAGAATATAAAGAGATTCTCCTAACAGAAAATATATAAAAAGGCCTTCCATTTCGGAAGACCTTTTTTAATATACTTGTCTTAATTCAACTTGCCCTTCACCATTTCCTTGTGGGTCTGGAACTTTCAAAAACCATTTCATTGCTTCTTCGTGCGATGATACTTCTATTAGAAAGAGCCCTGCAACAACATCTTTTTCTGGTTTAAATGGACCTGCAGTTAAGATAGTTTCGTTTTGTTCTATTGGAAAAGATAGACGATACCCTTCACTGCTTGGATGTAGCCCTTTCGCCATAACTCGTACTCCAGCTGCTATTAGCTCGTCATTATACTCATCCATCTTTAGCATGAGTTCTTTATTCGGAATATTGGCTCCTTCAGAATTACTAGAAGCTTTCACTATCATCATATATAACATATTATCACTCCATTCTAAATATATATTACCATAATAAAATGAAATCAAGCAATGGATGCTTGATCTCTTTTTTT
Source organism: Candidatus Izemoplasmatales bacterium (assembly GCA_050177605.1). GTDB lineage: Bacteria > Bacillota_I > Bacilli_A > Izemoplasmatales > Hujiaoplasmataceae > JAHIVB01. Next base: position 16,891 of record JBFXGX010000006.1, on the reverse strand, counting down.
CGATAGTATTGGAATAATCCATTGATGTAGTGCTCCAATAATAACAAGAGATAATGAAATCATCATGACAGAAACCAAGTAATTCGTGGTAGATAAGATATCAGAATAATCACTACTGGATGTAATGTGGTAAGACACCACGAATGCATTCATAACTAGCTTCATAAAAAGTAAGATAAAAAATATATCAATAAAAATAATCAAATGTTTCCATTTTTTGGATAAAATCAACTCTTTGATGATAAAAACCATCAATAAAAATAAAAATAGAAAAAGTGGTAAAAGTAAGTAACTATCCAATAGATGAAGTTGTAAAAAGACAATCATTTGATCCAATAATTGAGTCCCTAGTAATAAAAATAGGATTGCATACCATTTAGTGTATTTAATGCAAAGCAATATGATATAAATCATCATAACGAATTGTAGATAAAAATAGGCTATTTCATCTCTCAATATTGAAAGAACAATTAAAGAAATAAGTGACATCAAAAGGAAAATTGAAAATATAGCATTCTTCTTCGCCCATTTAGAAATCAGATGATAAAGCCGAAAAATCTTCCTGTTGTTTGAATGGGATGACTTATCTGTGTTAAGGATGTATTCAACGGATACATTAAAAATTTTAGCAAGTTCCTCAATCATAAAAATGTCAGGTACGCTTCGATTACTTTCCCACTTACTGATAGTTTTATCACTGACATACAATTTTTGACCAAGTTCCTTCTGTGTCCACTTCCGACTAACTCTCAAAGTTTTAATATTTTCTGCTATATTCAAATTAATCACCTAATTCCATCATAGCACGAATTGGCGATTCAATCAATATATCCCTTCTCTATGTTTTGGAGAGTATATATATTCACAAAAAAAAGAAACGCCATCAGTCATTCCTTAAGAGCACGATGGCGTTTTTGATTGTTCTATAGACAGATTGAACATTAAATCAGTTAAGATTGTGAATATGTAAGTAATGAAACTGTTTCTACGTGAGTAGTTTGTGGAAACATATCCACTGGAGTAACTTCTTTTAATTCGTATCCAGCATCTCTTAAGAATTTCAAATCACGAACTAATGTGGCTGGATCACAAGAAACATAAACAATCTTTGGTATTTTCATTGAAATCAGCGTATCAATGAATTCCTTATCGCAACCTTTTCTAGGCGGATCAATAAAGATAACATCAAATTTATATTTTTTCCATTTTTGAATGACGCTTTCTGAAGTACCTACTTCAAAAAAGGCATTTTCAATTTTGTTTATTTCCGCATTTCTTTTCGCATCTACAATCGCTTGTCTAACGACTTCAATTCCAAAGACTTTATAACTATCTTTACTTGCAGAAAGACCAATCGTTCCAATGCCACAATAGGCATCGATAACCTTATCTTTACCAGAAAGTTCTGCATATTCTAATGCTTTTGCATATAATTTTTCTGTTTGTAATGTATTTGTTTGGAAGAAAGATCTAAAACCAATTTCAAAAGTTAAACCATTAATTTTATCAGTTAAATGGTCTTTTCCATAAAGCAATTCAATTGGATCTTTTGACAAAGTAGATTCGTCATTAGAAATACTTCTTCCAATTCCTTTCACTTCTGGAATCTTTGTGATAAGTTTTTTCACAAAAGCATCTTGATTTGGGAAAGATTCATTCGTTGTATTAATTAAGATGACAATTTCTTTATTTGTAAAGGATTCACGAATTACAGCCGATTTCAGTAATCCTTTTTTTGTTTCTTCACTATATGCCTTTAATCCAAATTCATTGGCAAGATTTCTCATTAAATTCATGGTTTCGAAAGTCTTTTTTGGCATAATATAACATTCTTCTAAATTGACCAAATGATGAGATTTATTTTGGAAGAAGCCTACTTCAACGCCTTTGGCACCTTCGGCAAACTTGATTTCAACTTTATTTCGATAATAATATGGATTCATCATTGAAATCGTATCATTCACAAGCGTTTCTTCAAATCCATTACGTTTTAATAAATTTTCAACACGATATTGTTTAAAATGGACTTGTAAATCATAGTCCATATGCATCATTTGACATCCGCCACACTCATAAAAATGTTTACATTTAGGCGCTGCACGATAAGGACTTCTTTCTAGTCGCTCGACGACTTTTCCAAATCCATAATTTTTTCTTCGTTCAGTTATTACAATTTCGGCTTTTTCACCTTTCAGAAGATCTTCGACAAAAACGGTATACCCATCTTCAAGTTTACAGACTCCTAGCGCATCATGTGTAAAATCAATGGCTTCTACGATTGTACGATACTCATAACTTTCCATAATGGTCCCTTTCTTATCCTTTAATCTTCGTATATAGTTCGGCTAATCCGCCGATACCAGTTTCACGGTATTTTGTATGGATGTCTTTTCCCGTTTGATACATCGTTTCAACGACCATATCAAACGATATTTTTCTTGATTCACTTAAAAAGAAACTAAGTCCGCATGCATCTATTGCGCGCAATGCCGCAACAGCATTCCTTTCGATACAAGGAATCTGAACATAGCCAAGAACAGGGTCACAAGTCAGTCCTAAGTGATGTTCCATGGCTATTTCAGCTGCGTATTCAATTTGATGTAAACTCAGTTTAAATAATTCCGCATGAAGTGCTGCGCCCATTGAACAGGCACTACCAATTTCAGCTTGGCACCCTGCAACGGCTCCACTTATCGATGCATTATGTTTAATAATATTTCCAATAATCCCAGCTGTAGCGAGTGCATGAAGACAAGTTTGTTTTTTAAAGTGATGTTTTTCTTTCATATAGCGCATCACCGCAGGAACGACCCCACTTGCACCACAAGTTGGTGCAGTAACGACGATTTCGCCACTTGCATTTTCTTCAGATGTGGCGTAGGCATAGGCACTAACAAGTCTGCTTTCAGTGATTTCAGAAGGTTCATTTTCAAATACTTTCTCAAGTAATTGTTTTGCTTTTCTTTTGACTTTTAATATTCCTGGCAAAGTGCCTTCTTTGGATAGTCCTTGATTGATAGTATTCATCATAGAACGATAGATTTCATCAAGAAAAATCCAAATCTCTTTTCCTTCAAATCGCTCTACATATTCATATAATCGTATATTTTCTTGTTCACAATATTTCTTGATTTCATCAAATGAATGATGTGGATAAATACTTGGAGAAGGAAAGGTTTCTTCTCCTTCAATTTGTATCGAACCGCCACCGATGCTATAAACACGCCAAAAGTACTCTGTGTTATCTAAGGTATAACCATAGATTTCAAAGGTATTCGGATGTGAAAAAGGAAACGATTTATTAAATTCAACTTCAACGTCCCCTAAAGTTTTTTTAATGATTTCATCGGTAAGATGACCTTTACCGGTTAATGCCAGTGATCCATAGAGGATGACCTTAAAGCGTACTGTATCAGGAAAGGTCTGTTGAAACAATACACATGCTTTTTGTGGTCCCATCGTATGTGAACTGGATGGCCCATAGCCAATTTTGTATAGTTCACGTATTGATTTCATTATTGCCCTCCAGGAGTCCTATCATTATCTATTATAACACATTTTTGGTTACTTTTGTGTAACTAGTTTATGAAAGAAAAAAAGGACAAGTTTTCATTTTCTTGTCCTTTTTCTAAAAAGAAGAGTTTTATTCTACAACCACTCTAACAATGTCGCCATCCGCTGATTTGACATTGACAATTTCACCGATCACACCAGAATTAATCATTTCGATTAGCATATCAACATCGATATCCATATCGTCAATTGCGTCAATGTTAAATTTTTTCGATTTTAATAATTTTGCAAATTCGATTGGAAGTTCAATTTTAACTTCATCGCCATCCGCTGAATTAACGAATACCTTTAACATTCTGAATTGATTTTTCTTTGCGGTTACAAATTCTACTTTTTCTTCAGGGGCTTCACCTAAAGCAGCAAGTAATTTTTCTGCATCATCCGCTGTGATTAATCCTTTAGTTAATAATTCTAATATTTTCATTCTTTCTTCTTTAAGATCGTTTTTTGCCATTTTTTGTTCCTCCTATTTAAGTTTTTTCAAAAGTTCGGCTGCTTCAGTAACACTGATTTCGCCTTTAGAGATTTTGTCGAGAATTTCGACTTTTGATACTTTTGGTTTTGCTGGTTCTTCTTTCACTTCTTCACTTTCTTGAGCCTCTGGTGTATACCCTAATTCTAAGATTACATCATCAAGAAGTTTTTTAATTGTTGGATAGCTTAAATTCATTTCTTTTTCAATTGCTTTGATGTTTCCACGATTCTTCACGAAAATCTCAATGAAGTAAAGCTTATCCATATCTAAGTAATTGAATTTAGATAATGTAAATTTGCCTTCTACTGAACTACCACAATGTTCACACGTTAATTTTTCAACCATCAAGTCATGATGGCAAACAGGACATTCTGAGATGACAGGATACTTGGCCTTCGTTCTTGTCACTTCACTAAGAATATTGAGTCCGTCTTTTTTAAATTTGAAATGATCCATTTTGATTCCTCCTAAAATGTTTTGATATATACTTTTTCGCCGCCTTTAGCATTCACGCTAACTTTGATTCCGCGGTAGGAAATTAATTCAAAGATTTCACTTTTTGGTAATGGCAAGTCGTCTTCATTTTTTACGAATCTTAACCCTATTCTCACAATGAAGAGCGGAAAGGGTAAGAATAAGAAGAATGCGAGTAGACGATTTGCTGCTCTGTCATCAGGAATTCGTACTTTCACTTTGACAAAATGTGCTTTACGAGGTTTCTTTACTTTTTTTGGTTTGTATAATTCATCGTATGCTTCTTTTGTGGTAATGACTTGATCTTTCAAGTCAAGTAGAACTGGATTTGTCATGATATCCTCCTATAAGTGATCGATTGACAAACATGCAAACTTGGACATCATCATTTTTCCGTCCACCATCATCATTCCAAAGCGTGAGATAAAGTTGTTGAAATGTTCTTCTTGAGATTCTGTTTTATCTTTCTTAGATAGATACTTTGGAGTCAACTGAGATGATTTCGAAAATATTGAATTGTCTTTTTGTTTTAGTTGTTGGTTCATATTGTTTCCTCCTTTTTAATCTATTGAAATCAAAATTGATTTTTTTGATTAATTCAATGCTTTTGTTTAACTTTTTTAATTTACGCTTTCATTATATACCCTATTTTTTAATAATGCAACACTTTTTTAATATTTTTTTTAATTTTTTTAATTTTTAGTTTGATTTTATTAAACTTTAACCTTAAAAATATTAATTTCATGAAAAAAGCACCCAATAAAGGTGCTTATTTTGATAAAATTGATATGTGGTTGTATTTCGTGCTAAAGAGTGCGCCAACGAAAAAACTTAGATAATCATATAAAAGGACATCAATAATGCTTGGTCCACGATCTACCGAGAACAGTTGAATCATCTCGTCTAGAGAAGCAATGATTAATCCTAACGCGAAAACGTATCCTATTTTTATTTTAAATTGATAAAATGTTACCATCCAAAAATATCCCATCAATAAATATTCGGTAATATGCGCGAGTTTTCTTATAATCGTATGGAATGTATCAAATGATAAATTAAAAAAGCGAATAGGTTCAATGATGACCTGGTAGATTGTAAGACTAAACGAAGAACTAATATCTCCAGATAATTCTCCGGAAGCAGATGACATCAAGAAGGCAAATAGTGTCAGCAATAAAGAAATAGTAAGATAAACATACTTCATTACAAATTGCCTCTTAACTCGATGATGATATCACGCAATTCTGCAGCTCGTTCGAAATCAAGTTCTTTTGCACTTGCCATCATTTGTTTTTCAAGAATATCAATACTATTCTTAATTTCCTTTTTCGATAAATGGCTATAGTCTTTTTTCGATGTATCTTCTTCTAACTTAACCGAAACCGAATCATAGATTTTCTTATAGATAGTTTTAGGAGTAATGTTATGTTCTTTATTATGTTCCATTTGAATTTCACGACGTCTTGAAGTTTCGCTAATCGCATATTTCATTGAATCTGTCATTTTATCGGCGTACATTACAACCTTACCGTTCACATTACGCGCTGCACGCCCGATGATTTGAACTAAGGAACGCGCGCTACGTAAGAACCCTTCTTTATCCGCATCTAAAATAGCGATGAAGGAAACCTCTGGCAAATCAAGGCCTTCTCTTAATAAATTGATACCAACTAAGATGTCATAAGTCCCCAGTCTGAGTTCTCGAATGATTTCAAGACGTTCAAGTGATTTGATTTCAGAATGCAAATAAGCGACTTTATACCCAAGACTTTTTAAATAAGCAGTTAAGTCTTCACTCATTTTAATCGTTAAGGTAGTGATTAATACTCTTTCATTACGTTTAATTGTTTTTTCGACTTCAGATATTAAATCATCAATTTGATTTTCTGTTTTTCTAACTTCTACAAGTGGATCAATTAGTCCGGTAGGCCTAATGATTTGTTCAACGATCGCATTACTTCTTTCAAGTTCAAAATCACCAGGTGTCGCACTGACATAGATTACTTGATTAATCTTACCTAAGAACTCATCAAAATTCAATGGACGGTTATCTAAAGCGCTTGGAAGCCTAAAGCCATAATCCACCAACGTTTGTTTTCTCGAACGGTCACCATTATACATTCCTCTTACTTGTGGGAGTGTCACGTGGGATTCATCGATAACAAGTAAAAAATCATCTGGGAAAAAATCAATTAGTACGGCAGGCGTTTCTCCTTCATTTCTTAGTGTTAAATGTCTAGAGTAGTTTTCAACGCCACTACAGGTTCCCATTTCTCCGAGCATTTCTAAATCATACATCGTTCTTTGTTCGAGGCGTTCTGCTTCAAGTAACATTCCATTGTTTTTAAAATAGGTTAATCTTTCTATGAGTTCATCCTTGATTCTCTTCATTGATTCTTCTAGCGTATCTTTATTTGTTAAGAAATGAGAAGCTGGAAATAGACTTAATACTTCATAGTCTTGAATGATTTCACCCGTTACAACATCAAATTTTCGAATTCTAGAAATTTCGTCAAAATCAAATTCAACACGGATTCCATGAACTGCTTCATATGGAGGAAGAACCTCGACTACATCTCCTCTGACTCTAAAACTTCCTCTTGAGAAATCTATATCATTTCTTTCATATAAGATAGAAATCAGTCTTTCAAGAAGCGCGTCCCTGCCTTCACTGTCGCCTGTCCGAATGGTCACCATTCCTTTTTTATATTCCTCTGGATCTCCAATGCCATAGATACAGGAGACGCTGGCTACTACAATTGTGTCTCTTCTTTCAAGCAAAGAACTTGTAGCTGCATGTCGTAATTCATCTATTTCTTCATTTGTTTTTGCATCTTTTTCAATATATAAATCTTTCCCAGGAACATAGGCTTCTGGTTGATAGTAATCATAATAAGAAATAAAGTATTCCACTCTGTTTTCTGGAAATAGTGTTTTTAACTCAGAATATAATTGTCCAGCTAATGTTTTATTGTGTGCTAAAACCAACGTCGGACGATTTACTTCTTGAATCACATTACCGATTGTATAGGTTTTTCCGGTACCTGTCGCACCAAGAAGAACTTGTTCTTTAAAACCGTTATTAAGATTTTCAACAAGCTTATGAATCGCTTTTGGTTGATCTCCAGTTGGCGTATATTCAGATACTAACTTAAATTCATTCATCGTTATCACCCTAGTATATAGTATACCACACCATTTACTTCCAATTGCAGATTTTCACATATCTGTTACAATAGTAGTAGGTGATGATTTTGAAAACAATTCTTGTCAGTATTGATGCTAAGTATATTCACACAAACTTGGCCGTAAGATATTTAAAAGCAAATACAACCTATGAAGCAGATATCCTTGAATTTACCATCAAGGATTCTTTGAGTGATATACTTAAACAAATTATTTCTACAAGACCTGATATTATTGCGTTCAGTTGTTATATATGGAATATAGAGATAGTCAAGAAGCTTTTAAGAGAACTATGTATTAAGAAAGAAGCCATCCTCATCTTAGGCGGTCCCGAAGTCTCTTACGAAAATGATTTTTTCTTTGAAGAGAACCTTGTTGATTATATTATCGAAGGTGAAGGAGAGATTGCTTTCCATAAATTGCTTCATCATATTCATACAGATGGCAATTATGTCATTCCTGGTTTAAAATATAAAAACGCCGATGGACAAATCATTCATCACCCAAAAGAAGATATCAAAGATTTAAATGCTTTAAAAACGCCGTATCATTTTGAAGCAGATATCCTCCACATAAAAAACAAAATTCAATATATCGAAACATCGCGTGGTTGTCCATTTGAATGTTCTTATTGTTTAGCTTCTTTAGAAAACGGAGTAAGGTATTTTGATATTGAAAGAGTAAAATCAGAAATTTTGTATTTAAAAAGTCACGGAGCTAAAACTTTTAAGTTTTTAGATCGAACGTTCAATATCTATCCGAAATATGCCACAGAAATTTTTGCCTTCATTTTTTCTATCTATGAAGAGGGGTTATCTTTTCAATTCGAAATTACCGGTGATATCCTGAGGCAAGAAATTATTGAATATGTAAATTCCCATGGGCCAAAAAATGGAATCCGTTTTGAAATTGGAATTCAATCAACTCATGCACTAACAAATCTAGCTGTAAATAGAAAACAAAACAACAAGGTTCTGTTCTCGAATATCAAAAAAATCATCGAAGGAAATATCGTTGATTTACATCTTGATTTAATAGCCGGTTTGCCCTACGAGACACTCCCAATATTTAAAAAGACATTTCAAGAGGTCTTTACTTTATATGCAAAAGAATTACAACTTGGATTTTTAAAAATGTTAAAAGGTACACTTTTAAAAGCCGAAAGCGAAAAATATCATTATATTTATCATCAACATGCCCCTTATGAGATGATTCAAAATGATTATTTGTCGGTAAATGAACAATTAATCATTCATCAAGTCGAAGAAATTCTTGAACTGTATTGGAACAAAGGATTCATGAATGAGTCTATCACATACTTAACCAAAAATATCGAATCCGTTTTTGATTTGTTTTATCAAATATACCATTACCTGATCAATAAACAATTTGATTTTCATCGATATCAACTTTATGAAGTATTTCACTTACTAGATCAGTTTGTGTATGAGCAATATCCACATCTATATGAAGAGATGACCTATTTGTTAAAGAAAGATTATTTATCCCACAACAAAATTAAACCGAAACTATGGTGGGATAAATCCATTCCAAATAGAACTGAACTCTATGAGAACATTGCACAAAATCTAAACATACGTCTTGATGACTTATACAAGTACGGTATTCTTATAAAACATCAAAAAAACTATACAATATTTCTTTTTTACCCAAGCGAAGTAATAACATACGATATAAAAATAAAAGCGTGATTTGTTTTAAATCACGCTTTTTCATTAATTAAGTTTAGATAAATAAAGGTATAAATCGGTCGGCTTTCTTTCTTTGCTAAGAGCTTCATTAATATCACAATTATTGATTTCAATGCCTCTTGAGTAAACGGCTTTCCCACCTTTGCCATCTTTTAATAGTTCCACAGCATATGCACCCATTTTACTTGCAAGGACACGGTCAAAAGCACTTGGATTTCCTCCGCGTTGAATATGTCCTAAAACTGTTGCTCTAGATTCATATCCAGAATGTTTTTCAATATCTCGTGCTAACTCAAATACATCAATCATATTTTCAGCTGCAACTACAATCACATGTCTCTTGCCAATCGCTTTGGCATGACTGACTTGTTTTAAGACATTTTCGCGGTTAAACCCAGTTTCTTTTGTGATGACAATTTCTGCCCCACATGCGATTCCGGAATAGATGGATAAATCTCCACAATCTCTTCCCATCACTTCGACAACAGTACATCTTCGATGTGAAAAGGAAGTATCCCTTAACTTGTCGATTGCATCAATCGCTGTATCGAGCGCTGTAAAGAAACCAATGGTATATTCCGTAGAAGAAATATCATTATCAATCGTTCCAGGTAAAGCAATACAATTAATACCCATTTCAGTTAAGGCTTGGGCACCCCTATAGGTTCCGTCTCCACCAATAACAACTAAAGCTTCAATCCCTTTTTCTTTTAGGTTATCAATCGCTATTTGTCTTACAGAAACTTCTTTAAATTCCTTCAATCGTGAAGAGCCTAAAATCGTTCCTCCATGATTGAGGATTTGCCCAACGTCGTTTCTTTCGAGTTTAACTATTTTTCCTTCAACTAATCCTTTATATCCATCATATATTCCATAGGCTTCCATGCCATAACTAATGGCAGTACGAACAACAGCACGTATGGCTGCATTCATTCCAGGTGCGTCTCCTCCAGATGTTAATACTCCAATTTTCATACTTTTTCCTCCCATAATTTAATAGACTTAACTAATACTTGTAATTGATTATTTCTTTCTTCGAGCTTTCCAACAATTTCCGCAATTTGATAAGCAACCACTTTTTCGGAGAACTTTTCATAATCTTTTGGGAAAACTACTGCTTCAATGCTTGAATAAGCATCTTCTAATACGATAAATGCCATGGTTTCACCATGCTTGGTTTTGATGAGTCGAACTTTATCAATATAAGCGACAAAATTAACAAATTCATTTGACTTCATCAAGATATCTGTTACAGAGATAAGTTTTTCTTTCTCGATTCTATCTGAGAACTGATTTAGTGGATGATACCTTAGATTGAATCCAATTAAATCTTTCTCAGCTTTTTGAAGTGCGCCATACTCATATTCCGGGTATGGAATATAAACAAATGATGCTTGATTTTCAAGTGTTGGCAAATTCACATAAGCGATGATTTGTTTCATATTCTCAATTAACGTCTGTTTTGTTAACCCAAATTCATCAAACATTCCGACGAGGATTAACGACTCAACTACTCTTGAGTTTACATCTTTGGTTCTTTTCATAAAATCAATAAAATCTTGATATGGTGTGTCCTTGAAACTATCCACTAATCGATCCGCTACAATACCACCAATATTTTTAATTCCGAGTAATGGATACCTTAAATTGGCGCCTTCTCTTCCATAATACTTTTTTGATTGGTTAATCGTTGGTGGAAGGATTTTAATTCCTAATTTACGGCATTCTTTAATATAATCGCTTGTGGCAGTTTGTGAGCCAATCGATGCATCAAGTAATGTTGCCATAAAGTAAGTAGGATAATTGGCTTTTAAATACGCCATCCAATACGCAACTAAACTATAAACGACAGAATGTGATTTATTAAATCCATAATTTGCGAACTTCACGATGTAATCATAAATTTGATTGGCGATTTGCTCGTCACGTCCAAGCTCATTACATTTTGAGATAAATTTTTGTCGTTCACTTAATAATACTGATTCCTTTTTCTTGGATACTGCGCGACGTAATACATCCGCTTCTCCAAGGGAATATCCAGCATATTCATTGGCGATTTTCATAATTTGTTCTTGATAGATGATGATTCCTTCGGTGGATGAAAGAATCGGTTCTAATTCTTTCGCAAGATATGTAACAGATTCTTTTCCCTCACGTCTAGCAATAAAGGAAGGAATTGACTCCATAGGACCAGGTCTAAAAAGTGCAATACACGTGGAAATATCTTCAAAAGTCTTGATTTGCATTCGTCTCATCAAGCTCATCATACCTTGAGATTCAAGTTGAAATACACCAAGAGAAGAAACATCTTGAAGTAATTTGTATGTTTTTGAATCTTCCAAATCTATTTTATAAATATCGATACTTTCTCCAGTTTGTGCTTCAATGGAATCAAGTACATTTTGAATGGTAGTTAAATTTCTTAGCCCTAAAAAGTCAATTTTTAATAAACCTAACTTTTCTAAATCACTTGCTTCAAATTGTGTTTGATACATATTCAAAAGCCCTGGTTGAATTGCCGTGTAGGAAGTGATTGGATCTTTCGTAATAATGATTCCAGCCGCATGTGTTGATGTATGTCTAGGTAATCCTACTAGCTTTTTGGCAATATCAAACAGTCGTTTCATTTCAAGATTGTTCATTAAGTTTTGATATTTTTGAGGATTTGATTGTTCAAACGAATCAATAGAATTATCCGTTTCTGCAATATAGGAAGTGACTTCAGAGATAACAGATTCATTCAATCCAAGAATTCTTGCTGTATCACGAATTGCACTTTTTCCTTGAAATGTTCCAAATGTAATAATCGATGTCACATGGTCTTTTCCATATTTATCAACAACATACTCAATGACTTCTTCTCGTCGATTATCCGGAAAGTCCATATCAATATCTGGCATCGTTATTCTTTCGGGATTTAAAAAACGTTCAAAATATAAATCAAAATCAAGCGGATCAATATCAACAATACCTAAGCAGTATGATACAAGGCTTCCTGCGGCGCTTCCTCTACCAGGACCGACAAGAATTTTCTTCTTTTTCGCATACAAAACAAAGTCCCAGACAATCAAAAAGTAATCGTCATATTTCATCTCATGAATGATATTTAATTCATATTCTAATCTTTCAATGTACGATGCTTTTGATACTTTGCACTTTTTCTTTGATTGTAATCTTCTCTCTAATCCTTTAAACGCGAGCGCGCGGAGATATTCTTCTGCCTCATATCCATTTTTTGTAGGATAGGTTGGTAAGTGAATCTTTCCTAGTTCAATGGTCACATCTTGTAAAGAAATCAACTCTTCGGCATTTTTGATTGCTTCAGGATATGCTTGATACTGTTTAGTCAGTTCATCGCTGCTTCTTAAATAATAAGGAATTTCGTCCGTTTCAAAAAAACCATCCTTCGAAGGATGTTCATCCTTTAATATCTTTTTCAGAATCAAAGAAGCCTCTAAATCATCTTTTGATAGAAGCGAAACTTGATGCACTAAAAAAGTATCTCCTATATTTTTAAGTTCAGGGGCAATCTTAAATTCTACATTAATATCAGTCGTATCGATACCAAGATACGTTCTTTTTACTTTCTTTTTGAGTTGGTGATATAAATCACTTACTTCTTCTACTCTGCCTTCCATCATATGAGCATAGATGAGCCCACTTGTCGAAAGAAGAACCAACCAAACACCTTCAGAAAGACTTACTAAATGCTCTAATGGAATACGGCCATTTTCTTGTTGTACATAACTGCTGATCTCAAGTAAATTGTGATACCCTATATTATTTTCTGCATAAAGAAGAATCGGAATCATTTGCTCACTTTGTAATAATAAGTTGGTGTTTAATCCTAAAATAGGTTTGATCCCTTCATTTAGACATGCCTCTGTAAACTTGAGTGCACCATACATATTATTAAAGTCAGCGATTCCGAGTGATTTTAAACCTACTTCTTTTGCTTTTTTAACCAAACGATGGATATCGATTAAACTACCGTTTAAGGAATAACCAGTTTGGATAAATAATTCAAACTGTATCACATGTATCACCGACATCATTATATCATAATCTCTAGTTTTTGAGGTTATTTCTTCTTTATTATCATATAAATTCCGACAACAACAAGTATTCCAAGCGCAATCTCATAGACGTAATTCTTCGTCTCTCTAATGATAGGTTCCTCAATGCTAGGAAGACGCACAGTAAAAAAGATTTGTTCATAAATTTCGCCATCGTACATCACTTCAATTAAGTAGTTACCAGTATCGCTTACAAGGGTTTCATCCATCATTTTCGTGCCATTTAAATAGGCTTCCCCATGGACAAATATCGTGATTGGTTCAGTGAATTCTTCATAATTATGAACACCATCGATTTTAGGCAAAATTGAAAAGGTAACTTTTTTTGTATAACCACCTTCGCCTTCTAAAACAAGTTCGTGCTTTCCAACATCGCAAAACAAAGTTCCCACATATTCCAGTCCATCGATGCTCATTTGCTTTGCATTGGAAGTGACAATGATACATTCTGAAGTCTCTTCTTGTTCTTCTATTCCTTCGTAGGTAAAATCAAGCAGAAAGGTAAGTTCGAATACATAGTTATTCAATCCTAGAACGGTTAATGTATAACTCCCGGGTTCACTAATCTCGACCGGGCTCAATTGATTCATTCCATTAATGTAAAGATCTCCATTTGAGCGGATTGAAAGACTTGAAGTATAAACACCACCATCGAGTACGCCAACAATCTCTGGAATAATGGTAATCATTTGATGGTATGAATATAGTTTATCTACAATGTCCATGATGTATATTCCTGGTTCGATCAAGGTAATCTCATCAATTGCTAGGTGATTAAGATAGGCTTGTCCTTGGTATTGTAAAGTAAGATTGGTTTGATTCGTCAATTCAACCATTTGAGATACCTCGGTTAGATCATGATCAAGATAAAATGGCTGATCCCCGCATTGCAAAAACAATCTGTAATTGACATTTCCATAAGCTGAAGGTATTTCTTGAATTACTTTTTTAGTTATAAAAAAGCCATCCTTGTCATAAAGTAGTACCTCGGTTGATACAAACTCGTTCATTCGAGTAGTGCTATAGGTAAGTGTATTTTTGTTGACAATGGCTATCTCGGTTTCACTCATTTCTGCTAAATATAAGAACATTTCATCATATCCTACATCGTATTGAATTTGAAAAATGATTTGCTTGGTTAAAACATCAGTTTTTATCAATATTCCATTCGTTTCATTTGTATCAAGATATCGAATAAAGCCATAGGAATACAAGTACCCATCATCAAGAAATTCTCCTTTGATGGTTATTGAACTATTTTCTGATGAAACAATCGTATTATCTTGGAAATAAGGCATAAAAAAGAAAGAAAACAACATAAATAAATTCATCCATAAAGTCATAAAAAAACCTCCTTAGTTAATATTACGCTAAGGAGGTATAATTTATTTATTGAGCATGAATTAGTTCTAAAGTATCTCTTGCAATCATTACTTCTTCGTTTGTTGGAACAACAAATACTTTTATTTTTGACTCATCTGTAGAGATGAGTTGTTCAACACCGCGGCAGTTATTTCTCACTGGATCAATTTCTGCACCAAGAACTTTCACTCTTTCGATGACATTTGCTCTAGTAGAAGCAGCGTTTTCACCAATACCAGCGGTAAATACGATAGCATCAGCGCCGCCCATATAAACATAATAGCTTGCGACATAATCTGCGATTCTCTTCGCTTGAATATCAATCGCTAGTTGAGCACGATGATTTCCTGCTTCACTAGCAGCAACTAAATCGCGTGAATCTGAAGATACACCAGATACACCAATATATCCTGACAATTTGTTAAGCACATTGGTAATTTCTTTTGCTGATTTACCTTTTTTATTCATCATATATTCTATAACTGCTGGATCGACATTACCACTTCTTGTTCCCATAGGGATACCTTCAAGTGGTGTGAATCCCATCGATGTGTCTACTGATTTACCTTGTTTCACAGCGCAAATAGAAGCTCCATTTCCGATATGACAAACAATTACGTTCACTTCTTCTGGCTTTTTTCCAAGTAATGCAGCGGTTCTTTCAGAAACATACTTGTGAGAAGTTCCGTGGAATCCGTATTTTCTTACTTGATATCTTTCATACCAATCATAAGGAACAGCATATAAGAATGATTCTTCTGGCATTGTTTGATGGAAAGCAGTATCAAACACACCTACTTGCGTTACATGAGGAAGCACTTCTCTAAACGCACGTATACCTGTTAAGTTAGGTCCTAAATGTAATGGTCCTAAATCGATAATACTTTCTAATACTTCTATTTCTTTTTCAGTAATAATCGTCGATTTAGTAATAACGCTAGCGCCATGAACAATTCGATGACCAACGCCTTCAATTTCATCAAAACTCTCGATAATTTTTAAGTCAATTAATTTGTCTAGTAACATTTTAACTGCCACTGCATGATTATCGATATCTTTTGTTTCAACGAGTTTTTCACCATTAAACTTAATTGTGAAAACTGAATCATTCATACCGATTCTTTCTACAATACCTGATGTAATTAATGTTTCTGCAGGCATATCAAGTAATTGAAACTTGAGAGATGAACTTCCTGCGTTTACTGCCATAATTTTTGCCATTTATTTTTCTCCTAACTTCTTTTGGTGGTTATCAAACCATTGATTAATTTTATTTAAAGCTTTTTTAAATGCATCTTCATCTTCAAATGATGGTATATCTGCAAGTAAAAATTGTTTTTCATCAAATTCATTTTGTTTGTTTTGTAAAATCAAAATACTTTTACCGATACTCTTAAACATCGTATCAGGTAATTTTATCAATCCTAAAATATCATAATAAGCTAGCATTTCTTCTCGAAAAGATGCGCTTAATTCATTTTCGAAGAAATCATTGAAAATGACCGCGAAGAATAATCCATCTTTGCTCAAGTTTGAATGATGGTGCATAATGACTTCATATGGGAAAAATCTGTTTTCAACAACCTCATCATACGAAAAATCAGCAAGAATCACATCTGCGAAAACATTATAGAAGGTTAAGGTATCTTGGAAGAATACCTCTTCGCCATAATCCATCATATCAAACATGATACTAGCGAGCTCACACTTTAAATTATCCGCATCCACTCCAACAAGTCGAACATTACGTTCAAGTTGATTCGCAACAGTTGTAATCAAGTTGGCAGTACCAACAATCGGGTCCAGAATTACTAGTGGATCTTTTTTCAGACGAAATGATTTGATTAAATAAGCCACGAGAATACCAATTGTGTCAGGTGTCATCTCTTGATTGCTTGTTTTTGTATGTTTGAAACC
Source organism: Candidatus Izemoplasmatales bacterium (assembly GCA_050177605.1). Taxonomy (GTDB): domain Bacteria; phylum Bacillota_I; class Bacilli_A; order Izemoplasmatales; family Hujiaoplasmataceae; genus JAHIVB01. The sequence continues at coordinate 116 of JBFXGX010000006.1, read as the reverse complement.
CTTCAAGACTGCTAGTTGCATTGCTTTTCGAATCTCTTCTTTTTGAAATGATACATCTTCAATTTTTTTTGAAATCTTTTTTATCTTTTGCCTAGACTCATCTGAAATTGCAATCG